>JBEBXK010000022.1:0-56792 GCA_040391605.1 Vulgatibacter incomptus
TTGGGGTTGGTCTCCTTGACCATCTGCTCGCAGAAGTCGACGAAGACTAGATTGTCCTGGAAGATCGAGTGGTCAAACATGTACTCGGCGGCCTCGCCGAGGTTGATGATCCACTCTGCCAGGGCGGGCGGACGGATCCCGTAGGCCATGTTCTGCGCATACACCGAGCAGGTGGCGTGGTTGTCTCCGCAGATGCCGCAGATCCGGCTGGTGATGAAGTGGGAGTCGCGGGGATCCTTGCCCCTCATGAAGACGCTATACCCTCGAAAAAGCGAGGAGGTGCTCTTGCACTCGACCACCTGCCGGTTCTCGAAGTCGATCTTCGTATAGATCCCCAGGTTCCCGATGATCCGGGTGATCGGATCCCAGGCCATCTCGACGAGCTTGCGCTGAGGGTGGACCTCGGTGGTCTGCATGATCGGCCCCTTTCGACTACGTTTTGGATGTTTTTTAGCGCGCGTCGCCCTGCCAGCTCGGCTCGTAGCCGCTGGTCAGCCGCGTGCCATTGTGATGCCACTTCGGCTCTTCGTTCAGGGTGGAGTTGGTCATGCTCCGAAGCTTGCGGATGAGCTCTCCATAGGGACGAATCATCGTCCCGGAGAACATCGAGCCCGGGGGACGATCCATGAAGGGCATGAACTTGTCCGGGAAACCCGGCATGGTGCAGCCGATGCAGATCCCGCCGACGTTCGGGCAGCCCCCGATGCCGTTCATCCAGCCGCGCTTGGGGACGTTGCAGTTCACCACCGGCCCCCAGCAGCCGACCTTCACCTGGCATTTTGGCGAGTTGAAATCGACGGCGAAGTCGGCCTGCTCGTAGTAGCCGGCGCGGTCACATCCTTCGTGGACCGTCTTGCCGAAGAGCCAGGTGGGTCGGAGCTGCTCGTCGAGGGGAATCGGCGGGTTCTTCCCCGCGGCCTGGTAGAGCAGCCAGGTCAGGGTCTCCATGAAGTTGTCGGGTTGGATGGGACATCCGGGCACGTTCACGATCGGGAGGCCCGACTTTGCCCGATAATCCCAGCCCAGGTAGTCGGCGAGGCCCATACAGCCGGTAGGGTTGCCCGCCATGGCGTGGATCCCGCCGTAGGTGGCGCAGGTGCCCGCGGCGACCACGGCCCAGGCCTTGGGGGCCAGCCGATCGATCCACTCGTTGAGGGTGATGGGATCGCCGGTGATCGGATCGTTGCCGAGGGAGGTCCAGAAGCCGTCTCCGTTGATCTTCTCGTTGGGGATCGACCCCTCGATGATCAGCACGAAGGGATCCAGCTCGCCGCGATCGGCCCGGCGGAAGGCCTCGACGAACTCTTCGCCGTTCGCGTAGGAGAGCACCTTGTTGTAGAGGTGCACCTTGGGGAGGCCGGGGATCAGGCCACGGACCACGTCTTCGATGCTCGGGTTGGTCGCGGCGGTCATGGAGACCGTATCGCCGTCGCAGCTCATCCCCTCGGACGTCCACAGTACATGAACCTCATTGGCACCGTTCACCGCTTCCGCCATCGGGCACCTCCTTCGTGGTCAACAGATGCGGGGCAGCAGCTCCGCGAAGGGCAGGTCGAGGATCCGGCTGCCGCCCACGGGCGTTCGCAGCACCACCATGCCCGGATGATCGACCGTGACCCTTCCGATGCAGGCAGCCAAGCGCCCGAGTGGGTGGGCCTGCATGGCCGCGAGGGCGGCGTCCACACCTGCCTCGGGGACGAAGGCCACCAGCTTGCCCTCGTTGGCCACCAGCAGCGGGTCGAGGCCCAGGAGCTCGCAGGCGCCTCGGACCGCGTCGCGGATGGGCAGCGCGGTCTCGGTGGCCTCGATGCCGAGGCCGCGCCGCGACGCGATCTCCACGAGGGTGGCGGCGAGGCCGCCGCGGGTGGGATCGCGCATGGCGTGGACGTCGGGGCATGCGGCGAGGATCGCCTGGGCGAGGTCATGGAGCGGAGCAGTGTCGCTGACGAGCTCCCCCTCGAGCTCGAGCTGCTGGCGCTGCGCCATGATGGCGATGCCGTGATCGCCCACGGTGCCGGAGACGAGGATGTGATCGCCCGCCTCGATCCGAGAGGAGGCGAGGTGCACGCCCCGAGCGAGCGAGCCGACGCCGGAGGTGTTGATGAAGATCTGATCGCCGCTGCCGTGTCCCACCACCTTGGTGTCGCCGGTGACGATGCGGACGCCCACCCGGGCCGCCGCTCCACGGGCCGACTCGACCACGCGGCGTAGATCCGTGATTGAGAAGCCCTCCTCGAGGATCAGGGAGAGCGATAGAGCCATGGGCACGGCACCACCCATGGCGAGGTCGTTCACCGTGCCGTGGACTGCCAGAGAGCCGATGTCTCCGCCGGGGAAGAAGATCGGGCTCACCACGTAGGAGTCGGTGGTGAAGGCGAGGCGCTCGCCGCCGCTCGTCTCGAGGAGGGCGCAGTCGTCCAGCGTCTCGAGGATCGGGTTGCGGAAGGCGGGGAGGATCACCTCCTCGATCAGCTTCGAGGTCAGGCGCCCCCCGCTGCCGTGGCCCATCAGGATCCGCTCCGGCTGGTTGTTGGGCACGGGGCAGGAGCCGAGGGGGGCGATCTCAGAGGACATCGTCTTCTCCGAGGGCGACGTGGACATGATCCCAGAGCAGGTGCAGCAAGAGCGTATGCGTCTCCTGGATCCGATGGACGGACCAGGAGGGGGCCACGAAGCAGAAATCACATAGATCCACCATCGAGCCGCCGTCCCTGCCGGAGAAGCCCAAGGTGAGGAGGCCGAGCTCCTTGCCCCGGCGCAGCGCGCGGTTGACGTTGGTGGACGCGCCGGAGGTGGAGATCCCGAGCATGATGTCGATCGGGCGGGCGATGGCCTCGATCTGCTCGAGGTAGACCCTGGAGAAGTCGGTGTCGTTGCCGATGGCCGTGAGCCAGGCGACGTCGGCGGTGAGCGCCTGGGCCGGCAGCGGCTTTCGCTTCTCGACGATGGGGTGGTTGAACTCCACGGCGACGTGTTGGGCGTCGCAGGCGGAGCCGCCGTTGCCCATGACCAGCAGGCGCCCTCCTTCGCGGAAGCGGACGGCCATCTTCCCGACGCAGCGCGCCAGCTCGTCGGCGTTCTGCTCGGCGAAGCCCACCATCATCTCAGCGCTCTCGCGGGCCTTTCGCAGGATCGACTCCCTCATCGGCTGACCTCCTGGATGTCTCGTGGACTGGTTGACTCGCTCATCGACCCTCTCGGATGTCTCGTCGGCGGGTCGACTCGCACATCGGCCGGCCTCTCGGAGGTCTCGGTGCGGGTTGATTCGCTCGGACGACGGCCGTAGACGTAGTAGGCGGCGCAGGCGCCCTCTCCCGACACCATGGTCGCGCCCATCGGGTTCTGAGGGGTACAGCTCCTGCCGAACTCGGGGCAGTCGCAGGGCTTCTTCAGCCCGCGCAGGACCAGCCCGCTGATACAGGCCTTGGGCTCGAGGGTGCCGATGTCCTCCACCTCGAAGAGCCGGTAGGCGTCGTGGTCCCGGTACTCGTGCCGCAGGCGGAAGCCGGATTTGGGGATGGAGCCGACCCCGCGCCACTTGCGATCGACGGTCTCGAAGACCTCGTCCACGAGCATCCGGGCGGCGGGGCTGCCGTCGCGCGTGACCATTCGCGCGTATTGGTTCTCGACCTGCGCCCTGCCGGACTCGAGCTGGCGCACCACCATCAGGATCCCCTCGAGGAGATCGATGGGCTCGAAGCCCGAGATCACGATGGGGGTCTTGTACCTCTGGACCAGGGCCTCATAGGCACGGAAGCCGGTAATGGCACAGACGTGGCCCGGCCCGAGGAAGGCCTGGACCCGATTGCCCCGCGCCTGGAGGATCGACGCGATCGACGGCGGCACCAGCACGTGGGAGACCAGCATGGAGAAGTTCGCGATCCCGTCGCGTCTGGCCAGCGAGAGCGCCATGGCGTTCGGCGGGGCGGTGGTCTCGAAGCCGATCCCGAAGAAGACCACCTTGCGATCGGGGTTCTCCCGGGCCAGGCGCAGGGCGTCCATCGGCGAGTAGACCACCCGCACGTCGGCGCCCGCTGCCTTGAGCGCCAGCAGATCGCCGCGGGATCCCGGCACCCGCAGCATGTCGCCGAAGGAGGTGAAGATCACCTCGGGGCGGGAGGCGATGGCGTGGGCGCGATCGATGGTCTCGAGGGCGGTGACGCAGACCGGGCAGCCCGGCCCGTGCACCAGCTCGATCGCCTCGGGGAGCAGGCGATCGATGCCGTAGCGGACGATGGAGTGGGTCTGCCCGCCGCAGACCTCCATGATCACCCAGGGCTTCGAGGCGGTCTTGCGGATCTCCCGGACCAGGGACGCGGCCAGCTCGGGATCGCGATATTCGTCGATGTACTTCATCTCGATGCCTCCTTACGTCTCCAGGTCGGCGGTCTGTCCGATCTGCTCCAGCACCGCCCAGGTCTCTTCGGCGCGCTTGCGATCGATGGTCGAGATCGCGAAGCCCACGTGGACGAGGACGAAGTCTCCAGGCTGTGCGTCGGGCTGATACTCCATGCACACCTCTCGGGAGATCCCCGCGAAGCGCACCTTGCCGAAGCGCAGTCCGTGCTTCTCGGACAGCTCGATCAGCTCACCGGGGATCGCGAGGCACATCGATCGACTCCTTGGTCGGCGCGGACGAGAGTAGGCAGGAGGCGATGGCCGCCTGCCCCAACGAGATCCCCCCGTCGTTCGGCGGGATCCGGAGGTTGCGCAGCACCTCGAAGCCATCGGCCTCGAGGAGGGAGAGGGCCTCTTCCGTGAGGCGCCGGTTCTGGAAGCATCCACCGACCAGCGCGACGGTGGCCGGACCACCGGCTGCACGGACCTTGCGGCAAGAGGCCTGGATGATCCGCGCCATCGTGGAGTGAAAGCGCGCCGACAGGGTAGGAAGGACGGCGCCGCGGCGCAGGGCGTGGACGAGCCCTCGGATGGTCGGGCGAAGATCGACCTCGAAGGGGAGCGCTTCCGGGCCGGAGATGAGATCCCGTGGAGAGAGGATCTCGAAGTCGAAGGCGTCGCCCGTTGGCGCACCGGCGGCGGCGGCCTCCAGCTCGGCGGGAGCCTGGCCATCGTAGGAGACCTCGGTGCGCAGACCGCAGAGCGCAGCCACCGCGTCGAACCAGCGACCAGCGCCGGTGGAGAGGGGCGCGAGTCCCGCGTCGAGGACGCGGCGAATCTTGCGCCTCTCGTCCGAGCCGATCGAGCGGAGGTGGCCTTCGGCCTCGCCTGCGTCGAGGAGCGCCGCCATCGCCGAGCGCCACGGCGCGCGGATGGCCGCCTCTCCACCCGGGAGCGCGAGGGCGCGAAGGTGGCCGAGCCTCCGGAAGGAGCGGAGATCTGCGAGGAGGATCTCGCCGCCCCAGAGGCTGCCGTCGCCGCCCAACCCCATGCCGTCGAAGGCGATGGCAACGACGGGATCTGTCCGGCGGTGCTCGACCAGGCAGGAGGCGACGTGGGCGTGGTGGTGCTGCACCGGGATCAGAGGGAGGCCCGACTCCTGGGCCCAGCGGGTGGAGCGGAGGTCCGGATGGAGGTCGTGGGCGACGGCTTGGGGCTCCACGCCGTGGAGGTGAGAGAGGTGATCGATGGTCTCGCGGAAGCGCGTATAGGCCGCCGGATCATCGAGATCCCCGAGGTGCGCAGAGACGTGGGCGCTCCCGCTCGCCGCGAGACAGATGGTGTTCTTCTCGCCCGCCCCTACCGCCAGCAGCGGAGGCCCCGCGATCGGGAGCTCGATTGGATCCGGAACGAAGCCCCGAGCCCGTCGGATCGGGAGGTTGCTCCCGGCTACGATGCGGATCACCGAGTCGTCCACCCCGGCGCAGATCTCCCGATCGTGGAGGAGGAGCGCGTCCGCCACCTCCTCGAGCTGGGCGCGGGCCTCCTCGTTGGTGCGGGCCATGGGCTCTGACGATCGGTTTCCGCTGGTCATCACCAGCAGCGGCGGACCGTCGGCGGCGAGGAGGTGCTGTAGGGGCGTCGGTGGCAAGAAGGCCCCCACCTCCGCGAGCCCCGGGGCGATCAGCGGCGAGAGCGACGGTCGCTGCCGCAGCGGCAGCAGGACGATGGGTCGGGCAGGGGAGGTGAGCGCCGCTCTCGCCTCCGCTCCGACGAGAGCGATGGCCTCCAATGCCTCGATGTCTCGCGCCATCACGGCGAAGGGCTTGTGCGGGCGTCGCTTGCGCGCCCTCAGCCGCGTCAAGGCGTGATGGTTCTGCGCGTCACAGGCCAGCGCGAACCCTCCCGCACCTTTCACTGCGACGATGGCGCCGGCCCGCAGCGCGAGCGCCGCCGCGCTCAGCGCGTCACCGGCTGTGGCGGCCTCCTGTCCGGCCGAGGCGATCCAGGGAGCGTGGGCGAGGCGGGGACCGTCTGGGAGCCGGTCCCGGGGCGCGGGATGCTTCATCGGCACGAAGGAGAGACGGGGCCGGCCGGCGGGGAGCGGGCCCGGGATCGAGGCGGCGCCCGCTTGGTGCACCTCGATCCAGAGCTTGGGTCCACAGTCCGGGCAGGAGCTGGCCTGGGAGTGGAAGCGTCGATCCAGCGGGTCCTCATACTCGCGGCGGCAGGCGGCGCAGCGGATGAAGGGATCCATCGTGGTGCGCTCGCGGTCGAAGGGGATCGAGCGCACGATGGTGTAGCGGGGACCACAGGCGGTGCAGCCGATAAAGGGGTGGCGGTGCCGGCGATCGCCGGGATCGAAGAGCTCCCGCAAGCAATCGTCGCAGGGAGCGAGGTCCGCAGGGATCGAGGCGGCCCCCTCCCGGTCCTCGCCACGAATCGCCGTCGCGTTCGACTCGATGCAGAAGCGCGATTCGTACCGAGGCGAGAGCTCCGCGAACTCGAGGGCGTCCACCCTGGCCGGCGCTGGCAGAGCGCCGCTGAAGTCGTCCAGGAACCTAGAGACTCGATCGGGGGCGCCCTCGACCTCGATCCAGACCGATCCGCGCTCGTTGCGGACGAGACCGCCGAGCTGGTGTGCATGGGCCAGACGGAAGATCGCAGGGCGAAAGCCCACCGCCTGAACGATGCCGCGGATCCGGATCGAGCGGCGCACGGGATGGTTCGAGGTCGGCTCCATGTCTCCACGCTAGAGCGATCCATCGGTCGATCAAGCGTCGGCCCGGGAGCTGTGGAGCATCGTGAACAATGGGCGATGCGGCCAAGGCTGCGATCACTTGATCGCGTCGGGGATCCGCCTACCTTCGCCCTTCATGCACGAGCTCTCGCTGATGGAGGATCTGGTGACGACCATCGAGCAATCCATCGGTGACGCCCGGGTGCTGACCGTGCGCCTCGAGATCGGCAGGCTCTCGGCGGTGGTTCCGGACGCGCTGCAGTTCTGCTTCGAGATCTGCACCCAGGGGACGCGGCTGGAGGGGGCGGGCCTCGAGATCCGAGTGATCGAAGGCCGGGCTCATTGTCGATCCTGTGACGCTGAGTTCGAGCTCCCCACGGCCCTGGCCCGCTGCGGCTGTGGCGGGATCGATCTGCAGATCCTGGCGGGGGAAGAACTTCGCCTGATGGAATTGGAGGTGATCTGAGATGTGCGCGATCTGCGGATGTAGCTCCGAGGCCGGCGTCACCATCGGCGACGCGGTCGGATCACCTTCGGCGTTCTTCGATCATGGGGGTGGCCAAGGGCTCGGCCAGGCCCATGGTCCCGGACATGACCACGATCACTCGCACGCCCAGGGCCACGCTCATGGCCACTCGCACGGCCATGGCCACGATCACTCCCACACGTACGGCTACCCTGAGGGGCACTCGCATAGCGATGAGCGGATCGCCGTCGCGGAGAATCGCGCCGCAGCGTCGATCGAGCCAGCCCTGCGCAGGAGGCAGCCGAGTCGCATCGCCAGGCTGGAGCTCGATCTCCTGGCCAAAAACGATCGCCTGGCGGCTCGCAATCGAGGCTGGTTCGCCGAGAGGGGGATCCTCGCCCTCAACCTGATCGGATCTCCCGGCGCAGGAAAGACCGCCCTCCTGGAGGCGACGGCGCGACGCTTCGCCGGTGAACCGCGGGTCTCGGTCCTCGAGGGCGATCAGGAGACCGACGCCGACGCCAGTCGGATCCGGGCGGCAGGCTGCAGGGCGGTGCAGATCAACACGGGGGCCGGCTGCCATCTCGACGCCGACATGGTCGCCCGAGGCCTCGGCGCCCTCGCGCCGGAGGCGGGCTCGATCGTCTTCATGGAGAACGTCGGAAACCTCGTCTGCCCGGCCCTCTTCGACCTGGGAGAGCGCGCCAAGGTGGTGGTGCTCTCCGTCACGGAGGGTGAAGACAAACCTCTCAAATATCCCCACGTCTTCCGAGCGGCGGAGGTGCTGGTCTTGAACAAGATCGATCTCCTTCCCCACCTCTCCTTCGACGTCGAGCGCTGCCTCGCCAACGCCAGGCGGATCCGACCCGACCTCCTCATCTTCGAGGTCGCGGCAGGGCGGGGCGACAGGCTCGATCGGTGGTGCCATTGGCTGCGGTCCCGCATCGGGACGAGCGCCTCGTTCGTATGAGGGAGCTGCGATGAAAGCGACGCAGGATCCGGAGGCGGGAGGCGGTTCGCCGGCAGCCATTGGAGGCGCCCACCCGCTGCAGAGGCCCGTGCCGGTGATCAAGGTCCAAGCCGCCACGGCCGACCCCGCGATCGCGGCGGAGGCAGCGCGGCGGGAGGCGGCGCTGGAGCATGACGCCGCGAGGATCGAGGAGCTCCTCGCCCAGATCGAGAGGATGGCCGGACCCTCCACCTGGCAGGGGGTGGAGGAGCTCGTCGAGAGGCTCGTCCGCCTTTACGGCGCCGGCCTCCAGCGCACGCTGGCATACGCGAGGGAGACGGGGGCGGACGAAGCCCGCCTCGCCGCATCGCTGGGAGCCGATGAGCTGGTCTCCAGCCTCCTCCTCCTCCATGGGATCCATCCCTTGCCGGTGGAGGTCCGGGTGGAGCGTGCCCTGGAGCGGGTGCGCCCCGTGCTGGGGACCCACGCCGGCGGGGTCGAGTTCCTCGGCGTAAACGCAGGCGGGGTGGTGGGGCTCCGTCTCCTCGGCGCCTGTCAGGGCTGCCCCTCCTCCCGGGCGACCGTCGAAGGGACCCTGCGCCGGGCCATCGAGGAGGCGGCTCCGGAGATCGCCGGGATCGATTGGGGCGAAGGGACCGGCGCGCCCAGCCCGCCGATGAAGCTCCCGATCCTCGATGGCCCATCCGTGGGTGCAGGCCGAGCGGCGGGCCATTCGTTTGTGTCGGTATCGGAATCTCAAAGTGTAGACACCTCCGCTGGTGGCAGGGAGGCGTCGAGGGGCGGCCCGCCCGCCGCGGGATCGCGCGAGACCTCCTCGGGCTGGAGCGCGTCGAACGGCGGGAGCAGATGATGGAGCTTCGATCCCTGCGCGCGCTGGCCCGGCGCGGCGCCGACAGGCTCGCCGCGGCGGAGGCATGCTGCGAGCTCTGCGCCGCCCCGTTGGGCGAGAGCCATCGCCACGTCGTCGACCTGCAGCGGCGGATCCTCTGCTGCACCTGCCGCGCCTGCGCGATCCTCTTCGAGCGCCCCGGCGCAGGCGCCATGCGCTATCGGGCGGTCCCCGATCGGATCGGCTTCGATCCCGCGGGCCTCGACGAGGCGCGTTGGGAAGCGCTCTCCATCCCGGTGCGGTTGGCCTTCGTCTTCTTCAACAGCAGCATGGGACGCTGGGGCGCCTTCTACCCCGGCCCGGCAGGCGCCACCGAGTCCGAGCTGGGCCTCGAGGCCATGGAGGAGCTCGCCGCCTCCAGCCCCCTGGTGCGAGCCGTACAGCCGGACGTCGAGGCCCTCCTCGTCCGCGGCAGGCGAGGTGGTGGCACGTCCGAGGCCTACCTGGTCCCCATCGACCGCTGCTACGACCTGGTCGCCCTCGTCCGCATGGATTGGAGGGGCTTCGATGGCGGCGAGATCGTTCGAGCCAAGCTCGACGCCTTCTTCGAGAAGCTGCGCCTGCGGAGCCGCCCCATCCTGGGCGAGAGGGAGATCCGACCGTGAGCTTCGAACGCGCGAGCGCCATCGCAGACGCCGTCCTCATGGAGGGATACCTCCTCTATCCTTACCGCGCCTCCAGCACAAAGAACCGCTTCCGCTGGGCCTTCGGCGTCCTGGCGCCGCGTGCGTGGAGCGAGGGCGACGCCGGCTGCGAGCCGTGGTGGATGGAGACCCAATGCCTGATCATGGCCGGCCCCGCGCTCCGGCTGGAGGGGAGGCTTCGCTTTCTCCAACTCCAATCGCGACGGCTGGAGGTCGCGGCAAGGGAGGGCGGCTTCCGTGCCGTGGATGCCCTGGAGGTCGACGGTGACCGCCTGATGCCCTGGGACGAGGGGGAGCTGCGGGAGATCGACTTCATCCGCAGCCTCGCTGTCGCCGATCCCTCGGCCTCGGCTGAGAGCTCGGGAAAGACACCCCCCAGTCTGCGAACCGGAGGTGTGCGAACGCAAAAGGAGGCCTTCGCACGGTGCGCGAGTGAGAGCCTCGGTGCTCACACAGACTCCGAGTGGACCCTTCCGTTTCGAGTCTCCGGCGGCGAGTCCATCGAGGAGGTCTCGGGCGAGGCGCGCGGGCGGATCGTCCGGACCAAGGAGCGCATCGAGGGGAGGATCCGGATCCGGATCGAGCCACGGCCCATCGACGCGGGCGGAGCCGACGGTGTATTCGAAGCCCCGGCGGAAGGGAGGCGCCTGCTGAAGCTGACCGCGCGGGTGGAGAACCTCAGCCCGTGGTCCGACTCGGCGGCCCCGCGGGATCTCGTCCTCCGCTCCGCCTGCCTCTCCACCCATCTGCTGTTGAGAGTCAGCGACGGCGCCTTCGTCTCCCAACTCGATCCACCGGCCTGGGCCGCAGAGGCTGCGCGAGGCTGCACGAGCGTCCGCGGCTTCCCGATCCTCGCCGACGACCCCGGCAGGGACGACCTCGTCCTGGCGTCGCCGATCATCCTCTACGATCATCCGAAGATCGCGCCGGAGAGCCCGGGCGACCTCTACGACGGCACCGAGATCGATGAGATCCTCACCCTGCGCACCCTGCTCCTCACCGACGACGAGAAGGCCGAGGTCCGCGCCACCGACTCCCGGGCCGCTGCCATCGTCGAGCGCACCGACTCGCTCCCCCCTGAAGCCTTCGCCAAGCTCCATGGCGCGCTGCGCGACCTGCGCCGGGCCGAGATGGTGCCGCGGTCCGAGTCGATCGCGCAGGCGGCGGTAGGGCCGTGGCAGCCAGAGCCCGTCGAAGGACGCTGCGCTCCTCGGCCGGCAGGGCCAGAGGCGTGGATCTCGGACGCTGCAGGTGCTGCCGATCTACACGACGCACAGCCGCTGGCCGCAGCTCCCCTCGAGGCCGGCGCAGACGATATGCCGCCCCGCTTCGGGACCACCTCGGACAATCCGGAGGGTCTCGATCTCGCCAGCCGGATCCCGGCACAGTTCAGGCCGGGCAATCGGGTGCGTCTGCGTCCAGGTGTCCGCCGCACCGACGCCCAGGACCTCCTCTTCGCCGGCCGCGTCGCCACGGTGGAGAAGGTGATGCTCGACGTCGATGGACGTGAGCTGCTGGGGCTCACCATCGACGACGATCCGGCGGCGGCGCTCCACCGCTGGTACGGCAGGTTCCACTACTACGGGCTGGACGAGGTCGAACCGCTGGGTGACGGGTCGAGGCCATGAACGTCCTCGTCGCCGGGATCGGAAACGTCTTCCTCGCGGACGATGGATTCGGCGTCGCCGTCGCCAGGCGTCTGGCGGCCGAGGCGCTCCTCGACGGCGTCTCCGTGGTCGACTACGGCATCCGCGGCGTCCACCTCGCCTTCGATCTCCTCGATCCCCCCGAGCTCCTCGTCCTCGTCGACGCGATCGGCCGCGGGGGAGCACCGGGCACGCTCTACGTGATCGAACCGGACCTGGAGGTGGCTGCACCAGTCGGCGGCGCCCACGGCATGGATCTACCTTCGGTCTTCGCCTCGGTGCGTTCGATGGGAGGCCGACTTCCGCCGGTGCGGATCGTCGGCTGTGAGCCTGCGGAGCTGGGCGAGAAGATCGGACTCAGCCCAAAGGTGGAGGCCGCGGTCGAGCCTGCGGTTCGCCTCGTGCACAAACTCCTCGCCGAGCACGCGCTCATCTCAAAGCCCAGCCATGCGGAGGAGGCCATCCCATGAAGAAGATATCCAAGCGATTCCCGATGTCGAAGCTCAGCCGTCGCCGTCGGAGCAAGACCCCGAGGATCCTCGGCTGGATCGCCGCCGCGGCAACCCTCGCCCTCACCCTCGTCGCGTTCCCCGGCATGAGGCGATATATCCGAATGAGGCAGATGTAGTGCCGCTGTGAAGAGGGATCGCCCAGCGGGGGCGATCCCTCCGCTGCCCTTGGCGCCGAGGCGGAGCACACCTGCGAGCCAGAGGGGAACAAACGCTAGAAGGGCCCATCCGCTCTGCCTACGCGAGCATCGGAGCGCCGTTCCAACGAAGCAGGTGGTGTGCGCAGGAGATCCCCGAGAGCCCCGATCAGAGGTCCGCTTTGTGTTCGGAGTGCTCCTTGCCGTCGAAGCGCAGGATCACGCTCTTGCCATCCAGGCGGGTGTAAAGGCTGACCGGCCGACGCCAGAGTGATTGTAGGTTCTGCAAGGTGTGATGCGCGTGGTCGACCTTGAGGTCGATGCCGTCGTGCTTGTGCACCAGGAGCAGCTCGGCGCGGTTCTCAAAGTTCGCGTCGACGACCTCGATGATCGGCTGGCCGAAGTTCGTGAGCTGGTGGAGGAGCTTCTCCTTGATCGCCTTGAACTGCCGGGTGGCGATCTCCCAGGTCTGCCGCTTGTCGTTGTAGTCGTAGACGAAGAGCTTCTGCTCGATGCAGAACTCGGGGGTGAGGAACTCGTCGATGAAGGTGACGTCGGTGTAGAGCTTGCGGACGTCGAAGATCTTCTGGCGGCCGAGGCCGAGCTGCTTGTCCCAGCTCCGGCGCTCCGGGAGCGAGTCGCACTCCTCCCACTCCCTGCCGAAGCGGCCGGTGTTCCAACGCTCCTCGATGTCCCGGAAGAGCTCGATCCCGATCTTATAAGGATTCAGCGAGCCGGGGCGCATCGACATGGTGCCGGCGTGGTGGTCGGCGTAGTCGATGATCTCGGAGTCGCGGAGGGCGCGGGTGGTCATGATCGTGGAGTGCCAGTAGCTGGCCCAGCCCTCGTTCATGATCTTCGTCATCCCCTGGGGGGCGAAGTAGTAGGCCTCCTCCCGGATGATCGAGAGGATATCCTGCTCCCACGGTTCCAGCGGAGCGTAGTCCAGGAGGAAGAGGAGCACGTCGCGCTGGGGACGATCGGGGAAGCGCCTGGTGCGCTCGCGCTCCTCGGTGGCCTTGCGCTCGAGCTCGTCCAGGTAGGTCTGGGGGTTGATGTACTGCCCCATGTACTCGCGCTCGTTGCGCAGGCCCTGCGCCGGGGTCTCGTCCGGCGCCTCGAGATCCACGGAGAGGCCGCGCTTGATGTAGGGCGCGTGGTAGTCGATGAGGTTCTCGAGGGAGAGGCAGCGATCGATGAAGTCCTCGATCTTCTCGACGCCGTGCTGATCGATGAGCCTCCGCACGCGGGTGGCGTGGTTGGCCATCTCGTCCATCATCTTCCGGTTTGTGTGCTGGAAGGCGAAGTTGTTCTTGAAGAAGTCGCCGTGGCCGTAGACGTGGGCCATCACGAGCTTCTGATCGACCTCTGGGTTCGACTCCAGCAGATAGGCGTAGGTGGGATCGTTGTTGATCACCATCTCGTAGATCTTCGAGAGGCCGTACTCGTAGCCCTTGGAGAGCTGCTCGTACTCCATGCCGAAGCGCCAATGGGGATAGCGGTTGGGGTAGCCGCCATAGGCGGCCACCATGTTCACCTCGTCGTAGGTGAGCATCTCGAAGATGACCTCGTAGAAGTCGAGGCCGAACTCCTTCGCGTAGCCCTTGATCTCCTGCTCGAGATCGGCGAGGCGCGGCGGGAGGGAGCGGTTGCGAAAGGCGGCCATGCGCTACTGTCCCTTCCCGAGGAAGTCCTTGATCGAGCCGTAGATCGCTTCCTTATCCGCGATCTCCGAGAGGGCCACCCGCTCCTCGCCCTCGTAGCTCTCACGCAGGTCGCGGATGAACTGGCCTGAGCCGTAGGGGCTCTCGACCTGTCCGTAGGCGAAGAGGTTCACGTGGGGCAGGATGCGCTCCTTTACGATGTCCAGACAGATGCGGGTGTCGTCCGCGCTCCAGTTGTCTCCGTCCGAGAAATGGAAGACGTAGGTGTTCCAGCTATGTGAGGGGTGATCCTGCTCGATCATCTCCGCCGCGAGCTTGTACGCCGAGGAGATCATCGTGCCGCCCGACTCCCTGGTGTGGAAGAAGGTCTCGCGATCCACCTCCCGGGCCACCGCGTCGTGGATGATGTATCGAGACGATAGCCCCTTATAGTGGTGGCGCAGCCAGGTATCGAGCCAGAAGGACTCGATGCGCACGATCTCCTTCTGTTCGTCGCCCATGGAGCCGGAGACGTCCATGATGTAGACGATCAGCGCAGCCGCCTCAGGGAGCGGCGTCATCTTCCAGGAGCGATAGCGGCGATCCTCGCGGAAGGGGATGATCACTGGCCGGTCCGGGGTGTACGTCCCCGACGCGATCTGGCGGCGCAGGGCCTGCTTGTAGGTGCGCTTGAAGTGGCGCAGCGACTCGGGGCCCACCGTGTTGATGCCGGTGTACTTCGTCTTCTCCGTGATGATCCGATCGGTGCCCTTGGGCTCGATCTTGGGGAGCTGCAGCTCCTCCCCCAGGATCTCGGCGAGCTCGTCGAAGGAGACGTCCACCTCGAGGATGTGCTGCCCCTCGCCCTCTCCGGCCTTGCCGCCGCCCTCGCCCGGCTGCTCTTCGCCCGGGCCGAGGCTCTGCCCTACTTCGCCCTCTCCCTGGCCGACGCCGCCCTGCTGCTTGGCGCCGTAGCGGAAGTGGGGGATGTCGATGGTGGGCAGGGGGATGGTGATGAGCTCCTTCCCTTGCTTGCCGATCATCTCGCCCTTCTGGATGAACTTCCGCAGGTTCTGCTTGATCTTCCCGCGGACGATCGCCTTGAAGCGGCCGTGATCCTGTTTGATCTTGAGAGACAAAGGGCTTCCTCAGTCCTTTGCGTCGCCGCGCGCGAAGATCGAGGCGACGAAGTTGAGGACGTCCGTGGAGCAGATCTCGCAGTAGCCGTAGTTGCGGATCATCCGCTCCTTGACCACGTCGATCTTCTCCTGGGTGTCCTTGTCCACCACCGAGGAAACGAGGTTCTTGAGCTTGATCGTGTCCTTCTGATCCTCGAAGAGCTTCAGCTCCAGAGCCTTATGCAGCCGCTCGTTGGTGCGGTAGTCGAAGGTCTTCCCTTCGATGGCCAGCGCACCGATGTAGTTCATGATCTCGCGGCGGAAGTCTTCCTTGCGTGCCTCGGGGATGTCGATCTTCTCCTCGATGGCTCGCATCAGCCTCTCGTCGGGTTCCTCGTACTGCGAGGTGTACTTGTTCTTGACCTTCTCCTTTTGGGTGTAGGCCTTGATGTTGTCGATGTAGTTGGAACAGAGCTTCTTGATCGAGTCCTCGTCCGCCGAGATCGCGCGCTGCACCTCGTTCTTGACGACGTCCTCGTATTCCTGCTTCACCGTGGTCAGGAGCTCGCGGTACTGCTTGCGGATCTCTTCGGAGGAGATCAGGGAGTGCGCCTTGAGGCCCGCCTCCAGCTCGTTGAGCACCATGAAGGGGTTGAGGCAGCCCTCGCCCTTGTCGGAGACCAGCGCGTTCGAGATCTTATCCTGCACGTAGCGGGGCGAGATCCCGTCCATGCCTTCGCGCAGCGCCTCCTTGCGCAGCTCCTTGATGTTGTCCTCGGTGTAGTTCGGCAGCGACTTGCCGTTGTAGAGCTTGAGCTTCTGGAGCTGGGTGAGGTTGTGCTTCTTCGGCTCCTCGAGGCGGGTGAGGACCGCCCACATCGCCGCCATCTCCAGGGAGTGGGGGGCGATGTGCTTGCCGCGGATCTTCTTCTGGTTGTAGTCCTTCTCGTAGATCTTGATCTCTTCCGAGAGCTTGGTGATGTACGGGATGTCGATCTTCACCGTCCGGTCGCGCAGCGCCTCCATGAACTCGTTGTTCTGGAGCTTGCGGTACTCGGGCTCGTTGGTGTGGGCGATGATCACCTCGTCGATGTCCGTCTGCGGGAACTTCTTCGGCTTGATCTTATGCTCCTGCGACGCGCCGAGGAGATCGTAGAGGAAGGCGACGTCGAGCTTGAGCACCTCGACGAACTCGATGATCCCGCGGTTGGCGATGTTGAACTCGCCGTCGAAGTTGAAGGCGCGGGGATCCGAGTCGGAGCCGTACTCGGCGATCTTCCGGTAGTTGATGTCGCCGGTGAGCTCGGTGGAGTCCTGGTTCTTCTCGTCCTTGGGCTGGAAGGTGCCGATGCCGACGCGATCCTTCTCCGAGAGGACCAGGCGTCGCACCTTGATGTGCTTGATCACCTCTCGCCAATCGCCCTTGTACTCCGTCATCAGATCTTTGAAGACGAAGCGGCAGGCGGGGCAGAGCTCGCCGGTGTCCGGGATCTGGTAGGCGTTCGTCGGCGGGCAGAGCTCGGCGTAGAGCTGGGGGCGCCACTCGCTGGGCACGAGGTGGAGGGGCTCCTCGTGCATGGGGCAGGGCATCACTTCACGCTCGAGGCTGCCGTCGGCGCGGCGCTTGTCCAGCATCCAGGTGAAGGTGTAGATGGCGCCGTCCGCGGTTCGCGAATAGTGCTCCATCCCCTTCTTGAGCAGCCGGGCGATCGTAGACTTCGACGAGCCCACCGGACCGTGGAGGAGGATCACGCGCTTCTCGGTGCCGTAGCGCTCGGCGGCCGACTTGAAGACGTTGACCAGCTTCATCAGCGGTACGTCGAGGCCGAAGATCGCGTCGTGTCCGCCGAACTTCTCGTCGTGAAAGAAGTGGTAGCGAATCAGCTTCTTCTTGTTGTCGATGTACTCCGTCTTCCCGTGGGAGACGATCATGTCGAAGAGCCGCTGGTACGCGGTGCGCGTCACCTTCGGGTTCTGCTGCACGATCCGGAGGTAGTCCTCGAAGGATCCCTCCCAATGCTGCTCCCGGTAGGTCTTCTGATCCTGCATCGCCGCGATCCGCGCGACCAGGCTATCCATCTCGTGGGCTTCCTTCATTTGACTCTGCTCCTGCACGCTCCGAGGCGGTCGTGCTACCCGAAGTGGGGTGGGGTGCTTGGATGGGGAACGGCATCCCCGATCGGACTATTTCCTTTCCTCTCCGGGCGCTCGGCGAGAGACCCTCCAACCAAGCTTACGACCGACCGCGACGGCGCGCACGCCAGGGGGCTCTGCGGATTGGGGAGGGTCGTCCACTCGGGCCGTCTCGGAGTCCCCATCGGCTCGACCGAGGGAGTTAGGGGGCGGGGATTGATCCGATGGACCCTCTCAGACGCACCGCTCTCCCGTCGGGATCCCGACGACGTCGAAGCCCGCTGGTGGGAGGGAGAAGGAACGAAGATCGCACGCTTGGGCCTTGACCGGGTTGTCCATTGTGATAATGAAAGGCAGATTCAAAGTCATGAGCGCCCAGAGCCCCACGAGGGAGGGAGGCCCGAGATGAACCTACCCGCGCGCTCCTGACCTACCAGGGCGCAAGTTTGGAGAACGACGATGTCTTTGCGCCTGAGCCCCTTCCACCCTGCTCAACCCCGCTCTACGGAGGCCGCTCCGGCCACCGGATGGAGCTCTCTCCCCATGGGGATCCTCCTCGCGTCGATCGTGGCGCTCTTTGCACTCTACGCCTGTGGCGACGACACCAAGGATGATGGGGCCGGCGGCAGCGGCGGCACCATCGGCCAAGGTGGCTCGGGAGGCAGCGGTGGCTCAGGTGGCCACGGTGGCTCGGGTGGCGGCGGTGGCTCGGGTGGCAGCGGTGGTGACGGGGGGATCCCGCAGGATCCGCTCTTCTCCAGCGACCCGCTCGTTTACACCGCCACGGTGGGATCGGCCGAGGGCCGAGTCTGCTACGACTTCGACGCCGAGGAGGAGGTCGACTGCGACGGCGCAAAGGCCACTTGGGATCTGATGTTCGAGGTCGCGAACCGCTCCTACAACCTCTGGACCAACGGCGGCATCTACGGCGCAGGCGACGGCGCGGCCTTCGGCCCCATGACGCCGGACGACGCCGTGGGGACGGGGTCCTCGAGGTCGATCCCCGGCTGGTTCCGTGACTTCCTAGGGGGCGTCTTCATTGAGTACCCCTGGTACGAGTACAACGTCATGGGCACCCACGACATCTCGGCCAACTCCCGGGTCTACGTCGTAGACACCGACACCGATCTATATAGGGTCCAGGTGATCTCCTACTACGGCGCCGGTGGCGCGAGCGGCATGGTCCGGGTCCGCTGGGGCCTCCTCTCGGGCACCACGTACGAGGAGGTGGAGCTCGACGCCACGGCCGGCGGCTTCGGCGCTCCGATCGATGATCCCAAGAACCGCTTCGCCTATCTCGATCTGGACGCCGGCGTGGTCGTGGAGATCGACGACGCGACCGCCCGCAACTCCAACACCATTTGGGACATCGCCTTCAAGCGGTACGACGTGATCCTCAACGGAGGGGCGTCGGGTCCCGGCAGCGTGAAGGCGGCCATCGCCGACGCACAGGACGCGCTCTACGACTCCGATGGCAACCCCATCAAGGCGCAGTTCGCCGCGATGACCGAGCAGGCGTCGATCGACGCCTTCCTCGCCGTCACGAGCGCGGATGGCCTGGCCTTCACGAGCGATGTGGCGAACCCCTACATCACCAACGATGGCGGACCGAACAGCTGGTTCGGCTACGAGATCGGCGGTACGGGGCCCCGGTTCTTCGCGAACCCGGACGCCTGGTGGGCCGTGCGCTCGGCCGAGGGAGACAGCTTCGCCAAGCTCCACGTCACCGAGGTCGACTCGACCGAGCGCGCCTTCACCGTCGAGATGTTCGTCCAGAAGCGCCCGGATTAGGTCGAGCTGCCGGCGACACCTGCGCGCTCCCGGCGCGTCGGGTGTCGCCCACTTCTGCTGGGCCCCTTCATCTGGCCGGCACCCCCCGGCGCCGCCGCGATCTCGTCGACGCCAAGGGCCCGTCGCTCGATGGATGCGGCCACCTCCTGGCCGATCTCATGACGCCTCACTTCGGCCAGCTGATGGTCAGCGCCGAGCGGCTGTGCCACCCGCCGCGAGCGGCGATCGAGCGCAGCAGCCGAGTCGGCTGAGGCGAGAGCGCGGGCGACATCACGAGAGGCGGGAAGCTATTCGATGCCGCGGGCGGGGGCGCCGGCTTCGAGGTAGGACTCCAGGATCACCTGGGCGGCGACCATGTCGATGACGGCCTTGCGCTTGTGGGGGGGGACGCCGGCTTCGGCGAGGCGTTGATCGGCCTCGAAGGTGGAGAGGCGCTCGTCCCAGAGGATGATCGGGAGGCCGAAGCGCTCTCGGGCGGTGGCGGCGAAGCGCCGTGTCTTGGCGGCGCGGGGGCCTTCGCTGTCGTCCATATTGAGGGGGAGGCCGATGATCATCCGCTTGGGATCGCGCTCCTCGAGGATCTTGTGGAGCGCGGCGAGATCGACCTCGAGGCTGCGGCGGATGATGGTGACGACGGGTTGGGCGGTGAGGCCGAGGTCGTCGGAGGCGGCGACGCCGATGGTCTTGTCGCCGAGGTCCAGCGCGAGGTAGCTCATCGTGTCGTTGTAGGTGGAGCTGTCGCCCGGGGTCAACGTGGTTGGCGAATCGTCGATCAGGCCTCGGTGTCGTCGGGGGAGCGACCGGAGGAGGGTGTGTCCTCGATGCCGTCGGCTTCGTCGCGGGCGGCGTCGTCGAGGAGCACCTGCTTCATGCGCTCGAGGCTCTCGCGGGTCTGGTCGATGAAGGCGGAGGAGACGCCGGTGCGCTCCGCGGCGGAGAGGGTGCGCTCATAGACCGAGATCGCCTTCTGGACGAGGACGCGGACCTTGCGGCGGAGCATGGCTCGGTAGAGATCGGCCTGATCGGCGTCGAGGCTGGAGGGGACGGGGGCCTCCATCATCTCGTCGTAGAGATCCTCGTAGAGGGCGCCGACCCGCTGGCCGGCGGCGGTGGACCAATGGGGGTTTCCCAGGCGCAGGGTGCGCAGATAATGGCCTTGGGCGGAGAGGAGGAGCTGGGCCTTGTATTCTAGCTGTTCACCCACCTTTTCGGCGTCGTCGGTCATGTCCAGCGCGGCCTCGCTGAAGTAGAGCCGGTAGATCTCGCCGAGGAAGAACTGGGCCTGGCTGGGGAAGTAGGTCTCGATCCGATCTTTGTCCTGGCTGCGCCGGTAGAGGGCGAGGGCCTTTCGAAAGTCGGACTCGGCGGCGGTGAGCTCACCCAGCTCGACCTTGCAGACGCCAGCGTGAGTTTGGGCGTGGATCCGGTCGATGGAACGCATGGCCTCGTCGTTGGCGACCGGCTCGAGGACGGCGATGGCCTCGTCGTAGCGGCCGAGCTGATAGAGGGAGGTGGTCACCCTCCAGAGGACGTCCAGGCCCTTGGGAGGGGTCGGAACCTGGAGGAGGGGCTGGTAGCGATCGAGGGCGAGCTGCCAGGCGCCCAGGCTCTCGTAGGCGACGCCGGCGTTGTATTGGGCGTCGTAGAAGTGGGGGCCGTCAGGGCCGCGATCGGCCAGGAGGGAGAAGCAGACGGCGGCGCGGGTGAAGTCGCCGGCCTGGTAGGCCGCCGTGCCACAGGCGAAGAGCTCCTCCTCGTTGAAGCCCGCGACCTCGGATTCGATGGCGGCGATGGGATCGGGGGCGCGGCGCGAGGCGGAGCCCAGGGCGCAGCTGGTGGCGACGAGGAGGGCGAGGGAGGGGAGGGCGAGGCGGGCCACGGCGGTCGGATTCATCGGGCGAGGATCTTGGCCTCGGCGCCTCCGAGGGGCAAGTTCAACCCACGATCAGTCGCGGGGGAAGAGGTGCTGGTCGATGGCCCAGAGGCCGGGGATGTCGTAGACGTCGGCGTCGAAGCGGGGGATCCGGAGCTGGGCCGTGGGGCGGGTGGCGTCCTCCAGGCGCTCCAGGTGGCGGCGGTCGAGGCGGGCCATGGATCGCGCCTCGGCGAGGGTTTGAGCCAGGCGCACGGCGAGCGGCGGCTCGCCTCCATCCGGATGATTCGCGTCCTGGAGGGCTTGGTGGAGCTCGTCTTCCGAGGGGGTGGGGAGCTCGCCCAGGTAGTCGCGGTGGATCCGATTGGCGACCACGGCCGCCACGGGCATCCGCTCGTCTACGAGGCGATCGTGGAAGTAGACCGCCTCGTCGATGGTGGAGCGGTGGGCGTTGGTGACGAGGACGAAGGCCGCCTCGTCGGAGGCGAAGAGGGCCTTCACCTTGGTGGCGCGATCCTTGAAGACCTCGTACGTCCCCTGGATCTCGAGCATGAAGCGGGAGAGCTCCTCCAGGGTCTCGGTGCCGGTGAGGCGCGACAGCGCCCGGCCCACGTAGCTGCCGCCGAGGCCCATGAGCTTGAGGCCGAAGCGTCCGGCGGCCAGGGCGGGGCCGGCGACGGCGCGCATCGAGTCGTTGCCCAGGAAGTCGAGGATGCGCTTCGGCGCGTCGAGGAAGTCCAGGGCGTGGGAGGTGGGGGGCGTGTCGAGGACGAGGAGGTCGTAATCGCCCCGGGTATAGATCTCGTAGAGCTTCTCGGTGGCGATGTACTCCTGGGATCCGGCGAGGGCGGTGGAGAGGGTCTGGTAAAAGCGGTTGGCACGGAGCGCGTCACGCTGTCCGGGGGCGACGTGTCGCATGATGAAGTCGTCCCAGGAGCGCTGGAGGTCGAGCATCATCGCGTGGAGCTCGCCCTTGGGGTCGAGGCCCGCCTCCCGGAGCCGGGAGGGATCCACCCGGGTCTCCACGTTGCCCAGCTCCTCCAGGCCCAGGGCGTTGGCGAGGCGCTTGGCGGGATCGATGGTGAGGACGATCACCCGTCGCCCGTCGACGGCGGCGCGCAGGGCGAGGGAGGCGGCCACAGTGGTCTTGCCGACGCCGCCTGCGCCGACGCAGACGATCACCCGGCGCTCCCGCAGCGCGGCCAGGGGATCGAGGTGGATCGCCCGGGGCTTGGAGGCGGAGGTCTTCAACACGCCTCCCCGGCGCGAGGGGCGATCCACGACTTTGGCTGCAGAGGGGAACGCGGCCCGCTCACAGGTCCTCCCTCTCCAGCAGCTCAGCGAGCTCGTCGATGGAGGAGCGGCCGAAGTCCCGGCTGGGATGGAGGAGGGGGAGGGTGGTGAGCGGAAATCGGAGTGCCTCCTCGAGGCGCTCCCGGTAGCGGGCGGACATGTCGGAGCGGATCCCGTGGGCCCGGGCGGCGCGAAAGGCGGCCTCGAGGAGAGGTGCCTCATGGGCTCCGAGAGCCGGCATTCGCTCCTCCTCGGAGAAGCGAGGCTCGACGAAGCGGTTGAGGAAGACGCGGCCCAGGCTCATGTGGAGCACGTCCCGGGTGGCGGCGGCGAGCTCCAGGGTCTCGTTCACCGGTAGCTCCTCCGGCAGCGACACCAGGTTTACTGCCGTCTGGCGGGGATCCAGGAGGATGTCTCGCATCCACTCGGCCTCGCTGCGCATCGCCCCTGGCGGGACGGTGTCGAGGATCGCCTGGGGGACGCCGAGGAAGGTGATCCCGTGGCCGGTGGCCGGCGCGTCGACGATCACGAGATCCCAGCGCCGTTCCTTCACGTGGAAGAGGATCTTCCCCAGCATCACCAGCTCCGGCAGGGAGGGGATGAAGTGGAGGAAGCGGGAGACCATGCGGTTCTCGAAGACCGCCCGGTAGAGCGCCTGGTAGCGGAGCTTCATGACGCCGTACTCGCGCATGGCCTCCTCGGGGCGGACCACCACCCCGTCGATGCCCGGCGCCAGCCTGCCGATGGCCGCGCCTACCGGCCGCGTGCCGAGGAGGCCGGAGAGGCGCTCCTGGGTGTTCACCTCACAGAGCAGCACGCTCCTCCCGCTGGCGGCGGCCGCCAGGGCGAGCGCGGCGGAGACGGTGGATCTGCCCACGCCGCCCTTTCCCGCGGTGATGAGGAGGCGACGATCGAGGAGCGACATAGGCGCGGGAACGTAGTCGCCAACGCGGCGTCGGTCAAACGGGAGCCGGCAGGCTGGTGGACGTGGTTGACAGGGGCCATCTTGGGGGAGATCTTGGCCGCCCGTGGCGCCGCAGTCGGGGCCTCGGCATCGGATTGGAAGGGGCGTGCATACGTGGCGAATCGATCGAAGACATTGGTGAAGCGGGTGATGGAGGCCGGCGAGGCGCAGGTCGACAAGATGGTGAATCAGCTCCTCTCCAACGAGCGCTTCGTGTCGGCGATTCAGGGGGTCGTCTCCACCACCTTGGCGGCGAGGGGATCGCTGGACAAGAGCCTGCGCAGCGCCCTCAACACCATGAATCTGCCGTCGACGGCGGATCTCGCCGATCTGGGCAAGCGCCTCGATCGCCTGGATCGGCTGCTCTCGGAGTTGGACGGCAAGATGGCCCGCCTCGAGAAGAGCGCCGGAGCCACGAGCGCCCCGGCGACCAAGAAGGCGGCGGCCGGCAAGAAGGCGACGGCTCCTGCGGTCAAGAAGGCGTCTGCGGCTGCGGAGAAGAAGCCGGCCGCGGGGAAGAAGGCCGCCGGGGGAAAAGCGTCGGCCTGATTTCGTGAAGAGAACGTGAATGCTCGAGGACCGACGAGAACGAAGCCGTCTCGCGGCTCGGCGAGGCGCCCGGGTCGGCGTCGCGAGAGCGAGCGAAGAGGGGAGAACCCGTGCGGCGGATCGCCTTCATCAATGAGAAAGGTGGGACCTGCAAGACCACCCTGGCGGTGAACGTGGCCGCGTGGCTCGCGTCCGAGCGCGGGGCGAGGGTGCTGCTCTGCGATCTGGACACCCAGGGCCACGCGGGAAAGAGCCTGGGGGTAGACGTCCGGCACCTCGACCGCACCGTCGCGGACCTGCTCTGCGATCCGCGGGTTCAGGTGAACGAGGTGCTACAGTCCACGCCGATCTCCGGGCTGGATCTCCTCCCCTCCAACAAGGACATGGCCCGCTTCCCGATGGAGGTGGCGAATCGGGTGAATCGAGAGAGGCTGCTGCTGGAGAAGCTCTCCGATCTCGCGGGCTACGACTACCTGATCTTCGACGCGCCGCCGTCCATGGGGCTGGTCACCCAGAACATCCTCCTCGCCGTGGAGGAGGTGGTGGTCCCGGTGGCGATGACCTACTTCGCGTTGGACGGCTGCGCCGAGGTGCAGGCCACGGTGGAGCAGGTGCGGAAGGAGCTCGGCCACTCCGCGTTGCGAATCAGCCTGGTGGTCCCGGTGCTCTACCGGAAGACCGCGCTGGCCGACGCGATCCTCGCCAAGCTCGAGGAGAACTTCCCGGACACTCTCTGCAAGACGATCCTCGGTTGGAACGTACAGATCGACGAGGCCCAGAGCCATGGCAGGACCATCTGGGAGCACGCCCCGTCGTCCCGTGGGGCCCAGCTCCTCCGGGCCATCGCCCTGGAGATCCTGATCAAGGGCGCCAGCCGGAGCCTGCGCACCGGCTCATGAACGGGGCTTGTCGCTCCCGCTATGTCAGTGATCTTCCGTTGTTCAATTCGTGAGGTGCGCCGATCTCCGCCCGCTCCCGGCGGCGCCTCTCCTCGGCGGCGGCGAGGGAGTCCTCTTCCTGGGTGATGTCCGCAGGGCTGAAGTCCTCGCCCGGCTGCATCCGATGTTCGAGGGCCGCTGCGAAGTACTTCTTGGGATAGCGGCTGCGCACCAGCCGGCGGCCCTTGTACCTGCCGACGAGGCGGAGAAACCTCCGGGCCGCGCCGTCCACGGCCTTGTAGATGTCGTTGTCCACCTCCACCACGGTGATCGACCGGGAGTTGGGGATGTTGAAGCTGATGCGACAGCGCTTGTCGATCCCACCCTTGGGGCCGAAGAGATCGGAGACCTCGATCTCCAGGATGGGTCCCTGGCGGTCGTAGATACGCCGCAGGGGCTCGACGATTCGGGTGCGACAGAAATCAGCGAGATTGTCGGTGAATTCCAAGCCGCCCAGGGCCTTGACCTCGACATCCATGCAAGCCGCCTCCTCGCGGGAGAGAGTCCTGCTGAAAAAATGGGGCGTCCTTGGACCAGATGCAGGGAGGAGGCGCTCGTCCTTCGAGGGCCGGAACGAGCGCGCCCCGCATGGCCAACGACGGCAGGGCGGGGCGCGGCGTGATGCGAGCGTTTTGTCGAAGAGATGGAGCCGCCCCCTGCGGAGGCGATCTCTCCCGCGCGTGGCGTCAGTCGGTGACGGAGGCCTCGTCGATCGGCTCGGGCGGCGTAGGGGGCAGGGTCTTGATGCTCTCCCGGCGGTTGAAGCGCTCGCGCTTTTCCACCGTTCGACGCAGCGCCTCGATCAGGCGATCGGCGGCGAGGTCGATGGCCTCGTACATATTGGGGCGCACTTCGCTGACGTGGATCGGGGCGGCCCCGGGAACACGCAGATCGATAGCGCAGGTCTTGTCGGGCTTTCCATGGCGATTCTGGTCGGAGAGTACGATCTCCATCCGCGCCGCGCTGTCATCGACGAGCTTTTCGGCTCGCTCGAAGATGTGCAGCCTGCAGCGCTCCTTGAGGGAATCCGTGAGATCGAGATGGTGTCCATGCACCACGAACTGCATCGCGTCCTCCTTGCTGGGCGGGCTTCATGCCCGCCCTCTCGTACAACCTGGGATGGTGCTGCTTGCTTCCCTGCCCCCCGAATCTTCGGAGTGCTCCTCCTTTCGATGCTCCGCTACTCCCGTGGTTCGTCCAGTTTTCGCTCGAGCTCCGCCAGCTTGTCCCGTAGGGCCTGCACCTCGCGGTGCAGGGTAGGCAGGCCGACCACGGTCTCCACTGCCCGATGCAGGCGCTCGTCCAGGCTCTTCTGCCAATCCTCGAAGGCGTTGCGGGAGCTGCGGATGAACTCCTGCGCCTGCTCCCGATGGGCCGCGGTCCAATCGGTGGGCCCCGGACCCTCTCCCTCCCGCCGGAGGACCCGCGCCACGGCGTGCTCCGCCTCGGCGCGGATGGCCGAGACCCGGTGGTTCACCTCGCCGGCGAGGGAGGAGAGCTTGCCGCCTCCGTCGCGGATCATGTCCCGGAGGATGGAGAGGGGCATGCGGGAGCCCTTCTTCTCCTCCTCGAAGACGATCTGGGCCAGGGTGATCGACGTGAGATCATCCTTGGTCTTGTTGTCGATGATCTGGACGTCGGCCCCCGCCTTCACCATGTCGGCGATCTCGTCGAGGGTGACGTAGCGGCTCTCCACCGTGTCGTAGAGCTTCCGGTTGGTATAGCGCTTGATGACCTTGGGTGAAAGTCCCTCGGGTGCGCCGTCGTCGCTGCGAAACTGATGCTCTCCCAAGACTCTCCTCGGACGGCGCGAGCTGGCACGCCGCTTCGTCCCCGATGATCGCGGGGCAAAAACCCCTTGTCAATCGCGGCCTCGCCGGGCTTCCTTCCAGGGTAGGCGCTCTTTTTTGGCGTTGGGTTCGCGATGATGAAACGATGACGCATCGCCATCCAACGGGGGAGAGGCTCCGTGCTCGTTTCCTGCAGCGGCTGCAAGGGTCGCTTCCGCATCTCCGCCGAGCGGGTCCCGGCGTCCGGCGCCCGCGCCCGCTGCACGCGCTGCGGCACCATCCTCCTCATCCCCCCTCAGGAAACCTCTGCAGAGCCGCGGCTGCCTCCGCCGCTCCCTCCACCTCTGCCGCCGGAGCCGGCGGCAGCGACCATGACGGGCGCAGGCTTCGGCGAGATCGATCTCGCCGATGGGCCAGGTCCGGGAGATGCGCCCCCCGACTCCCCTTGGGACGCGATCGAGCAGCCGGCCTCGTCGGGCGTCGACTGGAACGACGCGCTTCTCGACGTTGGTGAAGAGTCCCCGCAGCGGCCGTGGGATGCGCTGGACGAAGAGAGCGCGAGATCCCCCGAGGAGGCTCCCGCTCCCGCGCTGCCAGCGGACGATCCATTCGACGCGCTCTTCGACGAGGCTGCCGAATGGTCTAACGCAGAGGAGGCCTCCCGCGCTGCGGCGGCCGCGATCCCCGCCGCATCCGGGGAGGGAGATGCGCCGCCGGAGCCTCCCGTCGAGGCGGCGCAGGATATGCCGGAGCCACATCCAGCCAGCCCGCCCCAGGGCGGCGCGGGCTCGCGGAGGATCCGGCAGAGCCGGCGGGCCTCGAGGGAGGGGCCCATCTCCCGGGCGCTCTGGACCTCCTTGGTGATGGGCGCCCTGATCGTCGGAGCGCTGGCGGGGATGGGCCGCGATCCCCTGCACCTCGCGCGCTACTTCGAGGGATCCGAAGGGCGATCGCCCGTAGAGCTCCACGCGCGAGATCTGACGGCAGGGATCTTCCGGAGCCCCGAGGGCCGCGAACTCCTCTACCTCCGCGGCTCGGTCCACGGCAGGAGACCGAGCCCTGAGGGCAGCTCGGTCTTCGTGGCTGGCGAGCTGCATGAGGTGCACGGCTCCACCATCGCCAGGAGCGCGAGCTGGGCCGGGGTGATGCCTTCGCCCCAAGAGCTCGCGGCGGTCCGCGACGACGGATCGTGGGAGTCGCTGAGTCGTCGCCTCGCCAGCGAGGTGGCGAAGGCCGTCCCGTCAGATGGGGAGGTCCCCTTCCTCCTGGTCTTTCCCTCCGCGCGGGTGCCGAGGGGGCCGCTCCAGGTGCGGGTGGTCGCCACGGTGGAGGCGCCGCCGACGGAGGAGGCGCCAGCGGGGGTGGTGGCAGAGGAGCTCGGTGGGGCGGAGCCTTCGGCGCCAGCGCGATAGAGCGAGCGGATCCGCGCGGCGATCTCGAGACCTGATCGGGCGGAGCCGATGAGCCGTTGTTGCCGGGCGCACTGCATCCGAAGGAGTCGCCGCCACGTTGAATTTGGGTCGACGGCTCGGCTCGCTTTCCAGCGGAGGAAGTGATTTCTACGGGGAGGGGCGCCTGGGGCGCGCGAGGCTGGGCTGGCCCTCGGCCGGGCGGCGGTTGGCGCGCCGGGCGAGTCGGACGCCGATGGCCTGGCCCAGGGCCGGGACCTTCACGGCGCCGAAGATCAGGAAGACCACGAAGGCGATGATCGCGAGCTGGGGAAGGTCCGGCAACACCATGACAAGAGCACCTCGAGGCGGAAGCTACCACATCTCAGAGCCTGTGAAAAAACCGCCCTCGTGCAAGGCGTGGGGCGGTTTTTTCACGCGCGCTGCGCGCTACGGCTCCTTCTATCGATCGCTCGCCTCCGGCTCGCAGAGTGAGCCTGTGAAAAAACCGCCCTCGTGCAAGGCGTGGGGCGGTTTTTTCACGCGCGCTGCGCGCTACGGCTCCTTCTATCGATCGCTCGCCTCCGGCTCGCAGAGTGAGCCTGCGAAAAAACCGCCCTCGTGCAAGGCGGGGGCGGTTTCTTCACGCGCGCTGCGCGCTACGGCTCCTTCCATCGCCCGCTCGCCTCCGGCTCGCAGAGTTTGTGAATCTCTTCACAAACTCTCTCCCTTCGTCCGCGCGGGGCGGCCGATGGTCTACGCCCATCGCGGGGCCAGCGCCGACGCGCCGGAGAATACGCTCCCCGCCTTCGAGCTGGCCAGGCAGCAGGGGGCCGACGGCATCGAATGCGATCTACGCTTCGCCGCAGGGGGCCAGATCGTCGTCTGCCACGACGAGACGTTGGGTCGGCTGGCCGGGATCCCGGAAGCGGTCCGCGACCTCTCACTCGACGAGCTGCGAGAGCTGCCGATCCTGGCCTCCCGCTTTCCCGATGTGGCGGCGTCGATCCCCACCCTCGACGAGGCGGTGGCCGTCGCGGGTCCCCAGATGATCTGGAACCTCGAGCTCAAGGTCGATCGCCACGAGGACGCCGAGCCCCTGGCCCTCGCCGCCGTCCGGGCGATCGCCGACCTCCCCCTCCTCGATCGGGTGATCGTCAGCTCCTTTCATCCTCTCGCGCTCCTCACCGTGCGCAAGGCGGCACCCCTGCTCCCCACCGCCTGGCTCTGGGAGGCCGACGGCCCGCTGGGAGACTTCGGGAGCGATCTCTTCGGCAGGCTCTGCGCCACCGTCGCCCTTCACCCTGAGTCAAAGGCGGTGACTCCCACCAGACTCCTTCGCTGGCATCGCCGGGGGATGCTCGTGAACACATGGACGGTGGACGATCCCGCGGAGCTGCGCAGACTCCGGGCCTGGGGCGTCGACGGCGTGATCACCAACCGGCCAGCGGAGGCCCTGCGCGTCTTCGGCCGCAGTTGAGACCCGCGAGTATCGAGTGGCTGAAGGTCTGGGAGGAGGTTCACGAGTTCTGTACGAGGGAGAGGCGAGCGAACCCCAGGGAGAGCGGTCGAGCCGATCGTATGCGTGCATCGCTCACGCATGGGGGGACCATCGCCCCATTGGCTCTGTGTGCTTGCCTCAATCACCAAGTAGCAGCATGGGGGCGAAGGCTGCGGCGTCGCAGGAGGCGAGGACGTAGCGGACGCCGCCGTGGGCGCCGACGAAGCCCGCGGCGATGCCGGGGCCGTGGAGGTGGCCGTAGACGCAGACCGCCGGGCGATAGGCCTCGATGATCGGGGCGAAGCGGGTGGGCCGTGGGCCGGCGTAGATCGGCGGGAAGTGCATGCAGGCGACACGAATGGTGTCCGAAGCGCTTGCGAGGAGCTCCGCCGCCTCCACGCTGGCCTGGAGCCTGCCCAGATCGCGCTCCACCAGGTGGGGTTGGTAGGACTCCATGCCGAGCTCGCCCCCTTCGCCGGGGACGGGGGGCGTCTCGGGGACGGACCAGCCGCGGACGCCGGCGATGACGTAGGGGCCCAGCCGGACCGCGCTGCCGTTGTGGAGGAAGTCGACGATGGAAGGGAAGGGGGCCAGCAGCTCCCCCAGCTTCTTGCGGCTGTCGGGCCACCAGAAGTCGTGGTTGCCCTTGAGGAGGATCTTGCGGCCGGGGCGCTGGTCGAGCCAGGCCAGATCGTCCTGGACCTCGGTGGGGCGGGTGGCCCAGGAGATATCGCCGACGATCAGGACCGCGTCGTCCGCCCCGACGGAGGCGTCCCAGGCTGCGGCGAGGGGGCGGGGGTGATCGGTCCAGCCGAAGCGATCCATCCCCTTCTCCCGCGCGGAGGGGAGGTGGGTGTCGCCGATTGCGAAGAGCTTCACAAAGAGATCCCTGAAAGGGCGAAGAGAGGGGCCATCCTGCAGGTGGCGACCGTCTGGGTAAAGCCCGGATTGGCCCGACCCGCTGGGGGCGGCGCGGCTCGCTTCCCGATCGAGGGGTGCACATGCGCCAGACGGTGGACAGCTTCGGGGTGTGTCCAACACCTGACTCACCCGCCTCTCGCGGGTCGAGCAACCCCAGGAGGCCCCCAATGGCTGAGCCCAAGAACCCCAACGAGCCCTCCACCACCTCGCGCGGTGGCATGACGGTGCAGGAGGCCGGCCGCAAAGGCGGCAAGACCGTGCTGCAACAGCGAGGCCCCGAGTTCTTCTCCGAGATCGGCCGCAAGGGCGGACAGAAGGTCCGGGAGCTGATCAACGCCGGCAAGAGGGAAGCCGAGGAGAAGAAGTAGAAGGCTTCGCCCCTCCTGAAAGAACAGGCCGCGCGGGTCTCCCCGCCTTCGGGCAGGGGGCTCGCGCGACCCGCATCATGATCGCTGGGTGAACGAGTGGCGAGCCGGAGACAGGCAAATGAGAGGGCGCCCGCTCGTATGCGTGCGAGCTGATGGAATCGTCCCGCTCGGCTCGGGAGCGATTTCGTCAGGGGCTCGAGAGAAGGAGCGTGTGGCATGGCGAGGGAGCTGGAAGGGATCCGGATCGCGTGTATGGCGACCGACGGTGTCGAGCAAATCGAGATGGAGGAGCCGGTAGAGGCGCTGGAGGGCTTCGGCGCGAGGGTGGATCTGATCTCGATCGACTCGAGGCCGATCCAGGCCTTTCGTCACTTCGATAAGAGCCGGACCTTCGGGGTCGATAAGACGATCGCAGAGGTCTCCGCCGACGCGTACGACGCGCTCTTTCTGCCAGGCGGCGCGCTGAACGCGGATCGGCTCCGCACCGAGCGGGGGGCGGTGGAGTTGGTGCAGGACTTCTTCGCCCAGGGGAAGCCCGTCGCGGCGATCTGTCACGCTCCATGGATCCTCCTGGAAGCGAACGAGGTGGCGGGACGCACCCTGACGTCGTGGCCGAGCCTGCGCACCGACATCCGGAACGGCGGTGGACGATGGGTCGACAAGGAGGTGAAGGTGGACGGCTGCCTGGTGACGAGCCGCAAGCCCGCCGATCTGCCGGCCTTCATCGCCAAGGTGATCGAGCTCTTCGCCGGCCTGCCCGCAGAGGGCAGGGCTCGCGACCTCTATCGTAGCGCCAAGGCGGCGGATGAGGTCGAGGCGGCGAGCCGTGCGTCATTCCCCGCCAGCGACTCGCCGTCCCACTGGTGAGCCGAAGGCGAACAAACGAAAGCAGAGAGCCTTTTTCGCGCGAAGCGCGAGCTGAATGAATCGCTCCCGCGCCTGCGGGGGCGATTCGTTCGTGGCTCGGTGAGCCGAAGGCGAACAGACGAAAGAAGAGAGCCTTTTTCGCGCGAAGCGCGAGCTGAATGAATCGCTCCCGCGCCTGCGGGGGCGATTCGTTCGTGGCTCGGTGAGCCGAAGGCGAACAGACGAAAGAAGAGAGCCTTTTTCGCGCGAAGCGCGAGCTGAATGAATCGCTCCCGCGCCTGCGGGGGCGATTCATTCGTGGCTCGGTGAGCCGGATCAGGGCCGGGAGGGCGATCTTCGGTGTCGCGCGGCGGACCGTCCAAGCCATTGGAATTCGCGTGTGATTCGGAGGGTGTCGAGAGCTGGACGAAGCGCCCCGAACGAAGGGGCGCTTGACTCCAGGGCGCCCTTGCCCCCACCCCGTTGACGAAGCATCTAGGGTTCTGTCTCCTGCATGGGATGGAAGCCGGCCTCCTTCCGAGGTGCTGACCTGCAGGAGCCTACGGGGTGTATTCATGCCCGGAGGGCAGTTCATGGAGGAGATTCTCCGTCCGAGCGAACGCGAGCCGTCGAGCGCGGTTGGCTCGGAGACGCAGCAGAACGTGGCGCTCTCGACCGCGCTGGAGTCGGGACCTTCCTCTCCGCGGGCGGTGGCCGAGCGGGTGGCGTCGGCGGCGGCCTGTGACATCGTGGTCGCCGCGGATCTCGACGCCCCCTTCATCGGACCGGCCTCGGTCTTCGGCAGGGGGCTCGCCGACGAGGCCGCGTGGCGCACCGCGATTCGGGTGGCGTCGGCGGTGGTCAGCGCGGCGCCCAAGTCGCGGGGCGAGGGTTGGGCGGGCTCTCTCAACGAGCTCACGGGTGGCAGGGGTGACGCCGCGATCCTGGGTCAGGCCCGCAGCGTCCTCGTGATCGTACGGGCCGAAGGCGGGCGTCCTCGGACCCTGGTGGTGGCGGCGCGGCGCGAGGCCGAGTTCGGCGACGCGGAGCGACGGGCGATGACCGCGGCGGCGGCGCGACCCGAGCCGAGGGATCCGGTGATCGTCGCGGCTCTCGAGGCGGTGGCCGGCCGTACCGGCGTGCCGCTGGGGCTCCTCCACGCCGGCAAGTTGATGTGGGCTGCCGGGCCGCTCTGGCGGGCTTTGGGGCTGGAGGGGGGCGCCCGTCTGGGCCGCGCCTTCGCCCACGGCGGCGCACCCGGCGCCGCCGCCAGGCTCGAGGAGTCGGCGAAGACCACCGGCCCCGGAGCGGATCTGGACGTGACCTCGCTCCCGGGGGAGCTGCAACTCCTGCAGGCCACCCGCCCGGCGGACGTCGCGCGCAGCGCCAGGCTCGACGAGCTGGGGCGCCGCTGGCGGCTCTCGCCTGCGGAGCGGGCGGAGCTCCAGCACCTGATGTTGGGGCTCTCCTGCAAGGAGGCGGCGGCCAGGCTGGGCGTCTCCCCCGAGACGATCCGCGGTCGCCGCAAGCAGATCTACCGCAAGGCGCGGGTCGGCGGCGCAGGTCCACTCCGCGCGCTGCTGGACGGTGTCACCGAGGACGACGAGCAGACCTCGGCTCCTTTGGCGGCGCCGGCGGCGGCTGCCTCCGCATAGCCCGGTCGCGCGCTTCACCGGCGGGAAGGGATCGTCATCGGCGGCGGCCGCCTCTTCATCGCCGACGACTCCTCTCCAAGGCGAACGCGCTCTCGGAGAGCTTCGCGCCCTATGCGAGCCGCACGGCCCCCTCCCGCGAAGGCGATCGCTTCATGGAGCTGCCTTCAGTCGGCCTCGCCGCGGCTCGCTGTGAACCGCAAGGTCGCTGCGCCCTTGCCCACGCTCTTGGGGATCGCGTCCTGGTGGACCAGCAGCGAGAGCTTGCGGGAGCGGGGCGACCACACCCACGCGTAGGTGGAGGGATCCGAAGGTCCCGTGAGCTGCGGGTTGTCGCCGAGGGAGGCCGGGAGATCGACCTCGACGAAGAACAGCTCCACCAGCCGCCGCTCCTTGCGCTCATCGTCGTGATCGTAGAGCGCGGAGAGTTGGGCGCCCGGGCGGATCTCCGCAACGTAGGCGCCGGCCGTGGTGCGGGGCAGACGGGCGGCAGGGATCCTCACCGTGATCTGGTTGCCTGCGACCTTGGCCTGGACCGGAGCCTTCTTCGTCGCGCCGGTCTTTACGGGGATCGCGGCGGTCGGATCGCCCCAGAGGTCGAAGGAGAGGGCGGCCCGCAGGGTCTTGCGCCAATCCTTATGCCCGCGTCGCTTCTTTAGTTCGACGGTGGCCAGGAGGAAGTTCCGGGCGCTGCTCATCGCCTCGCCCGCGGTCTCCTGGCGGTGGAGCTGCCCGCTCAGATAGGCCCTGGCGAAGCCCGAGCCGCTGGCGGAGTAGACCGCCATATAGGTGCCGATCACCGCGTTGGCGCCCCGCTCGATCAGCAGATAGGGATCCGAGCGATCCAGCGTGTAGCAGCCCTGCAGGAAGTACGACGCCGGCGGGAGCGAGGTCTCCGGCGCCGGGAGGGCGTCGTCGTCCAGGGTGAGATCCCGAGGATGCCCCTCCCAGAGGATCAGCCCGTGTCCCGGCAGCTCCTGGCGGATCAGCTCGGGGGTGATCTCGTCGCGGTAGTAGGACTCCACCTTCACACCGGCGTTGGCGAGCTCCGCCGAGGTGGTGCGGCTGATCGCCTCGCCCAACACGAATTTATGGTCGGCGTTGGCGAGGATCAGCGCGCCCCTGCCGTCGCCCGGCTCGCGGACGCCGTGGACGATCCTCGTGACCCAGCGGGATAGGTCGAAGACGTCGAGGGCGGCGAGGCGCCCCACCGCGCGATCCGCGGCGCGCCCGGATTGTGTGACGAAGGATGGCACTTTATGTACCCTCGGATCCGCCTTGCCCGCGGCGACCTGATCGATGTCCTCCATATGGTGCATGGGGATCGCCAGATGATCGCCGACGATGCTCACCGCCTCGAACGGCCCCATGTCGTCGGCCTCGAGGAGGACGGCAGCGGCCTCGGGGTTGCGGCCCTCGCCGGGGCCCAGGCCCACCCAGGCCACGGCGGCCCCCTTGCCCAGGATGTAGGGGAGCGATCCCATCGAGAGCTTGGGGGGAGAGAAGGGGCCGTCGACGTCGGAGGGGGCGGTCACCACCAAATGGCGGGTGGAGGCGACCTTCCGGTTGTAGGCGCCGAGGGCGGCGGCGCCGTCGATGACCCGTACCCTTCGGCCGGCGGCGGCGGAGAGGAGGGTCTCGTCGCCGCTGCCGATCACCACCACTTCCTCCGCCCCAAGCTCCCGCGCCAGGGCGCCGGCTTCCCGGACGGTGGCGGGGAGATCACCGCTGGCTACCAGGAGCGGCGCGCGGCTGGACGCCGCCAGGGCCGAAGCGGCCAGGGCGGGCGCGAAGGCCGTGCCGTCGGCGACGAAGACCGCCGGCGCCTGGCTCCCCTTCGGAAAGGCGAGCCTGGCCAGCTCGGCTCCTATCCTCTCGTCTGTGGCCTCGATCCGCGAGACCTCCCCGGGGATCTGGAGGGTCGACGACGAGACGCCGGCGGGGCCCACCACGATCACCTTCTTGGGCGCGAGCCGGCGGAGCAGATCTTCGGTCCAGCGCTCCTCGCCGCCCTCCCAGAGGATCACGGGGGGCAGCGCTGCCGCGGCCTCGGAGTCCTTCGCCGGAGCCTTGGCGGCGGCGGCGTAGGTAGGGAGCACCCGCTTCCAGGACGAGCCGTAGATCAGCACCACGTCGGCGTCCAGGGCGGCCCGGGCCGGGGAGGAGATCAGCAGGAGCGCCAGGATCGGGAGGAGTCGGAGCACGCTCCAAGCGCCGCCACCTGGCGAGTTCGTCGGAGAGCCTGTGGGCCGCTGTGGGGGGATCATCGCGTCGCCTCGGCGCCGATCTCCGGCTTGGAGAGTTTCCATCGGTAGCTGATCTCCTTCACGCCATCGCGCACCAGGAAGGGCCGATCGCCGTGGGCCAGCTTCACGTAGCGCGCCGGCAGCTTGCCGTATTCGCCGCGGGGAACGGACATGGGCACCCAGCTCCCGCCGGCCTTCGCCTCCACCCAATGGGAGGCGTGCTTCGGATTCTTGAGCTTGCCGATCTCCACGCCCACCACCGGACGCGAGGGCACGCCGCTGGTGCGCAGGAAGGTGGCGAAGAGCCGATCGAGGCCCTTGTCGGAGGCGTGCCCGATCCGCGTCGCCTTAAGTACTGTGTTGCTCCCTTTCGCTTTGCGTGTGTAGCCCTCGTGGGTGAGATCCCACGCGATCCGGATCGCGTCGCTCTCTCCCGCCACCAGCCGCGGCGTGGCGTAGGTGATCAGCTTCTCGCGGATGATCGGCGAGGTCGCCTGGAGCTGCCGGGTGGCCCGAAGCCAGATCCGATCCTCCTCGGCAGGCTCGCCTGCGGCGACGGGGACTGGCACTGGCGGCACCTCCACCGACGTCTTGCGGGTGGTCGCCTTGAACTCGTAGGTGATGCGCTTGCGGCCCTCGAGCTTGGGGTAGGTGAGGATCGCCAGGCGGTTACCGTCCTGCATCACCTCCTCCACCTGGAAGCCGCGGGTCAGCAGCTTCTCGTCGGAGATGGTCTGATGCTCGTCGGATTGCGGGAGCGGCAGCTCGAGGTAGGCGTCTCTGCCGTCCCCCTCCACCCGCAGCGAGAGACGGACCACCCGCACCAGAGGTTTGGGCGCGGGGCGCTCCGCTACCGCTGTCTCGGCCTCGTCGACGGCGGACTGCGCCTCGCTCATGGCGGCGAGGCCCAAGGTGCCGCCGAGGAGGGCGACGAGGCCGAGGGAGAACAGCCGCGCGCGGCGGCCGCCGACGGCGCGGGTGGCCCTCTCATGCAGCGTTTGCTTCATCCGACCTTCTCCAATGGCGGCGTGACGGCCGGGGCCGATCCCGGGCGCAGCTCCTGCGACACCCGCTTGGCCAGGAGGATCCGTTCGTCCGTGTCGAGGAGCGAGGTGTCGATCCGCTCCAACATCGATAGCGGGCCAAGGAGACCCTGAAAGTTGGCGATCTGGATGGCGAGGCCGGGTCTGGCGTTGAGCTCCAGGAGCAGCGGCCCGAGCTGCGCGTCCAGGACCACGTCCACGCCAAGATAGCCCAGGCCGGTCATCTTCGCGCTGACGGCGGCGATCCGCAGGATCTCCTCCCAGGCCGGGACCTCCACTCCGATCACCCGATTCCCGGTGTCCGGATGGATCTCGATCAGACGATTCGACTGCACCGCGTGGTGGGTCAGGCCGGTGGAGAGGTCGATCCCCGCGGCGATAGCGCCCTGGTGGAGGTTGGCGCGGCCGTCGCTGCGGCGGGTGGGCAGGCGGAGCATCGCCAGGGCAGGGACCCCCTTGAAGACGATCACCCGGATGTCGGGGACGCCGCCGAAGGAGATCGCGTCGAAGACCGGGTGGAGCCTGACCCGATACTCGATCATCGCGCGATCGGCGGAGCCCGCCAGGGAGTAGAGGCCGGAGAGGATGCCGCTGACGTAATGCCGCACCTCGGCGTCGCTCATCCGTACGCCGGAGCTCTTCACGTACGCGCCATCCTCCTGGCTGGTCACCACCAGGACACCGTTGCCCATGGCGCCCCGCACCGGCTTGATCACGAAGTCAGGATGCGCCGCGAGGAGCGCCGGGAGCACCCGCAGATCCCCGTGGGCCTCGACGACGCCGTAGAGCGCCGGAGCAGGGATCCCGTGGGTCTCACAGAGGGCCTTGGTCTTGAGCTTGTCGTCGACGAGGGGAAAGAGCCTGCGCGGATTGTGGGGCGAGATGAAGCGCGCGTTGCGGGCGTTGATCCCGAGGACATCCCGGGCGGCGATCTGGCGGAAGATCCCGAACATCTAGGCGGCCCGATCCAGGCTGCCCTTGCGGAAGGCCCGGAACCTCGTCCACTCGCTGAGGCGGTAGCCGGTATAACGGCCCATCAGGAGGAGGATCGCCAGGGTCACCAGGTGGATCTCGGGGAAGGTGAAGACGAAGTGCTGGAGGGTGTCGTTGGCGATGACCCAATAGCCGAAGATCGCCACGACCAGGGTGCCGATGACGACCTTCGCCGCGTTGCGCGGCCCCTCCTCGGCGATGGCGATGGAGAGGCGCTCGATTGTCATCGTGATGATCACGATGGGAAAGAGCGCGATCGAGAAGGCCTTGTTGCTCCCCAGATGCTCCGCCAGCACCATCAGTCCGGCGATGATCAGGATCACCAGGGTGAGGAGGAAGGAGAGGCGCGGCACCATCAGGAGCTGCGCGCGGTTGAGCAGATGTCTGCCGACGTAGCCGATGCCCACCACCGTGCTGAAGAGGAGGAGGCCCCAGGGGATCCCCGACTCGCGGAAGGCGAGGGAGATCAGGATCGGCATGAAGGTGCCGAAGGTCGGGACGCCGACGAGGTTGCGGAAGATCGCCACCACCAGGGCGCCCAGCGGGACCAGGAGGAGCACCTGGTAGAGGACCCGGGTCTTCACCGGGAGGGAGTAGAGGGAGAGCTTGTCCAGGAGCCGATCGGAGTTGCCGATCTTGCGCTGGTAGATCTGGAATTGGGCCTCGCGCTCCCGAAGCATCGAGACCGCCAGGGTGGCGCGCTCGATCCCCACCGGATCGATGGCGACGCCGTCGCCCTGATGGAGGATCAGCCGCTCAGGGGCGGCCACGTCGAGGCCGCGGGTCGGGTCGAGGGGCCAAAAGCGGCCGTCGAGGCGCGCTTCCACCCAATAGGTGACGTCGGTGCTCCCGCCATCGGTGAGGGGCACGCCGGCCACCACCCGCGCCGGGATCGAGACCGCCCGCAGCATCGCCACCTCCGCCCGAGCCTTGCCGTGTACGCCGCCGCGCTCCCGCTGGAGGACGGCCAGCGCATCCTGGGGGCCGTCGTGGCCGTCGGTGGTCTGGACGTCGCCGACGATGAACTCGTGGATCTGGCGCAGGGCCTTGGCCCGATCGTCTCCGCGGATCTCCAGCTCTTCCAGCAGGCTCGAGACCAGCTCGGCGTCGCTCTGGATCGACTCCTCCGGCGCGAGGAGGGCCGCGAGCTGCTTCGCTTCCGCTTCGCCGATCGGCGGGACGGAGCGGGGGAGCTCGCCCTCCTTCGGAGGCAGGGTCTGCATCGAGAAGCGGTAGGTGAGGCGGGAGCCCTCGTCGGGCTTTCCGACGGCGACGGCCACCCGATTCCCGTCGCGGGGGCGGATGAAGAAGCGCATGCCCTCGGCCGAGACCCGCTCGTCGTAGATGCGCTGGTTGGTCCCGTCGGCAGGCATGAAGAAGGTGACCTTCGCCGAGTCGTCGGGGTTGAAGAGCCGCACCTCCATCTGGACCGACCAGCGATCCGGGGCGGGCTTGGGATCCAGCTCGTAATCCAGCCAGACGACCTTGTAGGTGATCAGGCCGGTGGCGGCGAGGACGAAGGCTGCGGCGACTGCGATCAGGCGGAGGGACACGGGGGGATATTCTCACATCTCGAGGCGTGGCAGGTGGCGTCTGTCACGCAGAGTGTACGGAAAGGTCCGACCCCTCCAGGCGGCCTCCCCGAGATCTCTCATGAGCCGATCGATCGCGCCGCTTTCGCGCCCGTGATGGAGTCGGCCCCGCGCGAGGTCTCACTCGAGCTCCATCCGAAGGTGCGCGCCCGCCTCATCGCGGCGCGGATGGAGCCGGTGCCGGCGCGTCGACCTTCCGGGCGATCTCCGCCCTGCGTCGGAGCACCGACACCGCCCGTCGGCTCGTGACCTCGTTCGTATCCCGGGCGACCACCACCACGTGGTTGGCGCCCTCCTTCAGCGGGAAGGCCGCGGAGAAGCGGAGCGGCGATCCATCGGAGGCTCCAGGCGCGAAGAAGACCTTCTGATCGTTCACGAAGACATAGACGTCCCGCAGCTTGGCGTTGGAGACGCTGCCGTTCAGGGTGTAGCGGTCGCCGACCACGGCGATCCCGCCGGAGCTGGTATCCACGTCGAGGTGGATGTCCGGGGGGATCCTGGCGAGGGCCGGCGCCACCGCGTCCAGGGCGACCTTGCCCTTGGGCGCCACGGTCTGCCCGGCGCCGACCTGGACGAAGCCCATTCGCCCCTTCTTCCACTCAACCCGGGCGAAGCCACCGAAGCGGGCGTCTACCGAGAGGGCCGCACCCGCCCCGGCGGTGGCCAGGATCGGGGCGCCGTCTCGCGGCGCCGCCAGGATCGGGATCTCCGCCTTCGTGGTGAGCACGCCCTTGGCAGGGAGTTTCAGCATCGGATCGGCGGCCACCGGGAGGTCGAGCTTCTCCACCACGATCTCCTCCAGCTTCTCGTCGAAGACCAGGAGCTGGATCGGCATGGTCGACTCGGTGTAGCCCTCCTTGAGCTCGAGCTCGAAGACGGCCTCCGTCGAGGCTCCGGCGGCGAGCTCGCCCAGCTTCTGCCGGCCCTTCTCGATGAAGATCTTCTCGTTGCCCTTGTTCTTGATCGACGCGAAGGTCGAGTCGGTGCTGGCGCCAGGCCCCAGGTTCTTCACGTCCACGACCAGGTTCAGCTTCTCGCCGGGGTGGGCGATCCCGTCGCCGCCGCCGGCGCGCGTCACGATCTGCCAGCTATAGGCGAAGCGCGGCTTGGGCAGCTCGGCGACGTTGACCTCGCCCTGGACGTCGTCGAAGCGGTTGCCGTCGGCGTCCTGGAGCTTGACCACGATCGGATCCCGTCGCGACGCCAGATCCTTGGGCAGCTCCACCGGCACCACCCAGCTCTTCTTCTCGCCGGGGGCCAGGTTGCCCACCAGGAACTCGCGGCGATCCAGCAGGGGGTTGCCCTCGCTCTCGGTCCAGCCGCGGAGGCGGTGGATGGGGGTCTTGCCGGTGTTCGTCACCTCGAGGGTGAGGCGGACCTCGTCGCCCGCCCGGCTGATGTCGCCGGATCCCGGGGAGAAGGTGGCGCTGAGCTGCGGTGCCTCGTGGACCGCGTTCGTCGCCTTCGCCTGGGTGATGGCCGACCAATTGATCCCGAGACCGACGATGGCCTTGTCGATCCGACTCTCCTCGGTGGAGGCCCGCCTGGCGACGAAGGGCTCCATCTTGGCCAGGATCTGCGAGCGCTTGGGGTAGGGCGCCGCCACCAGCAGATCCCGGGCGAAGCGCACCTGGAAGTCCTCGATGAAGTCGTCGGTGAGCTCCTCCTCCTCGGCGTCCTCGTCGTCCAGGGCCGCCTCCCCATCCTTGTTCTTCGGCTCGTCCCGTAGGTAGCGCATGGAGTACAGCGGCTTCTGATCGGGATCGTTCTTCTTGGCCTCGGGGCGCTCCATCGGATCCTTGGCGAAGAGATCGGCGGGGTTGGAGAGGTGTCGCTCCAGATCCTGCTCGCGCATCAGCTTGATCGGCGCGAAGGCGTTCACGGCGTCCTTCTCCACCCGCGACACGATCAGCTCGACGTCGGGGGTGATCCCCGTCTCCTGGATCGAGACGTCGCCGGGCGTGAGGTATTGGGCGATGGTCAGCTTCAGCGCCGACTGATCGGGGAAGTCGTAGAGGACCTGCACCGAGCCCTTGCCAAAGGTCGTCCGCCCCACCACCACCGCGCGGTCGAGGTTCTTCAGCGCGCCGGCGACGATCTCACTGGCGGAGGCCGAGCCGCCGTTGACCAGCACCGCCAGCGGCAGGGTGCGCTCGAGATCCTCATGGCCCTGGTTGGTGGCCTTCTTCTCCTCACGGAGCTTGTTACTCATGCCCACCGTGGTCACCAGCGTGCCGGAGTCCACGAAGGTGTCGGAGACCTGGATCGCCTGCTCGAGCAGGCCGCCCGGGTTGCCGCGCATGTCGATGACCAGGCCGGCGAGGGGACCCTTCGCCTCGGCCTTCAGGTCGCGGATGGCGGCCTGGAGATCCCGGGCGGTGTTGCCCTGGAAGCTCTTCAGCCGCACGTAGCCGATCTTGTCGGAGAGCAGCTTGGAGATCACCGACTCGATCTCGATCTTGCCGCGGGGCAGCTCCATCAGCCTCGGCTCGGCCCAGCCCTTGCGCTGGAGCAGCACCTTGATCTTGGAGCCCGGCTTGCCCCGGAGGCGCTCCGCCGCCTCCGTGACATCCATGTTCACAGTGGACTCGCCGGCGATCTGGAGGATCCGATCCTTGGCCTTGATCCCGTACTTCGAGGCAGGGGTGGGGTTGGTCTTGGTCCCCTTGAGGACCTTCATCACCGTGAGCTCGCCGTCCTTCATGCCGATGATGAAGCCGAGGCCGCCGAACTCGCCCTTGGTGGAGAGCTTCATCTCCTTGAAGTACTCGGGCTTGAGCAGCACCGAATGCGGATCGAGGGAGGAGAGCATCCCGTTGACCAGGGCGTACTCGATGTTGCGCAGGTCCTCCGGCGGATGGCCGTCGTCCAGGTTCTTCTGGACGAAGCCCATGATCTGCCCCAGGCGCAGGCTCATCTTGAAGATCGAGTCGACGTCGGCGATCGAGAAGGTCTGCGTCTTGGCGCCGACCGTCACCTTCACCTGACCGCTGGCGGCGTCGCCGTCGACCATCACCTCCGGGACCTGCTTCTCCACGTAGTCGAGGCTGTCGACCAGCATCTGCCGCGGATCGATCCGGCTGGGATCGAAGTAGTTCTCCTTCACCTGGAGGACGACCCGATTGAAGACCTTGAGCGAGGCCAGATCGGGACGATCGTCCGGCGCCGCCGGCACGAAGGGAGAGGAGGCCCTGGCCTCGGAGAGGAAGGGAGCGGCCAGGCGATCGCCTGCCGAGAAACCCCAGGCCGCCACGAGGGCGAGGAGGGCGGCCGCGCGTGCGGCGAATCGGATCATTCTAGGTGAGCTCCCAAGGACGGCGAAGGAGTGGAGCGTGCGGTTGAGCCCTCTTGGCTTCTCCCGTGGGTTGGATCATAGGCAGCCACCCGTGCGCTCTCAAGCAACAAGACGGACGAAGGTCGGTAAAAACGAGCCGGCACGAACTCCGGCGGTCGATCCCCGACGGCTCGGTTCAATCGCAAACACCGATCCCGTCGAAATCGATCCCGCGGCGGGGGCGGGCGCAGGGAGGCGGGGCATCGAACGACCATAGCCCACGGCTGGGAAGCCGATCGAATGCGGACGAGCGGGCGCCAGAAGGAGCATTACTCGCGCTGAGGGGCGTTTTTCTCCGACCACTCGATCACCCGTTCACAGGCGCCGGCGCCGTCGAAGCCCTCGATCTCCTGGATGCCGGTGGGGGAGGTGACGTTGATCTCGGTGAGCATGCCGCCGATCACGTCGAGGCCCACGAAGACCAGACCGTCGGCCCGGAGCCGGGGAGCGACCGTCTGCACGATCCGGAGATCGGCGTCGTCGAGGGTGGAGGGGATGGCCTCGCCGCCGAGGTGCAGGTTGTTCCGCTCCTCGCCCGGGGCGTGGATCCGCAGGATCGCGCCGAGGGGGTCGCCGTTCAGGAGCAGGATCCGCTTGTCGCCCTGGCTCGCCTCGGGGAGGTAGCGCTGGGCTTCGGTGCGGCTCCCGCCCTGGGTGGCGACCTCGATCAGCGAGCTCAGCCCCCGCATCCCGGCCTTGGCAAAGAGGATCCCGGAGCCGGCGTGGCCGTTGGGCGGTTTGAGCACCGCCTCCCCATGCTCGTCGACGAAGCGGCGGAGGAGGGCGCGGTCCGAGGTGACGAGGGTGGGGGGGCAGAGCTCCGGAAAATGGAGGGCGTAGAGCTTCTCGTTGGCGCCGCGGACCCCGGAGGGATCGTTGACGACCCTGCAGCGGGCGGGATCCACCCGATCCAGGATCCAGGTGGTCTCCAGGTAGGCCTCGTCGAAGGGGGGATCCGTGCGCAGCCAGACGATGGGGAAGCCGGAGACCTCGAGGAATCGCGCCTCATCCTTCCATCGGAAGATCGTCCCGCCGGCAGGGTCGGGGAGCTCCACCTCCCGGGCCGTTACCCAGGGGCTGCCACCCACCAGGGAGAGATCCTGGGCCCGGGCGAAGAAGAGGGAGTGGCCCCTGGCCTGGGCGGCCCGCATCAGGGCGTAGGTCGTATCCGTATCCGGGGCGATCCCCTCCAGGGGATCCATGAGAAAGAGCTGGTTCATCGGGGGGACCTCTCCTGGTCGATGCGTGGTCGCGCGTGGCGAGGGCTTCATCCAATCGCCCATAACGCCCGGATCCTCCGAAAGGTTCAAGGGCTCAGAGCATGTGAAGGAATCGCCCCCGCGCGAGGCGGGAGCGATTCCCTCACGCGCGCTGCGCGCGCCGGGCTCTTTTGCGCTTGCTCGCCTTCGGCTTCGCGAGAGTTCGTGAAAAATTCACGAACCCTCAATGGGCGAGGCCGCCGCGGCCGATTCTTGCGACGCCGCCGCGACTTCCTCCCGACTGGGGCATCGAATGCGGCGCGGACAAGGAGTTGGCCATCGTCCTTGTTGCCGTTTCATCCTCCCTTTCGTAGCTTCCGGCGCCCATGTCCCTAGACCTAGACAAAGAGTCCTCTCCCCCGATCACCTCCCTCGACGATCTCGTCGCCGTGCTCAGCCGCGCCCAGCGACCCCGCGAGGGCTGGAAGGTGGGGATGGAGCACGAGCTGATCGGCATGCTCGGGCGATCCCCCGTGCCGTACGAAGGTCCTGCCGGTGAGGATCCGCGGAGCATCCGCGAGGTGATGGGGCGCTTCGAGCGCTTCGGCTACGAGCCTTACGCGGAGGACGGGAAGGTCATCGCGGCGATCCGCCCGGGGGCCACCCTCACCCTGGAGCCCGGCGGCCAATTCGAGCTCTCGGGCCGCCCCTTCCCCTGTGCCCACGCCTCCCGGGAGGAGACGCTGCACCACAGCGCACAGCTCAAGGCGATCGGCCAGGAGCTGGGGATCCGCTGGCTCGGGATCGGCTACCGACCCTTCGGCACCACCGCAGAGGCAGAGTGGATGCCCAAGACACGATACAACGTGATGCGCGCCTACCTGCCCACCAGGGGCAAGCTCGCCCTGGACATGATGTTGATGACCGCCACGGTCCAGGCGAACTACGACTTCTCGTCAGAGGAGGACATGGTCCGCAAGATGCGGGTGTCCATGAGCGTGTCGCCGCTGGTAGCGGCGATCTACGCCAACTCCTTCCTGGTGAACGGCGAGGACTCGGGCTACGCCAGCTACCGCTACGCGGTGTGGAGCGACGTGGATCCGGATCGCTGCGGGCTGCTCCCCTTCGTCTTCGACGACGACTTCGGCTATCGGCGCTGGGTGGAGTATGCCTTGGATACGCCGATGTTCTTCGTGCGCCGCCAGGGCAGATACCACCCCGCCCATCACATCAGCTTCCGCCGCTACATGAAGGAGGGCCTCGACGGGCTGGTCGCCACGGTGGGGGACTTCGAGGATCACCTCACGACCCTCTTTCCGGAGGTCAGGCTGAAGAACGTGATCGAGGTGCGCAGCGCCGACGTGGGCAACCTCGCCATGACCGCCGCGCTCCCCGCCCTCTGGAAGGGGATCTTGTACGATGACGACGCCCTCGACGCGGCCGATCGCCTCCTCTCGGGGATGCGCTTCGACGAGAGGCTGGAGCTGCAGCGGGAGGTGGCGCGCCACGGGCTGCGGGCCGACTCGAAGAGGGGGCGGGTCCTCGATCTGGCGCGAGAGCTCTACTCCATCGCCGCCGCGGGGCTGAAGGCCCAGGCCTGCCCCCACGGCGACGCCGAGGACGAGCGCGTGGTCCTGGCGGGGATGGAGCCCATCCTCGAGAGCGGCATCACCCAGGCGGAGATGTGGCGCGCCCGATGGAACGGCGACCTTGGGCAGGATCCCGATCGGCTGATAGAGGCCATGGCGCTATAGGCGATCGCTCGCTTCCGGCTCGCCGAGTTTGTGAATTTCTTCACAAACTCTCACAGGTCTCCAAAAGTCGTAGCGAGCGCCCCGGACGCGAGGCGGACGGAGCACCGAAGCGGAGCGCGCCCGCGAGCCAGAGGCGAGCAAACGCTGGAAAGGGCCTTTTGCGCGCAGCGCGAGTGGGGGAGTCGCTTCCGCCTCGAGCGGAGGCGACTCCCCCGCAGGCCCTAGGTGCGTGAGCATCGGAGCGCAGGTCCAACGAAGGAGGTGGGGTGCGCAGTAGATTTCTGGAGACCCGGTTAGCCGCGCTTGCGGCCGGCGAAGTAGGCGGGATCGACCTCGAGGCGCTCGGGTAGTCGCTCGCGACGCGCCTGGGCCTCCTCGCGGCGCCTGCTGTAGCGCAGCGCGAAGTCCGCCGGGAGCTCGAGGTTGCGGGGGAGGTAGAGGGTGGCGCAGGCCGGGCCGCCGCCTGCCTTGCCGAAGAGCTCGAAGAGGGCGATCCGCCGGATGCCCAGGCCGAGGGCCTCCAACGAGGCCGTGAAATCGGGGCTCACCCCATCGGGCACCAGCACGCCACCCTCCACCTGACGTGAGTTGCCCGCGTACTGCTCCACCGCGTCGTCCCGGCTGATCGGCACCAGCGTCTCGGCCCCCAGGGCGTCCCGCACCTTCTCCGCGCCCGGACCCCAGAGGCCGCCGGGGTATTGCACCAGCCGCGGTGCGCCCCGGGGGGGCCGCGCGCTGAACTGCACGGTGTCGCCGTGGAAGTGGGGGTAGATCAGCTCGGCGTGGATCCGCGCGCCTGCCGAGACGCCAGCGAAATCCGCTGCGTATTGCACGCCCTCGCGAGAGGAGCGCATCGTCTTGGGGGTGGTGTCCTGATCGTAATGCCCGGCGACGGTATAGGTGAGGACCACCTTCTCCCCCACCGCCGTGATGTCAGCCATCCCCTCCCAGCGGTGGGGGTTGGGGGCCGCCGAGAGCTCGTAGCCGCCGGCCTCCGCGATCCGCTCCAGCAGGCGCAGGTAGTAGGGGAGCTCGTCCACCCGATGGCTGAGCATATTCGGCAGGAGCGCGCGGAGCTTGCGGCCCTCGACCACCACCCACGGGCCGTTGGCGGCGAAGACCCTGCCGGTGAGCATCTGCTCCACCGAGCCCAGGGTCTTGCCTGTGGCGAGGGCACGGATCGTCCCGTCCGCTTCCACCCCGAGATCGCCGTGGTCCAGGAAGCGGTCGTCCTCCGCCTCGAAATCGAAGAGGGCGTCGCCGCCGAAGGCGATGATCCCTTCGCAGATGGCCAGCCACTCGTCATAGGCGGCCCGAGGCGAGTAGCTGAGGTGTTTGACCTCGCTCTTATAGTTGGCCCCTCCCTTGTTCAGGGTGGCGGGGACCGGCGGCCGGACCACCAGCAGCGGGCCGTGGAGATTCTCGAGGACGTTGGACATCTGCCTTCCTTTAGTCGTGGGACGCCGGGGATCGTCTGTTCACCTGGAGGCTGTGAAGCAATCGGCTCCGCGAGGACCGGAGAGATTCATCGAGATCGCGCTCCGTGTGAGAGGGCTCCCTTGCGTTGGCTCGCCTTCGACTCGCGGAAGTTTACGATCATTTCACAAATGCTCAGGGGATCAGCTCGAAGATCCTGTCGAGGGCTGCGTCGATCTTCGAGGGATCCGGGCCGCCGGCCTGGGCGAGATCCGGCTTGCCGCCGCCGCGCCCTCCGACCTCCTTGGCCATCTCGCGGACCAGGTCGCCGGCCTTGATCCCCCGACCGAGCATATCCGCGGTGGCGGTCACCAGCAGCACGGCCTTGCCGTCGCTCTCGCCCCCCAGGGCGATCACCCCCGAGCCGATCTTGTCGCGGAGCTTGTCGGCGAGCTCGCGCAGGGTCTGGGCGTCGCCGTCCACCCGGGTGGCGAGGACCTTGACGCCGCGGACCTCCCGGGCCTGAGAGAGGAGGTCGCCCGAGCGGGCGGCGGCGAGCTGCTTGCGGGCCGCGTCCAGCTCCTTCTCTAGCTCGCGGCTGTGCTTCTGCGAGGCCTCGATCTTGGCGACCAGCTCGCCGGGGCCGGCGCGGAGGAGCTGCGCCGCCGCCTTGATCTCCCGCTCCCGCTCCTGCGCCCAACGCACGGCGGGCTCGCCGGAGACGGCCACGATCCGTCGGACCCCGGCGGCGATGGAGGCCTCGCTGATGATCTTGAAGAAGCCGATCTCCCCTGTGCGGGCGGTGTGGGTGCCGCCGCAGAGCTCGCGGGAGGCGGGATGCACCTGGATCACACGCACGGTCTCGCCGTACTTCTCGCCGAAGAGCGCCACCGCCCCCGAGGCCCGGGCCTCATCCAGGGAGAGGAGCTGGGTGGCGGACGCCGCGTCGTCGCGGATCATCGCGTTCACCCGCTCCTCCACCTCCTCGAGCTGCTCGGTGGTGGGGGCCTGGAAGTGGGTGTAATCGAAGCGCAGATGATCGGGGGCCACCACCGATCCCGCCTGCTTCACGTGCTCGCCCAGCACGTCCTTGAGCACGCGATGGAGGAGGTGGGTGGCGCTGTGGTTGGCCTTGATCGCCTTGCGCCGGGGGCCGTCCACCAGCGCGTTCACCGGCTGTCCGACTCGGACGACACCGGAGACGACCTTGCCGCGGTGGACGATGAGGTTGCCGGCCGGCTTCTGCGCGTCGCGGATCTCGATCCGCAGCTCGCCTCGGGAGCCGTCGATCCCCGGCCCGGTGATCGCGCCCCGATCTCCGACCTGCCCGCCGCTCTCGCCATAGAAGGGGGTCCGGTCGAGGATCACCTCCACCTCCTCGCCCGCCTCCGCCGTGTCCACCCGCTGCCCGTCCCGAAGCAGCGCCACCACCTGGGCCCTGGCCTCGAGGGTCTCGTAGCCGACGAAGTCGGTGTCGCCCAGATCGGCGGCGAGCTGCAGGTGCAGGGTGCCCACCGCGGCCTCGCCCGAGCCGGCGAAGGCCGAGCGCTCGCGCTGCGCCTCCAGCAGCTTCTCGAAGCCGGCCTCGTCGATCTGGAAGGCGTGCTCCGCGGCGATCAGCCGGGTGAGGTCCACGGGGAAGCCGTAGGTGTCGTAGAGCTTGAAGACCACGTCGCCAGGGAGGATGCGATCGCCCGAGGCTCGGCGCTCGATCTCCTCGCCGATGAGGCCGAGACCGCGGTGCAGGGTCCGGCGGAAGCTCTCCTCCTCGTTCTTCGCCACCTCGAGGATCAGGGTCTCGCTCTCGCGAAGCTCCGGGTAGGCGTCGCCCATTCGGGCGATGACCTCCCGGCAGATCTCGAAGAGGAAGAGGCGGTCGAGGCCCAGCCGCTTCCCGTGGCGGATCGCGCGGCGCATGATCCGCCGCAGCACGTAGCCGCGCCCCTCGTTGGAGGGCATCACGCCGTCGCCCACCAGGAAGGCGGTGGCTCTGGCGTGGTCGGCGATGACGCGCATGGAGGTCTTCTGCTCCTCCGTCGCCTCCTCGTAGCGCAGAGAGGCGACCTTGCCGACGGCGGCGAGGATCGTCTGCAGCAGATCGGTGTCGTAGTTGGAGCGCTTGCCCTGGACCACCGCGGCGAGGCGCTCGAGGCCGGCGCCCGTGTCGATGGAGGGGCGCGGGAGCGGGCTCATGGTGCCGGCGGCGTCCCGCTCGAATTGCATGAAGACCAGGTTCCAGATCTCCATCCAGCGGTCACAGTCACAGGCCACCCCGAGGCAGGGGCGCCCGGCCACCTCCTCCTGGCAGGCGAGCTCGTTCCCCTGGTGGAAGTGGATCTCGGAGCAGGGGCCACAGGGACCGGTCTCCCCCATCATCCAGAAGTTGTCCTTGGCGCCGAGGCGGATGATCCGCTCGGGTGGAAGGTTGGAGAGCTCCTGCCAGAGCGCGGCCGCCTCCTCGTCGGCTGGGATCGACTCGTCGCCCTCGAAGATCGTCACCGCCAGTCGCTCGGCGGGAATGCGCAGGACGCCGGTGACGACCTCCCAGGCGAAGGCGATGGCGTCCCGCTTGAAGTAGTCGCCGAAGGAGAAGTTCCCCAACATCTCGAAGAAGGTGTGGTGCCTGGCTGTGTAGCCGACGTTCTCCAGATCGTTGTGCTTGCCGCCGGCGCGGACGCACTTCTGGGCGGAGGTGGCGCGGACGTAGTCGCGCTTCTCCCGCTGAGTAAAGACGTCCTTGAACGGCACCATCCCCGCGTTGGTGAAGAGGAGGGTGGGATCGTTCGCAGGGACGAGCGAGCCGCTGCGCACGAGCCGATGGCCCCGCTCCTCGAAGAAGGCGAGGAAGGCCGAGCGGATCTCGGAGGTGCTATGGGGAGCCTTCTGGGTCGACATGGCTGCCTTTTGGCGTGGGTGGACGCTAAAAACCCACCTGCGATAGCCGAGGGCGCGGAGGGCGTCAACGGCCGCGGCGCTCTCCTCCCGGCGCCGGCCCCTCCTGGCATCCGGGGGCAGGCGGACGCCATCGCGCCGATCCCCTTCTCTGGGGGCGGCCGGATCGGAGCGCCTGCGGGTGGCGAGGCAGCCTCACATCGGTTAAGGCTGGGGTCCGCCCCAATCCGCGGGCGACGATCGAAAGGATCGAATGAGCGTCGAGACGGCCCTGCTCGTGGCCCAATTCCTCAACTTCGTCTCATGGGTGGTGATCGCCAGGGTGCTGCTCTCCTGGGTGGTGCGGGATCCCGCCAACCCGCTGGTGCGACTGCTGGGCGGGCTCACCGATCCGCTGATGCGGCCGCTCTCCCGTATCCTCACCTTTGGTGGCCTCGACCTCTCCCCGATGATCGTGATCCTGGGCCTCAGCATGGCCCGGCGCCTGGTCCTCAGCTCGGCCCTCTGACGAGCGCTCTCGCTCGCGCCCTGTCCAGCTCCGTCTTCTCGATGGGCCCGAACGCTGTCAAGGAAGGCGGGGGGCCAGGAAGCGCGCCAGGGCGAACATGTCGTCCCAATCGAGATCGAGGAAGTGGATCGCGCTGGTGCCGTAGGGCCGGCTCGAGCGCAGCACCTGGCCGCGGATCGAGACGGCGCGTCCCTCGTCCGGGAGGTCGATCTCCACCTGCACCCGATCGCCGATGGTGGCGACGTTGCTGTCGACGAGGACGCCGGTCATGGAGAGGTTGCGGGCCTTCTGCACCAGCGTGCGTCCCTGGACGTGGAGCTTGACCAGGAAGCCGGCGGGGACCCGGGGATGGCGGCGACGAACGGGCTCGGTGTTCATGGGAAACAACTCCGGGTGGATGTTCGAAGCCCCAACGGTACGACGACGGCGGACATCGTCCATTCGACGCCCTGTGGAAAACAACGTTTGATTCGACTCGATCATGGGAGAAGGACCTGGATGGGAGGTGGGCGTAGGAAAAGATCGCCACCCGCCCGTCGAGATTGAGGCGCCTTCAGGGGCCGGTGGGGATCGGATCGCGGCGCTCGCTCTCCGCCGTGGCGGTAGCGATCTCCACCAGGCGTATCCGCCTCTCGGGATCGGCCCGCCGCAGCATCGGGCTGGCCACGTTGTAGACCGGGATCCCCGTGAGGGTGCGGCCCTCCTCGGATCCGTAGTGGGCGTGGCCATGGAAGGCCGCCGCAGCCCCGTAGAGATCGAGGGAGTCTCCGAGCCTCGAGCTCCCGAGGAAGGCCATGATCTCCGGATTCTCTCCCTCGCAGGTGGCCCGGATGGGAGCGTAGTGGGTGATGGCGACCTTCACCGGGGCCTCCACCCGGGAGAGCGCCGCCTCCAGCTTCAGCGCCTCCTTCACCGCCTCGTAGACGAAGGCCTTGATCACCTCCTCGCCGAAGCCTTGCAGTGACGCGCGATCGAAGCCCCCGGCGAATCCCTTGGTGCCGGCGAAGCCGATGGCGTGCCCCTTGAGCTCGAAGTGGTCGCCGTCGAGGATGTAGATCCCGCCCTCCTTGAAGAGGGCGGCGATCTCGTCGCCGTGTCCCCCCTCGAGGTCGTGGTTCCCGAGGACGCCGACCATGGGCACCCGCACCCGGGCGAGCTCGTCGAGGAGGGCGCTGGCCTCGTCCCGGGTGCCGTGATCCGTCAGATCCCCACAGAGGAGGAGGGCGTCACAGTCCTGCCCGTTCACGTCGTCGACCAGCTTGCGGTAGTGGCCGCTCCTGCCGATCCGGCAGTGGAGATCACCCACCGCCGCGAGTCGGATCATCCCGTCGATAGGCACGGTATCCCTCCACCTCCGTCAGCCGCGCGTCCTCGAAGCCCTGCTCCAGATCGACGGCATATTGGGTCCGCGAGAGGAGCATGCCGCGACAGAGAGAGGCCGCGGCAGGATCGTTCTCCTGCCGCCGGCTGCGGTCCAGGAGCTCCTCCCAGATCCACCGCGGCACCCGGTCACGGTGCCCGGGGTAGCTGAAACGGAACATCATCATATGGGCCAGCAGCACCTCCCAATAGGGGCCGAAGCGGCGGAGCAGGTGGTGCCAGTCCATGGTCCGGCCACAGGCGAGGATGATGTGGTTCACGTCGGCACCGTCGAAGCGCTCCCGCTCGCAGACGAAGGCCTTGGACCAGATGATCTCCTCCGGCGCCGCCACCAGGATCGGGAGGCCGTGGATCACGGCGCCCCGGGCCCGGGAGATCCAGAGGTCGTCCACCACCGCCACGCCGTTCCCCGAGCTGAAGATCAGATCGGCGAAGTAGTTGTCGGTGGCGTAGGCCTTCGCGATCCACACCGGATCGAGCATCGAGGTCTGGAAGCCGACCTCGGAGAGGACCTCCAGCGATCGTTCGACGTCCTGCCGCCGGAGGAAGATGTCCAGATCCTTCGTCACGCGATAGACGCCGGTGTAGACGTGGAGCCCATAGGCCCCCGCCACCACGTACGGGATCTCCGCGTTCTTCAGGGTCGAGAGGGCGAGGAGGTGGGCGCCGCGCTCGATGGCGGGGCGCCGATCCGCGAAGAGGGGGCTGCTGCCCATCGGCCGATCGGCCGATGGCGTCGCTTCGTCCTTCCCCTCGACGAGGGGGGCGCTGGGCTGGTCGTCCGGCTTCGGCTCCACCACGTCGTCTCCCTCCCCGGAGGCGCGCCCTCACCCCGTTTCGGGATCAACTTGGGGCGACTACCCGCGAGTGGCAGGGAGCGACGGCCCGCCCGATCGCGGGCCCGATACGAGCCTGCGGAGATCGCGTGGGAGAGAGCAGGGATGAAGGCTGCTCCTGGCGCCGGACGAGACGGACCTCAGGACATCAGCCTGAGAGAGGGAACTCAGGAGGGGAGGAGGACCTCCCGCACGAAGGCAGGGAGGCCGCCGAGGCGGCGGAGGATCTCGAAGGAGTCGGGATCGACCTCCACCACCTCGCACTCCCCGGCGTCGTCGGGGCGGGCGAGGTCCAGGCAGAAGAAGCGATCGCCGTCGACGAAGGGCAGGAGCTGGGGCGGGAGGCCCTCCTTCCACATCTCGGTGGCGACGGCGTGGAGGGTCGAGCCGAGCTCCTCGGGATCCTTGGTCCCCAGCAGCAGCGCGCCGCTGGCCAGGACCCCGCCAGAGCCCACCTGGAGCAGGCCCTTGAGCGAGGGAGGAAGGCGGATCTTCAGCATCCGCTCCAGCCCCTGGAGCTCCCCGGGCATGGCCTCGTCGTAGATCTCGTGCTCCGGATGTTCCAACAGGGCCTCGCCAGCCGCTCGGCCTTCGACCTCGCTCATCCGCCGCGAGTAGCACAGTTCGCGTGGTCCTGAGAACCCAGGGGCGAGAGTTGTTGGCGTAGCTCCACCGTTCTTGTATCCGCTGCTTCCATGCTCGACCTCTCGACGCTCAACCCACCCCAGCGAGACGCCGTCGTCACCACCGAGGGGCCGCTGCTGGTCCTCGCCGGCGCGGGCTCCGGCAAGACGCGGGTCATCGTCCATCGGATCGCGTGGATGATGGAGCAGGGCGTCTCACCCTCCGCGATCCTGGCGATGACCTTCACCAACAAGGCCGCCAACGAGATGAAGGAGCGGATCGGCAAGCTGGTCTCCGCCACCCGGGCCAAGGATCTCACCGTGGGGACCTTCCACGCCTTCGGCCTCCAGCTCCTGCGGACCGAGCACGCCAAGATCGGTTATCCGCGGCAGTTCTCGATCGCCGACTCGGGGGATCAGGCAGCGCTGGTGAAGCGGGCGATGCGCGAGGTGAAGATCGACGATCGCAGCTTCGACCACCGCCGGGTCCTCTCGCTCCTCTCGCTGGCCAAGGGCGAGGGGGTGCAGCCGGGCGAGCCCATCCGCAAGGAGAACCGTCCCACCATCCACGGCGAGGAGTATGAGCTGGTGGCCGAGGAGGTCTACCCCCGCTACGAGCAGGCGCTGCGCTCCATGGCCATGGTCGACTTCGACGATCTGATCGGCCTGCCGATCCGCCTGCTGCGCGAGAACGAGGAGGTGCGCGACAGGCTGCGGGATCGCCTGCGCTACCTGCTGGTGGACGAGTTCCAGGACACCAACCGCGCCCAGCTCACGCTGCTCAAGCTCCTGGGGCTGCCGCGGGCCAACGTCTGCGCGGTGGGCGATGACGATCAGGCGATCTACGGCTGGCGCGGCGCCGAGGTGGAGAACATCCTGGGCTTCCAGCGGCACTTCCCCGGCGCCAGGGAGATCCGCCTGGAGCAGAACTACCGCTCGTCCGGGAGCATCCTCGATTGCGCCAACGGCGTGATCGCCAAGAACGTGGATCGGAAGCCCAAGGCGCTCTTCACCGATCGCGGCGCCGGCGAGAAGGTCCAGGTGGTGACCTGCCCCGACGACGAGGCGGAGGCGCGCTTCGTCGTCACCGAGATCCGGGCCTCCATCGCCAAGGGGCGGCCTCTTGGCGACCACGCCATCCTCTATCGGACCAACCTCCAATCCCGGGTCCTCGAGGAGGCCCTCCGGGCCGAGAGCCTGCCCTACGACGTGGTGGGCGGCAGCGAGTTCTTCGATCGCCGGGAGGTGAAGGATCTCCTCGCCTACCTGCGCCTCTTCGTGAACAACGGCGACGAGGTCTCGTTGCTGCGGATCGTGAACTTCCCCGCCCGAGGGATCGGCGACGTCACCATGGAGAAGCTGCGCCATCGGGCCACGGTGGAGGGGATGCCGCTGCTGCAGGCGCTGCGCGAGGGCGCCGCCGGGGCATGGGAGGAGGTCGCCGCCGCCGCTGCGCGGATCGGCGCCTTCGTGGATCTGGTGGATCGCTACACCGCCCGCCTCGGCGCCAAGGAATCCGCCGCGACGCTGGCCCGCGAGCTGATCGACGAGATCGACCTGCGCGGCGCCATCTCCGCCCAGGTCTCGTCGGCGGAGGCCGCCGCCAAGCGGATCGCCCTGGTGGACGAGACCCTGATCTCGTTGGAGCGCTTCGAGAAGCGCGAGGGCAGGCGGCGTAGCCTGGCGCAGTACCTGGCCCAGCTCACCCTGGATCGACAGGACGACGAGCGGACGCTGCCCGGCGATCGGGTCGTGATGATGACCCTCCACGCCGCCAAGGGCCTCGAGTTCCCCGTGGTCTTCCTGGTGGGGCTGGAGGAGGATCTGCTGCCCCATAAGGGCATCCAGGGCACGCCGCAGGATCTCCCGGAGGAGCGCCGTCTGGCCTACGTGGGGATCACCAGGGCCCGGCAGCGCCTCTTCGTCACCCGCAGCGCCGTCCGGATCACCCGGGGGCGGGAGCAGCCCCGTACGCCCTCCCGCTTCCTGGACGATCTGCCGGCCCACGCAGTGGAGCTGGTGGACATCGCCCAGCCCACCGAGGCGTCCGAGATCCGGAGCGAGACCTTCTTCGACGACCTCCTCGCCAGCCTGGAGGCGCGATGAGCCGCAAAAGCCAAAGCGTGATCGTGTCGCGCTTGACTTCGCCCCTGGGGTGCTCTAGTTAGCCCGCTTTCCCCGTGTCCTCGAGTCGCTTGGGCCGGGTGGGGTATCGCCGGAATCCGGGGATCTGCAGGGTCGTCCTAGCCCCCAAAAGCTGCATCTTGGAGCAAATCCGATGAGTACGCATAGCGCCCAGAAGGGCGAGATTCGCCGCAAGTGGTTCGTGGTGGACGCCGACGACAAGGTCCTCGGCCGCATGTCCAGCCAGATCGCTTCCATCCTGAAGGGGAAGCACACGCCCCTCTACACCCCCTCCATGGACACGGGTGACTTCGTCGTCGTGATCAACGCGGCGAAGGTCAAGCTCACCGGTGGCAAGGAGGAGAAGAAGAAGTACTACCGGATCGGTCTCCAGGGGAAGACGGGCTCGTTGAAGGTCGCGACCGCCAAGGAGCTGCGCGAGCGGCGCCCCGAGGATCTGGTCCTGAACGCCGTGCGCCGGATGCTTCCCCGCAACGCGCTCGGCCGGCAGATGTTCACCAAGCTGAAGGTCTACGCCGGGGCGGTCCATCCGCACGAGGCGCAGCAGCCCCAGGCGCTCGACATCAAGGCTTGAGAAGGTAAGGAAGACTATGGCCAGCGTGGAGAAGACGTACGCGACGGGACGCCGCAAAGAGGCGGTGGCTCGCGTTTGGATTTGGCCCGGTGAGGGCACGATCACCATCAACAATCGCCCGATCGACGACTACTTCGGTCGCGAGACCTCGAAGATGGTGCTGATGCAGGCCTTCGACGTGGTCGAGCAGCGCGGCAACTTCGACGTGCGTGTGAACGTCGTCGGCGGCGGCCTCACCGGCCAGGCCGGCGCCATCCGCCACGGCCTCACCCGGGCCCTCGCGAAGGCGAACCCAGAGTTCCGCCCGGTGCTGAAGAAGGCCGGCTTCATCACCCGTGACGCCCGCGCGGTGGAGCGGAAGAAGTACGGTCAGCCTGGCGCCCGCAAGCGCTTCCAGTTCTCCAAGCGCTAACAGCTTCCCCAGGAATCTGCGGCGCACTCCGCCTGCTGCGTTGGCCCTGCGCTCCGATGCTCACGGGCTTCTTGGTGCGCTCCGCTCCGAGATTCAGCCCGGAGCGATCGCGGCGATCCCTGGAGACTCTATGAGAGACCCGCGCCTTCGGGCGCAGGCTCCTTACGAGGCCATCCTTCTCCTCGAGACTCGAGGGGAGCGATGGCCTCGTCTCATTTCTGTGGGAGGAGGCTCCTGGCGGCGCGAACCGGGGGCGCCCGCGCGTCCTCCGCCGATGAGACGACCGCTCCCGCCTGCCGGATGGGCGTTTTCTTCCCAGGCTCGGGGCCGATGGTATGGTCCCTGCCTTCGGGGCCCGCCATGCTGCGCCCCACTTTGGACCCGCGTCGATTCGGCAGCCGGATCGACGGGGACGTTCGGGGGAGGAGTCGAGCTCGATGGAACTCAATGAGATTCTCATGGTCGCGCTGCGGAGTGGAGCCTCGGACATCCACCTGAAGGCAGGCCTGCCGCCGATCTTCCGGGTCGACGGCGTCCTCTCCCCGCTGGCCGAAGCGAAGCGAGTCCCCCCCGAGGAGATCGCGCGGATGGCCTTCGGGATCATGAATGAGTTCCAGCGGGAGCGGTTCAAGAAGACCAACGAATGCGACCTCGCCTACGGGGTGCCGGGCCTCGGCCGATTCCGGGTCAACGTCTTCCAGCAGCGGGGCACGGTGGGCGTGGTCTTCCGGGTGATCC
>JBEBXK010000023.1:0-55416 GCA_040391605.1 Vulgatibacter incomptus
TCAGGGCTTCCTCAGGGCTTCCTCAGGGCTTCCTCAGGGCTTCCTCAGGGCTTCCAAGAATCGCAGCGAGCGTCCCCGTCGAGTCGGAGGTGGCAAGTGCAACGGAGCCTCTCGCGCAGCATGCAGGTCCACCGACGCGGCTAGGGTGCGCCACAGATTGTCTCTTCAGAGTGCGCGGCTGGAGCGGCTGGAGAACGACGCGATCCAGACGGAGAGATCGTTCCACTGCCGGGCCCAGCCGGTGGCGAAGGATGGATCGGCGCCCTCGAGGGGCGCGGCGGAGTCGCTCCCCGAGCGATCGGCGGCGTAGGCGCGGACCACCCGGAGGATCCGCAAGGCGTGCTCGGGATGGGAGGCCTCGAGCGTGCCCCAGTTGAGGCCGAGGCCTTCGGCGACCTCGCCCGGCCGCCCCTGCCTGCAGGCGGCCACCGCCCAGGCAGGAAGTCCCAGGTCGGTCGATCGATCGCCACAGCGCCTGCGATGCTCCCGGAGCGCGCCCTCGGTCTCGTCGAGCCAACCCTGTAACGCGAAGCAGAGGGCGACCATGGCGGGTACGTCCTCGTAGATGGAGGGGAAGGCCCGCCGGAACGGCTGCCGCTCGAGGAGGTCGAACTCCGCCAGGGCGTGGGTGAAGTTTCCTTCCGTAAGATGGGCCAGGGCCAGATGCCATCGCGCCGACGCGCGGGCGGCGAGCTGCCACCTCGCCCTCCCGAGGAGAGATTCGAACTTCTGCCGGGCGGCGAGGCTATGGCCACGAGCGAGTAACGCTTCGCCCTCCCGGATCGCCTCGGAGAAGCCACGGGGACGCGAAAAGACGAACGCGCCCAGGACGCCAACGAAGAGCAAAGTGGCGGAGCCGCTGACGATGGCCGTGATAAATGGATCAGCGCTGAGCAGAAAGGCGGCGAAGGACGCCACCGCGATCCACGCCACCGCGAAAGCGAGCAGCTGCACAACGGCGGTCAATGAGCTGGACCGCGTCAAAGGCTCAGGAATTCGTCTCGCCATCTATCCACTCCACCTCTGCGGTGACTACCCGTAGATCCCACGACAACCTACAATGGCAAAAGATCCGAGGTCGACTCCCATATTTGCTTGGCGGATGTGGGATTGCTTTGACCTCCATTTATTTCCGGCTGGAGAGCGGCCTGCGGAGGACCTGATAGAAGCGCGGAGCAGGACAGCTCTACTCAATAGGAGCTGCAACGATCGCCTGCCAGAGCGTTCACATTGAATGTTTCACACAATTTAACCCCATCTCCGACATCAGGTTGATGGTACGGTTGAAGACAGCAAAGGGGGTGGTTGGGTGCGTTCAGCCAAATTTCATGCAGCTCACGAACCCACGGGATCGGAGGTCACGCGAGAGCGCTTGCGCGATGCGGTGCTTCGCGCTCCTCTCGTCGACCTCCCGATCCCCGACGAAGTCAGAGATTGGGCGGCGGGCCACGGCATCGAGACGGTGGCCGACGCCCTCGATTCGCCTCCGACGAAAAGGCGCGTGCGCATCACAGCGGCCGAATTCCACCGCGCCATCGGCGGAGTCGAGGGGGGCGCACCGTCGCCCCGGGTCGCCGATGAGCCGATCGAGCCGCTGCGGCTCGAGGACTTCCCCACCTACGAGGCGCTATGGGCCGCTGCCGTCTCCACGCTCCCCCGCCGGATCCGCAAGGTCTTGTCAAGGCGCACCGGCGTCGGCGGCAAGGCGGCTACGCTCGCGAAGATCGGCGTCGAGTTGGGTCTCACTCGAGAGCGGATCCGCCAGATCGAGGCGAGCGGCCTCCAGCTGATCCTCGAAGATCCGGGCTGGATCGAGGCGCTGAAGGAGCGTCTCGACGAGCGCCTCGGCGGCGCAGCGCTGGGGCTCGAGGCGCTGGCCGATGAGCCGTTCTGGGCGCCAGCGCTGAAGTCACCGGACGCCCTTCGGTTTCTATTTCGCCACGTGATCCCGGGCGACATCTCGATGGTGGTCTGGGACGGCGGCCGGGTGATCACGCCCCGGGCGATCTCGGATCCCGAAGCTGCATTCCGCGGCTTCACTCGCGACGCGTCCAAGCGCTTCCCGCTTTCCTTCGACAAGCTCGACGCCGGCGCCCGCGCCGCTGGAGACGAGGTGGGGCCCGGCTTTGGCGCCCTCTTCGCCAAGCGGCTGGAGCAGCGCTTCCTCCTGGATCCGGTGCGAGGCGAAGCCACGGGTCTCCTCTCCTCCAGGGCGCATCGGATCCAAGCCTACCTCCTGGAACGCGACGCCCCTGCGTCGATCGCCGAGCTCCGCTCTCGCTTCGGATCGGGCCCTCTCCCCGCCGATGTGATCCATTTCAACCACGGCCTCCTCGTGCATCGAAGCCAGATCGAGGACTTCGATCATTGGATGGAGCGGCTGGTGCCGCACGTCCGACGGATCATGGCGGCGCGCAACGAGGTGCAGTGGTCGACGAGCCAGCTCCTCGCCACGCTCGGCGAGCTGGTGGATCTGCCCGAGCAACTCAACCCATGGCTCCTCGGCAGCATCCTGCGCCTCTCAGGCGCCTTTCACGACTTAGGCAGGCAGCGCTTCGGGGTGCTCGGCGCGAGGGGCCAGCCCCGGGCCCAGTATCTCCCCACCCTCGTACGGCTATTGAAGGAGGCGGGCAGACCACTCAGCCGCGACAAGCTCCGCGAAGGGCTCGGCGCCAAGACGACCTTCAACGAATCCACCTTCTCCCTGATCACCGTGCGCATTCCGCTCCTGCCGGTGGACGCCGATCGGATCGGGCTCATAGACAGGGACGTGCCCGGCGGGCGCGACGCGATGCTGCGGGCGACCCAGCACCTCGCCGTCGAGCTCAGGGCGCGGAGACACGGCATCTCGTTCGCGGAAGCCTTGGAGATCGTGATCGCCGCAGACGACGCCTGCGCCGGCTGGACGCGGGAGATAATCGCCGCCCTGCCCCGCCTCTCGCGCGCGCTGATCTCCAATCGAAACGGCATCGGCCTCGCATCCTGGGGCTCGGCCCGCGTCCCCTCCCGCAACACGATCTTGCGGCAGCTCCTCGAGGCCCCCGGTGGCACGGTCCGGATCGACGAGGCGGTCGCGGCGATCGAGGCAGTCTATCGGGAGAAGCCGACCCGCAACGCCTTCTCCACCCTCCTCTACCAGCTCGGACTCCGCGTGGACGCCGGCCTGATCGTCCCCAGGGAGAGCCTCAGAGGCTCCAGTAGGTGAGGTGATCGGGGACGGCCTTGGGATCGAAGATGCTCTTCACGTCGATGAGGATCCCGCCCTTGCGGATCCTCTCGATGAAGTCCTGACGCGGCACGTCGAGATACTCTCGATGAGAGACGGCCACCACCAGGGCGTCGAGGGCGTTGACGTCGGCCAGATCGCAGAGGCTGATGCCCAACTCGCGCTCGGTATCGGCGGGCTTGGCGTGGGGATCGTGGACCAGCACGTTGACGCCGAAGTCGCGCAGCTCGCCCACGATGTCGGGGACCCGGCTGTTGCGGATGTCGGAGACGTTCTCCTTGAAGGTGAGGCCGAGGACGCCCACCCTTGCACCCTTGATGATGCCACCGTTGCGGGCGAGCATCTTCACGAGCCGCGACGCCACGTGCTGGCCCATGCTGTTGTTGATCCGCCGCCCCGAGAGGATCACCTGGGGCAGGTAGCCGAGCTCCTCGGCCTTATGGGTGAGGTAGTAGGGATCGACGCCGATGCAATGGCCGCCCACCAGGCCCGGGAAGAAGGGCAGCGCGTTCCACTTCGTCTTCATCGCCTGCACCACATCGGCGGTGCGGATCTCCAGGCGATCGCAGATCATCGCGACCTCGTTCATGAGGGCGATATTGATGTCACGCTGGGTATTCTCGACGACCTTGGCCGCCTCGGCGACCTTGATCGAGGTGGCGCGGAAGACGCCGGCCGGCACGATCGCGGCGTAGGCCTCCGCCACCCGCTCCAGGGTCTCGTCGTCCTCGCCGGAGACGATCTTCACGGTGGTCTCGAAGGTGTTCTTCTTATCGCCAGGGTTGATGCGCTCGGGTGAGTAGGCGAGCTTGAAGTCGTCGCCTTGGCGCAGCCCGGAGACCCGCTCGAGGATCGGGCCGCAGATCTCCTCGGTGACCCCCGGATAGACGGTGGACTCGAAGACGACGACGGCCCCCGGCTGGAGCACCTTGCCTACCGACTCGGAGGCGTCCTTCAGGGGGGTGAAGTCGGGGCGGTTGTTGCGGTCCACCGGCGTCGGCACCGCGACCACGAAGAAGGTCGATCCCTTCAGCTTCATGAGGTCGTTGGTGCACTCCAGCCCTGCGGCCTGGACCTCCTCCGACGAGGTCTCCCCGGTGGCGTCCACGCCGCGCTGCAGCGCCGCCACCCGGGTCTCGGAGATGTCGAAGCCCACCGTCCCTGGAAACTTGCGGGCAAACGCCAACGCTACCGGGAGGCCCACGTAGCCCAGCCCGACGACTCCCACCTTCTCGCTCATCTCGCTCCCCTGCTGCGGGCCGGTACCATCCGGCGTTCGCCGACTCATCCGATGCTACGATCCGTCGCCGCAGCGGCGCTCGAGCATCGTCGATCTATCATAGGGGCGAAGCAGCACGCGAGGACGGGGCGCCCAAGATAGGTCCGCCCGACCGGCGGTCCACTCCCATGCCCCATGCCTCCGATCAGGGGAAGGGCACGCCCCCTGGCGAGCTGCCTTCAGCGCCAGTAGTTGTTCGCGGCGGCGATGGTCGCGAACTCGATGGCGACGACGTGGGCGGCCATGGTCAGCGAGTCGGCATCCTCGGCGTAGACGGGCCGGAGCTTCTGCCGGACATCGGCGTCGGGCTGGATCGCCTTGACGGTCAGCCTGGCGATCTTGATCGCCAGGGCGCGGCCTTTGTCCGGGGTGGCGGTGATCAGGGTGTCGTTCGGGATCAGATCGGCCATCGTCGCTCTCCTTGGTGCGCGGGTCTCTTCGACCATAGGCGCTCCCGGATCTCACTTTCAACCCAGTGACGCAGCGAGCGTGATCGACGTGGCGGAGTGGAGCGCGCCTCGCTAGTCTGGCGCCCATGAGCAAGACGATCGTAGTGGCAGGGTTCGGGCCGGGCATCTCCACCGCTTTGGCGGAGCGCTTCGGTCAGGCAGGGTTTCAGGTGGCGTTGGTGGCGCGGAGCACCGATCGGCTCGCCGCCGGGGTGCAATCTCTCGAGGCCAAGGGCGTCCGCGCGCGGGCCTTCACCGCCGACCTGGGCGATCCCGTCCGGGGCCACGCGGTGATGGGCGAGGTGCGTGACGCCATGGGCCCGATCGACGCGCTGGCGTGGACGGCCTACAGCAGCGCAGCCGGCGACGCCATCGCGGCCGATCCTGCCGACTTGCAGCGGGCCGTCGGCGTCGCGACGGCGGGCCTCCTCGGCGCAGTGCAGGGCGCCTTGCCCGACCTGCGCCAGCGAGGCGGTGCGATCCTCGTCACCAACGGCGGCCTCGGCCTTTTCGACGAGAAGGTCGATGCGATGGCGGTACAAACCGGCTCGATGGGTCTCGCCCTCGCCAACGCCGCCAAGCACAAGCTGGTGGGGCTGCTCTCGCAGAAGCTGCGGGGCGACGGCGTCTACGTCTGCGAGGTGATGGTCCTCGACCTGGTGAAGGGCACCGCCTTCGATCGAGGCGGGCACGCGACCATCGAGCCCTCGTCGGTCGCCGCGAAGTTCTGGGAGCTCTACTCGGCCCGCGCGGCGACCTACGCCCAGGTCGGTTAGCTAGAAGCTGGCGCCTCCCTACCATCGGCTGCCGACGAGGCTCCAGAAGTCGACACCCAGGGCGGCGGCGAGGCGGGCCAGCGTCGCCACGTCGAGGTCGGGGCTGCCCGCCTCGATGGCCCGCAGACGCTCCGTGGTGAGGCCGGCTCGAGACGCGAGGCTTCGCTCGGTGAGCGAGGCTACCTCCCGCGCCGCCGCGATCCGGCTACCGAGGACCCGCGCGACGGAGGCCCCCTCGGACTCCGCGACGGCGAGGCCGGCGCCATCCTCCAGCCCGTCGACCGAATCGTATTCCCTGCTCGCCGACCGGGTTGCGTGGAGCTCGAGGTCGATGCGGCGCTGGCGCGGATCCTCGTCGGGGAAGGTCACCAGATCGAGGAGCGCGACGCCCAGGCGATCGGCGATGGTCTTCAAGGTGGAGACGGTGGGCCGGGTGAGGCCCCGCTCGACATCGGAGAGGTGACCCTTCGAGCCCAACTCGCTCTCGTAGGCGAGCTTCTCGAGGGAGAGGCCGGACTCCTTGCGAAGCTTCCGGATTCGTTGGCCGATTTTGAGGGAGAGGGGATCGGGTTCCCGCCGACGTGGCATCGGGCTTGACGGTACGGGACTCTCTCAGCAGAATGGTTCGTCCAGACGAACGATCCATTAAAGACGCCACCGCGCAAGGCCGTGGCTGGGGCGCCCGCGACGGGTCGTGGGCCCAGGGAGGGATCAGTGAGCGAGACCGTCACACTCCCCCGCGGGGAGTTGCAGCGCCTGCTCAGCATCGTGGAGCTGGCGCGCCGCCTTCGCTCGGTACAGGACCGCGTGCTCCTCAGTGACTCCACCGACGAGATGCTCGCGGCGGTGCAGGAGGAGGCGCAGACCTTGCGCGCCCTCGATCGAGCGCTGGCGAAGGAGGCGGCGACGCCCATTCGACCAGGGCGCCGCCACCTGCTCAGTTCACCTCGACGGTGAGACCCTGGCACGCGCGGCCGGTCGGCGGCGGCGCGACCGGATCAGAGGCCTCATCACTCGGGGCCGAGCGCGCCGTCCATCTTCGGGAAGAAGGCGGCGGTATCCTCGGATCGCTCCTGGAGTCGCAGGGTGCGTCGCATCTTGGCCAGGATCCGCCGGGTCGTCGAGAGCATCTCGCGCTCTACCTGGTTCGCGCTCCGGCCCCCCAATCCCTCGGCCCGCAGGCGCTGGCATTGCTCCATGAAGGAGAGCATCGGCTTGACCGCGTCGGCAGGGATCAACATCAGGTTGGCAAGATAGAGCTGCTCGAACTCGAGCTCTGCCGACAGCAGCTCCGTCGGGGCGGGCCGCTCCTCCGCCAGGGCCAGGACGACCTTCACGTATTCCCTGGAGGTCTTCCAGAGCTGCGACGCGAGGGCCGAATAGGCCGTGAGCAGGACCGCGTGAAGATCGGGATCATGACGGAGCCGGACTCGCTTCGAACGCAGCGCAAAATAGGCGCCCACGAACGCGCCAGCGAAGGCCACCACCGCCAGGATGAGCAGGTCCACGCGATCCTCGATCACTCGGGGGCGCCGAAGGAGGCAACCCACCGTTCGTTGTAGCAGCGGGCAGACATTTGGGAGAGAGCCGGCCTCCCGATGGCGCCGCCGCCGAGCCGGCACTCTGCCGGGCGCTGCGACTGTCGGCAAGCTTCCCCATCACCGGGCCGCCCTCTCGGCGGTCATCGGCGCGCTTCCACGGGCGGCGATTCCCCCGCCGGATTAGATGGAACGGATGCCTCGCTTCACGACCCACTTCGTCGACTCCCTCCCCGGCGACACCCTCGACCTCCCCGGCCCACGACAGGTCCACGGGGCGCTTTGGTCCAGGGTGCGGCCGACTCCAGTCCCGGCGCCGCGGCTGATCGCCTGGTCACGGGAGACAGCCGAGTTGCTCGGCCTCTCCGAGGAGGAGCAGGCATCCAAGGCCCTGATCGATCTCCTGGCCGGCAACACTGTGGCGGAGGGGATGATCCCCTTTGCCGCCAACTACGGCGGCCATCAATTCGGACATTGGGCGGGGCAGCTCGGCGACGGCCGCGCCATCGGCCTCGGCGAGCTCACGAGCCCTTCCGGCCAGCGCTTCGAGGTGCAGCTCAAGGGTGCGGGGCCGACCCCATACTCGCGCCGCGCCGATGGCCGCGCGGTGCTGCGTTCTTCGATCCGCGAGTTCCTCTGCAGCGAGGCGATGCATCATCTGGGCGTCCCCACCACCCGCGCGCTCTCGCTGATCGCCACCGGAGATTCGATCGTCCGCGACCTCTTCTATGACGGCAACCCCGAGGAGGAGCCGGGCGCCATCGTCTGCCGGGTGGCGCCGTCCTTCCTGCGCTTCGGCACCTTCGAGCTCTGCGCGAGCCGGGGGGATCTGCCGCTGCTGCGCGCGCTGCTCGACCACACCGTGACGGAGCACTTCCCGGAGTTCGGTCCGCCGTCTCCACAAAGCTACGCGGCCTTCTTCGAGGAGGTCGCCCGGCGCACCGCGGCGCTGGTCGCCCATTGGCAGGCGGTGGGCTTCGTCCACGGCGTCCTCAACACCGACAATATGTCCGTCCTCGGTCTCACCATCGACTACGGCCCCTACGGCTGGATCGACGACTTCAACCCGGACTGGACTCCGAATACCACCGACGCGGTACAGGGCCGCTACCGCTTCGCCAACCAGCCCTCCGTCGGCCTCTGGAACATCGAGCGCCTCGGCGCCGCGCTGCTGCCCCTCTTCGAGGGAGATCGCGCGCCGATCGAGGCGGGGCTCGAGACCTACCGACGCGCCTTCCAGGAAGAGTCGTCCCGGCGCTACGCCGCCAAGCTCGGCCTCGCCTCGCTCCGCGACGACGCGGACGTCGAGCTGGTCCAAGCGTGTTTCGAATGGCTCGCCGCCCAAGAGACTGACATGACCCTCTTCTTCCGCGCGCTCTCCTCCACCGCCGCCGCGCCCAGCCCCCCGGACGCCCTCCCCTCCTCCATCCGCGACGCCTTCTACGGCGAGGTCCCCGCAGACCACGCGGCCAGCGGCCTCCGATGGCTCCAATCCTTCTGGCAGCGCACCCGCCAGGAAGACGCCTCCCCCACCGAGATCGCCCGGCGCCTCAACGCTGCCAACCCCAAGTTCGTCCTGCGCAACTGGCTCGCCCAGGAGGCCATCGAAGCCGCCTACGCCGGCGACGACTCCAAGGTCCACGAGCTCCTCGACGTGATGCGCCGCCCCTTCGACGACCAACCTGGCCGCGACCACTACGCCTCCAAGCGCCCCGAGTGGGCCCGTTGGAAGCCCGGCTCCTCCGCCCTCTCCTGCAGCTCCTGAATCGACTATCTGGGCTTCGGTGAGGCCGGATCGGAGCCCTCGTTTTGGGAGCGGTAATCGACTGGGCGGAGGCGGCCCGACTCGTCGATCACGTGGGTCTCCATGTTGGGGGAGACGTCGGTGTTGTGGGCGGAGGCGCAGGACCAGCCGGCTGCGGTCTGGTGGACGACGAAGGAGAAGATGGTGGTGCGGGGCTGGGGGTGGGTGACGTCGCCGATGGGGGCCTGGCCTTCGAGGCGGATCCTGGCGTGGACTACGGCGATGGTGTCGGCGAGGAGCTTGACCTCGGTTCGGAGGACGCGAAGGCGGGAGCCGGGGAAGATGCGCGAGAGGCCGTAGGCGTGGGCGCGGCGGATCGCCTCCCGGTCGTGCCACCAGAGGCCGGTCACGTTGACGAATTCGGCGTCTTCGTCGAAGAGCGCCGCGATGCCGTCGGCGTCGCCGGCGTTCCAGGCCCGGGCGAAGGCCTCGGGGATCTCTTCGGCGCGGGTTAGGTGGGGCGCTGTCATCGGTGTCGATCCTCTCGAGATGTCTTCGCAGGCTATGACTTCAGACCACGGCGACGTTGATTTGGCTGCGGCCGCTGCCTTGGGGCTGCACCTGGATCTGGACGCCGATGCGCTCGGACATGCTCTGGACGTGGGAGATGACGCCCACCTTGCGGCCGGTGGCCTGGAGGGCGTCGAGGGACGCCAGGGCCAGATCGAGGGTGGTGGGGTCCAGGGAGCCGAAGCCCTCGTCGATGAAGAGGGATTCGACGTTGGTGCGGGCGGAGAGGCCGGAGAGGCCGAGGGCGAGGGCCAGGGAGACGAGGAAGGTCTCGCCGCCGGAGAGGCTGGTGGCGGCGCGGACCTCGTCGCCCATATCGCGGTCGACGACCTGGAGCTGGAGATCGTGGGCGGGGACCCGTTCGAGGCGGTAGCGGGGGGCGAGCTCGTCCAAGTGGACGTTGGCGTGCTCGAGGAGGACGTCGAGGGTGAGGCTCTGGGCGTAGAGTTGGAATTTGTCTCCGCTGGAGGAGCCGATGAGGGCGTGGAGCCTGGCCCATTTGTCTTCGTCGGCTGCGAGGGCCTGGAGCTTGGGGAGGAGGGAGGCGGCCCGCAGCCGCGCTTCATCGTCATGGAGGAGGGCGGCGCGGACGTCGTGGAAGGCGACCTCGGCCTGCTCGCAGGCCGGCTTGCGCTCGTCTCGGGCCAGGCGGGCGGCGGCCTCGTCCAGCGCGGGACGGCCGTTGGATTCGTGGAGCGCGCGGGTGCGCTGGCGCTCTTCGAGGAGGGTCCCCGAGTGAGCGAGCCGCTGATCGAGGGAGGCCAGGGCCTGCCGCCAGGCGTTGACCTCGGCAGGCGAGACGGAGAGGCGCTCCCGGATCTCCTCCAAAGAGAGAGCGACCTCCAGGATGACGCGATCGAGCTCCACTCGCGCGGCCTGATACTCGGCCTTGGCGGCCTCGAAGGTGGCCTCCCGGGTCGTGAGCAAGGTCCTCGCGGCGGCGAGGTCGGACGCGGCCTGGAGCCCCTTGGCGCGGGCGGCCTCGAGGGCCTCGGCCGCCTCGGCCATCGCCCGCTGGAGGGCGCCCTCATGGACGGCGACGGGCTCGCCTCCCAGCATCCCGGCGCGACGATCGCGGAGTTCGGCCTCTGCGAGCCTGGCCGCGTTCAGTTCCTCGGCCATCGCCAGCGCGGAGGCCTCACGCTCGGCCAGGGCGCTCGCCGCGGCCTCGAGACGAGGGTGAAGCTGCGTGAGCTGCTCGGCGGCCTGAAGCCGGATCCGATCGTGCTCGAGCCAGCCTTCGACGTCCTTGGCCAGGGTGTCGGCGAAGAGGCGGCGGTCGACCTCGAACGTCGTGCGCCACGTCCCCAAGCCGTCGAGGTGAGGAGCGAGGGGCTCCAGGAGCGCTGCCTGCTGGGCCAGCGCATCTTCCGCTCGCTGCCTTTGCTCGCGCTCCTGGCCGGCGACGAGCTGCAGCTCCTCCCCCACGGCGCGCGCCACGCGCTCCTTCTCTTCCTTACCGTCTCGCAAGGTCGCCGCGCGAGCCTGCGTCACCCGCGCGGCCTCGTCGATTCGAGCGACCTCGGCCTCCCGCTTGGCGAGCGTTCGTCGGATATGTGCGATGCGGTCGAGGTACGCAGCGAGCTGCCCTGCCGCCTCGGAGTTGAGGACATCGGAGACGCCCATCTCGTCGGCCGACGCATCGCCCAGCAGCCCCTCGGCGAGGAGGACGGAGAGGGCGACGAGGTCCTTGGCGAGCGAAGGGCGCAGGCTCGTCCATCGACGCTCGAGGATCTCGAGGGCGTCGGCCCGCTCGACGCCGGCCTTGTCGATGGCCAGGTGACGCGCTTCGGCGGATTCGGCTCGGGCCTCGGCGCCCGCGTGCTCCCGCTCGACTCGGGAGAGCTCGTCCTTGAGGTGCGTTACCCGCTGATCTCGCTCCTGCAGGCGCTCGGTGATGGCGATCGCCCCGGAAGACCAAGGGTGTTCGGCGGAACCACAGAGGGGACAAGGCGCTCCCTCCCGCAGGAGCGCACGCTGCTCGCTGAGGTCGAGGGCGTCGCGGGCCTCGCGCCGCATCCGCTCGGCTTCCTCGAGCTGCGTGGCGAGGAGCTTGCGCTGTCCCGCCAGCGACGCACGTTCTTCGACGAATCGTGCGACCGCGTCGACGAGGGTCTCCGACTCGCTTCGGAGCTCCTCCATCTCGGCCTGGAGGCGGGCAGCGCCCGACGAGAACTCATGAAGATCGCGGGCGCTGCGCTCCGAACGCTCGATCACCTCTCGAAGATCGCGCAGCTCTGCTCGCCGGATCGCCGCAGCGGCCTCGGCGGCCAGGCGCGCCTCCTCTTCTGCTTCCCCGAAGGCGGCGACGGCGACGCCCGCAGCATCTTTCGCCTCACCGAGCGCCAGCCGGATCGTCTCTGCCTGCCCAGCAAGGGAGGACACCAACTCCCGCGCCTCCCGCTCTCGATCGTGAAGGTCTGCGATGCGCAGGAGCTGATCGTGCCAGCGGGCCCATTGCGCGGCGAGGGGCGCGAAGTGAGCCTGCGCCTCGAGGGAGGTGGTCGCGTCGGAGTGACTGCGCTCTTCCTTCTCGATTGCGTGGCGCATCGCGGCGACTTCCCCGCGCTGCGCCTCCAGCTTGCGGCCCTCCTCGTCCTTACGAGCCTCTGCCTTCGCGAGCTCCTTCGCCGCCGTCACCAGGGCGTCGTCGAGGCGGCGCGCCTCCACGAGGAGCGGCGCCGCCGCCTCCCGCTGCTGAGCCGCTTCGTCGTGCAGCGCCTTCGCGGAAGCGATCGCGGCCGCCGCCTCTTCATGGATCTTCCCAGCGTCGATGGCTCCAGACTTCGCAGCCTCCCATGCAAGCGCTGCCTGCTCCTGCGCCGCCTTCGCCTTGTCGGCCGCAGCGACGACCGGCCGCAGCGGCAGCGCCTGCTCTACCCTGGCGAGGGATTCTCGCTGCGCCGCGCCCTCCCCCCAGGCGGCGCTCGCCTCCGCGACGGTCGCCACCGCCTCCTGCTCCGACTTCACCAACAGCGCCAGCGACTCATACCAAGCCACGGCGTCGCCCGCTTGCTGGAGCTGAGCTCTCGCCTCGATCAAGGCCGCCTCGCAGCGATCCCGCTCCGCCTCGAGGACGAGGCGCTCGTCCGCCGCCAGGATCCGCACCCCTTCGAGCTCCTTCTGGAGCAGGGCGTGGGCCTGCTTCGCCTGGGCCAGTCGCTCATGGGCCGCGATCGAGAGGTGGCGGTAGATCTCCGTCCCGGTCACCCGCTCGAGGAGCTCCGCCCGCTCCTTCTCGTTGGCGAGGAGGAAGCGCGCGAACTCCCCCTGTGCCAGGAGCACTGACCGGCAGAACTGTTCGTAGGTGAGGCCGATGCAGTCCTCGATGGCCTTCTGGACCTCGGTGTTGGTCCTGCCGATTGCGATCTCCATCGCTTCGTTCCAGAGCCGACGGGAGGGGGCTTGCAGCTTGCCGTCTACCCGATTGCGCGCGCGGCGCACCGACCAGCTCGCCCGGTAGCGGCCTCCGTCCCGGCCCCGGAAGACCACCTCGGCCATCCCCGCCGCCGTGCCCTTGCGCAGGAGGGTCGCCGGATCGGTGCTCGTGATCGAGTGCTCGTCGTCGTCGCGGCCCACGGGGTGACCCCGGCCGCTCACCGATTCGATCCGGGGCGTGGTCCCGTAGAGCGCGAGGCAGATCGCGTCGAGGAGGGTGCTCTTGCCGGCTCCGGTCGGCCCAGTGATCGCGAAGAGGCCCGCGCGGTCGAGGGGCTCGGCCTCGAAGTCGATCGCGAAGCTGCCGTGGAGGCTGGCGAGGTTCTCGCCACGTATCGAGAGGATCTTCACGAGCCCTTCTCCTGCTGGACCTGAGAGACGAGCTCGAGGAAGGCCTCCATCAGATCCGGCGGCGGCGCTCCTTCGAACTCCTTCTTCCACCGATTTTCGAAGACCACCTCGGGCTGCAGTTCGTCGAGCATCTGCTTCGCCATCCGATCGGCGAGCGACTTGCCGTCGCCGGTGAGCTCGACCCCGAGCTTCACCAATCGAGCGAAGCGTCCTTCGAGCGCGTCTTCCACGTCGCGACGCAGCGATGGATCGGGGCGATCCAGCCGCACCCGCACCTCGAGAAAAGAGCGCATCGACGGATCGCGATCCTCATCCGAAGGGAGCGCGCGCAAGGTCGCGAGCAAAGCGTCTTTCTCGAGGGCGCCGGACCTGGGGATCCGCAGCAGTTCGATGGCCCGCGGCACAGGCAGCGCCGTCACCGAGGCGAGCGACTCCCCCTGCAACTCGACCAGACAGACCTGATGCGGGTAGTCGAGCTCCGCCATCGAGAGCGGGATCGGCGAGCCGCTGTATCGCAGAGACGGCCTCCCCACCTGCTGCGCGAGGTGCAGGTGGCCGAGGGCCGCGTAGGCGACGTCCTCGGGGAAGAGGTCTGCCGGGAGCGCGTGCTGGTTCCCGCCGAGGATCCGCCGCTCACTCAGCTCGGAGAGCTGGGTGCCGGTCATATAGAGGTGGCCCATCCCGACTATGGCCTGGCCGGGCTCGCGCTCGCCGCGCGCTGCCTCGATCACCTCGCGGTAGATCGCTCGAACGCCCTCCACCAGCCGATCGTCCACGCCTTCTAGCGTCGGGAGATCCGCCGGTCGCAAAAACGGCACCGCCGCCACCCACGCCCGCACCTCGCCCCCTGCGTCGCGCAGCGGAACGAGCAGCCGCTTCAGATCCAGGGCCCGATCGCTGCCGCGTGGCAGGCCGCCCACCACCCGAACGTCGAAGGCGTCGAGGAGTGGCGAGGGCGCATCGAGGCGATCGGCCGAGTCGTGGTTACCGCCGATGACTACGATCTCCAGCCGCTCATAGCGCCTGCGCGCCCTGGCGACGAAGCGGAAGAACATCGCCTGGGCCGCCGCCGAGGGGTTCGCCGTATCGAAGACGTCGCCCGCGATCAGGAGCGCGTCCACCCGATGCTCGCCGATCGCGTCCAGGAGCCAGTCGAGAAAGATCTCGTGCTCCATGTCCCGCGGGACGTCGTGGAGGCTATGCCCAAGGTGCCAATCCGAGGTGTGGAGGATCCGCATCGTGTCCTTCTATTCGTCGAGGAGGCCCGACCATAGCCGAGGGGTCTGACATCCGCTGCCCGGAGCCAAGAGAGAGTCGCCCCAACATGCCCCGGAGTCGGTGGAGAGCGGCCGTGGTAATGTGGCGCATGCCCCCGACGCCATTCCTCCGGAGAAGCCGGTTCTCTGCCCTGGGCCTGAATGAACGCTGAGCTGGTCGGCTGGAGCCTGATCGGAGTCGGTTTCCTGGGGAGCCTGGTGGCCGGCCTCTGCACGGGCGTGGGCGCCCTGCTGATCTTCCTGCGGTCGGAGTGGAGCGAGCGATCGCAAGCGCTGATGCTCGCCTTCGCCGCGGGCGTCATGCTGGCTGCGTCGATCTTCTCGCTGATCTTGCCGGCGGTCGAGATCGTCTCGGCCAGGGGTCGCGGCCCGGTCGAGTCAGCCCTGGAAGTCTCGGCAGGACTCCTGCTCGGAGCAATGACCGTCTGGCTGTTCAACCTCGTGATTCCCCACGAGCACTTCGTCAAAGGCCCGGAGGGAAGGCCGACCATCCACTTGGGAAAGAACTGGCTCTTCATCCTCGCGATCACACTGCACAACATTCCCGAAGGGATGAGCGTCGGGATCTCGTTCGGTGGTGGATTGGAGAGCGGCATTCCGATGACCCTCGGGATCGGAATCCAGAACTTCCCCGAGGGCCTCGCCGTGGCAGCCGCCCTGATCAGCGATGGCTTCAGCCGGCAGCGAGCCTTCTGGATCGCCACCTTGACCGGGCTGATCGAGCCGATCGGCGGCATCGTCGGCGCGGTCGCCATCAACTTCAGCCAGAGCCTGCTGCCCTGGGGCCTCTCCTTCGCTGGCGGGGCCATGCTCTACGTGATCTTCGCAGAGATCCTCCCAGAGACTCATCGCGGCGGAGTCGAGCGGGCCACGACGTTGAGCCTCGCCATCGGCTTCGTGATCATGATGTTGCTCGACGTCTCCCTCGGCTGATCCACATCGCCCTGGCGAGCGTGAACGCTGTCGGGCCGGACGGCGCCTCATCCGCGCCACAATCATGCTTCCCGGGTCGCCAGAACGTTGCCCGGCGATCCCTCATTGGTCACACGACGCGACGACCATGCCTCCCGTGCCCGTCCCATGGGCACCAATCAATGGAGGTAGGTCTTGGAGTCTTCCAGTTTCAAAGGGCTCGCCATGGCGGCGGCCCTCATCCTCGGCAGCTTCACTGTCGCCGGCTGCGAGGGGCCGGCAGGGACCTCGGGCAAAGACGGCCTGATCGGAGAGACAGGTGCAAAGGGGGATCGCGGCGAGATCGGCGCGACCGGTCCGAAGGGCGATCCCGGTTCCAAGGGCGATACGGGCTCCAAGGGCGACCCCGGCGCCAAGGGTGATCGAGGCGAGCAGGGCGAGCCCGGCGTCGTGCCGACTCCCTCCACCGATCCCGGCCCCGGCACGATCGTCTCGGGCTACGACGAGGCGGTGAAGGGAGGCGTCCCTCACGCCAAGCGCGTGATCTTCTTCATCGGCGACGGCATGGGGATCCCGGTCGTCACCGCGTCACGGATCTTCGCATACGGCGAGGAAGGGGAACTCCATATGGACAAGCTCCCCGAGACCGGCTTCATCCGCACCTACTCGCGAGACTCGCGGGTGACGGATAGCGCTCCTTCTTCAGCGGCCTACATGACCGGCGTGAAGATGGACAACGGCGTGATCTCCATGACCGCCGAGACGCCCTACCAGGGGAAGGGCTCCGCCGTCCCCACCCTCCTCGAGAGGGCGGAGGCGGCAGGCTGGTCGTCCGGCGTGGTGACGACGACCCGGGTGACGCACGCGACGCCGGCGGCCGCCTACGCTCACGTCAGCGACCGCGACGACGAGGACGAGATCGCCAGGCAGCTCGTCCCGGGCGGCCTCGGATCCAACTCGACGCTGGGCAACGGCCTCGAGGTCATCTTCGGCGGCGGCCGGCGGCACTTCACCTCGCGAGCCGACGGGCGCGACCTCGTCAACGAGCTGAAGGATCAGGGCTACACCTACGCCAGCAACGCGTCGGAGTTCGCCTCGATCCAGCCCAGCGGCCCTTCGCAGAAGGTCCTCGCGCTGCTCGGAAACAGCCACCTCTCCTACGAGCTCGATCGCGATCCTTCCCGGGAGCCGAGCCTGGCCGAGATGTCGACCAAGGCGGTGCAGATCCTCGAGCAGAACCCCAAGGGCTACTTCCTCATGGTGGAGGGTGGTCGCATCGACCACGCGCTGCACGACACCAACGCCAAGCGCGCCCTCGTCGACACCATCGCCATGGACGACGCCATCGCGGCGGTCCTGACCGAGGTGAAGAAGACCGATCCGAACCTCGAGCACACCCTCATCGTGGTCACCGCCGACCACGACCACACCATGGTGCACCTCGGCTACGCCCAGCGAACGGGCAAGACCCAAGCCGGCAACGCCGGCGTGCTCGGCCTCGTGAAAAACTACGCGGGCAGCCGGATGGGTGATCCGTCTCTGGATGCGGACGGCGTGCCCTACACGATCCTCGCCTTCGGCAACGGACCCAACCGCGTGCGTGGCTCTCGCTGGAACGGCGAGCTGCTCACCGACTCGATGACCAGCTCCGACAACTACCTGCAGGAGGCGGCGATCCGCATGCCTGCCGGCAGCGAAACCCACGGTGGAACCGATGTCGCGATCTACGCGGCGGGCTTCGGCTCCGACCAGTTCCACGGATTCATGACCAACACCGAAGTCTTCGGTCTCCTCCTTCAGGCCACCAAGCTCTAATGCGAAAGAAAGGTTCTTCTCTCATGAGGTCCATGAAGTTCAGATTCTCCGCTGCCGCGTTGGTGATCAGCGCGGTACTGGCTGCAGTCTCGATCACGCCCTCCACCGCAGGCGCAGCGCCCGGCTCGGCGAAGAACGTGATCTTCTTCCTCGGCGACGGGATGGGTCCGACCACCGTCACCGCCACCCGCATCTACGGCTACGGCGAGGCCGGCAAGCTCGCGATGGAGCACCTGCCGCGCACGGCGGTGATCAAGACGTTCTCTCTCGACGCGCAGACCACCGACAGCGCCCCCTCGATGGCGGCGTATATGACCGGCTACAAGACGCGGAACGAGGTCATCGCCATGACCCCGGAGACCGTCTCCCGGATCGAGGCCGACGGCCACTGCGCCGCGACCGGCAACGGAACCCCGGTACCCACCATCCTCGAGATCGCGAAGGCGGCGGGCATGGCGGTCGGCGCCATCACCACCACGGAGCTGACCCACGCCACGCCGGCGGCGACCTACTCCCACATCTGCAATCGCAACCTCGCCTACGACATCGCCGCGCAAGCGGCCCCGGGTGGTGAGGGCTACAACGAGGCACTCGACGTCGGCCTCAGCCCCGGCGTCGACGTGCTCCTCGGCGGCGGTGCCAACCATTGGACCCCGCACGACGGCGCGACCAACCCCGTCGGCAGACCCGACGGCCGCGACCTCACCGCCGAGATGCAGGCGGCAGGCTATACCTACATCGACGACGCGAGCGGCCTCCGCGGTCTCCCCGAGACGACCACGAAGCTCCTCGGTCTCTTCACTCCCAGGAGCCACCTCAGCTACGAGATCGATCGCGATCCCAGCAAGCAGCCGAGCCTCGCCGAGATGACCATCAAGGCCATCGAGGTCCTCCAGCGGGCGTCGGGTGCGGGCACAGCGGTCGACACCGGCTTCTTCCTCATGGTGGAGGGCGGCCGCATCGATCACGCGCTACACGAGACCACGGCGCAGAAGGCCATCGTCGACACCATGGCGATGGACGCGGCGATCAAGGCCGCCATGGACATGGTCGATATGAGCGAGACGCTCATCGTGGTCACCGCCGATCACGATCACACCATGACGATGAACGGCTACGGCCAGCGGGGTCACGGCACCCACGTCCTCGACGTGGTCCGCGATCCCGTCTCGGGCGCGCCCCTCGTCGACGCGGACGGCTACCCCTACCCGACGCTGGTCTTCGGCAACGGCCCCAACCGCCCGCTCGTGCGGACGGGCACCGACACGATGAACCTCCTCGACAAGAACTTCACCCACATCTCGGCGGTGCGAACCGGACCGGGCGGTGAGACCCACGGCGGCGGCGACATCATGTTGATGGCGGGCGGCGCCGGCGCGGAGACGTTCAAGGGGACCTTAGACAACACCAAGGTCTTCCAGCTCATCCGGGACGCAGCGGGGCTCTGACGATGAGACGCCACGTTCGGATCGCCTCCCTTCTCGTGCTCTCCCTCGCGGCATGGGCGTGCACGAGCGCCAACGGAGCCCCCAACTCCCGCCCCACCGACGAGCCGCCGCTCGCCGTCCTGGTCACCCACGAGGAGGAGGTCGTACGACCCGACGGCGTCACCCAGCACACCCGCTATCGCGAGCGCGTGATCCGGGCGAACGGCAGGGTCTGGACCGAGCGCGTCCTCGACCCCCGCCACACCCGGCCGGAGAAGGCAGAGAACTCACCGGGCCATCACCACGCACACGATTGGTCCACCGCGACCCGGCTGGTGATCCGAGACGAGGACAAGGCACAGGTCCACCTGCAGTTCGTCGTCCCGGAGGAGCGGGAGATCGTCGAAGTCGTCCCGGCCGAGTACGACTCCGTGCGCTTCTACCCTGAGTGGACCGAGGTCGCTCACCTCGTCTCCGAACTCGACAGAGCCCAGCTCCGGCCCACGCCGCGCCCATCACCCATCGCCCACGCCCGCTGGCTGGAGGACGAGGACGCCGACCGCTACGTCCGGGTGCTCTGGAGCGACGAGACCATGCTGGCCCTCGAGATCCACGCGGGCCGAAAGGATGGCACCATCACCCGTCGCCTCCTGGCCGAGGTGGAGCCCCCGCCGCCGACCCTGCCATGGGACGAACTGGACGGCTTCGCGCTCAAGGACGTCAACGACTTCCGCGACTGACGCAGCCTTCCCAAGCGCTACGGCGGCCACGCAGCCTCCACGCCTCCTTTCTCCGAGGCGTGGACAGTGTCCTCCCGCGCTCCATCGGAGCGAGCGACGGGTTCAGCCGTAGCGCTTCCCGAACCGCCCGGCCCAATGCGACGCGAGCGAGCTCCCCCCGCATTTTCATGCGATGCCGCAGCCGCTGGCGCTCCTGCATGGTTCGAGACTGAACCATTCCGCAACGGAGAGCCGACTCAATGAAGAAGAGAGAAGCGCGTCATCTTGCCACTTGGATCGTCATCACCCTTTTTCTTGGAGGGTGCGGGCTGATCCCTGACCTGGAGGACGATGACGACGTAGTCGACTCCCTCGCCTTCGGTGTGATCGGCGCGGAAGGGGGGACGCTTCAGGCCTCCGGCGTCGAGCTGGTGATTCCTCCTGGCGCCCTCGATCGAGAGGTCGAGATCTCCATCGAGAGCGCCAAGAAGCGCCAGGTGGAGGGGCTCGAAGCGCTCTCGCCGTTCTTCCGCTTCGAACCGTCCGGGATCCAATTCAACTCGCCGATCGCGGTGACGCTGGACTTCAGCGGTGACGGCACACCGAAGGTCTATTGGAGCCGGCTCGGCGACGAGGGGAGCTTCGATGAAGTCGGCGGGGCGATCCAGGGGAGCCGCATCCAGGCGCAGATCAGCCACTTCAGCGTGGGCTTCGTCGCGACGAAGGGAGGGGGTGGAGGACCAGACCTGAACCCCGAGGAGAGCTGTGAGGCCAAGTGCAGGAAGCGGGAGGAGACGAGCTGCCTGCCAAAGCAGGGCCGCGATTACGACAACTGCATGGAGGTCTGTACCGACAGGTTGACGTCGTACACCTCGATGTACGGGGAGCATTGCGAATCCGCCATCGTGACGGAGAACATCTGCTTCGCGGAGCGCCTGGAGTGTGAGAACGGCCTCCCCACCCTCGAGCGCTGCGAGAAGGACGGAGAGCGGGTTCACGCCTACTGTTTCCTCGGCAAATCTCCGGACTCCGTCTGCGAGACGGTCGACTTCGGCGGTGGCACGGATCCCATGCCCTGCCCGGATCAGGAGAATTACCCGATCAAGATGCAATGCTTCGGCAGCGCCCCCGACCGATCGTGCGTCCAGCCCGCGGAGATCGGGTTCAAGAACTTCGCCTACTGCTGCGCTCCCTGACGCTGCTCCCGCTCGAGGGGTGGATCAGATCCACCCCTCCTGCAGCGCCAACATCACCGCCTCCGCCTTATTGGCCGCCTGCAGCTTCTCGTAGACGGAGCGGATATGGCTGCGGACGGTGTTGACGGAGATGTCGAGGGCCAACGCGCTCTGCTCGTAGGTGAGCCCCCTCGCCAGGAGGGCGAGGAGCTCCCGCTCGCGCTCGGTCGGAGCCTTGGCGATCGAATTGCCTCGCAGGCCACCACGCAGATGCCCCAGGAGGTAGCGGGCGGCGGCCACCGACATCGGCATCCCACCCTCGAGGATCGAACGGAGGGCGGCAGGCAGGCGCTCGATCAGATCCTCTTTGAGCAAGTAGCCACACGCCCCTGCCCGCAGCGCCGACACTACGGTCTCGCGTCCCACCGCTCCAGTCAGCACGAGGAAAGGGGTTTCGGGGAGCCGCGCGTGGACCTCCTCGATCAGGGTGAGCCCGCTGCCGTCCGGAAGGCCGAGATCGACGAGGACGGCGGCGAAGCGCTCCTGGCATAGGGTGGCGCGGGCCTCCTCGAGCTGCGTGCAGAAGTGCAGCGCGTAGTCCTCCCCGCTCAGGATCTCCTGGATGATCGCGTGGAGTCGCTGATCATCTTCCAGCACCAGGATCTTCACGGACGAGCTCAATGTCGCGACCTCGGGACGAATCGGGCGACCATACTTCCTCGCTCTCTCACGAGGCAACCCACCATGAAACGGAGTGCAACGCCGACTCAGAAGGCGGCGTGGAGGGTCGCCCCGCCACCGGGGCTGCTCTCCACATGAAACGAACCGCCCAACTCCATGACGCGGCTCCGCATCCCGGAGAGTCCCCTCCCCGAGGGGGCGGCGTCGATCTCGAAGCCCGCGCCGTCGTCGCGGACACGGATGGTCACCTGGGCTCCAGCTGTGATCGAGCAGTGAACGTGCCGGGCGCCGCCGTGGACCACCGCGTTGCGCAGCGACTCCTGAAAGATTCGCACGAGGGTCAGGCGAGCCTGGGTCGGCAGCAGCTCGTCGGCGCCCTCGAGCACCTCGACGCGGACGTCGACTCCAGGCGCGATCCTCCGCGCGAGATCACGTAGGGCGTCAGACAACGCAGCGACGGTCTCGACCGGCGGAGCGACGGCCTCCAACACACCGCGGAGATCCTGCAGGCCGCTGCGGGCCGCATCACGAGCCAGATTCGCGACGTGCGAGATCTGCATCGGGTCTTCGCGATGATTCTCGAGGAGTCCGGCGTGGAGATCGAGGAGGCTCAAGGTCGATCCCACCGAGTCGTGCAGATCCTGGGCGAGGCGGACCCTGGCGCGCTCCTCTTCTCGTCGACCCAGCTGAAGGAGCTGCTCCTCGTAGCCGTCGCGAAGATCGCGCCACACCGCCGTGCGCATCGCGATGAAGTGGTAGGTCCCCGCGGAGAGCCCCGACACGAGCAGCGGAGCCCCGACGGCCCAGGGACCGGCCCCCGCGTCGAAGGCCGGGATGGTGAGGAGCGGGGCGGCGATGTGGGCCAACAGCAGGAAGAGAGACGGTCTTGTCTCCGGCAATCCCCCATTCATCGCTGCGTAGATCACCGGCAGGCTCCAGGCCACCGTGTTCGGGTCGCCTCCCAGGACCGGGAAGGCGCAGGCGACGCCGAGGCCCGCCACGACGTTGAGCAGAAGCCCTGCGTGGAACGCGATCCGGCTGGTCTGTGCCGCGCGGTGGAGAAGAATGGCGCTGACGGCGAGGAGGAGGAAATGCGAGGCCACCAGGGAGACGATGACGAGCGGGCGAAGGCCGATGGCAGTAGCCACCGGCGGCAGCGCCAGAATGAAGGCGAAGAGCGCCTCCACCACCGCGAGCGTGAGCAGCTCCCGCCCGCGGACGAAGACCCATGGCTGGTCGGGCACGTAATCCACGATCCAGCGATAGCGTGCGTGCCCCCTGCTCTTCCGCGCCTGACCCATCCGCCCATCGTAGCAGCGACTCATACGAGAGCGGCAATTGGTCCGAGGCGTGGCGCGACTCCTCCCGCGCCCCATGCGAGCGAGGGAGGAGTCTTTCGTCTCGGCCCCGCAGAGACGCGCGCGCGGGTAGACCTGCTGCTTCGGTCAGTTGTACGTCGCCGAGAAAGCCAGCCCGAAGGAGGTGGCAGTCGAGCTCGGGCCTGAGCTGTCACCCTTCGCCGGAATGCTCGCCCAGGAGGCGTTGGCCGCGATCCCCAGCCCCCAGCTCCGGCCCACCCACCATTCTTTGCCCAACGCGAAGCGCAGCCCCGTCCCCATGTCGGTCTCTCCGGTGCTGTAGCCATCCGAGATCCCCAGCTCCGTGAAGTGTAACGCTGCCGAGAGATAGATGTTTGCCGGCATGATGTAGTAATTGAGGCCAGGCCCGATCGATGCGGCGACAAAGGAGGCGTCTCGGCCGGTCGCTTGGCTCTGTGAGCCGCCGCTCAACGTCGGCCCCGTCGTCGATACCGACAAAATCTCTCCAAAGAGGATGAGATTCGGGGCGATCGCGCCTCCTATGGCGACAGCGAAGGCTGCCCCCGTTCCGTCGATGCTGCTGTTGCCCTGCGAGAGGCCGAGGGTGGACGGGCCGAGGCTCATTCGCAGGAAGAACCCTTCGTGCTCCTCCGACCTATCCATCAACTCGGCCTCTGCCGGCGAGGAGAGAGCAACCAGGATCAGCAACGAGAAAGCAAAGAATATGCGCGACATAAAGACCTTTCCTGATAGACGTGTTCGTCTTGAAAACCGAGCTTGCCAGAACCCGGACGATCCCGCCCGCTCATAATTCAATTGGGCGCAGGCCGATCGCCGCGGCGACCGCGGCAGCACCAGGATTCGGAGGGGACCACCACCTTTCTGGGCCCAAGGCACCTCCGCCCTGGTATTGAGCGACGATCTGCCAGAGCGCCGCGAGGGAAGCCCATGCCGCAAGAGAAGAAGAGCCGCGTCCACATCGGAGTGGGCGGATGGACCTATGAGCCCTGGCGCGGGACGTTCTACCCGGCTGGCCTCGTGCAGAGGCGCGAGCTCGCCTATGCCAGCAACAAGCTGACCTCGATCGAGATCAACGGCACCTACTACGGCCTGCAGAAGCCAGAGACCTTCGCGCGATGGCGCGACGAGACACCCGATGGCTTCGTCTTCTCGTTGAAGGCGCCACGCATCGCGACCAACCGGCGCCTCCTCTCGAGCGCTGGCGAGATCATCGACCGCTTCCTCATGGGCGTGATGGAGCTCGAGGACAAGCTCGGCGTCATCAATTGGCAATTCATGCCCACCAAGCGCTTCGACCCTGCCGACTTCGAGGATTTCCTCGAGCGGCTGCCGAAGCAGGTGGATGGCCGCGCGCTCCGCCACGCCGTGGAGGTCCGGCATCAGAGCTTCCAGACCCCGGAATTCGTCGCGCTGCTCCGGGCGCACGGCGTGGGCGTCGTCGTCGCGGCGGACTCCCACTACCCCCAAATCGCCGACGTCACGGCTCCCTTCGTCTACGCCCGCATCATGGGAACGAAGGAGACCGAGAGGCTCGGCTACTCCGACGCCGCCCTGGACGTCTGGGCGCAGCGCGTCCGTGCGTGGGCCTCCGGAGGAATCGCAGCCGGGCTGCAGACCGTTGACAACGGGCCGCCCGACGAGATCGAGCGCGACGTCTTCCTCTACGTCATCAGCGGCCACAAGGTGCTCAACCCCGCCGCGGCGATGGCGCTCTCCGATCGCGTCGCTGGGCGCAACGCCCCACCCCGTTCCCCTTTGACTTGGATCAAGTGATGAGCCCAGCGCTCCCACTGACGACGGGCCGCGCCTTCGCAGATTCACAAGGATGTTTTGAGCATCGACGATGTTATCTCTCAAGAGTTCCAACCAGTTGAAGCCCCATGGGGATGTTTTGTGTATCATGCTTTGACCCAAGGTAAGGGACCCTGATAGAGTTTCGCCGTATCTCTCATCTCCCCCTGGAGGAATCATGATGAAGGCGCTCTTCGTCAGGCTGTTGCCGGTGATGTTGGTTGGGCTATGGGTCGGCTGCCAGCAGGAAGCGAATGAAGCAGATGCAGAGGCCGAGGCCTTCGATCAGCAGATGCACGCGTTGATGCCGGAGCGATCGCTGGCCGTCACCGAGGAGGCGATGTTGAAGGGCTTCAGCCTCCAGCGGGTCCTCGCTCAGCTCGCGGCACAGTCCGGGGTCCCCGGAATGAACGCACTCAAGCTCTTCAACCAGCTCTGGGATACCCAAGATCCCGCCCCCGGCATCGGCGCCGGCCCCCACTGCGACGACGAGTCGAGCTTCGCTGGCGGTCCCGGGCTTAATGACTTCCCATGGCAATGCCCCAGGGCCGAGAGCTATCAGTCGGCGATCGATCCCTTCCAGGGTCCGGCGGACCAGCACCTCTACATGCCCATCGGCCTCTTCAACCGCTTCGACCTCGCGCCGTCGAACGGCGCGCATTGTGGCGAGTACCGGATCGTCTACGCGATGCGCCCCGGACATCCGCTGGGCCAAGGGCGAGGCCGAAACTTCATCATCTTCGAGGCGATCCTCCCCAACCCGGTGCCCTCGACCGGGCTGAACGGCTGCAAGCCGGTGGCGGAGCTCTGGGCGGAGCTCTCCGACCCGTTCATCTCCGACGGCGCCCGGCGGGCACACCTCGAGAAGTTCTATTTCTTCGGGGGACTCGCCGGCGGCTCGGCGGCCTTCGCCCCCGTCGTCCACGTGAACCATTATGGCCTGATGCTCGGCGCCAACGGCTACTCCTGCTCCACCGGGCAGATCCGGACGAACCAGTTCGTAAACGGCCCATGGACCATGCGTGAATACAAGCTGGCCAACGACTGCCGCTGCGGGACCTGCGAGCTGACGATGGTCCCGATGACGGTGAAGGACAACCCCTACGGCGACCTCTTCAACTCCGGCAGCCCCGAACCGCTGGTGCCCGCCCTCCAGAGCACCATCGTCAGCCAAGTCCACTCGCTGTCGATCAACGACATCAATGGCTTCGGCTACAAGGTCGACGACCGGCTCAACGCCGCCGAGAGCCCCATCGACGATGGCCCCCAGATCAACAACTATCCCCAGCGGTTCGCGGCGTCTCCCAGCCTCGCCTTCGCCTCTGCCATCGCGGCGAACATCCCCGCCTCCTCCTCCCTCACCCCCGACAACATCATCGCCCGGGCCCACGTCTTCTCATGCGCCGGCTGCCACCTGCAGAGCGACGGCGCCGACCTGGGCGAGGGGTTGATCTGGCCCAACTCGCAGGGCTTCACCCACGTCCACGAGTTCGCCAGCGGCACGCCCTCGTCCTTCGAGATCTCCCAAGGCTTGCGGGACGTCTTCCTGCCCTTCCGCCATGAGCTCCTGGCGCACTTCCTCGCCTTCGGATCCAGCGGACCGGGGGGCGATCGCTGCGAGATCCGGACCCCGGAGTCCCTCCAGCTCTCCAAGAAGGCGTGCGTGGAGCTCTCTCGCTCCGGGGATCCCCGCCCCTTCCCCACCGACGCCATCCGCAGCCTCCGCACGAAGTGGGAAGGCAGAGCCATCCTGGGTCGCGCCGGCGGCCACTGAGCCGAGAGGGCCGCAGCTTCGCGACGTCGCATGAAGCTGCGGCCCTTCTCATCACCAACCGCGCACGTGCCTCCCAACGGGGATCGTCGCCCCCTCCCGATTCAGAGAGTCCACTTTACGATTGGAGCCGCGAGGTCCTCCGGGACCCCGACGGCCGGCAGGCAAGCTCACTCGCCGCGATCCGGGCGGAATCGGAGGGCGCTCCAGACCGAGTCGATGGAGATCTGCCGGACGGGTCGGATCTTTCGGGGGAGCAGGTGGCTCCAGAGGATATCCCGATTGAGGTCGGTTCCGAGCTGGCGCGCCTTTGGATAGGCGATCCAGGCGATGCGGTCCTCGAGGGAGGCGGCGATCACCGGCGGACATCTGGCGTCCACCTCCGCGAGGGTCGAGGCGAAGACGAGGAGCGCTCCTGCATCCCTTGCGCTCGTCTCCTCGAGGTCGCCGAGGTCGATCCCCGGCGGCTTCGCCACGACGCGGATCTTCATTCCTTCTTTGACGTTCAGCTTCTTCGAGAGGCTCATCGCGACGCTCCTCCTGATCTCGAAGCCACGCGAACGGCGGGCGGCCCGGCGGAGCAGCCCCGTGACGTTCTTCTGGAGCTACGCCTTCGATGTTCGCTTGGTCGCACCGGCTCCTCGATCGCCGGACTTCGGTCCCCGCACGTTCCGCCGGCTCTCCTCAAATGTCGAGATGAACTCTCGCATGCCGACCCTCGAGATCGCCTCACCGATCAGCTCGAGCGGGAGATCCTCGACCGACTTGAATCGAACACAGGACTTGCCCATGTCGAGCTTCTTGCCGGAGGCGCGGTATGCCCCCTCGAACCACTCGCGCAGGTCGGGGTTGGCGTAGACCGCCATCAGGTAGAGCGAGAGATAGTTCTTCTGTGAGGCGAGCGCCGCCAAGCCCAGAGGCTGGCCGTTGTAGGTATCGGGGTAGATCTCGAGCGGCACGTAGTAGCCGATCATGCCGTATTGCATCCCCTCCTCGAAGCCCTTCGGGAGGTTCTTCCGGATCACCCGTCGCACCGCCTCGACCGCGGCCCGGCGCTCCGGCGGGAGGGATAGCAGGTATTCTTCGACGGTCGACGCGCGGCTCATCACCATCCCTGATGACCTAGCACGCCCCTCGTCGCCCCGACAACGGGACCTTCTCCAGCGTGAAGAGCTCGAGGCGGAGAGTTGAACCACGGGCAGCTAGGGGTTAAGGACTGGGGCGAACCGAAACCCGCAAAGGAGATTCCGATGGGCTTTGCCTTGTCCGAGATGGTGCTTCGCAGCACCGCTTTCACCGCCGGTGGTGCGATCCCTTCTAAGCATACGGGAGAGGGCGGGGACGTCTCCCCTGCGCTGTCCTGGGATCGTGTGCCCGACGGCACCCGCGCCTTCGCCGTGATCTGCCACGACCCGGATGCGCCCTTGGTGTCACCGAATGGCACTTATGGCTTCGTCCATTGGGTGCTCTACAACATCCCGGCGTCGGTCAGGAGCCTCGCCGAGGGGACGGACGAGTTCACGAAGGGAAAGAACGATCTCGGTGCGAGCGGCTACGGAGGACCGATGCCTCCCGAAGGACATGGCCGGCACCACTACTATTTCTGGATCCTCGCGCTCAGCGATGATGCGCCGCTGGAGCCCGGCCTCTCGCTCTGGGAGCTGCTCCGCCAGATCGAGCCCAAGGTCTTGGGCATGAACCGGCTGGTCGGCACGTACCAGCGCGGGCGCTGATCCAACCGTCGAGTCAGGTGGCGGCCTCCGTCAGGGCGCGAGCCCGTGGGGCGTCCCTGGCGCTGCGTGGCGCCGACTTGCATCATGCCCTCCGATAAGGTGATCAAGATTACCGTTATTTAGATTACCCTAAGGAGGGTCCATGAGCGGATTCGTCGGACGCTCCCGCGAACTCGCGATCCTGGAGCGAGAGATGACCCGCCAAGGCCCATCATTGGTCGTGGTCTACGGCCGGCGGCGCGTGGGGAAGTCCACGCTCATCCTGCGAGCGTTGGAAGGCAAGCCGCACATCTACTTTCAGGCGACCCGGGTCGCTGACCTCGATGGCCAGGAGTTGTTTCGGCGGCAGCTACTTCGTACCGTCGGGCCGGATCCAGTGCTCGCGGGGTTGACCGGCTGGGAGCCGATCCTGAGCTACCTCCGGCGGCTGGCAGAGACCACGCAACCGGGGCTGACGGTGGTCCTCGACGAGTTTCCGTACCTCTGCGACGCGAACAGCTCCCTCCCGTCGATCGTCCAGAAGGTCTGGGACGAAGTCCGTGCCTCGGCATGCCCGCTACACCTGGTGCTATGCGGATCCGCTGTCAGCTTCATGGAGGAGCTTCTCTCCGAGCGCAATCCGCTTCATGGCCGTCAGTCGGCCCAGCTCGACCTAGCCCCCCTCCCGTTCCGGGACGCCGCTTCGTTCTTCCCGTCCTGGAGCGCGGATGACCGGCTCCAGGCCTACGATGTCTTCGGCGGCATGCCCAGCCTCCCCGAAATAGCGCCGCGAGGGCGGCCTCGGTGCATCGGGTCGATCCCGCTCGCCCATCGTCCCAAACTTACGCGAGCCGCCCGCCACTGATGGTGTGGCCGAGGCCTTGTCGATCGAAGCCGCTCGCCTCCTCCCGCCTCTCGTCGTCCGGAAATGCCTCGGCGATCACGGCTCTCCGCCGGTCCGCGATTCGCTGCAACGCGGGGCGCCGCGGCTCGGGGAGACGCTCGAGCAGATCGGCCAGAAGTCGCCCGAGGCGTCGCTGTACCTGAGGAGACCGACCTCCATAGAGCTCGATCTCCGTCAGCGAGATCGAGACGACGTCCTCCCAGCTCGGCAGCGGAAACTCGAGACGCACGACCCCCGCCTCGTCTGCTACGAACTCGACGTCGAGCGCCGACGAGCCGAGACCCGACAGGATGGCTTGCGTCTGGTCGAGGGCCATGACCGCCGTGGTCGGATCGTTGATCGCCGGCGACAGCGCTCGAATGGCGATGTCAGTGAGGAGCCGAAGCGCATACATCGGGTTGAACGCCGCGGTCCGCCTCTTACTGACCAGGACAGCGCGGCTCACGGCGCGCTCGGGAAGCGGAGACGAGGCGCCCACAACCTCCACGAGCGGCTCGTTCCGGTAGATCGGATCGCCTACGGAGGGGATCACGCGCAGCCTGACCTCGTGGCGTCGAGCGAGCCGCACGAGCTCTTCTACATGAAGGCCGATCACGTATCTCGGGGGCCCGGCGTGACAAATGAGATGGGTCGGCTCGAGGTCCCACTCGTCCGAGCGGTGGTCCGAATGACCGTCGAAGGGAGCATAGAGCGCCTCGACGCCTTCCCGTCCGACCGCCCCGGCACGCTCGAGAACGTTGGCGATTGTGAGGGTCTGGATCTGTGGAACTAGAAAGACCAGGACCACGACGCTCGCGACGAGCCAGGCGAACGCGACCACGATGGCCGGAAGGGTGATGCCGGTGGAGCCCTCCAGATCGACCGTCCGGATCGCCAGGATCGAATAGAGAAAGGTGCCGGAGAAGATCCCAAGACAATGCGGCAGGATCCGCTGCGTTCCCATCTCGTCTGCCAATCGTGGGCTGTAGGCGGAGGTACCGAATTGGAGCGACACGAAGACCAGCGAGAACACGATCCCAGTGAGGGCCATCATCCCCGAGCCAATGGCGGCGAGCAACGCGATGGCGCTGCTGGAGTTCATCAGCGCTACGGTCTCTCCGAAGATCGCGGCTCCCAGCTTGGGTCCCCTCGAGCCGAGGGCGATCGCCAGGCCACAGTAGACGAGCGGCGCAAGCCAATGTCTGGGTGGGCGGAGGCGACGAGGCGGGCGGCGACGCATCGATCCTCTTGTGGGAAGGACGAACGGACGCCCTCGATTCGGGCGTCTAACCTACCCACGCCCTCCGATCTCGGCAGGCGATCGGCCATCCGGTCGACGCCCCAGAGGGAGGGTCGCCTTACCACCGATAGTATTCGTCCTCCCTACGTCCTTTATTTGACAGCTCGATGGGGCAAGGTAGACCTGGACCCAAAGGAGAAGTCGAGATGATGAGCTTGAGGATCGTAGGGGGGTTGTTTGCAGCGCTGGCCCTCGTGGCTTGTGGCGCCGACGGTGACAGCAAGGGATCCGGAGGCAGCGGGGCCACTGGTGGAGCCGGTGGCTCGGGAGGTCAGGGCGGCATCGGCGGCGAAGGTGGTGGAGGCCACGGCGGCACCGCGGGCGAAGGTGGTGGAGGCCACGGCGGCACCGCGGGCGAAGGTGGCGGAGGCGAGGGTGGCACCGCCGGCGAAGGAGGCGGAGGTCACGGCGGCACCGCTGGCGAAGGTGGCGGAGGCGAGGGTGGCACCGCCGGCGAAGGAGGCGGAGGTCACGGCGGCGCCGCCGGCGAGGGAGGCGGAGGCGAGGGCGGAGGCGGCGAGGTCGACGATCGGATCCTGGGTACGGTGCTCGATGAGCAAGGCGAGCCCATCGCCGGGGTGCTCGTGGCCCTGAACCATGCCTTCGATTCCCGGCAGCAGACGGACGATGAGGGCAACTTCAGCTTCGCCTTGGTGGACCCGCCGTACGATCTGACCCTACAGCTTCCCTCGGGTAACATCCTGGAGCTCAGGGGCCTGACGCGCCAGAAGCCTCGGATCGCCTACTTCGACAACGGCAGTGGGCTCTCGCATGCGGCCCTGACGGGGACGATCACTGGGGCCCCGACCCCCCTCCCCGCTGGGGAATCGATCCTGCTCTCGACGACGGGAGACGACTTCGGCTGCTTCGAGCTCGAGGGGGCAGGCCCCTTCTCTGCCGAAGTGAGCTGGTATGGGCCTCCCTCTCGAGTCGCTGACGTGGTGGCGGCTCACGTCGCCCTTCACGCCGACGGGACCATCTCCTACCTCGCCGCCGGGGCGCAGCAGGACGTCACCATGGAGCAAGGAGCCAGCAGCAATGGCCTCGATATCGAGCTGTCGACCGCTTCGATCGGCACCTTTCAAACGCGCTTCAACGCCACCTACGGTGCCTACGACAGCGAGCGGAGCTCGACCGTTTTCAGCTTCGATCTGCAAGGCGCACGATTCATGATCAGGGACCGCTTCGGAGACGGGAACGAGCTCCCCAACGACACCGACGTCGAGTTGCCGTCGCAGGGTGGCGGCAGGATCATTGTCATGGGCACGGACGAGGATGGGAGCGCCGCGATGGTCATCCAAGCGGTGACCTCGCCCGGAGCGACCACCATCGACCTGCCCACGACCCAAGCCTTGAGGCCCATCGCACCAACGGCAGGCGAGACCGATGTCTCCCGCCTACCGACACTGAGCTGGACGCCTGTCACCGGCGCCCAGGCCTATTGGGTCGAGATCGAAAGCAGCGGCGACCCCGGCCGACATGATCAGTATTTCCTCCCCGGTGATGTGAGCAGCTTCACTCTCACGGGGCATGACGAGCTGAAGCTGGCCGGATCGACGACCTACTTCTGGACGGTGACCGCCGCAACCACCGCTGGAATCCTGGGCGCAGACGACATCGCCGACGGCAACGGGATGGGCTTGGTTCGAATCGTCCACCCCGACAACATGCGGTTGTTTCGCACCCAGGGTCGCACCTTCACCACCGCGCCCTGAGTTGGTCAGAAGCTCACCTCGTGCAAACGCCGGGACTTTCCGTGAGGTCGCAGGCGAAGCTCTGGCATTGGTGCTCGAGGGAGCAGGGCTCGCCTATCAGGCGCCGCTGAAGACAGATGCGATCGCTCGAACAATAGAGGCCCGGGAGGCAATCTGGATCCCGCTGGCAGGTGTCACCTTCCCGCGAGACTGGGGGCGAAGTGCAGATCCCGCTCTCGCAGCGGCGATCTCCGATGCAGTCGAAGTAGTCATCGAAGCAGGCGCCGCCCTCGGGGCTCCACGGATAGAGCCGGCAGGCCCCCTCTCTGCAGCGCCCCGCGAGGCAGTGGGAGTCGGCCTCGCAGGCACCGTCCTCGGCGCTGCGCTGAGAGCAGGCCCCGACGATGCAGCGCAAGCCTGGCGCGCAGCGATCGTCGTCTTCACAGTGTGCTCCCTCCTCCCCGGTTCACAGGAAGGGCGGGGATCATCCCCCGGGCCGTAAAAGGAATCGAAATGGCAGGTTTCTCCCTCGGTTCCCGGGCCGAGGCAGAACATGCTCGCTCCCCCGGCGGATCCGCAGCGCAGCGCTCCCGCACAGGCCCTCTCGCTGTTGCAGGCCGCGCCGCTCGGGACGGATCGGGGCGCGGCGCAGATGCCCGTCCCACCGCTGACGTCACAGATGAGATCGTCCTGGTGGCGGTACCCCGGATGCGCCCCACAATCCCCGTCCGTAGTGCAGGGTCCGCCGATCCCCGAGGCACGCGCGCAGACTGGCGATGAGGGGTCGCCGCGGCAGATCAGCCCCGGCTTGCAGTTCGACTGGGTGCCGGGCTCGACGTAGCCCCACCCTCGCAAGCAGGACTCGCCCTTTCCCCGCCTGGCTTCACAGCGATGGTCCTCGCAGACGCCGCCGCCGCAGTCGACGTCGTCGTAGCAACGCCGCTCCTCCTCCCCACAGGAGGTGCCGCCCCCGGCGAGGAGCATCAACACCATCGGGAGGGAGCTCCATCCCATCATGAATCTACGTCCCGACATCCGCGCCTCCCGGCTGCGATCCACGCCCAAGCCAGGTAGAGACGTCGGGGCCGGTCGAGAGCGGCCAGCCTGCGCTTCGGGCCCATCAGCCGCAATTCGGTCCCATGGGAGCCCGACCCCTAGGCCGGAGGCAGGACACCTGTCGCGCCCTACCGCTCTGCAGGAGCCCGTCCTGCAGAAGTGGCTCATGGCGGCCAGATCCCTCCTTGGAGATCATTCGGCGACAATCCTCACCTCCAGCTAAATAAAGTTGATGACAAGATTGATTTTCATGAAGACCTCGTTCATCATCGCTTCATGTCCCGTCTCCCCTCCTCCTGCCCGGCCTGCAGCGGCGCTCTGGTGGCCACCCGGCTGAGCTGCGCCTCCTGCGAGATGCAGATCGAGGGTCGCTTCGAGTTTCCCGAGCTGCTGCGGCTGAGCCGGGAGGACCTCGACTTCGTCCTCTCCTTTGTGCGGACCTCGGGCAGCCTCAAGGAGATGGGGAGGCTCCTGGGCCTCAGTTACCCCACCGTCCGCAACCGCCTGGACGAGATCATCGGGCGCCTCTCCGCGGCGGCCCGGGATCGGACCGCGGAGCGCCGCGCCGTATTGGATGCCATCGCGAGCGGCGAGCTCAGCGTCAAAGAGGGCGCCAGACGCCTCGAGGAGATCGAGTCATGACGACGACCCGCAAGCGCATCCTGGAGATGCTCGCCTCGGGGCGGATCACCGCCGAGGAGGCGGATCGGCTCCTCGGCGCCCAGCGGCGGAGCGCCCACGGCCTGTGGAGCTGGCTCTTCCGTCCCCTCGAGCGCCTGGACACCCGGGCCGCCCTCCTGATCGCCGGCGGCATCGCCCTGCTCCAGCTCCTCGTCTCCCGCCTCCACGTCCGCTTCGACGGCGCCCTCGACTCCCACCTGGTTGAGGTGAGTGTTCCGTGGTCCGATGCCCTCCTCGATCTCGCGCTCGCCTGGCCTCTGACGGCCCTCATCCTCTGGGGGACGACATGGCTCGCCGGGCGGCGAGGCCGCTACGTCGACTTTCTCGGAGCGGTCGGCCTCGCGAGGGCGCCCCTCATCGCCGGCGGCGCCATCACCGGCGCGTTCTCCCATGTGTTCGAAGGGGCGGCCTCCGGCACCTTGACCCCGACCCTCCTCATCGTCTCCCTCGCCATCCTGCCCCTCATCGCCTGGTTCATCGCCCTCCTCGTCACGGGGATCCGCACCGCGTCGGGCCTCCGTGGCATGAGACTCGGGGTCACCGCTACCTGCGGGATCCTCGCTGCCGAGCTGATCACCAAGCTCCTCCTCGTCATCCTCTGATCACCCAGATCTCCCCTCACCGCCTCATGGCGGAAAAGGATTGAACGATGTCTGATGACTCCGTCTCCCGGCGTTTCCGCCTCGCGGCGCCGCTGCTGATCGGCTCCATGGCCTTGCTCTTCGCGGGCTGCGCGACCACCTCACCTCGGCCGCCGCCGGATCCCGCCACGGCGGCCGCCAACGCCGAGCGGAGCGACGAGACCGCTCTGGCGCTGATGTCGGAGATGAGCAAGGGCGACGTCGCGGCAGCCCGATCCCGCTTCAGCTCGAGGATGAAGGGGGCCATCACGAAGGGACAGCTCGAGAAGGTCTGGAAGACGACGACCCAGCACCTCGGGGAAGAGGTCTCCTCCTCGATCGTGCACCGCTCGTCGCCGGACGGATACGACGTCCGCGTCGTGGTGATGGGCTTCGAGAAGGGCGGGGTCCAGGGGACGATCTCCACCGATCCCCAGAGCCAGGAGGTGGTCGGCTTTTATCTGAAGCCTGTGCCCAAGCCCGAAGTGCCCGGCCCCGCCAAGGCGGACGCCCCCTTCCGCGCCGAGGACGTCTCGGTCGGCCACGCTCCCTTCGTCCTGGACGGGATCCTCACCCTACCCAAGGCGGGAGCGCGCTTCCCCGGCGTCGTCCTCGTCCACGGCTCGGGCCCTCACGACAAGGACGGGAGCATCGGCCCCAACAAGATCTTCCGGGATCTCGCCGAGGGGCTCGCGGCCCGGGGCGTCGCGGCGCTCCGATACGACAAGCGCACCCACCGCTACGGCACCGAGCTCGGCAACGACCTCTTCATGGACGACGAGGTCGTGCTGGACGCGATCGCCGCGGTGGAGCTGCTGAAGGCGCGGTCCGAGATCGATCCTGACCGGATCTTCGTCGTCGGCCACAGCCTCGGCGCCCTGCTGGCCCCCGAGATCGCCGTCCGCGCCGGCGACGTGGCGGGGGCCGCGCTCCTCGCGCCTCCGGGCCGGGCCCCGTGGGACTCCGTCCTGATGCAGCTCCGCTTCCTCGAGGCGCCTGCCGACGACCTCGCCGCCGTCGAGGCAACGGCGGCGCTTTTTCGCAACGGAGAATTCAACGACGTCAATCTCCTCGGAGTCCCCGGCAGCTATTGGAAGGATTGGGCCTCGCGGGACGGCGTCGCCATGGCCAAGGAGCTGGCGAGGCCGCTGCTGATCCTGCGGGGCAGCCGCGACTACCAGGTGACGGACGACGATCTCGCCACTTGGAGACAGAGCTTCGCCGACAGGGCCGACGTCCGCATCGAGGAGATCCCTGGCGCCAACCACCTCTTCCTCCAGGGCAGCGGCGAGCCCGGCCCGAGCGAGTACTTCGAGCCGGGGCACGTCGACGAGGTGGTCGCAGAGAAGATCGCCGCCTTCATCGAGCAAGCCGGCTCCCGCTGATCCGAGGCGCCCACGCGACGCGGACCGATCCACCACGCCCCCTCAGCGAGCGCTGCGCCTTGCCCGGCCTCGGCGCCGCGCCCTACGCCCAAGGCATCACGCGCCGCGCGGGTCCGCCTCCCCGATAAGCTCCTCCCGCGAGCGCTGCGGCTTGCCCCGGCCTCGGCACCCCGCGCTGCCCCCCAACTCATCAACCACCGTGCGGGGTCGCCTCCCCGGGCATCTCCGTCATCTCCGCCAGCGAGCGCTGCGGCTTGCCCGGTCTCGGCGCTGCGTGCTACGCCCCAGGGCATCATTCGCCGTGCAGGGCCGCTCCCCGGGCATCTCCGCCCGCGAGCCGGCACCCATCCCCCGGCGCGAACGGAGCTTCCCTTGGGCGACTCGCTTCTCGGCACCGATCTCTACCGCCTCGACGACCTCCTCACCGATGAGCAGAAGCTCGTGCGCCGCTCGGTGAAGCGCTTCGTGGACGAGGAGTTCCTCCCAGTGGTCCAGCAGCACTTTCGCGCCGGGACCTTCCCCACGGAGCTGGCGCCGAAGCTGGGCGAGTTGGGCCTTCTGGGGATGAATCTGCACGGCTACGGCTGCCCCGGCACGGACAACGTCACCTACGGCCTGGCGATGCAGGAGCTCGAGAGGGGCGACTCGGGGCTGCGCTCCTTCTGCTCGGTCCAGGGCGCCCTGGCCATGTACCCGATCTGGGCCTTCGGCTCGGAAGAGCAGAAGAACCGCTTCCTCCCCGAGATGGCGGCCGGGCGGCTGGCGGGCTGCTTCGGCCTCACCGAGCCCGACCACGGCTCCGACCCCGGCGGCATGAAGACCCGCGCCCGCAAGGACGGCGATCATTACGTGCTCAACGGCACCAAGCTCTGGATCACCAACGGCACCACCGCCGACGTCGCCGTGGTCTGGGCGAAGACGGACGACGGCGGGCAGGAGAGCATCCGCGGCTACCTGGTGGAGCGAGGGATGCCCGGCTACGAGGCTCGAGAGATCGAGGGCAAGGTCAGCCTGCGGGCGTCGCTCACCGCCGAGCTCTCCTTCCAGGACGTGCGGGTGCCGGCGAAGAACGTGCTCCCCGGGGTGGAGGGCCTCCGCGGCCCCCTGATGTGCCTGAACCAGGCGCGATACGGCATCGCCTGGGGCGCGACCGGCGCGCACATCGCCTGCTTCGAGGCGGCCCGCGACTACGCCCTCGACCGGGTGCAATTCGGCAAGCCGATCGCCGCCTTCCAGATCACCCAGGAGAAGCTCGCTTTGATCTACACCGAGCTGGTGAAGGCGCAGCTCGTCAACCTGCGGCTCGGGCAGCTCAAGGATCTCGAGCAGCAGACCTTCCTGCAGATCAGCTTCGCCAAACGCAACAACGTGCGGGTGGCGCTGGAGGCGGCGCGCCTCGCACGGGAGATCCTCGGCGCCAACGGCATCACCGACGACTACCCCGTGATCCGCCACATGGTGAACCTCGAGTCGGTCTATACCTACGAGGGCACCCACGACATCCACACGCTGATCCTGGGCAAAGAGCTCACGGGGATCTCCGCCTTTGGCTGACGAAGTGAGCGTGCATCGCGTGCGGCTGCCCGTCCGCTTCAACGAGATAGACGCGGCGGGGATCGTCTTCTTCCCGCGGTTCTTCGACTACTTCCACATGGTCTTCGAGGACTTCTTCGGAGCGGCCACGGGGACGCCCTACCATGAGTGGATCCGACTTCGGCGAATCGGCTGGCCGGCGGTGCACATCGAGACCGACTTTCGCGCGCCGCTGCGCTACGGGATGGAGGTCGAGATCGTCCTCTCCTTCCCGAAGCTCGGAAACTCCTCCTTCGTCTGCCGCTACGTCGCCAAGGATCCGGAGCAGGGGACCCTCCTCTGCACCTGCGAGATCACGGTGGTGACCACCGACGTCGATCGCCTCGTCCCCCTGCCCATCCCGCAGCCGCTCCGCGAGGCCCTCGAGCGCCACGCCCCCGTATAGAGAGCGGGCGATCTCGGAAACGGCGCACGAATGGAAGCGCTCCCTCCACGGCCAGGCTCTTCGCGGGCCGCGTCTCGACCCTGCCTCCTCGACGCCTCCGCCACGCAGCGGCGGCCCCTCCGGGCGCTCGCTCGGCCCCATGCCACCGGGACTACGCGCATCGGACGCCCCGCGCCACTCGTCATCGGCCGCTGGCGTGCGCACGTTTCACCCATGACCGAACCCACGACCATCGCCCGCAAGATCGTCCGGGTGGTCCCCACGGTCCATCGGTGGCGGGTCCACGACGATCGGCTCGGCGGCAGCGAGAGCGACGCCTATGCCGTGGTCCGCGAGGGCTGGGTGACGCTGATCGATCCCCTGCCAGTCGTGGAGGACGAACTTCGCAGGCTGGGAAAGATCAAGGCGATCGTCCTCACGGCAGCCAACCACCAGCGATCGGCCTGGCGCTACCGGAAGCTCTTTCACGTGCCGGTCTACGCGCCGGCGGGCCCCGAGGTCTCCCCGATGCCGGGCGACCTGGAGGAAGAGCCCGATTATCGATACAGCGGCGGCGACTCCCTGCCCAACAACCTCACCGCCTTCCACGCGCCAGGGCCCGCCGAGGCGATGTATGCCCTGTGGATCGACAAGCCTCGCAACGTGATCTTCCTCTCGGATCTCCTGATGCACGACGGCAACGGGCTGCCGAAGTTCGTCCCCTCCGAGTACCAGGTGGATGCGTCCCGCACCCGCACCAGCGTGCGCCGGATCGCCGAGCAGCTCCCGGTGGAGGTCCTATGCTTCGCCCACGGCCCCCCGATCTGCGACGACGGTCGTCGCGTACTGGAGAGGTCCCTGGCCTACGACGCCGAGGTCCACGCAGACCACGCCCCCTTCGCCTGAGCTCGCCAGAAACTCATGAGCCTTGGGAAGGGAGCCGAAGCGTGCAGCGCGCGTGACCAGCGGTTCTACTCCGAGGCGGCGTCGCCATCCTGGAGCAACGCGTCGCGATGCCGTCGGGCCTCATCGAGCCAGGCCTCCTCCTCGCGGGTGCCGGCCCTTCCAAGGTACGCTTCCCAGGCCTCCACCGCCTCCGCCCGCCGGCCCATGGCCTCCAGGGCCAGCCCGCGGTTGAAGTGCGCCTCGATCAGCTCCGGCTCCTTCTCCAACGCAGCGGAGAACGCCAGCAGCGCCCCTTCCGCCTCGCCGCCTGCCAGGAGCAGGACACCGATGTCATTGTCGCGGCGGCCGCTCTCCGGCGACGATCGCAGCGCCGCCTCCGCCCGGGTTCGATCGCCCTTCTCCCCTCGCCAAAGGTAGAGGGCCGCGAGGTAACGGGAGGTGGTCGCCTGCTCGGATGCCGGCCGTGAGAGGAGCCAGCCCAGGGCGCGGTCGTATTCGGGCGGATCGCGGTCCTCCCCCCGCAGGGGGACGTAGGGGACGTGCTCGAGCTTGACGAGGGCCGGCCGCCCCTCCGCCGCCCGGGACTGCAACTCGAAAGCGGGTGGGCTTCGGGTGGTGGACGAGGAGAGGACCACCACCGCAGCGGCGACTGCGCCGCCGACGGCCACCGTCCATCGCTTGCCTCTGGTCGACCATCGCGACGGCCGCCGATCCTCGCGCCTGGGCCCAGGCTGGGCTGCGTCGGCTCTCGACTCCTGCGCTGCCCCACTCTGCTGGGCTGCAGCACTTGGCTGCGCTTCCGCACTTTGCATCAGCTCCTGGACCAGGCGGCCGATCGGACGGGCCGCGTTGATCCGCGCGAGGAGCTCCACCTCCGCCGCCAACTCCTCCGGGTCCTCCGGCGCCTCGGCGAAGGCGGCCACCTCGAGGAGGAGCCGACAATCGTCGCAGACTGCGCAATGCTGCTCTACGAAGCGCCGCTGCTCCTCCGGCGCCTCTCCGCTGCGATAGCCCTCCAACAACCCAGCCGCGATGCAAGTGCTCATGGGTCCCCCCCCTCTCGCCATGTAGGACGCAGCAGGCGCGAAAATCCCTTCAAGAAATCTTCTCCTCGTTGACGAGCAGGAGCGCACGAACCTTGGCGGTGAGGCGATAGAGCACGGCCTCCACCCCCTTGACCTTGAGGCCGAGCCCCAGGGATCCGATCTCGGACGCGGTCAGCCCATCCACGTAATATGCCTTGAAGATTAGAGAATCCCGGGCCGCGTTGGGCTCGGTCACCGCCTGCCGCAGCGCAGCCAACGCCTCCTCGGAGCCCAGCCGCGCCAAGGCGCGCTCGTCGGGGCCGGAGGCGGGATCCCAGAGCTCCTGCTCGAGACTGTCCAGATCCACAGGCTGCACCAGCCGGCGGACCTTCAGCCGCCTGCGGTGATCGCGGGCAACGTTGGCGGCGGTGGTGTTGACGAATGAACGAAGCGAGACGCTGTTGGTCTCGCGGAGCCTCCGCAGGGGTTCGCAGCCCCCGGCGAGGAGCCGGAGATAGACCTCCTGCTCGAGATCGACGATGCCATCGGGGTCGGAGCTTCCTACGAGGCGGGCGAGGATCCGGATCACGGTCGGGCGGAACTCGGCCAGCAGCGCTTCCCAGCTTGCCGGATCGAGTCGGACCAGGCGCTCGAGGAGGTCGTTCGATCCCAAAGAAGCCTCGGAGAGCGGGAACCCCGGCAACTGTCCACACCAAAAAACCGGCATCGGTGCGCCATGGAAGCCGCGCGCCTGCCGTCACACCACGATTCGCCTGACGGCCTCATCCTACCATGGCAGCGGCGAAACGGCGCATCGGGCTTCCAGATGCAGCCCGCTCCCCATGGGCCGTAGCTTGGGGCAGCCGGCCTTCGACGCGCTACTTGCTTCGATAGGTGATGATCCCATGGGTCGGATCGTAGGGCGACACGCCGACCTTCACCCGATCGCCCAGGACGATGCGGATGAAGTGCTGCCGCATCTTCCCGCCCACACGGGCCTGGATGGCAGGGCCCTGATCGAGCTTCACGGTGAAGAGCCCGCCGGGGTGGACGTCGGTGATCACGCCTTCGACTTCGATCAGATCTTCGCGAGCCAGGGGCTCCTCCTAGTGCTGGTGGCCTGTCGCGAAGAGCGGCGGCCGGACCGCGGGAAAATGCATGTATCGGCCACAAACTGCAACTTCGATTTCTCCGCGTGCGTTCCCTGGCCCCCGGGCGCGCTCATGAACCCTCTCGTGGGCCGGAGTGAACACGCGCAAAGAGCCCTCTCGACTGCACCACGATCCGAAGGAATCGCTCCGCGACCTGGGCGGCATCCTCTGAGACAGACGCTGCGCGATCAGCGCCCCGGTCTTGCCAGGACCTTCCGGGAGAGCAGGGAGTCCACCTGGCCGAGAAAGGCGCGAAAATCCGCGTACTCGCCGGGGTGGATCCTCGAAGAAGACAGCGCCACCGCGCCCTCCACCAGCAGCCTTCCGCCCTCTGCCGTATAGGCGAGGCGGATCGTGCCGAAGCGGGACTCCAGCTGGGACGACTCGGGGAGGCTGGCCGGCACATAGCCCTCAGGGAGCTGGATGTCGTAGGAGAACTCCGTTGTCCAGGGGTAGCGGATCACCACGTCGTAGCGCCGGGACGAGAGAGCCGCGAAGCTCTCCACCAACGAACCGGCGCTGCGGGTAGGAGCGAAGGAGAGCGATCCGTCCAGGGCCACGTCGGCGAAGCCGGGGATCGCCAGCTCGAAGTCGAGCTTCACGTCCTGCTCCAGCCGGCGTGGATCGGAGAGCTCGAAGCTCGAGACCGTCGCGCCAGGGAACGAGCGGGCCCAGCTCTGCTCGAAGGAGGCGACCCTCCCGCTGGCGGAGGCGTAGGTCTGCCGGTAGCCCGGCGCGGCGAGGCCGCTCACCGTGCGGCTGCCGATCATGGTGGCTTTGCCGTCCGCCCCGAGCTCCACGCGGTGCCGATTGCTGGTCACCGAGAGCGAGGCCGGCGCCTCGGGGGTCACGCGAAACTCGCTCCCCCCGTTGGGATCCACCACCAGGACCTCCGCGCCGCGGTCGGACTCCGGGAGCTCTCGGGATCCCGACCACTCCGCCGTCCCGTCCAGGTAGAGGTCCAGCGAGGGCACATAGAGGATCGCGTGGTTGAAGACCGCCAGCGACGCCGGCGACGGCCCGATCTGGCCCAGGTGACGCATGCGCAGCAGCACCAGCCTCGAGTCGATCCCGATGGAGCGCAGCAGCGACCAGGTCAGGGACGCCTTGTCCTTGCAGTCGCCGAAGCCGCGTCGCAGCACCTGCTCCACGCGGTAGGGCTTGAAGGAGTGGATACCGAACTCGAGCCCCACGTAGCGGGTCTTGGTGGCGACGAAGTCGTAGATCGCCCGAACGCGGGCCGCCTCGTCGCTGGCCGGGATCCCCGCCACCACCTCCCGGGCGGTGCGCTCGACCTCCGGGGTGGGCGCCACCTGATCCTGCACCAGCCCCCACCAATAGCGGCCCACCGACTCCCAGTCACGGTAGGTGGACACATGAAGATGCGACGCCACCTCGACCCAACCCGGCATATGGGGCTCGGGGACGAGCTTGTCGATGTCCTGGGCTGCCCAGCGATGCAGCCTGCGACCGCCCGTAAGCGTCGCGTCGCTGCGGGTCGCGATCGGTGTCTCGTTGGCGTGGATCGTCCGTCCCGCCGGCATCTCCAGCACGTACTCCCAATCCAGCGTGGCGACGGTGTCGGCGATGAAGTCGATGTCTCCGAAGTAGTCGGAGAGGAGGTTGTCTCCCGCCACGTCGTCGAGGCGGTAGACCAGTTCGACGGTGTCGCCCGCCGCCAGGGAGGGGAAGCCGATCACCGTGGCGCGGGCGTCGTAGTAGAGCCCGGACCAGGGCTCGTTCATCGAGCGATCGTTCTCGGTGTGGGCGTAGACCACCGTCCCGTCGGCCCGCAGGATCCGCGCCCTCTCGACCTTCAGCTCCTGCCGCTCGGGCGCGTATTGCACCTGGAAGCTGCGGTAGCGCTCGACGCCGCGCTGGTTCCGGACCTGGACGATGGTCTGCACCGTCCGCGACGACTGGCCGCTGGGCATCACGCGCACCGCCGAGACCTGCACGAGCTTCAGGGCGTCCTCGTCGGGGAACCGCCCCTCCGCCGACGCGACGACCCCGCTCAGATCCCGGAGGTAGGCCTTGGCGAAGCGCTCGTCACCAGGGCGCAGCGACTGCACCAACTCCCGGAGCCTGGCGTTCTGCGGCCGCACCTCCAGGGATCGCTCGAAGGCCACGAGGGCCGCGGCCTCGTCGCCCCCGCGCAGCTCCGCCCGGCCCAGGCTCTCGAAGACGTCGCCCTCCTGAGGCGCCAGGGTCGCCGCCTGATCGTAGAGGACGCGGGCCCGCTTGATATCGCCGTTGGCAGCGAGGAGATCGGCCCGCCGCAGCAGCAGGCCCAGGTGCAGAGGCTGGAGCCGCTCCGCCGCGACGAGGAGCTCGTCCGCCCCGAGGATGTCACCGCGTGCCACCAGCGCCGAGGCCAGCGAGAGGGCCACCTCGAGGTCCGCGGGCCGATGGGCGAGGGCCACGCGGAGGAGGCGGATCACGTCGTCGTTCTGGCCGTCGCGGTGGTGCAGCCTGGCTCGTTGCCGCAGCAGACTCGGCTGGTCCGGAAAGCGCGCGATGAGCTCGTCCAGCGTCCGGATGGCGCTGGCGCTCTCCCCCCGTCCATCGAGGGCCTGGGCCCAGGCGGCGCCGCCGCTCCAATCGCCAGGCGCTCGCCGCAGCCATGGGCCCAGCAGCTCCAGGGCGTGCTGTACATCTCCCTGTGAGAGAAAGAACGAGGCTCTGGCGGCGTGGGCCTTGGCGCTTCCAGGCAGCTCCGCGGCGACGGCCCTCTCCAGGAAGATCCGGCGCTCGTTGGCGTCGTCCCCGTGGGTCCTGGCGGCGAGGAGCTGCACCTCCACCCGATCGTCTGCGGCATGCGCAGCCTTCGCCGCCGCGATGGCATGGAGCCTGTCGGCGTCATCGAAGGAGCGCCTCGCGTCCAGCACCCTGGCGTAGTCCTCCAGGGCCCGGGCCGATCCGCCCTTGGCGAGTCCCGCCAAGGTGTCGACCAGCGTGCGCCTGCCGAGGATCACGCGGCCGGCGGCGATGCGCTCGACTGCCTTCCAGCTCCCCTCTATCGGCGCCCGCGCCACCAGGCCGCGGATCGGCTGGCCGTCCTCCCCCACCACCCGCAGCTCGAGTTGAAAGGGCCCGGCCCCCCCCGACGCGAGCTTCAGCAGCAGCGGGTTCTTGCCGCGCTCGAGCCGCACGGGGATGGCGCGCTGATCGAAGCGGGCCGGATGATAGGAAGGGTCGGCGAAGATGGCCCGTCCATTGAGCCAGGCCTTGGCGGCACCCGGGGTGCCCATGTGGATCACCGCCGAGGTCGCTGCAGGCGCGTCCAGCACCACCGCCGCGTAGACGAGCACGCCGTCCGTGGGGCGGATGGCCTCGTGGAGGACGATCGGCCCAGTCCGCCCCAACCCGTCGATGGCCCGCCACGAGACCTCCGAGCGCAGGCCGGGATAGGAGCCGGAGAGATCGAAGGCCTCCTCCGGGCCATGGACCACGTCGTAGCCACCCTTATTCTCGTTATCGAAAGGCCCGACCACGGAGAGTGAGGTGACGGTCCCCAGCGCGGCGAGGTTGGTCTTCATCCGGGGGAGCCGTCCGCGCCATCGCTCCACCGTCGCGGCCTGCCGCCTGGCCAGGGCCCGTACCTCGGGATGCGCCCGCCCCGATTGCACCACAGCGTAGAGAAGGTCGGCAGCCCGCTCCAGCGAGCCGGTCTCCCCGACCAGCTCCATCAGCTCGTAGAGGTCTGCCGCCACGCCGGGCTCGGCGATTCGCTGCTCGATCCGCCGTCGGAGAGAGTCGAAGCGATCGCGCGCGGCGTCGTCACTCGAGGCGCCGGCGTACGAGGGGAGCGATGACCATCCGTCGTCACGACCGGTGGCGTCCTCTGCGGCCAACCTCGCGCCTTCGCCCCCCGCAATCCGCGGTGTGCGGGATCCCTCGCCTACCGAGGGAATGGGATCGGCACCACGCGCCGTCAGCCTCGGGCCTTCGCCCCCCACGTTCCGCGGCGCGCGGCTTCCCTCCACTGCCGACGGGACGGCGTGGCCGGGCAAAGGCAGCGTGAGGGCAGGCAGCGCGGCGAAGAGCGCGAGCCAGAGGAGCCAGGGCGATCGAGGGGACGGCTGGTTGGACATATGCAGGCGAGAACGGCTGGTGGGCGGGGGGATTCCCATCGGGAGCGATCGAATGGCGAGCCTCTGCTCCCTTCGCGGCCCTGGGCCGCATTTCAGCCTCCTTCTCCGGCGATCCTACACTGCCCGGGCGACCGCCAGGACCAACACGTGCGCGGCGCCTGCTCGCTTCGCCGCCAGGGCAGCCGCGGCGACCGTCGCGCCCGTGGTCACCACATCGTCCACGATGGCGATCCGCCGATCCCTGACGGCAGGATCCGCGACGAAGGCGCCCTCCAGATTCGTGATCCGCTCGATTCGGTTTCGCCCCACCTGCCTGGGCGTCTCCCGCAGCCGTCGCAGCAGGGTCGGCTCCAAGGGTTTTCCGGCCCGCCTGGCGATGGCGGCGGCGAGGAGCTGCGCCTGATCGTAGCCTCGCTCCCGACGCCGGGCGGGGTGGAGGGGGATCGGCGCCACCAACTCGATCCCGGCGAGCGCCATTGCACAGGGGATGGCCACCAGCCCTCCCAGGACGTGGGCCACCTCCCGGCGGCCTCGATACTTGAGGCGGTGGATCGCGTCGGCGACCGGCCCTCCGTAGGCAAAGGGCGCCGCGATCGCGTCGAAGGCCGGGGGATGGGCTACGCAGATCGGGCAGGGGTCCGCGGCTGGGCCTCGCGCCCGTTCCAGGGAGGAGTCGCCCCACGACGGCAGGGGGATCGGCCCGGCGCAGCGGGAGCAGCGCCTGACGGGAGGGACCTCGAGGAGGGGCGAGCAGCCCTGGCAAAAGGCGCCTTGGATCGGACGGGCGCCACAGGCGGCGCAGCCCGGCGGAAAGAGGAGGTCGAGGAGGGCTCCGATCATCCCCCGGAGTCTACGATGGGGGTACGACATCCGGCCCCATCGGCGCGGTTCGCCCACAGGGGTTTGACTCCCAAGCGCCCCTGTTGTTTTGATCGGTGCCCCAATCCTGGAAACCCGGTATTCTCCCGGCTTTGCCATCGGAAGGAAGACGGTATGAGACGCGCTGGATTTTGGATCGCTGCCGGGCTGATCGGCCTCCTCGCAGCCTGCTCCTCAGAAGACAAGACCCCGGGTAATTCGGGCAAGTCGGGGGCGGCGGAGATTCTCTCCTTCAAGGCTGATCCTCTGAGCATCGCGCCAGGGGCGAGCACGACGTTGTCCTGGTCGGTGAAGTCCGCCACCAAGATCGAGATCTACACGACGGGCTTCCAGGCCGTGCACGAGAGCACCGACGCCGAAGGGAGCGTCGAGCTCAGCCCGGAGAAGACGGTCACCTATCGCCTCGAGGCCGTGGGCTCGGACGGCGCCCGCCAGACCCGGGAGCTTCAGGTGCGGGTAGAGGAGCAGGTCGGGCCGGTGGTGAGCTTCTCCGCCGACGACACCGAGCTGAAGTACGGCTCCTCGACGAGGCTGAGCTGGAGAACGGAGCAGGCGATCCGGGTGCTGATCTCGGACGGCTCGGCCCTCCCGCTCGTCGACACCGATCGCCCAGAGGACGTGACCCGATTCTCCGGCGATCTCGATCTGAGCCCGAGCCAATCGATCAGCTACACCCTCACCGCCACCGGGCCCAACGGCCTCGAGACCGTCGCCGAGGTCAAGATCTTCGTCGTCCCGGAGATCACCTTCTTCGCCGCCGAGATCGCCAAGCCCGTCCCCGTCGGCACCGAGATCAAGCTCGAGTGGCTCACCAGCGGCGCCGAGCAGCTCGAGATCACCACGCCGGAAGGCGTGAGTTACGCCGTTCCCAAAGAGGACCGCACCCATGGCGATGTCATCATGGCCGTAGGCGAATCCGGCAGCTTCACCCTCACCGCCACCCGCGGCGAGGGGGTCAGCACCATGGAGTACAGGGTCGAGATCGGCAACCTCCCGTCGATCATGGCCTTCTACGCCACCCCCCCTGCGGTGAACCACGGCCAGACGACCTCGATCACCCTCCATTGGAACGTGGAGGAGGCCACCTCGCTCTCGCTCGACGGCGTCAACGTCGATCTCACCGGCATCCCCACGGACGTCGGCTCGGTGGACGTCATCCTCTCTGCGGAGACCACTCTCACCCTCACCGCCATCAACGCTGCCGGCGAGGACAGCCGCGAGATCGTGATCCCCGCGGTGGATCTCCCTGTGATCCTGTCGTTCACCGCTACACCTCGCCTTGTCGGTGTGCAGGAGTCGTTCTTGATCGAGTGGCAGACCACCGGGGCGTCCTCCGTCGAGCTCAAGCGCAACGAGGCGCCGCTCCCGATCGACGACGCGCCCTCCGGCACCCTCGAGCAGGCCATCGACTCCACCACCACCTACGAGCTGGTGGTCCGCAACCTCGCAGGCACCACGGTGAATCAGCTCCTCGAAGTGAAGGTAGGCGCCCCCACCATCCAGAGCTTCTCCATCGACAACTTCCGCTACGCAGCCGGTGCCACGATCAGCGCGAGCTGGGGCGTGACCGGCGGCGTCTCCCTGGAGATCCTCGATGGCGAGGGCGCTGCGGTGGCGGCCTGCACCAAGTCGGGGACCGCGGAGATCGCGTCGAATGGCTGCGCCTTCACCGGCCCCGCGACGTTCGGCGTCCACACCTACACGCTTCGGCTTACGAACGGCGTCGGTCAGTCTGCCACCCGCTCGCTGACCGCCCTGGTCTCCGATGGGCCGGTGATCGCTGACTTCAGCGCCAGCGCCACCACCCTCGCACAGGGCGAGGAGATCACCTTCAACTGGGAGGTCATCGCCGACGTCGCGGAGGTGGAGCCGAGCTTGGCCATCGCCGACGAGGACGATAACGAGCTGGTGATCCAGGAGTTGGAGGACCACCCGACCCGCGGCAGCGGCTCGATCATCCTCGACACGCCGGGGACGCATACCTACACCATGACCGCCTCCACCCCCGGGACCTTCGCGTCCACTGCCTCGGTCGAGGTCGATGTGGTCGGCACCCCCGTCTTTGACTCGCTGAACGTGACGGACCCAGTCACCGTCGGTGATCCAATCATTGTGGAATGGGAGACCCGATTCGCGAACATCGTGGAGTTCTCCCAGGTGGACGCGTTGGGTGATCCCCTCGCGCACCTCTACACCGTCACCACCGCCAATCTGGTGAGGGAGGGGAGCCACCAGATCACGACGCTGACCGGTGCCGAGGGGACGATCTACCTCCGGATCATGTTGAGGAATCGAATCGGCGTCGAGACCGTGGAGATCGTGCCGGTGGATGTGATCGCGCCCTAGATGACTGGTGCCGAACGGAGTCCATGCTACGACGAACGATGCGGGGCTGCGGACGACGTGCTCAGTCCTCCCTCCCTGCGTCGTAGCTACGGCTACGACTCAGTCGGTCGTCCCTCCGCGCGCCGCCCTCGCTCCTCGCCTCGCTCGTCTCGCGACGGGACCGTTCGGCACCAGCCACCTAGACGGGAGGAGTCGTCGCCAGGAGCAGGGTCGACTTCTTCCGCTCCCGCTCACGGGCTCCCGTGCGCGGGCTGGCCGGCGCGGCCCTCCAGAAAGCGCAGCAGCTGCTCCTCCGCCCAGAACCGCGGGCGGAGGAGGGTGCCGCCTACGAAGCCCACATGCCCGCCATGATCGGTGACGAGGAGTTGGACTGGCGAGGCGACCTCTCGAGGGAGAAACACAGCGGGGGAGAGGGGATCGTCCGCGGCGGAGATGCAGAGGGTTGGCCGCCGGATCGTCTCCAGCTTCGAGCCGGACGACGCCGCACGGTAGTAGCTGCGCGCATCGGCGAAGCCATGGAGCGGCGCGGTCACCGCGTCGTCGAAGGCCTCGATCCCGTCGGCGCCGCGGATGTCGTCTTCGGCGAGGAGTCCGGGAAAGCAGCGCGCCTTATGGAGCGCCTTGCCCCGCAGCGAGCGCAGGAAGACCCGGCGATAGACCGCGACGAGGCCTCGGCCCCGATCCATCGCGTCGGCGCAGCCCGCCAAATCGAAGGGGACGCTGACCACCCCGGCAGCGGCCAGCGGGGAAGCGTCGCCCTGCTCTTCCAGCAGCCGCAGGAGCACGTTGCCACCTAGAGAGAATCCCACCCCGAAGAGCGGGCCGCTGCAGCGCTCCCGCAGCCGAAGCAGCGCGAGCGCCGCGTCTCCGATCTCGCCGGAGTGGTAGAAGCGGGGCAGCCGATTGGGTTCGCCGCTGCAGGAGCGGAAGTTCAGGGCCGCCGCCCCCCAGCCTCTCGCGTGGGCGCCCCGCAGGATCGCCGCGACATAGCCCGCCCGCGACGAGCCCTCCAGCCCGTGGAGGACGAGGACGTGAGGCGCGTCGGCCGGAGCGTCCAGCAGGTCGACGTCGAGGAAGTCGCCATCCTCCAGCTCCCACCGCTCCCGCCGGAGCGCCGGGCTGCGATCGGAGCGGAAGAAGGAGGCGAAGATCGTCTGGGCGTGGGGCGACCGCAGGCCGGGGGCCGGCCGGAAGCGCTCGGTCGGTTCGAAGTGCACCCGGGTGCCTCTACCGCCGTTCGCCCGGCTCGGGCAAGCGCCGGCGCCGCCTCGACACTTCTCGGCCAGGAGGGCCCGCACCGCCGGGAGCGCTCCCGATGGCCACAGAAGGCAGGTGGTCCAGGAGGGTCCGTCGCGCATGGCGCCAGGGAGATCGTCGCTCGCCTCACGCGCGGAGCGCGAGCGGTCCGGGCCTCGGTTGGACGGAGGCGAGCAGGCGCAAGAGAGAGGCCCTCGCGCCGCCGGCTCATCCCCGAGAGCCGCCGAAGCCACTCGAACCCCGCGGCCTCATCTCATGTTTGACACAGGGACCGAAGTCCGGCTTGTTTGGTGATCCAATCAGAGCTGAATCGACGAAGGAGCCGCCGATGAGATGGACTGGATCATGGATCTTCGCTGCGCTGCTGGCGGTACTGGGCGCGTGCTCCTCGGACCCCGAACCCAAGGAGCCTTCGACGTCGAAGGACGTGGAGATCCTCTCCTTCGATGCCGCTCCTGCGCGCATCGCCCCCGGGGAACCGACCACCCTGAGCTGGTCGACGCGACACGCCGCCACCCTCGAGATCTTCGCAGGCGGAGCGACGCCGGTGGCGACGAGCCAGGAGGCGGACGGGAGCGTCGTCCTCCACCCGGACGAGAGCGTCACGTACCGCCTGGTGGCCACTGGCCCTGCCGGTGAACGCGTAGAGCGAGAGCGCCGGGTCGAGGTGGGAGGGTCCGGTGATCTGCGGCTGAGCTTCAGCGCCGATCGCGAGCGGATGGACTTCGGCTCCACCGTCACCTTGAGCTGGAGCTCCGAGGAGGCCAGCCGGCTGGTGCTCACCGACGGCTCCGACGAGCCCCTCCTCGACACCGACGGCGACGAGAATCCGCGCTTCTCCGGCGTGCTCGAGGTCAGCCCCGATCGCTCCACCGTCTACACCCTCGAGGCCACCGGCCAAGCTGGCGACGAGCGGGTGCTCGAGGTCGAGGTCGAGGTCGTCCCCGTCATCGAGCGCTTCGTCCGCATCGGTACGGGCCCGCTGCTCGTCGGGCATGCGGTCGAGCTCGAGTGGATCACCCACGGCGCCGACGAGCTCGTGATCACCACGGCGGAAGGGCTGAGCTACGAGATCCCCGAGGCCGATCACGGCAATGGTGAGATCGCCCTGGAGGTCGGGGCCTCCGGCACCTTCGTCCTCCGAGCCACCCGCGGCGTCGCCGAGACGAGCCTGGAGCTCCAGGTCCCTGTCGGGACCGCCCCAACCATCGTCGAGCTCACCACCAGCCCCGAGGCCGTGAGTGTGGGGCAGACCACCGCCGTCACCCTCCGTTGGGTGGTGGAGGGCGCGAGCTCGCTCTCACTCGCTGGCGCCGACGTCGGCCTTGACGGCGCACCGGTCGGCGAAGGCTCGGTGGAGCTCCTCCTCGACGGCGAGACGACGCTGGTCTTCACCGCCACCAACGAGGCGGGAGCCGAGGTGAGCCGCGAGCTCTTCCTCCCCGCGGTCCCGCTCCCGGTGATCGAATCCCTGGTGGCGACGCCGGCGCGCGTCGGCGTCCAGGAGCCCTTCGTGATCTCCTGGACCACCACCGGTGCGTCTGCGCTGGAGCTCTGGCGAAACGACGCGCCGGTCGCCATCGCCCAGGATCCCGTCGGCAGCATCGAGCAGGTGCTGGACGTCAGCGCGCGCTACGAGCTGATCGCGCGAAACCTCGCCGGCGCAGAGGTCTCCCGGGATCTGCTGGTGAGCGTGGGCGCCCCGGTGATCCGCAGCTTCACGGCGGACCAGCCCCGCTACGCTGCCGGCGCAAGCGTCGGCGTCATCTGGGAGGTGGACGGCGGGACCTCCCTCACCGTCTCCGACTCCGATGGCGCGACGCTCTGCACCTCCAACGATCCCGACGAGATCGCCGACGGAGCATGCAGCTTCACCGCCCCGACTTCCTTCGGCCTCCACCCCTACGACCTCGTCGTCGAGAATGCCCTGGGGCTCAGCGCGAGCGCCTCGATCTCCATCCTGGTCTCCGACGGGCCAGTGATCGTGAACTTCACTACAAGTGATGCAACCCTCGCCCAGGGCGAGGCCATCACCTTCTCGTGGACCGTGCTCGCGGACCTGGCCGGGGAGCTGCCGAGCCTCACGCTCGTCGACGAGGAGGCCAACGAGCTGATGCTGGAGGAGCTGCTCGACCAGCCGCTGGGGGGCAGCGGCTCCCTCGTCCTGGACCAGCCCGGGCCTCATACCTACACCCTGACGGCCTCCACCCCCGGCACCTTCGACGCCGTCGCCTCCGTAGAGGTCGAAGTCGTGGGGACCCCCGTGATCTCGTCCCTGACCGCCACCCCGGATCCCGTCACCGCTGGCCAGTCGGTCACCCTCGCCTGGACCACCGACTTCGCCAGCGCCCTCGAGATCGTCGCCCTCGACGATCAGGGGCATGTCACCACCAGCCTCGAGACGATCAGCGATCCCGCCGAAGTGGCGGACGGGAGCCGGCTGCTGCCACCGGTCTTCGGGGTCGACACCGTGAGCTACCGGCTCGTCGCCCGCAACCGGCTGGGCGTCGAGGCCGGCGCCGACGTCTCCGTGACGGTCGAGCTCCCTGACGCCGGCTTCGCCTACTTCAACGTGACCCCTGCCTCGATCTCGGCGGGCGACACCGTGGACCTCTCGTGGGCGGCCTACGGCGGCGACGTCACCCTCACGCCAGGCGGCGCCACTGCCCCCACGGAGATCACCGCGACGGCCGCCTTCGTCGACATCGGCGCCACCGGCACCCCGATCACCCTTGGCGGCTGCGGAATGTCTGGCATCGACCTCATGATCGACGAGGGCTGCGGCGACATCGCCTTCCCCGCCGACTTCCGCTTCCCCTTCGATGGGAGCGAACGGGCCGGCGCCCGGGTCTTCGCCAACGGCGTCGTCAGCTTCGACCTCGGTCCGGAGCAGGGCTCCACGTACGACAACTTCGACCTCCCCACCACCATGATGCCCTTCGTGCACCTCGCGCCGTTCTGGGACGCCCTCACCCTCGGCAAGAACGCCAACGCCGACCTCCGCTGGCAGCACTTCGTCGATCCCGCCGGCGACCATCTGATCATCCAATGGAGCCATCTCGCCGGACATCCGATGGGCTTCTGGAGCTCGTTCAGCGCCGACATCAGCTTCCAGGTGATCCTCTTCGCCAACGGCGCGGTCGACTTCCGCTACGGGACGATGACCTCGGACGACGCCGCCGACGCCAACGGCAGCAGCGCGGTGGTCGGCGTCCAGAACACCTCGGGCACCGCCGGCCACGGCCTGCTCACCCGCTTCTCCTCGATGCAGTTCCAGGACCGAAGCTGGCGCTACTTCGAGGAAGCTCACTCTCCCATCGACGGCCTGAGCCTCACCTTGAACCGGACCACGATCTTCACCCTCTGCCTCGACCTCCCCACGGGTCGCCTCTGTGAGACCCGGACGGTGGTGGTGAACTGATCAGAGCCTGTGAAAAAATCGCCCTCGCTAGCGATGGGGGGCGATTTTTTCACGCGCGCTCCGCGCTACGGCTCTTTCTGGCGATCGCTCGCCTCCGGCTCGCAGAGCCTATGTGACCGCAACGGCTCTCTAGCGGAGGAGGCCCTTGCCTCGCATCTGCGAGGGCTTGGCGAGGCCCATCACCTGGAGGACGGTGGGGGCCACGTCGGCGAGGATGCCCTCGCGGAGCTTCTCGCCCCGGTAGTCGGGGTCGAGGAGCCAGAAGGGGACGGGCAGCAGGGTGTGCGCCGTATGCGGCTCGCCGGTGATCGGGTCGACCATCTGCTCGGCGTTCCCGTGGTCCGCGGTGACCAGCATCGCCATCCCCGCCCTCTCACACGCCTGGTAGAGCCTCCCTAGACAAGCGTCAACGAAGGTGACCGCCCGCATGGTGGGCTCCATCCGCCCCGTATGGCCCACCATGTCCGGGTTGGCGAAGTTGCAGATGATCAGCGCGTACTGTCTGGAGTCGATGGCGGCCACCAGCTTGTCGGTGACCTCCTGCGCCGACATCTCCGGCTTCTCGTCGTAGGTCTTCACGTCTCGGGGGCTGGCGACCAGGATCCGCTCCTCCCCCGGGAAGACCCCCTCCCTGCCGCCGTTGAAGAAGAAGGTGACGTGGGCGTACTTCTCCGTCTCTGCGCAGCGGAGCTGCCGCAGCCCCTTCTCGGAGACCAGCTGGGGGAGGATCTCGTCCGGCTGCTCGGGGGGGAAGGCCACCGGCAGGCCGAAGTCCGCGCTGTACTCGGTCATGGTCACGTAGGCCGAGAGCCTGGGCCTCGGGCCGCGCTCCGTCTCCGGCGGCGCCTGATCGAAGGCCAGCAGCCGGGTCAGCTCCCGCGCGCGATCCGCGCGAAAATTGAAGAAGAAGACGGCGTCCCCATCGCGGATCGGGCCGAGCGGCGCGCCGTCGGCGCCGACGCAGACGCTGGGCGATACGAACTCGTCTGTCTCCCCTCGAGCGTATGCCTCCTTCACAGCACCCACCGCCCCGCCTACCGCGTGGCCCACGCCGCGCACCATGGCGTCATAGGCCTTCATCACGCGATCCCAGCGGTTGTCGCGATCCATCGCATAGAAGCGGCCGATCACCGTGGCGATCCGGGTGTGGGGCGCCTCCCGCCGGAGGAATTCAGCGAGGTCCTCCACGAAGCCGAGGCCGCTCCGGGGCGCGGTATCCCTGCCGTCCAGGAAGGCGTGGACGAAGATCTTGGACAAGCCCTCGCGCTCGGCCATGCGCACCGCCGCCTCCAGATGTAGCTGGAGCGAGTGGACGCCGCCGTCGGAGACCAGGCCGAGGAGGTGCAGGGCCCTGCCGTTCTCCTTGGCCTGGCGGATCGCTCCGAGGATCGCCTCGTCGCGAAAGAACGAGCCATCCTCGATGGCGCGGTTGATGCGCACCAGATCCTGGTACACGATCCGCCCCGCTCCCAGGTTGGTATGCCCCACCTCGGAGTTCCCCATCTGCCCCTCCGGCAGGCCCACCGCCAGGCCGGAGGTCTCGAGCTTCGAGTGGGGGAAGCGCTCGTTGAAGCGATCGACGTTGGGGGTCGCCGCCTGCAGGATCGCGTTGGCTTCCCGCTCGGCCCGCAGACCCCAGCCGTCGAGGATACAGAGCAGAACCGGCTTCACCTTGGCTGACATATCGCCTCACTTCGCTGGTCAGAGAGAGCCGGGCTTACCACATCGAGAGGGTCCTCCCCAGCGCCCCATCCCCGCCGGGACGCGGCGGAGGGTCTCCAGGAATCTGCTGTGTACCTCGCCTGCTTCGTTGGAGCTGCGCTTCGCGGCGTCCGCGCCCGACCCGTCGCATCACTTATGGTAGGGCTCGCCTCTGGCGATGGTGAAGGCGCGGTAGACCTGCTCCGCGAGGACGAGGCGGGCGAGGCGATGGGCCAGGGTCATCCCGGAGAGGGAGAGGATCCGATCGGCCCGGGCACGGACAGCCTCGGCGTGACCCTCGGCGCCGCCGATGAGGAAGACCAGATCGCGACCGCGGTTCATGGCCTCCTGCACCAGCTGCCGAGAGAAGCCCACGGAATCCAGGAGCTCGCCCCGCTCGTCGAGGGCGACGACGAGCTCCCCCGATCTCACCTTGGCGAGGAGGGCCTGCCCCTCCTCCTCGCGTGCTCGCAGGGGATCGCTCCCTCCCTTGCGGGAAGGCGGGAGCTCGACCAGCTCGATCGGGGCATAGCGGCGGCTCCGCTTCACGTACTCGGCGATGGCCGGCTCGAAGAGGCCGGATCTGTCGGCCCCGATCGAGAGGATCCTGACCTTCATTCCAAAGGAATGCGCCTGGCGTCCGCCCAGAGTCCCTCGACGTCGTAGATCGAGCGGGTCTCCTCATAGAAGACGTGGGCCACTACGTCGCCGAAGTCGAGGAGAACCCAATGGCCGAGGCCGTGGCCTTCTACGCCGATGGGCCGATGTCCAGCCTTCTTCATGCTCTCTTCGATCGAGTCGGCGATGGCGCTGACCTGCCGATCGGAGGAGCCCGTGGCGATGACGAAGCAGTCGGCGTAGCTGGTCAGCCCGGCCACGTCGAGGATCACGACCTCGTCGGCCTTCTTGTCGAGGGCCGCGCCGGCGGCGATCCGCGCCGCCGCGACCGCAGGAGTGGGCGCCCCACTCTCGCTCGTGGGTGCACTGTTGGTCGACGCTGCTTTCATCGACGCCGCCTTGGTGGACGCCGCCTTGGTGGTCGCCGCCTTGGTGGTCGCCGCCTTGGTGG
>JBEBXK010000024.1:0-53302 GCA_040391605.1 Vulgatibacter incomptus
AGTCTGGATCAACAAGCCGGCCTCGTCGCCGGAGATGCTGGAGGCTGTACAGTAAATTTAGACGATTGCTGTCTCACTGACGTTGACAGTTTCCGTGAAGCGAATCCGCAGGCTGCGTTGGAATGATGCTGCTGCGGCGGAGCGCCTACAATCTCCTTGCCCTGTTCCAAAGCGTTACGCATCGCTCGGACGAGACATGCCGGATTCCGTGGAGGACCCTGATGAAGTCCGTCTACAACGCCGTGGTCGGCGCAACCCAAGAGCAGGTTGAGGGCCTGCGGATGAGAAGGCTGGTCGCAATCCCGAACGCTTGAGCCTGGCCCCGAGCCAACGACCTCTTTCTCTCCGCAGGACGACAGAGACGACCGGAAGATCGCGTAACCTCACCTCGCCTGGGTGCAGGCCCTCATCGGGGCGACGTCGTGGCCTCGGATCCGTCCCGCCGCCCGGTTGGCCCTCGCCAGGCCGGTCCTGCCGCACGCCCAGCGGACTAGCGATCGAACCTGCGGCCGCCTTTCGATGCTTGACAGAGGGCGGGCGATCCCCTAGATCAGCGCCTTTCGCGGATTGGACCCCGTCTCCTATCGGGTGCCCTCCGATTCGCCGCACAACCGAGCCCGAAAGCGGCTCGATCTGACATGTCGAGGTCTTCGATGTACGCCGTAATCAAGACGGGCGGCAAGCAGTACCGCGTGCAGGAGGGGGATACCCTCCGCGTGGAAAAGCTCGCTGGTGAGTCCGGGGACAAGGTCGAGTTCGCCGAGGTGCTGATGCTCGGCGGCAGCGACGAGCCGAAGATCGGCCTGCCGGTGGTCTCGGGCGCCAAGGTCGTCGGGGACATCGTGGAGCAGGGCCGGGGGCGCAAGGTCTTCTCCTTCCGTAAGAAGAAGGAAGGCTGGAAGCGCATCCGCGGCCACCGCCAGGCGTTCACCGCCGTTCGGATCACGCAGATCACGGGCTGATCGCCCGGCTGGTTCTTTTTTAGGAGTTGAGAGATGGCACATAAGAAGGGCCAGGGCTCGTCCCGCAACGGTCGCGACTCTCGCGGCCAGCGCCGCGGCGTCAAGAAGTTCGGCGGCCAGGCGGTGATCCCCGGCAACATCATCATCCGGCAGTGCGGCACCAAGATCCACCCGGGCACCGGCGTGGGCATGGGCCGCGACTACACGATCTTCGCCACCGTCCCCGGCGTGGTGACGTTCCAGCGCTACGGCAAGGATCGCAAGCGCGTCTCGGTGCTCCCGGCGCAGGCCTGAGCCCTCCGGGCCTCCTTCCTCGGGGGCCGGCTCGGCGGATCGGCAGCACGGGAACCCATAGTTTTCAATGAAGACCGCGGGGCATGAATGTGCCGACGCGGTCTTCTTGTTTGAAGGAGGCCCGCTCTCGCAGGGCATGCGGCAGGCGGCAACACGGCATGAAGTTCGTCGATCAGGTTCGAATTTTCGTGAAGGCCGGCGACGGCGGAGATGGCGCCGTCGCGTTTCGGCGTGAGAAGTTCGTGGCCAAGGGAGGCCCCTCCGGAGGGGACGGCGCCAACGGCGGCAGCGTGATCTTCCGCGCCGATCCTCAGCTCACCACCCTCCTCGACTACCGCTACCAGCAGCACCATCGCGCCAAGAACGGGCAGCCGGGGCTGGGCTCGGATTGCAACGGTCGGGCGGGAGACGATCTGATCCTGCGGGTGCCGGTGGGGACGCTCTTTCGCGAAGGGCCGGAGGGCGAGGTCCTGGCGGATCTCGCGACGCCGGAGCAGGAGTGGATCGCCGCCCGGGGCGGGAGGGGCGGCCTTGGAAATATGAACTTCGCCACCTCGACCCGGCAGGCGCCGCGCTTCGCGCAGCCGGGGACGCCTGGCGACGAGATCACCCTGACCCTGGAGCTGAAGCTCCTGGCGGACGTGGGGCTGATCGGCTACCCGAACGCCGGCAAGTCGACCTTGATCTCGGTGGTCTCGAGGGCTCGGCCGAAGATCGCGGATTATCCCTTCACCACCCTGGTGCCGAACCTGGGCGTGGTCGGCTACAAGGATCATCGCAGCTTCGTGGTGGCGGATATCCCCGGGCTGATCGAAGGGGCGAGCGAGGGAGCGGGGCTGGGGCATCGCTTCCTGCGCCACGTCGAGCGCTGCAGGTTCCTGGTCCACGTGCTGGACGCCTCGGCGCCGGATCTGGATCCGGAGCGAGATCTGGACAAGGACCACGCGACGATCAACCGGGAGCTCGCCCGTTACTCCACGGAGCTGGCGGGGCGGCCGCAGATCGTCGTGCTGAACAAATGCGACATCCCCGAGGCTCGCGAGCGGGCGGAGGCCTTCGCCAAGAAGCTCCGCAGGCGCAAGTCCGCCCCGTCGGTGCTGCTGATCTCGGCGGCGACCCAGGCGGGCGTCGGCGCCCTGGTGGACGCCTGTGCCGAGCGGCTCTGGCCCGCCGGTACGTGAAGATTCGGCAGCGGGGGATCGTCTCCTCCTCGTGGCCGGTTGCAAAGAACGAAGGCCCAAAGCCCATGAGGAGGCTGACGTGAAGAAGACCTGGATCGCAGCGACCCTGCTCGCCGCCGCGCCGACCCTCGCCGCCGCCGAAGGAGCGACTGGCGCGGGGCTGCCAGAGGCCTCCACCTCTTCCGTCGTCGCCAGCCAGGACGTCGATGCCCGCGCTGCCGAAAAGGCAGGAGTCGAGGTGCGAGAGGCGATGGCGCGTCTCGTGGCCCAGGCGCCCGTCGGCACGGCAGCCGAGGCGACTTCGACGGCGTCGGAGCCTGCGGCTGACGTGACCGCCCTGGTTGCGAAGGTGCAGGCCTTCTACGAGAAGAGCCAGGGCTTCGACACCCGCTTCGTGCAGCGCTTCGTACAGGGGGGGATGCCGTCGCGCCTCGGGGGAGCCGGGGCGGAGGGGCGGATGCGATTTCGCAAGCCGGTGGGTGGCAGCGGGCCGCTGATGCGATGGGATTATCAGGACGGGAGGATCCTCCTGCTGGTGAAGGATCGGAGCTGGACCTACGATCCCGATACCCAGCAGGCCACCGAATACAAGGTGGATCCCGCCCAGCTCTCGGCCGCCGTCACCTTCATGTGGGGGACGGGCAAGCTCGTCGACGAGTTCAAGATCTCGTTGGCCGATCGAAACCTGGGGCCGGAGGGCGTGGCCCTCGAGCTCGTGCCGTTGGCGAAGAGCAGCTTCTCGAAGGTCTTCCTGCTGGTCGATCCTGCCTCGGGGCGAGTGGGGCGCTCGGTGGTGGTCCAATCCAACGGCAGCGAGAACGACCTCAGCTTCCACGACGCGAAGGTGAGCACCGAGGTGAAGGCGGCCGACTTCGATCCCGCCAAGGCCTTCCCCGCCGGCACCACCCGGATCAAGGCGGCGATCCCGGGACAGTGACCGCCGAGTTCGCTCGCCTCCGTCATTTGCAACCTCTCGCAGGGTCTTCAGAAATCGTAGCGAGCGCCCCGGATGCGAGGCGGACGGAGCACCGAAGCGGAGCGCCTGCGAGCCAGAGGCGAGCGAACGCTAGAAGGGGCCCTTTGCGCGCAGCGCGAGTGGGGAAATCGCTTCCGCCTCGAGCGGAGGCGATTCTCCCACAGGCCTACGTGCGTGAGCATCGGAGCGCAGGTCCAACGAAGCAGGCGGGGTGCGCAGTAGATTTCTGGAGACCCTGTCAGGCGGGCTCTAGGTCCGAGGGAATGGCGACCGGATACCGATTCGATTGAGCCGTCTCGCGCAGGGCGCGGGCGGCGGCGCCACCGCCGATGCAGCTCGGGCCGCCGGGGGCGTTGTGGGGGAAGGCGCGCCACCTGCCGTGCTGGAGCTCGAAGATGTCGCTGTAGGCGGCCATCAAGCGCTCACCCTCCTCGTGGAGGACGAGGACTCCGCAGATCTCGCAGGGCTTGATGGCGAGGTTTCCCGTGGATCGGTAGTGCAGCATGGCAGGCCTCCTGCGAAGCGCCGACTTGCCGCCGTGGATGGTGGAGAGTGAAGCTCACGCGGCGATCGGCGTCGGGTGTGCGGGCAGCGATCATGGTTGATCATCACCCCATGGGATCCGCAAGTGGGAGCGGGACCCACGCCCCGGATGGAGCACGACTCTTTAACGGAGGATGCGGCGCTCGCGGCCCAGGCGCTCGAGGATCGGGAGCACACGATCGAGGGCGGCGGGGTGGCATGCGAGGAGGCCCCGCAGGTTCTGGAGCTCGTCGCCGTCGTAGCGGTAGGGCTGCCCGGAGAGGTCGCCGAAGAAGCCACCCGCCGCGCGGACGATGGCCTCGGGGGCGCAGGCGTCCCAGCGAAAGCTCATGCGGCTGGCGTGGATGTAGACGTCGGCGTGATCGGCGGCGATCATCCCGCATTTGATCCCGACCGAGCCTACGTGGTGGACCTCCTCGATCCCCAGGGAGTCGCTGATCTCCTTGAGGCGCGGGGAGCGATGGGAGCGCGAGACCACCAGGCGCAGCGGATCGTGGGGAGTCTCAGTCAGGTGCACGCAGCGTGATGTTTTCGCTGACAGCAGGCGGCAGCCTTCGCCGACCACGCCGGCGTAGAGCTCGTCTTCCGTGGGCTGGAAGACCACGCCGGCCTTGGCCTCGCCGGCCACCGCCAGGCCGATGTGGATCGCGAACTGGCCGTTGCGCTGGACGAACTCCTTGGTGCCGTCCATGGGATCGACGAACCAGCAGCGCTCGAAGCGTCGGGGATCGTCTGCGTCCTCGGACTCCTCCGCCACCACGCCATCGCCCGGAAAGGCCTCGCGCAATCCCGCGACGATCAACGCGTTGGAGCGCTCGTCGGCGACGGTGACGGGGCCGCCGGCATGGGGCTTCTCGATGACGTCGAAGTCGGTGGCGTAGACCTCCAGCAGGATCCGCCCCGCCTCCCTGGCGAGGCGGGTGGCGACCTCGATCTCCCTGGTGAAGGCAGAGGTCAACGATGCGCCGTGAAGACCGGGAGCTTCACCCGGTTGGCAGGCGGCCTGGCCACATGGGGCGCCTTGAGGATCACCTCGGTGGCCGCGCCGATCAGATCGTATTCGTAGGCCTCCTCCACCAGGACCTTGACGATGTCTCCGACGCCGACACCACCCTCCGGCAGATCGTTGATGATCACCTGGCCGTCGATCTCCGGGGCCTGCCCGGCGTGTCGCCCGACCAGCAGATGCTCGGTCTCCTCATGGGTCCCCTCCACCAGCACCTCGATCTCGCGACCGACCCAGCTCTGCTGCTGCTCCATGCGGATCGACGCCTGCAGCCTCATCGCCTCGTCCCAGCGGGCCAGCTTCACCTCCTCCGGGAGCTGATCCTCCATGGTGCCGGCGAGGGTGCCCTCCTCCTGCGAGTAGCGGAAGATCCCCAGGTGATCGAAGCGCTGCTCCCGGATGAAGTCGAGGAGCATCTGGAAATCCTCCTCGGTCTCGCCGGGGAGGCCGACGATCAGGGAGGTCCGCAGGACGATGCCGGGGATCTCGGCGCGGAGCTTGTCGAGCAAGCTGCGGAGGAAGGCCGCGTTGCGGCCCCGTCGCATCGCGCGCAGGAGGCGATCGCTGGCGTGCTGCACCGGCATGTCGAGGTACTTCACCACCTGCGGCGTGTCGCGGATCGCCGCCACCAGCTCGTCGGGGAAGTTGCGGGGGTAGGCGTAGTGGAGGCGGATCCAGCGCACGCCCTCGACCTCCCCCAGGCCGCGGATCAGCTGGTGGAGCTTGGGCCGGCCCGGCAGGTCGTGGCCGTAGGCGGTGAGATCCTGCGCCACCAGGTTGAGCTCGCGGGCCCCCTGCGACGCCAGGGTCCGGGCCTCGCGGACCACGTCGTCGATGGGCCGCGAGCGCTGATCGCCGCGCAGGGTGGGGATGATGCAGAAGGCGCACTCGTTGTCGCAGCCCTCGGCGATCTTGAGGTAGGCCGTGTAGGAGGGCAGCGAGTTGATCCGTGGCGTGGCCGACGAGTGGATGTAGTCGGGATCCGGGATCAGCTGGCGGGGCGCGCCGTTCACGTCGGCGAGGAGGGCGGGGAGTTGAGCGTAGGCGGAGGTCCCGAGGAAGTGATCGACCTCGGGGATCTCTCGGGAGAGCTCCTCCGGATAGCGCTGCGAGAGGCATCCGGTGACCACCACTTTTTGGGCTCGGCCCTTCTCCTTCCACTGCGAGGCCTCGAGGATCGCCTCCACGGACTCGGTCTTGGAGGCCTCGATGAAGGCGCAGGTGTTGACGACGATCACGTCTGCGGACTCGGGCGCGTCGGTCAGCTCCCAGCCGCCCTCCACCAGGCCGCCGAGCATGATCTCGGAGTCCACCCGATTCTTCGGGCAGCCAAGGGTCACGATGTGGACGCTCTTCTTTTCGCTCAAGGTTCGCTCGCTTCGCCTTTGCTCTCAGGTGAAGGTCGGCACCCTTCACCTTTGAAAGAAAGTGGTGTTGGCGCGGCTGTCTTGCCAGTCGGGGCGGCGCCCCTGGCGGCGATCTCAGTCGCGGAAGTTCTCGTATTGCATGTCGAGACGGAGCTCGTCCGCCGACTCGCGGCATAAACGGATCGCCGCCTGGAGCTCATCCCGATCCTTGGCGGTGACTCGCACGGCGTCGCCCTGGATCGAGGACTGAACCTTGAGCTTGGAGTCCTTGATCAGCTTGACCAGCTCCTTGGCCTTCTCGGTGGGGATCCCCTGCTGCAGCTTGACGGCCTGCTTGAATTGCTTGCCGCCCACCGGCTCCTTCTTCTCCCGCTCGAGGGAGTTGGCGGTGAGGCCGCGCTTGAGGAGCTTGCCCAGGAGCACGTCCCAGACGGCGTCGATCCGCTCCTCGCCGTCGGTCTTCAGCACGAGGCTCTTCTTATCCTCGGCGAGGGTGATCTCCACGGGCACGCCCTTGAAGTCCCAGCGCCCCTGGAGCTCCTTGCGGCTTTGGTTGATCGCGTTGTCGACCTCCTGGAGATCGACCTTTGAGACGATGTCGAACGACGGCATCTTCATCCTCCTTGGTTTCTACAGCTCGATCACCAGCGGCAGCACAACCGGCCGCCGCTCGGTGCTCCGCTTATAGGCACGACGGACCGCCCGGCGCACCTCCTCCTGCACGGTAGCCGGTTCGCCGCGCAGCCGCGGCGTGAGGGCCTCGAGCGCGGCGAGGACCTCCCGGCGGACGTCTTCGAGGAGGGCGGCCTGATCCGGGACGGCGACGCCCCTGGCGGTGATCTCCGGCCCGCGGAGGATGGCGCCGGTGGCCCGCTCGACCACCACCACGGCGGTGACCAGGCCGGTCTCCGCGATCATCGCCCGCTCCCGAAGGATCAGCTCGGGGACGTCGGGGCCTCCCCTTCGATCGACGTAGACCCTGCCGAAGGGGACCTCGCCGTTGACGAAGGCGCGGCCGTCCTCGAATTGGAGGACGGCGCCGTCGGTGATCAGGTGGCAGGCGCTGTCGGGGATCCCGACCTCATAGGCGGTCTTCACGTGTCGGGCCAGATGTCGGTACTCACCGTGAATGGGGACGAAGTGCCTCGGGTTGGTGAGGCGCAGCATCAGCCGCTGCTCCTCCTGGTAGGCGTGGCCCGAGGCGTGGATGTCCTCGGCGCCCTCGTAGATCACCTCCGCGCCCCGCATGGCCAGGCGGTTGATCATATGGCCGATCGCCACCTCGTTGCCGGGGATGAAGCGGGAGGAGAGGATCACCCGATCGCCCTCGTCCAAGGGCATCGGCGCGTTGGGATCGCCCACCGCCATCCGCATCAGCGCCGAGCGGGGCTCGCCCTGGGCGCCGGTGGAGAGCACGGTCACCTCATGGTGGCGGAGCTTGCGCCCCTGGGCGGCGTCGACGACGATCCCGAACGGCACGTCGAGGAGGCCCAGCTCCGCGGCGATCCTGGTGTTCTGCAACATAGAGCGGCCGACCAGCACCACCTTGCGGCCGAATTTGCGGGAGGCGTCCAGGATCTGCTGGATCCGATGGATGTTCGACGCGAAGGTCGCGACGATCACCCGGGCCTTCGCGCTGGCGAAGACCGCCTCGAGGGCGCCGCCGACCTGCCGCTCCGAGAGGCTCGACCCCGGGCGATCGGAGTTGGTCGAGTCGGAGAGGAGGGCGAGGACCCCGTCGCCGCCCAGCCTGGCGAAGCGCTGCAGGTCGGTGGGCAGATCGCCGATGGGGGTGTGATCGATCTTGAAGTCGCCGGTGTGGACCACCAGGCCTTCGGGGGTGTGGATCGCGAGGCCGAGGGCGTCGGGGATAGAGTGCGTGACCCGGATCCCCTCTACGCGGAACGCGCCGCCGAGCTCCACCGAATCGCCGGCGGACAGCTCGGAGAGGGGGGCGTCGACGCCGAACTCCTCCAGCTTCGGGGCGAGCAGCCCCAGGGTGAAGGGCGAGCCATAGACGGGCAGCGGCCGCTCGCGGAGGAGGAAGGGCAGGGCGCCGATATGATCCTCGTGTCCGTGGGTGAGGACCACGCCCTTGAGCTTGTCCCCGAGCTCGTGGAGGTAGCTGAGATCCGGGAGCACCACGTCCACGCCGAGGGACTCGGCCTGCGGGAACATGATCCCGCAGTCGACGAGGAAGGCCTCGTCCTCCGTCTCGAAGACCATGGCGTTGAGGCCGACCTCGCCGAGGCCTCCCAAGGGGATGATGCGGAGCATGGACCTTCCTGGAGCTGCCGGGGTGAGGGAGGAGTGCCGCTACCTACCACGGACGGACCGGAGCGAAAACCGCAGGGGAGGGCCCGCCGCCACATGGCCGCTCCCTAGACCGCCCTGGGCGCCGGGGGGATGGGAGGCGGCGTCTCCACGGCGCATCAGGCGTTGGTCTGTGTCGGGGACGAGCGCGGTGGGTGGAGGGCGTGAGGGCCGGAGCTCCATGGCGGATCGCGGCGTCGAATGCGGCGGGAAAATAGGTCGGCGGCGCCATGCGTTTCGATGAGAGGCCCTCCCTCTGTCGTGAAGGTCGATTGCGACCACGAGGGAGGATGGGCTAAGCCCGAAAGCCATGACCTTCGATCCCTCCCAGCTCCCGTCGCTGCTGAATCCCGAGCAGCTCCGCGCCGCTACACATACCGGCGGCCCCCTGCTGGTGCTGGCCGGGGCGGGCTCCGGCAAGACCCGGGTGATCACCTACCGGATCGCGAACCTGATCGTGGCCCATGGGATCGAGCCCTGGCGGATCCTGGCGGTGACCTTCACCAACAAGGCCGCCGGCGAGATGCGCGAGCGGCTGGAGGGGCTCCTGGGCCCTGCTGCCGGCGAGGCGTGGATCTCCACCTTCCACGCGACAGGCGCCAGGATCCTGCGCCGCGACGGCGCGGTCATCGGCCTGCCGTCGAGCTTCGTGATCTACGACGACGCCGACCAACTCGCGGAGCTCAAGCGGGTGATGAAGGCGGCGGAGGTCGATCCGAAGCTGGTGGATCCGCGCAAGGTCCTCCATCGGATCGACGATGCGAAGAACCACGGCCGCACGCCGGCCGACGTGGCGAAGGGACGAGGCTACGACGAACTCAGCCGGGTCTTCCCCGACCTCTACCGCCGCTATCAGAAGGCCCTGGCCGCAGCGGGCGCCGTGGACTTCGGCGATCTGCTCTTTCGGTTGATCGAGCTCTTCGAGGCGGCGCCGGACGTCCTGCGCAAATACCAGGCGCGCTTCCGCCATGTGATGGTGGACGAGTTCCAGGACACCAACCGGGTGCAGTACCGCTTGCTTCAGATGCTCGCCGGAGACGGGCGCGGGCTCTGCGCCGTGGGCGACGACGATCAGGCGATCTACCGCTGGCGCGGCGCAGACGTCACCAATCTCCTCAGCTTCCCGGAGGACTTCGCCGGCACCGAGGTGGTGAAGCTCGAGCGCAACTACCGCTCCACCCAGACGATCCTCGACGCCGCCCACTCGGTGATCCGGCGCAACCCCCGGCGGATGGAGAAGCGGCTGTGGACCGAGGAGCAGGGCGGCGCCCCCCTGGAGCTGGTGGTGGCCCGGGACGAGAGGGATGAGGCGCAGCGGGTGGCGGAGCTGGTACGCACCACCCTTCGTGACGGGGTGAACCCGGAGGAGGTGGCGGTCTTCTACCGGACCAACGCCCAGAGCCGGGTGATCGAGGAGGCCTTCCGCCTCGGCCGCCTCCCTTACGTGGTCGTCCGCGGCCGATCGTTCTACGAGCGGGCGGAGGTGAAGGATCTCGCCGCCTATCTGCGGTTGGCGGTGAACCCCAACTCCAGTGCCGACGCGCTGCGGGTGATCAACAAGCCGGCCCGGGGGATCGGGGCGACGTCTTTGGGGCGGATCGAAGAGGCCGCCGCCGAGTGGGAGGTGAGCGTGGTCGACACCTGCAGGCAGGCCGCGCAGATCCCCGGCCTGAACGCGCCTGCCCAGCGGCGGATCGCGGCCTTCGCCCAGCTCGTGGGCAAGCTCGCCCTCGCCGCGTCGCAGGAGGGCGCGAACGCTGGCGACGCCGCGGAGGCGGCGCTGAAGCTCTCGGGGATGGAGGAGGCCTTCCTCGCCGACGGAAGCGATGAAGCCCTGGACCGGCTGGACAACGTCCGGGAGCTGGTGGGCGCCGCCAAGGAGTGGGATGAGAGCTGGACGCCGCCGGTGGACCCCGACGATCCCGACGCCGAGGAGCCGACCCCCCTGGCCGCCTTCCTCGAGCAGATCGCGCTCCTCGGCGACGTCGACGAGAAGGTCAGCGGCCCGAAGGTCTCGTTGATGACCCTCCACGCATCCAAGGGCCTGGAGTTCCAGGAGGTCTTCCTCACCGGCCTGGAGGAGACGGTCTTCCCGCACATCCGCTCGCTGCGGGAGGCGGAAGGGGGCGAGGACGGCGGCCCCGGCGATCCCGAGGGCCTCGCCGAGGAGCGGCGCCTCTGCTACGTCGGCTTCACCCGGGCCAAGCGCCGCCTCGTGCTGACGCTGGCCTCCAGCCGGGTCCTCTTCGGCGAGCTGCGCTTCAACAAGCCGTCGCGTTTCCTCGGCGACGTCCCCGACGAGCTCTTCGCCGGAGAGGCGCCGCGGGCGAGAGCGCCGGCGCGAATAGGTGTCCACGTCATCTACGATGAGTATCCAGTCGATCGAGGCGAGCCCGACATCGACCTCGACGGAGACGACGGCTTCGAGGATCGCTTCACCATCGACTACTCCTTCGATCAGCGGCCGAGCTCGCCGGCGGCGCCTCCGACCATGCGCAAGGCCTCGACCCGCACAGCTCTGCCGGGCAGGGACGCCGGCGGGTCACCGAACGGCGGCGGCGCGAGCGTCGGCTCCATCGCCCTGGGGCTGCCGGTGCGACATCCCTCCTTCGGCGTGGGCATGGTCGAGGCCATCGACGGAGAGAAGATCTCGGTGCGCTTCCCCGGGGTCGGGGTCAAGCGGGTGATCGCCCGCTTCCTCCAGACGGTCTGAAGGGCTGGAACTCCCTGAAGATGGGAGGGGAGGCCGCGGCGCTCACACCAAGGAACAGGAGGATCTGCGTCCGGTGGTCATGCTGGCTACACAAAAGAGGGCCCGATCCCCCGTCGGGATCGGGCCTTCCTTCCCTACGAAACTTGGCCCGCGATCCTATCTCCGCTGGAAATGGATCGTCTGGCCTGGGAGCAGCGACCTCTCGCGGAGGAGGGCCGTCACGTGGATGTCCCGGTTCGGAGATTCGAGGCCGATCCAGGCCTCCGAACCTTCGTAGATCGCCTGGGCCCCAGCGCCGCCGGCCTCGATTCGATCGAAGGCGATCACGATGTCACCGCCGGACCAGAGCTGGATCTGAAATGTGATCGATCCAAGATAATCGCAGCGCTTGTAGTTGTTGTATTGCACGATCGTCACTGTCTGACCGCTGATGGACCACTGACCATAGTAGGCGGACGTCGTCCTGGGAGCGTCCTGCGAACAGCCGAGGTCATCGAAGAACATCGCGACGAGCGGTCCCGTCGGACTCTCCGCCGCCGACCTGGGGAGCATATGGGGAGCGTATTTCCCGATGGACGGTGACATCTGCGAGAAGGAGATGTATCCATTCGCGTTGGCCCAGATCTTGTTGACCGTCGTCTCGAAGAACGGCATCGAGAAGGGAACGTTGACCTGGGTCGTGATGTCCCCCGACAGCGAGAACAGAAAGGTTCCCGTCTCCGAGATGTCGAGGAAGGGGAGCGCTGAGTTCGGGTTCATCAGGTAGGGGAGGACCGAGCAGCTCGGGTTGACGCCTGGCGTCCCATGGTTCACCCCGTCATACATGGACTCCGCCGCGCAGAAGTCCGCTTCGCTGGTGAACACGCCGAAGGCGCGCCGCGCCTTGGTGGGCTCCAGCTCCAGCGAGGCTGCATGGGGCACCGTCCAGGTCTCGTCCCACGTGACGGAGGTCATCACGACTGGACCCGCCTTCACCGTGAGCGTATCGCCTCCCGGCGCGAGGGAGAGCCCCGGACCGTAGACGTATCCACCAGAGAGCGTGGAGGCCGATGCCTTGAACACCGCATAGCCTTGGGGCGGAACCAGCAATGCTCCTGAGATCATATGGGTCCCCGACGTGCTCGAGATCTCCCATCCCTCCAGGTCGAGCTCGGTCAGCGTGGTGTTCTTCACTTCGAACCATTGGTTCGCCGGCCCACCGTCAGGATCCAGCATGAGCTCCGTGATCACCAGATCGCCCTGGCTCAGGACGTTGACCGTGACCACCTTGCACTCAGAGTAGCCGGCGAGGCTGGCACAGACATCGTAACTCGTCGTCTCAGAAGGTGAGACTACGATCGAGTTGTTGAAGTCCGAGCTGAAGACCAGCGCGCGGTTCGCCAGCCCGCCGAAGAAGGTTGGATTCGTCAAACCGCCTTCGGTGCCGCCGAAATGGACCAGGTTTCCGATCGCTCCCGTCGGATCCTGATAGCCAATCGTCGCGCTCGATCCGTTCGCCTCGTTCTCGCAAGTGATCGGGTAGCAGCCGGAGGAGGTGTCGGGCGGCGGAGCCATCGTGCCGTAGCGGTACTCGAAGGTGCCGTCCGAGCGAAGAACGACCATGAAGTTCAGATCGTACTCGCTCGTATTCGACGAGCCCGCGGCGCTCACGTGGCTCCATTGGACGACGTAGGTGTCGGGATCGAGCAGCTTGGCGTAGACCCTTCCGCTGGTCCGAAGGTCGAGGTCGTCCCAGAAGGGAGCCAGGCTCACCTTGTTGTAGCTGGGGTTGGAATTGGGGATGACCTGATTGGAACCAGCCGTCGTCGCGTCCGGGGCGAACGAGAGATAGCCGTCTGTGGACACCCTGACCGAATCGTGGGTCGCGCCCATGAAGGGGAACGTGAAGCCGCCGTCGAAGCTCAGGTAGACGACCGTGCTGCTTCCTGTGCTGATGATCGGCGTGAGGGTCGAGTCGCTGCTGACGTCGAGGTCGGCGAACCGGGTGCCCGGCCCACTCAGCTCGACCATCGGTGTCGCGATCATCGGGGTGCCGGGGGCATGAGGCGTCACGTCCCACGTGAGCGTCACCGGATCCCCCCAGTGCACCGTCGAATGCGACGCGATCAGATCGACGGCTACCGTCTGCTCGATGACCGTCGCCGTCGCGGTCTTGCTTCGGCCGGCCGACTCGAGCGTCAACGTATAGGTCGTCTTCTCTATCAGGCTGTCGGTATAGCTGTCGGCTGTCACGTTCAGGCCCGTCACAGGGAGCGCCGTAGCCGCCGCGGTGCCTACGGCGGCCTTCAGCTCGATGCCGTCGCCGCCCGTGGTCACCCAGCTAAGCGTCACCGGAGCGTTCGTCGGCACGGCAGGCGCGCTCGCGGTAAACGATAGGATCTCCCAGTCCGCGGTGATCCGGACGACCTCCGAGCACTCGACGAACGCCCCCGAGATCGCGCAGATCCGGTAGTCGGTGGTGTCATAAGGATTCACCGTCATCGAACTCGAGGTGGAGTAGGGGCTGAACTCAAAGGCCCGATGGGAGAGCCCGCCTCCAAAGGGGAAGTTCCTGGCCGACGGAGAGACGCCGCCAAAGTAGAGCTGGTAGCCGGCCGTCCCTTCGAGGTTTTGGTAGCCGATCGTCGCCGCCGAGCCGTTCGCTTCGTTCGCGCACGTATTCGGGAAACAGGCCGTGCTGTTCTGATGGGAGGGGAGGCCCGCCATGAGGCCGTAGCGATATTGGAACGAGCCGTCCGCCTTGAGCACCACCTGGAAGTTCAGGTCGTGTTGATGTCCGGCGGTGGTAGAGCCGGTGGCCATGCTGACGTGGCTCCACTGGATCACGTACTCGGAGGGAGACGCGAGGACGTGCACGCTCCCATACGACCTTGTGTGCAGGTTGTCCCAGAAGGGCGCGATCTGAACCTTCCGGGCCGCGGTGGTGGTATTGGGCAGGTTCACGTTGGTGGCGTTCGTCGCGGTGCTGGGGTCGAACGAGAGATAGCCGTCCGTGGCCACCCGCACCGAGGTGTAGTTCACGCCGAGGTAGTCGAAGCTGAATCCGGCGCCGAAGCTGTGAGCGACCACGTCCGTATCCCGCTGGGCGCCGATCAACACGGCCGAGTTGGTGTCCAGGCTGATGTCCGTGAAGGCGGAGGTCCCGGTGATCTCTGCCATTGGCGTGGTCAGCACAGTGGGCAGGCCCGAGAACGTGGAGGCCGACCACGTGAGCGTCACCGGATCACCCGGGTTTCCGCCGCCCCCCGCGGCGGTGAGCCCCAGATCGAATTGCTTCACGGTCACCGTCTGCGTGGAGGTCAGGGTCTGGCCGCGGAAGGTATTCCTCACTTCGAGTGTGTACGTCGTGGTCTCCGTCGGCGATACGGCGATGCTGCCGGCGTCCATGTTCACGCTCGCCTCCGTGGCGAGGACGGTCGCCCCCGACCTGAGCGTCAAGGTGTCAGCGTTCTTGGTGACCCAGGAGAGGTCGATGGTGGCGCCCCGGTCGATTGTGGCGGCGCTCGGCTCGAAGGAGACGAGCTCGTACTCGGCGACGACGTGGACCGTCTTGCACTCTGTGAAGCCGCCCAGGGTCGCGCAGACCTCGTAGTCGGAGGTCGCCTTGGGGTTGACCGTCAAGGTGCCCGACGAAGGAGGCGGATCGTAGCGGAACGTGCGATTTGCGAGGCCGCCCGGGAGCGGCTCGTTCGTCGCCGCGCTATAGGTTCCGCCGAAGTGAATCGTGTGGCCGTTCGTACCCCCGGTCGAGTAGCCTATCGTCGCGCTCGCCGCGTTGGCCTCAGCGGCGCACGAGCCACCGGGACAGATTGGGGGAGCCGGGTTCGGTGGATCCATCGCGCCGTAGCGGTACTCGAAGGAGCCATTGGGATGGAGCACCACCTGGAAGTTCAGGTCGTAGGCGTTGGGAGTCGAACCAGCGACTGGGCTGAAGTGGTCCCAGGAGATCACATAATCGGTCCCGACCAGGGCCGCCCGAATGGTCCCGCTTCGCCGATGCAGATCGTCCCAGAATGGCGCGAGGTGGACGGTGGGGTAGGTCGCGCTCGGCAAGGCGTTGTTGTACCCATTCGAGTAGGCGGACGGGGTGAAGGAGAGGTAGCCGTCGGCCATCACCTGCACCCTTGTGTAGACCTGGCCGTCGAAGGGGAAGCTGAAGTCCTGGAAGGTGTGGTCATTCTTACCGGAGCTGTCATCGGTGAGCGTGAGGGTCTGTACCCCCTGCACGGCGGAGAGATCGATGAAGGAGTTGAGGCCTGAGTCGTCCTCGACCATCGGGTAGTTCGGCACCGAGATCTCGACGGCGCCGCCCGAAAAGGAGGTGCTCGTCCACGTGAGGTCGAACGGCGCGCCCGGCGCCACCTCCAACGCGTCGGCGACGAGGTCGAAGCTGAAGGTACGAACGTCGACCGTCCGGGTCGCGGTGCGGGTGGTCTGCGTCTCCGTGTTCGTGATGGTGAGCACGAAGGTGGTCGCCTCTGTGAGCGACGGGATCGTGAACGAATCGGAGTTGAAGTCGGTGGTGGGCGGGAGCGCGAGCGGGGCTCCGTTGGCCGTGATCTCGAGGAGGTCTGCGTCCCCGGTGTCCCAGCTCAGGGTCACCGCTTCGCCATAATTCACTCCGTCCGCGCTCACGTCGAAGGAGTTGATGGCGAAGTTGGCAGGGATCACCGTGATCGGGATGTCCTTTCGCACCGTATGACCCAAGGCGCCCGTCAACACCGCCGTATAGGTCCGATCGCCGTTGGTCGTCGCGACGAGGTCGCACGAGCCCGACGCCACTCGATTCGGGGCTGCAGTGCAGACGGCCGAGTCGGAGGAGTCGACGATGGTCAACCCCGATGCGTTCTGGGTCGTCCACGACAGCGTGAACGGTGTGTTACGAAATGGAGAGGAGGCTGGCCCGCTCAGGGTGACGCTCGCCCTTGGATGAACCAGGACGCTCACGGTCTTGGAATCCACGCCAACGCCGGAGGCCGTCAGGGTGGCGGTCCTCGTGACGGTGCCCGCGCCCCCCGGCGGATGCCACCCGAAGCTACCGTCGAGGCCGATGGGGGCAGGGCGCTCGTAGATGAAGCTTCGGTACTGGAGACCCCCGGGGACGGCGGCGTCTGAGCTGAAGGTGTGGGAGTCGCTTCCATCGGGGAGCTGATATCCGATGGTTGCAGAGGATCCGGCGACCAATTGGATAGACGCGCTGATCGGAGTCATCGCTCCATATCGGTACTCGAACGCACCGCTCTCGCGGAGAATGACCTCGAAGCTCATGTCGGCGGAGCCGCCGGCAGAGCCAAAGCCGATATGCTTCCACTCGATGGCGAGATACGCTCCGCGGGAATCCGTGCCATCCTTCCAGTAGACGCTGCCCGGAATAGGGGAGGTGTCGAAGTTCAGGTCATCCCAGAAGACCCCCAGATGCGCCCACGCCTTGGAGGTGTCCGGGAACGCGACGTTGTGGGGGCCCGCCATGTTCCTGACGGTAGCCAGATCGAAGCTCAGCACTCCGTTCGCATAGACCATGACCGACGTATGGTCTTCGCCTCCGAACGGGAAAATGAAGCCGTCTGGGAACGTGAGGATGTCCTGCCCTTCGTCGCCCACTGAGGGGACCCAGGTCGAGCTCGTGAAAGGAAAGAGGATCCCGCCAGAGCCCGCGACGTCCAGGTATGGCTCCGCCGTCTCGGAGAAGGTCGATCCGAACGGCAAGTCGAGGTCCACGGATGTCGCCCGCTTCGTGGTCCAGCGGAGGGAGACCTCATCACCTGCTACGACCGCGACCGTGGGCGGGGCGGGGGGCGTCGGATACTCGGGCGCCGTCGCGGTGAAGGTGAGCACCTCGGTGGGATGCAGGATGACGCTCGCCTCCGCCCACGCCCTCGCCCCCAGGCCGTTGGTGGCGACGATTCGATAGGTCGTCGCGCGGGTGGGGATGACCGAGAACGAGCCGGTCGGCCTCTCCGGCTGCGGGACGCTCTGCAGCAGCACCTCGGCGCCGGCCTCGTCCAGCTCGTAGAGCATCAACGAGCCCTCGGCGTTCGACGAGGTCCACGTCAGCTCTACGTCGGTGTGGATGTCTTCGTCGAAGACGGGCGAATCCGCGACCAGGGTCACGGTGGGCGGAGCATAGGCATGCACGGATTGGCTGGAGGTAGCCGACACCGAGCCCGTCGTCGGCGTGGACGCGGTCAAGGTGAACGTATACGCGCCGGGCTCCGTCAGCGTCAGCGGCATCGTGCCCGAGCTCCCCTCCGGGAGCGTGAAGGGGCCACCGCGATCCGCGGTCAGCGCCAACGTCGGCGCCACGCCATCCGGATCCGGGGTGGTCTCCCACGCGACCGTGAAGGGCTGGCCAACCGTCAATGAGGCTGGGGTCACCGTGAAGTCCGTGATCATCGGGCCCGCGCTCACCTGCACCGAGACAGTCTTCGTCGCGACTTGGGCGAGTGTGTTCGTCACCTCGAGCGTGTAGACAGTCACGCCCTCGACCGTCATAGGCGGCGTGGTGCAGCTCCCCTGCTCGATCTCTGCCCGGACGCTCTTCGTGCACACCACGCCGGCGGGAGACGAGATCGTGAGCTCGGAGGCGCCCTGGCTCTCCCAAGCGAAGGTGATGGCGCCTCCTAGCCAGACGCCGGGCGTCGTCGTGGTGAAGGTCGAGATCGTGGGTAGACCCACGACGACGATCAAGGTCTCGGAGACGAAGTCGCGGGCGTCGTTGTAGGCGTAGAGCTTGAAACTGGTGCTCACGCCCACCGTGAATGCCAGGGTGCCGCTCGTCGGATGGGTACCAGGAACCGTGACTCCGTCCTGCATGACGACGACGCTGGTCGCTTCGGCCGTTGCCCACGTCAGGTCGATCGTCTCCCCCGCTGCGACGTACATGGGCGAAGCGGTGAGCGACTGGATGATCGGCGGTGCCACCACCCGCACGGTCGCCAGCTTGCTGGCCTCTCCCGCCGAGTTCTTCGCCACGAGGGTGAAGATCGTGTCCGCCGTGATCTCGACATCGGCAGCGCCGGCCACGAGCATGGAGGCGTCTACGGCGACCGGGGCGATGGTGTCGCCCTCGAGGATGAGCTGGGTCGCCCCCGCTACGTTGGACCACCTGAGTGTGGCCGTCGCCTTGCCGTCCACGCCGAAGGTCACGGCGTCCTTTGCGGCCGCGAAGCTGCCGATGGTCGGCAAGTCCAGGATCGGGATCTGTAGCTGCGCCTTCGCTTGGAGCGTGCCGCTGGTGGCTACGAGCTCGTAGGTGCCGGAGGGGCCCATCGGCGCCATCGCCCTGCCATCGGCGGCGTCGACACCACTGGCCGAAATTGTGAATTCGCCGCCGTTGGTGAGCTCCACATGCGAGGCGCCGGCCACCTTCCAACGAAGCTCTTTCATGTCTCCGACGCCAGCGGGCGAGGGGTCCACTGCCTCGAAGAGCGTGATCGCCGGGGTCACCTCGACGACCGCGGTCGCGACGGTCTGCTTCGTCGTGCCGATCGCAGTCAGGGTGTAGGTGGTCGTGCTCGCCGGGGTGATCGGGAGCGTGCCGCTGAGGCGCTCGGTCGAATCGACGAGGGTCGCTCCGTCGCCGTCTGTGATCACGACGGAGACCGCGCCCTCGGTCGCCCACGCAAGGGTCGAGGTCGCACCCGAATCGATTCGGCTGGGGCTGACCTCGAGCGTGGCCATCGGTGATCCCCTCACCTTCACGGTCGCGGTCGAAGTGGCCTCTTTATCTCCCTTCGTCGCTTTGAGCGTGAAGGTCGTCGACGAGTCCATCGACACGCTGACCGATCCCTGCGCCGCTCCGGCTCCGCCCAACTCCACCGGATGATTCGCGGCGTTGACGATCTCCACCGAGTCCGCGTTCTCCGTCGTCCACGAGAGCACGGTGGACTCGCCCTCGTCCAACTCCGCCGGGTCGGCTGAGAACGAGATGACCCTGGGATCCTCGCCAGGCTCCACCTCGAGCTCGACCGTCGCGGTCTGTCGCGCCGGGTCGCCGCTCGATCCAAAGGCCTTGAGCTCGAAGATCGACCGCTCTTCGACGGGGACCGAGATCGAACCCGCGGCAAGCTGGCCCTCGCCCAACTCCACCACCTGGCCGTTGCGGGTCAGCTCGATCTCGACCGCATGCCGGGTCTCCCACATCACCGAGACGAGTTCGCCCGCCTTGACCTTCGACGGCGTGGCAGTGAAGACGACGATCGAGGCCGGCTCGTGCTGCTGTTCGACGACCGGATCCCTATCGCCGCCACAGGCGATCGAACCGAGGAGAAGGACTGCGAGACCGCTGATCAACCAGGGATGAGACTTCATTGACGACTCCACGATAAGATGCGTTCGGGACCACGCTCGTCCATTCCAGCGATCGAGCCTGGCCCACGTCTGCCCGCCGGACACGACGCGCGCCGATTCTCCAGCGTCGGATCGATCGTTGCGCGGGACGATGAGGGGGGCAAATGGTGCTACCTGAAATTACCGTTGGTGACTGGGCTCATCGCCCTCTTGCAGGATCAGGGGGAGCTCCGGATCGAGCAGATAGCCGCTGTCGTGACGGAGGAGAGCCGCCGAGAGGCCCAGCGAGCGAAGCGTTCGAATGGCGTTGTAGACTCGGAGCGCGGCGGACTCCGCGAGTGCCTTCTCGCCCACCCAGCCGCACTCGAAGAGCTCCTGCTGGCTCATGCCGGCTCCGGGAGCGTCCCGCCTTTGTCTGGCCAGGGAGAGGAGGATCCGGCGAAGGGCTGTGCGTCGGCGGAGGTCGATTCGTTCCGGACCGCAGAGCACGAACCAGTCGGCGTCCGGCCCCACCACGAGCGAAGGACGAGGCTCGCGCGGAGACGACGCAGAGCGGGAGAGCTCCTTCTCCAGCAGGCGGACGCCGACGATGCGGCCATCCGTCATCGTCTTCCCGGACGAAGACGCCGCCTGAAGCCTGGCGCGCGCTCGCGCCTCGAGCGCCGAGGCTTCCGCCCCCGGGGCTCTGGCTTCGGCGAGGTCGAGAAAGGCGCGCAAGAGCTCCCAGGTGTCGAGGCCGGAGCGGTTGCCGTCTTTCTCGAACAACTCCCTTGCGTCGGCGAAGTTCGTGCGGGCCTCTTCGAGCCGTCCCTGCATCGATTGGGAGACGGCCAGAAAGGTGAGGAGCTCTGCCAGATTTCGCGTCTCACCCCATCCATCGAAGATGGAGATGGCTTCGAGGAGGCTGGGTTCCGCCAGGCTCGGCTCGCCGCGCTCCAGGTAAATGATCCCCAGGTTCCCGAGGGCCACGGCCTCGAAGGTCCGTTGTCCCAGCCGCCGCTCCTGTTCCAGGCCGCTCACCGTCAGCCGCTCCGCCTCGTCGAGGCGCCCCGCTGCCATCTCGATTCCACCGAGGTTGACCAGGAGATCGGCCTCCGCGCCGACGCTCTCCAATCGTTGCAGGATCGGGAGGGCCTCCTGGTACGCCTGGCGGGCCTCGCGGAACCGGGTTTGCCGGGCCAGCGCCGTGCCGAGATCGATCAAGGCCTGGCTCTCGTATCGCGGAAGGCCCGTGCTGCGAAAGAGCGCGAGGGCACGTTCGCAATATCGGAAGCTCTCCTCGAGGGAACCTCGCATCTCCTCTGCCACACCGAGCAGCCGGAGCGCCGAGCCCTCGATGAGCACGTCGCCCTCGTCGTGGCCGAGGAGGATCGCAGCCTCCAACTCGGAGACCGCTCGAGCGATCTCCCCGGTCATGAGTCCGATCGCGGCGGACTCCACGAGCAGGTGCCCCTGGAGTAGCCTGGCAGAAGATGCGACCGCCAGCGCGAGCGCCCCGTCGACCTCGGCTCGGGCGTCGTCGAGCCTCCCATGCCGCCTGAAGGCCGTCGCCCGACGTCCCAGCGCGGAGAGGAGCTGCGTTGGATCTCCGGCGGCCCGCGCGGCTCGCACGATCGAGTCCAGGAGGCCGGATTCCGAAACGGAGAGCCCATCCAACTCCAATACGACCAGGAGGGCGAGGCCGGCCCGCGTGGAGATGAGCGGATCCAGGTCGAACATGCGGTGGTGGGCAGCGAGGAGGTTCTCCCGCTCCGCCTTGAGCCAACGGATCGCGGGGAGGGGATTCCGCCCTTCGAACTCGTCGGCGTGGCGCGCCCCATGGCTCGAAAAGTGATCGGCGTGACGCCGGAACGCTCTCTCCTCATCTCCCGACTTCTGCAGCTGCAGACCCGCAAATTCGCGTACGCTCTCGTAGAGCGAGAATCGGGAGGGTGCGGAGGCGTCGAGCTGGATCAGCGCCTTGGCCCGGAGCCCGTCGAGGAGCTCCACGACCACGTTGGCGCTCTCGCCCTCGCCCAGCACTGCGATCGCGGCGTCGAGCGAGAACCCGCCCACGAAGATGGAGGTGTGGGCGAGGAGACGCTGCTCCCGATCGGAGAGGAGCTCCCAGGTGAGGGAGAGCGCCCGGAGCAGCGAGCCGTGACGTCCCGGCCGACTGGTTTGTAACAGCTCGAAGCGCTCGCCGATCCGATCGAGCAGGGCGCGCGGAGGGAGGACTCGAACCCGGGCGGCGGCGAGCTCGATCGCCAAGGGGATCCGATCGAGCCTGCCGACCAGCTCCTCCACCGCGAGGGTATCGGCGTCACCGAACTCCCGATCCGCCCACGCCCGGCGAGCCGTCTCCAGGTAGAGCGCGATCGCGTCGTTCGCGTCGAGCGGACCGAGCTCGAAGCAGATCTCTCCTTCCATCCCACTCGGGACGATCGAGGTGACCAGGATCTGCAGCTCCGGGCAGGAGTCGACCCATTCGCCCAGGATGGAGGAGGCCTGCCTCGCCACCTCGTCGAGGTTGTCGAGCACGAGCAGCGTGGGTCCACGGTTGGCGATCGCCCGCGCCAGGAGCGGCCCCTGCTGCTGGGAGATCCCGAGGGTTCGCGCGACCGCCATCTGGAGGTCGGCTTCGGTTCGACAGGCCTCGACTTCGCAGAACCAGGCGCCACCGGCTGCGCGGAAGTGGTCGGCGGTCTCGGCCGCCAGCACCTGGCGGGAGAGACGGGTCTTGCCCATCCCAGAGGGGCCGATGATGGTGAGCAGCCGGGCGTCGCCCTCGATCTCGGCCAGGAGGGCAGCGAATTCGCTCCGGCGTCCAATGAAGGGCGTGCGATCCGGTGGCGCGATGACGGTACCTTCGATTCGAACGGGCAACTTCTCTTGCATATCGTTCGAGTATACCAAGGCCGGCGCGCCGCTCATCCAGCCTCGCCTGGCGCGCGGCGGCGCGAGCCGACCAGGAAGCGCTCCGCGCGTTGGAAGCGTAGGATGCTTAGTACGTTCTCCTCCCGTTCCGATGGAGAGCCGTCGGTCGAACGAAAGAAGAGGCTCTGAGCCAAGGATTCGATGGAGAGATGGAGAAGGTGTTGATCAGCGCCTGCCTGCTCGGCCAGCGCGTCCGCTTCGACGGCAAGGATGCCCGCGCGGACGATGAGCTCCTCGTTCGCTGGAGCGAGGAGGGGAGGCTGGTGCCGGTCTGCCCGGAGGTGGCGGGCGGCCTGCCGGTGCCTCGCCCGCCGGCGGAGCTGAAGGGGGGAGACGGCAGCGACGCGCTGGATGGACGCGCGGCGGTGATCGACGAAGGCGGCGCGGACGTGACCCCCTGTTTCGAGGGGGGCGCATGGGCCGCGGTAGATCTGGCCCGGCGCCATTCCATCCGAATCGCGATCCTGAAGGAGAGCAGCCCCTCATGCGGAAGCCGCTTCGTCTATGACGGCTCGTTCTCCCGCGCGCGGATCCCGGGCCAGGGCGTCACGGCCGCGCTCCTTCGCCGGCACGGGCTCCGGGTCTTCAGCGAAGAGGAGCTCCCCGCGGCGGCGGCGTTCCTCCGATCGCTCGCCCCAGCCGGCTGATCGTTCGTGAAGAGATCCACGAGTTCTCGCGAGCCGCAGGCGAGCGCTCGAAGGAGCGCCCAGGATAGCTGGTTTGCACCCGCGCCGAGGGGGCCGTTACACGATCTGAAGGCGCGGGCTCGGCTCCTCAATGGCGCAGCGCGGCCTCCGTGAGGGCGTGGATGTCGTGGACGTCCTCGGCGCGGGTGGCCTGGCGGATGTCGCGGGTGCCGATGAGGCCCGCCACCCGATCCTTGTCCAGCACCGCGATCCAGCGGGTGCGGGCCTCGTCCATCCGCTTGAGGGCCACGCCCACCGGATCGTCGGGTTCGCAGGAGGGGACCCGACGATCGAGGATCAGGGTGACGCGGGTGAGCTTGGGATCCAGCCCTTCGGCCATCACATCCCGCACGAGGGCCCGCTCGGTGACCAGGCCCAGGTAGCGGCCGCTCTCATCCACGACGGGGAGGGCGCTCACGTCCGCGCTCTTGATCTTGCGGACCGCCGCCTGGGCCGACTCCTCCGGCGCCAGGGTGATCGGACTCGCCCACATCACATCGCGACATCGCATCGTCTTCCACCTTTCGGTCCTGGTCAGGGGAAGGACCAGCCCAAAGGTGTGCAGCCCGAAAGGGATGCCGCTCGCTCGCACGTCCAGGCGGCGCGCGAGTACGTCTTGGCGGAGGCGAAGAGTTTGACGCCAGCCTCCAAGTGTCACCGAGGCGATAGGCGGCCGAGGGGCGAGGTTGTGCCCCGCGAATCCGATGTCTAGATCGGAGCTTCCCTAATCGAGCGGGGGGGACCCCACCCACCATGTCGAGAACGCTGGCATTGATCCTGGCCGGCGGCGAAGGTCGCCGCCTGGAGCCACTCACCCGCGACCGGGCCAAGCCCGCCGTCCCCTTCGGCGGCCGCTACCGGATCGTGGACTTCGTGCTGTCCAACTTCGCCAACTCCGGCTTCCTCAAGGTGAAGGTCCTCACCCAATACAAGTCGGACTCGCTGAACACCCATATCACCCGCGGCTGGCGCCAGTCGGCGATGCTGGGCAACTACGTGGAGACGGTCCCGGCGCAGATGCGCACGGGGCCCGATTGGTTCAAGGGCTCGGCCGACGCCGTCTACCAGAACCTGAACCTCGTCACCGACGAGGAGCCGGACTACGTCTTCGTCTTCGGCGCGGACCACGTCTACCGCATGGACGTGCGGCAGATGCTCCACTTCCATCGGGAGATGGGGGCGGATTGTACGGTCGCGGCGATCCCCATGCCCCGCGCCGACGCGCCGAGCTTCGGCGTGATCGAGATGGATCCCACCGGGAGGATGATCGGCTTCCAGGAGAAGCCCTCCGTCGCCGAGGCGAAGACCATGCCCAGCGATCCCTCGAGGATCCTGGCCTCCATGGGGAACTACATCTTCAACACCGACGCGATGGTCCGCGAGATCGTCAGCGACGCGGGACGGGACTCGGCCCACGACTTCGGCAAGTCGATCATCGCCGAGATGTACGACCACGCCAGGGTCTACGTCTACGACTTCGCCCAGAACTCCGTGCCGGGGCAGGGCCCGAAGGAGCGCGGCTATTGGAGGGACGTCGGGGAGGTGGACACCTTCTATCGCTCCAACCTCGACCTGGTGGAGGTCGATCCGATCTTCAACCTCTACAACGATCGCTGGCCGATCTTCACCGTGCAGCACAACTTTCCGCCGGCGAAGTTCGTCTTCGCAGACCGGGAGAACGCCAGGGTAGGCAAGGCCACCGACTCGCTGATCTCGGAGGGCTGCATCCTCTCCGGCGGCAGCGTGCATCGCTGTGTCCTCTCGCCCCAGGTGCGGGTGAACTCTTACTCTCGGGTGGAGGAGTCGATCCTCTTCGAGCGGGTGGACATCGGCAGGCGCTGCAAGATCCGCCGGGCGATCATCGACAAGAACGTGGAGATCCCGCCAGGGACGATCATCGGCTACGACCCGGAAGAGGATCGGCGCAGGTTCCACATCTCGGAGGGCGGGGTGGTGGTGATCCCCAAGGGGATGCGGATCGAGAGCGGCCGGCTGTAGAAGTGGCTCCCATGCGACGAGGCATCGAAGTCGATGTAGATCCGGGCGACGCCCTTTGGCAGCATGCGCGGGTGGACGACCTCTTCTCCCGTAAGAAGCGCCGCAGCCCTCTGCTGCTCATCGGCTCGGTGGCCTTCGCCCTCCTGGCGGCGGCGTCGCTCTTCGAGGTCGCGAGGGACGCGCCGCTGGTCTTCGCGGGGCGGGCGGTGGAGCCGCTGGCAGAGCGGGTGGGCTACCGGATCGGCGCCGCGCTCTTCTGCCTCCTCATGGCCGCGCTCCTCTTTCCCAGGGGGGCCAGGGAGAGGGACCACCTTCTGTGATGAAGGTGTTTTCGCAAAGCGAGAGCGGGAGCCTCGCGCCCTTCACGCGCCGGGGAACACGCTCACAGACCCATAGAGCCGTCGTGCCGTAGATTCGAAGACAAACTCCCGCCCGAGGCCGGACATGGATCGCTTGGAGCTGGCTCTCCTCTGGCATATGCACCAGCCGCCCTATCGGGATCCGGCGAGCGGCACCTACGTGCTCCCCTGGGTGCGGCTCCACGCCACCCGCGGCTACCTCGACATGGCCCGGATCCACGAGCGCTTCCCCGGGGTGCGGGCTACCGTGAACTTCTCCCCGATCCTCCTGGAGCAGCTCGAGGACTACGCCGCCGGCAGGGCCCGCGATCGCTTTCAGGAGCTGAGCGCCAGGGCGCCGGGAGATCTCACGGAGGAGGAGCGGGTGCTGCTCCTGCGCACCTTCTTCATGGTGAGCTGGGAGCAGGGGGTGCGGCCTCTGCTCCGCTATCGCGAGCTCCTCCACAAGCGGGGATTGGATCTCTCCGAGGTCGACCTGCATCAGATGGCGAAGCTCTTCACCCCCGCCGACCTCCGGGATCTGCAGGTCCTCTTCAACCTGGCGTGGATGGGCTTCGCCGCCAGGGAGCGCGATCCGGCGGTGCAGGGCCTCCTCCAGAAGGGACGGGACTTCGACGAGGGCGATAAGGCGGCTCTCTTCGAGGCGCAGACCCGCCTGGTGGCGGAGGTGATCCCGGCGTGGCAGGCGGTGGCCCGCCGGGGCGCGGTGGAGATCTCCGCGACCCCCTACTACCACCCGATCCTCCCGCTCCTCTGTGACACCGACTCGGCGCGGGTGGCCATGCCTCAGGTGGAGCTCCCTCCCAGGCTCCGGGCCCGGGACGATGCCGAGGAGCAGGTCCGCCGCGCGCAGCGGAAGATGGAGGCGATCTTCGGAGCCCCGCCCGCCGGCATGTGGCCCGCTGAGGGGAGCGTCTCCCCGGAGGCCCTCGCGGTCTTCGCCCGAGCCGGCGTACGCTGGCTGGGCTCCGACGAGGAGGTGCTCTTCCGCTCACTTCCGCCAGAAACGGAGCGCGTCGCGGCTCTCTACCGTTCGTGGATGGTCGACGCAGGAGATGGGTCGATTGCGATGGTCTTTCGCGATCGCGGGATCTCCGACGCCATCGGCTTCACCTACGCCCGCAGCCCAGCCAGGGACGCAGTCTCCGATCTCCTCGGTAACCTGCAGAAGATCGCCCAGAGCGCGCCGCGGCAGGGAGGCGAGCCGCCCCTGGCCTCGGTGATCCTCGACGGAGAGAATCCCTGGGAGCACTACCCCGACTCGGGCCACGACTTCCTCCACGAGCTCTACAGCAGGTTGGAGCGGAAGGAGGGGGGGATCTCCACCACCTCGGTGGGCGCGCGGATCGGGCGGGGCGTCCCTGCCGGCGAGGTCGAGAAGATCCACGCGGGCTCCTGGGTCGAGGCGAACTTCCGGATCTGGATCGGCCATCCGGAGGACGTGGCGGCCTGGACCCTGGTGGGCGAGGCCCGACGGGCATGGGAGGAGGCGACGAAGGAGGGCGCCTCGCCCGATCGCCTCGAGGCCGCACGAGATCTCCTGCTGGAGGCCGAGGCCTCCGACTGGTTCTGGTGGTACGGCGAGGACTTCATCACCGAGACCCGCAGCGAGTTCGATCGCCTCTTCCGCGATCGGATCCAGCTCGTCTTTCGCACGTTGGGACGTGAGCCGCCGGCCCTCGCCATGGATCCGATCGCCGGCTCCGGCATCCGGGGAGAGGTCGTGCCGAGCCGCGCTCCGGTGGGCTTCCTTCACCCCCAGATCGACGGCGAGGTGACGAGCTGGCAGGAGTGGTTGGGCGCGGGGGTCTTCCTGGCGGATCAGGTGCGGAGCGGCTCGATGCACCAGGCCTCCGGCACCTTCGCCTGCCTGCACTACGGCTTCGACCTCGACACCTTCTATCTGCGCCTCGATCCGGTGTGGGATGTCGTCGCACAGATCCTCACACGCTTCGACTCGCTGCGGATCGAGATGCGGGTGAATGGGAGGGAGATTGAGGTCTCTTCGAAACTCTCTTCGGGCAAACTCTTGCCCTATGATGAGGAGCAGGGAAAGGTGATGGGCGAAGGTTGCTTCGGATCCGTCGTCGAGATCGCCCTTCCATTTGCAGAGCTGGGTCTCTTCGCCGGCCAACGGATCCGCTTCCTGGTTCGGGGGATGCGCGGGCCGGTGGAAGCCGAGCGGATCCCGGCCCAGGGGTGGCTCGCGTTCGATGTTCCGGATGAGAGCTTCGAGCAGCGAGTGTGGAAGGTTTGAAGATGTTCGAGAGCGCGCACGAGACGACAGTCATCCGACCCGGCGCCGAGGGCGAGGCCCGCCTCTCCGTAGGGGGCACCGCCGGGAGCCTGGTGGTGATCTACGGCGCCGGGCTCGGCCGGCTGATCCCCATCGACGGAGAGGAGCTCAGCATCGGCCGCGATCTCTCCAACCACGTGGTGGTGGAGCAGGAGAGCGTCTCGCGCAGGCATTGCGCCCTGCGGGTGCGCAACGGCGGGCTCTGCCTCCAGGATCTCGGCTCCACCAACGGCACCTATCTGAACGACGTGGAGGTCCGCTACCCCAGGGAGGAGCCGCTGCGCTCCGGCGATCTGATCAAGGTCGGCGGGACGATCTTCAAGTTCCTGGGGGCCGGCAGCGTCGAGGCGCTCTACCACGAAGAGATCTATCGGATGGCGATCATCGACGGGCTCACCGAGGTGAACAACCGCCGCTATCTGATGGAGTTCCTCGATCGGGAGATGGCGCGCTGTCTGCGCCACGATCGCCCGCTCTCTCTGGTGATGTTCGACCTGGACCACTTCAAGTCGATCAACACCGAGCATGGCCACCTCGCTGGGGACGCGGTGCTGCGCGACCTCGCCGGGACGATCCAGACCCGGATGATGCGCCGTGAGGAGCTCCTCGCGCGGTACGGCGGCGACGAGTTCGCCATCGTGCTCCCGGAGAGCACCGTCGAGAACGCCAGGCTCTTCGCCAAGCGCCTCCTGGCCCTGGTCGGCTCGAGGCAGGTCGTCTTCGAGGATCGCAAGATCCCCATCTCGATCTCGATCGGGCTGGCGACCATGTCGAAGGATTTCACCGAGCCGTCGCAGTTCATCGAGTCGGCGGACGCCAATCTCCTCACGGCCAAGCGCTTCGGACGGGGCCGCACGATCGGGTGAGAGTTGTCTGAGCTGCGCAGGGATCCCATCACCGAGCGATGGGTGATCGTCGCGAGTGAGCGAGCCGCTCGGCCGAGCGACTTCAGCCCACGGATCCCTGCGACCGCCGGGATCTTCTGCCCCTTCTGTCCGGGCAACGAAGAGGCCACGCCGCAAGAGCTCCTCTCGCGGCGGGCGCCGGACGCCGGGCCGGGCGATCCCCGCTGGTCGGTGCGGGTCTTCCCCAATCGCTTCCCGGCGCTAAGGGTGGAGGGCGAGCTCCTGCGGTCCGGAGAGGGCCTCTTCGACAGGATCAGTGGCGTCGGCGCCCATGAGGTGATCGTCGAGACGCCGCGCCACGACACCTCCCTCGCCCAACTCTCCATCCCCTCGCTGGCGGAGGTCCTGCGGGCCTGGCGCGATCGCATCGTCGACCTCGGCCGCGACCTCCGCTTGACCCATGTGTCGGTCTTCAAGAACCAGGGTCCCGCGGCAGGGGCCACCCTCGCCCACGAGCATAGCCAGCTCCTGGCGCTGCCCACCCTCCCTCGGGACGTCGCCCTGGAGCTCGAGCGCGCGGAGGCCTGGTTTAGCCGGAAGGAACGCTGCGTGAGCTGCGATCTGATCCGCCAGGAGCGGGCGGCAGGCGCGCGGCTCGTCTTCGAGGATCAGCGCTTCGTGGTCTTGTGTCCGTGGGCTTCACCTACCCCCTTCCTCCTCTGGATCCTGCCGAAGAATCACGCCTCCCACTTCGAGGCGGTCGACGATCCCACCTCGACTGCCCTCGCGGAGGTCCTGCGCCTCGCCCTCGGGAAGCTGGAGCGGGCCCTGGAGGGCCCGGCTTACAATCTCGTCCTCGTCAGCGGGCGGCTGCGAGGGGCAAGCTCTCCCGCGTCCCATTGGCGCCTGGAGATCGCCCCCGCCCTCACTGTCCCAGGCGGCTTCGAGCGGGCCTCGGGCTGCTACATCAACTCCACGCGGCCGGAGGACGCCGCCGCCTTCCTCCGCGGGATCGATCCGGCATGAAGATCCTCTTCGCGGCGTCGGAGGTCGCGCCCTTCTCGAAGACCGGCGGCCTCGGTGACGTGGCGGCGGCGCTACCTGCTGCCCTGGCCCGGCGGGGGCATCGGCTGCTGGTGCTGACGCCGCTCTATGGTTGCGTGAATCGTACGCTCCACGGCCTGCGCCCTCTGGGGATCGAGGTCGGGGGCGCCTCCCTCCACGAGGCGCCGGCCACCGACGGCGTGCGGAGGGTCTTCATCGAGAACGAAGCGCTCTTCGGCAGGGCCGGCGTCTACGGCGAGGGCGGCGGCGAGTATCCCGACAACGCCGCGCGCTTCGCCTTCTTCTCCCGGCTGCTGCTGCCGGCGGCCGAGGCCCTCTCCTTCTCGGACGTGGATCTGCTCCATCTCAACGATTGGCAGACGGGGCTCGCGGCCCTCGAGCTGGCCCGTGGCAGGGGTCGCCGGGCGGGCCTCACTCGGAGCGTCTTTACCATCCACAATCTAGGCTACCAGGGCGTCTTCCCCAAGGAGCTGGTCGACGAGCTGAAGCTGGGCTGGGACGCCTTCACGCCGGATGGCCTGGAGTTCTACGATCAGGTGAACTTCCTCAAGGCCGGCCTCGTCTTCTCCGATCTCCTCACCACGGTGTCGCCCACCTATGCCACCGAGATCCAAGGGGTCGAGCAGGGCTTCGGCCTCGACGGCGTCCTGCGCAGCCGCTCGGATCGCCTCGTGGGGATCTTGAACGGGGTCGATCACCAGGGCTGGGATCCCTCGAGCGATCCCGCGATCGCCGCTGCCTACGACGCGGATGCGTGGGCAGGCAAGGCGCGCTGCCGCCAGGCCCTCTGCCGCGAGCTGCGGCTCGAGCCTCCCCCAGGGACGATGGTGATGGGGATCGTCTCCCGCTTCGCCTCGCAGAAGGGCTTCGATCTGATCCTCGAGGCGCTCCCGGAGCTCGTTCGTCGGGGGATCTCCCTGGCGATCCTGGGCAACGGAGAGGGACACTTCGAGCATGCATTCGCCAAGGCGGCGGCCAGGCATCCCGGGCGGATCGGTCTGCGCATCGGCTTCGACGAGGGCCTCGCCCATCGGATCTACGCCGGCTGCGACGCCTTCCTCATGCCGTCGCTCTACGAGCCTTGCGGGCTGAGCCAGCTCTACGCCCTGCGCTACGGGAGCCCTCCCATCGTCCGCCGCACCGGAGGTCTCGCAGACACCGTGGAGGAGGCAGGCGAGGGAGTCGGCACGGGCTTCCTCTTCGATCGCTTCGATTCGGAGGCGTTGATCGAGGCCGCGGATCGAGCCCTGGACGTCTTCGCGTCGCCGGAGCGCTGGCAGGCGCTGGCCCGCCGAGGCATGGCGGAGGACTTCTCGTGGGAGGTCTCGGCCCGGGCCTACGAGGCGGCGTATCAGAGAGCCCTCGGCAGGAGGGCGGCCAAGGTCGTCCGCTCATGATCTCTTCACGCGCTGCTGCGCTCGGATGTTGGCTGGGGCACCACCCGCACCCGGAGCACACGGGTGGGGCCCCGCTCCTTCACGGTGAAGCTGAGGCCGTGGCTCAGCAGGGTGGCGCCCACGTCCGGGATCTCGCCGGCGAGGTGATTCAGGAAGCCGGCGAGGGTGCCGAAGTCGTGGTCCTCCGGCAGCGCCGCGTCGAAGAGCTCGTTGAAGGCCTCCACCGAGATCGCGGCCTTCACCGTGCGGGCGCCGTCCGCGTCGAGCTCGATGGCCTGCCCCTCGGCGTCGTCCTTCTCGTCGTGGATCTCCCCCACCAGCTCTTCGAGGATGTCCTCCAGGGTGACGATCCCCATGAAGCCGCCGTGCTCGTCGGTGACCATCGCCATGTGGATCCGATCGCGCTGCATCTGCTCGAGGAGGCGGCCGATCTTCATGGCCCACGGCACGAAGACGGCGGGGCGGATCAGATCGGGGACCTTGATCAGCTCGGGGTGGGCCAGCAGCGGCACGATGTCCCGGGTGTGGAGCACCCCGACGATCCGATCGATCTCCAGGTCGAAGACCGGGAAGCGGGAGTGCCCCTCCTCCGCCACCAGTCGCACCAGCACCGCCGGCTCGATCCGAAGGGGGAGGGCGGCAACCTCGGTGCGGGGCACCATCACCTCCCGGGCGATCCGGTTGGGAAACTCGAAGAGCGAGTGGACCAGCTCCGCGGCGGGAGCGTCGCGGTCTTCCCGGCTCTCCTCCAGGAGGATCCGCTCGATGTCCTCCAGGGCGGGATCGGCGGCGCGGAAGGTGGCCCGCACGCCCAGGGGGGAGAGCAGCCAGTCGAGGCTCGCGCGGATGGCGCGGGCGGGAGGCGCGACGATCCCCGCCACCAGCCGCAAGGGGAGGGCCACCCGCAGCGCCCACCTTTCGGGATCCGCGATGGCCAGGGAGCGGGGGATGGTGTCGACGAAGAAGCAGGCGGCGGCGGAGATCAGCCCGCCGAAGCAGGCGGCGACCACCAGCCCCAGGGGATCGTCGCCGGACCATCTCATGGCGCGCAAGGCGGCGGCGCCCGCTGAGGCAGCCCCGATGGCGAGGGCGAGGATCGAGCCGACCCGCGTGCTGGCGAAGCTCCCTTCCACGTCGAGCTTCAGCGCGCGCAGGGCGCGGGTCGCGATGGATGGATGGGCGGCGTGGAGCTCCTCGGCCCGCTCGGGCGAGACCCCGATCAACGCCGTCTCGGCCGCGATGAAGAGCGCGCGCAGGAGGACGGCAACGACGGCCAGCGAAGCGAATGAGGCTTGGAGGGTCATCCGTTCGAACGAGCATAGCCCGAGCTCCTGAAGAAATCGCCCCCGCAGAAGCGGGAGCGATTCCTCCAGCTCGCGCTTCGCGCGAGAGGCTCTTTTGCGTTTGCTCGCCGCCGGCTCGCAGGGAGCTTCTGAAGAAATCGCCCCCGCGCGAGCCGGGCGAAACCTCCTTCGCTTGCGAGGGCCTCCGTGCTATAGGCCCGCGCGAGAATGCCTTCGCCGACTCATGGGCGAGGGCTGGCGGCCACGGCGCCGCGATGGAGGAGCCCAACGATGCAGGCCCGCGTCTACGTCACCCTCAAGCGAGGGGTGCTCGATCCCCAGGGCAAGGCGGTCGCCCGCTCCTTGACCACCTTGGGCTTCGATGAGGTCCGGGATGTCCGCCTCGGCAAGTTCATCGAGCTCGATCTGGGCGATCTGCCGAAGGAGCAGGTCCGGAAGCGGATCGAGGAGATGTGCGAGAGGCTCCTGGCCAACACGGTGATCGAGGACTATCGCATCGAGCTCCTCGGCGCCTGAAAAGGCGTCTTTTTCGGCTCGATCCTCACGCGGGCGACGTCTCGCGCCATTCTTCGAGGAGGCATTTCGTGCGCTTCGGCATCGTCGTCTTTCCCGGCGCAAACTGCGATCACGACGCCCATCACGTGGTCAAGCACGTGCTCGGCCAGGACGCGCGCTTCATCTGGCATAAGGATCGAGATCTCTCGGGGATCGACTGCGTGATCCTCCCCGGCGGCTTCTCCTACGGCGACTACCTGCGCTGCGGCGCCATGGCCCGCCTCTCGCCGGTGATGGAGGAGGTCGTCGCCTTCGCCAAGCGCGGGGGCAAGGTCCTGGGGATCTGCAATGGCTTTCAGGTCGCCCTGGAGGCAGGGCTGCTCCCCGGCGCCATGTTGCGCAACCGCTCGCTGAAGTTCGTGTGCAAGGACGTTCACCTCAAGGTGGAGAACGACCGCACCCCCTTCACCAGCGCCATCCCCGCCGGCGAGATCCTGCGGCTGCCCATCGCCCATGCCGACGGCAACTACTTCCTCCCCGACGACGAGCTCGAGCGGCTGGAGGGCAACGGGCAGGTGGTCTTCCGCTACGCCGAGGCGGACGGACGAATCACCGACGCCGCCAACCCCAACGGCGCCCGCAACGGCATCGCCGGCATCGTCAACGAGGCGGGCAACGTCCTGGGCATGATGCCCCATCCCGAGAGGATGGCGGAGCGCATCCTGGGCGGCGAGGACGGCAGGCGGATCTTCGAATCCCTGATCGGCGGGAGCAAGGTATGAGCAACGAGATCACGCCGGACGTCGTGGCGGGCCATGGGCTCACCCTGGACGAGTACGCCAAGATCCAGGCCGCGATGAAGCGCCAGCCCAACCTCCTCGAGCTGGGGATCTTCAGCGTGATGTGGAGCGAGCATTGCTCCTACAAGTCGTCGCGCAAGCATCTGAAGGGCTTCCCCACCACCGGCCCCCGAGTACTCCAGGGGCCCGGCGAGAACGCCGGCGTCGTCGATGTAGGGGATGGCCTCGCCGTGGCCTTCAAGATGGAGAGCCACAACCACCCCTCCTACATCGAGCCCTATCAGGGCGCGGCCACGGGCGTCGGTGGAATCCTGCGGGACGTCTTCACCATGGGCGCCAGGCCCGTCGCTTCGCTGAACTCCCTGCGCTTCGGCGATCCCTCTCATCCCAAGACCGCCTGGCTCGTCGAGGGCGTCACCTCGGGGATCGCCGGCTACGGCAACGCCATGGGCGTCCCCACCGTCGGCGGCGAGATCGCCTTCGACCCCAGCTACAACGGCAACTGCCTGGTCAACGCCTTTACCTTGGGTGTCCTCGACTCCGACAAGATCTTCCTCGGCACCGCCACCGGCGTCGGCAACCCCGTGATCTACGTGGGCGCCAAGACCGGCCGCGACGGGATCCACGGCGCCACCATGGCGTCCGCCGAGTTCGACGAGAGCAGCGAGGAGAAGCGCCCCACCGTGCAGGTGGGCGATCCCTTCGTGGAGAAGCTCCTCCTCGAGGCTTGCCTGGAGCTGATGAAGACCGACGCCATCGTCGGGATCCAGGATATGGGCGCCGCCGGCCTCACCTCCTCCTCCGTGGAGATGGCGGGGCGCGCCGGCAACGGCCTCGATCTTCACCTCGATCGGATCCCCATGCGGGAGGAGGGGATGACCCCCTACGAGCTGATGCTCTCCGAGTCCCAGGAGCGGATGCTGCTCGTCGCCAAGGAGGGCCGCGAGCAGGACGTGATCGACATCTTCGAGAAGTGGGACCTCGACGTGGCCGTGGTGGGCTCCGTCACGGGCAGCGGCGTCCTGCGCCTCTATTGGCACGGCGACGTGGCCGGCGAGCTCCCCATCGATCCCCTCACCGAGGGTGCGCCGGTCTACGACAGGCCCAGGCAGCGCCCCGCCGACCTCGATTCGCTCCAGGGCTTCGATCCCAACACCCTGCCGGCCCCGGCCTCCCTGGGCGAGACCCTGCTCACCCTGATGGCCCGGCCCACCATCGCCAGCAAGGAGTGGGTCTACCGACAGTACGACTACATGGTGCGCCTCGGCACCGTGGTGCGCCCCGGCGGCGACGCCGCGGTGGTCCGCCTCGAGGGCGACAAGGGCGTGGCCCTCTCCGCCGACTGCCCGTCGCGGATGGTCTACCTCGACCCCTACATGGGCGCGATGCTCACCGTCGCCGAGGCCTGCCGCAACGTCAGCGTCGTCGGCGGCGAGCCCATCGGCCTCACCGATTGCCTCAACTTCGGCAACCCCGAGAAGCCCGAGATCATGTGGCAGTTCGCCGAGGCCGTCCGCGGCATCGCCGACGCTTGCCGCGCCCTCGACGTGCCGGTGGTCTCCGGCAACGTCTCCCTCTACAACGAGACCGACGGCAAGGGGATCTTCCCCACCCCCACCTGCGCCGTGGTGGGGCTGGTGCCCGACGTGAACCACACCTCCACCACTTGGTGGAAGGAGCGGGGCCACGAGATCGCCCTGCTCGGCGTCTGCACCGGTGAGGCCGGCGGCTCTGAATACCTGGCCGCCTGCTTCGACAAGGTGGCGGGCCTCCCGCCGCGCCTCGACGTTGCCCGGGAGCTGGCCGTCCAGGCGGCGGTGCGCGAGCTCGTGCGGGCCGGCCTGGTCGCCTCCGCCCATGATTGCGCCGACGGCGGGATCGCCGTCGCGTTGGCGGAGAGCTGCATCATGGGGGCGCCGGAGGGTGGCCTCGGCGCCAAGGTCCGGATCCCCGGCGACGCCCGGATCGACCTCCTCCTCTTCGCCGAAGACCCCAGCCGCGTGCTCATCTCCTACGATCCCGCCCGCCGCGCCGAGGTGGAGGCCGTCGCCCGGAAGGCGGGGGCGCCCTTCGCCGTCATCGGCCAGGTGGGTGGCGACTCCCTCGAGATCGAGGGGGCGCTGCAGGTCCCGGTGCAGGAGCTGGCCCACCGCTGGGGCAAGGGCTTCACCCAGGTCCTCGGTCTCGCCGACGCCCACTACCCCGACGAGATCGCCAGCCGCGCGGCGCCCGTCTGATCCTGCTGTTGGCGTCAGCTGGCAGAGGCGTGTGAAAAATCTACGACTCTGATGCTAACCCGCCAATTGCTCACCGCCCCGGCGCCCGGTTCACCTCGTATCTGGGTGCTCGCGAAGAACCTCAGCCAAGGCAAGTGAGCACCCAGCGGATGCGATCGGGGGTGCGGAGCCGTTTCTCCTGCTAACGGTCCCGGGGGGGGGCGGCGCGCCTGCCATGGTGCACCCTCAATACCCGCCTAGTTGCTCCTCGCAAACGATCGCCTCGGACGGTTGGCAGCGCAGTCGGCGCACCGATGCTCCCACGACGGCGACATCGGACCACCCCACAACCCGCGAACTTCTGTCAATATTGGTCAAGCCTCCCTACTTCTGGCCTGACTCGCGACTAATACCCGCTCGGACTCCACTGGAACAAGATCCCCCGGCGGATCGAGCAAGTGGAAATCATTGAACGGCGTTAGGACCGACCGACTTCGAGAGAGTCGACCTCGTTGGACGTAGGCGCCGAGCCCTGCGCGCGACCATTGGGCGCCTCGATCCGAAGCAAATTAGTTGCACCAGCAACCGTCCCCCAGGCGGCCGCAATGAGGGTTGACACGGTAGCCGCCATCTGATTGTTTTGATCGCACATAATCGAGCTGACGAGCTAAAGGTGGTCAAGCCACAGTTTCGACTGGAGTGACCGAAACAGATCGTTCGTTCAGAAGCGAAGGAGCGCCCTCCGTAATGGAATGAAGTGACGACAGCGGAGGGAGGTAGCCCAGGGGCGTGGCGACTCCGCTCGCTGGAATGAGCAGCAACGAGTCGGGTCGATCAGACCCACTCGGCAAGAGAAGAGGGTATGGACGATAGTCTGGCTTGTTGGCCTACTTAGCATGAGCCTTGAGGTGAACGCATGAGGAATGTTGTCTTTTGGCCCCTACTCGTCGCGCTGATACCGACGGTCGTTGTTGCGCAGGGAATTTCCCCCAATCTGACACCAACGTTGATTCAGCAACCGGGTCCGCAGATCTACCCGAAGATAAACTCGCATGGAGCCATCGCTTACCGATCTGGAGTGAGGAGCCAAGATTACTACAGTATGGTGTCGATGTTCCGATCGTCTCCATCGTCTGGAGAAGTGAAACTCGTAGACGGAATGCCACTTACCTCAACTCCTGGACCTTATGATGCGGTACATTTTGCGCTGAGCGATTCTCAAGTTCTGGCGTTACCGCTGGCCGATGGGGCTAGTGGAGCTAGCCCGCAGTCTGGCGCGCTCCTTAGCCAACTCCTCTTTCGTAGCATTGGGAGCACATCATATAGTCAACTCAATAATCCGAGTTATTCTCGAAGGGAGGGAGCGAGCATTTCTGAGTCGATTTTGGCGTTTGCTTGGTCCGAACATCGGAATGGCCAGTGGGACGTCTTCGTGAAATTTGGGTCCAATCCCTCGTTGGCAGTTCATCGATTTGATTCTGGCCTGGATGATCGGCAGCCGTCGATGGACCACCACCTTCTGGCGTGGACCGCTGTCGATCAGTTCTCGGGATGGAAGCATCGCAACACTGTCATGGTTAAATCATTCGCCGATGATCATGAGGCGAAAGAAGTGGCAAACGGGCGTTTCCCATCGGTTTCTTATCCGTTTATTGCATACGAGGCGAATGAGTCCGGTCAATCAGCTATAAAGCTGTATGATTACTCGACGGCAACCCAGGTTGAAGTTCAGACGTGCGAGAATCCCATGCGCCCGATTGTTACTGCGTCAGAAGGGTTGGTCAGGGTTTACCATTTCTGCCCAAGGGAGAGAACGCTCGAGCTCTCCGTTCCGGCTATCAATTGCGCTTTCCCGATCGGAGAGCTTCATCATCGGCCTGATGTGACGGAGCCATCCCAATATGACGCGAAGGGGGCTTGGGTGGTTTACTCGTATTTCGCGGGCGCGGACGTGTCTTCTGAGGACGCGGAGTTTGATCTAGCGGTCCTTGAGATCGAAAACGACATCATTTATAAGGAGTGCGGATCGTGAGCGATTGGAGCGTCACGTTGAGATTGCTGAAACTTACGGTCTTACTCGCTGTTTTTGTCGCCGTCCCAACGGCCGAAGCCGATCTTCTCCAGATCTCGTTGGAGGACCACTACAGCCTGATCGAGCAGTGGAGCCAGGAAGGTCCGCAGCTCCACCCTGCCGTGGCAACGAACCTGGGGGGAGGGGCCATCGTGGTCTCCCGAAGCTGGGAGCAGTCCGGCAACGAGGTAGACCTAGCAAAATACTGGGATTCGAACGCCGTCGTGGCTCTTTTGCCTACGAACCGCTGTAGATACTTAGCAGGTTCCGTCCAATCGTTACTATGCGTTCAGTCCGAGATCCAATCTGCCGACGTAAACGCGAGGCTGATTCTCTCCGACATGGTGCTGCCAACTATTTCCCGGAGGATTCTACCAATGCGTAACGATTTTGCGAAAATCCGATACGCGGGAGTCTGGTCGGATTCAGGAGGTCTCGACACTCGGGTTGTTTATTCGGTCTTGGTTGGAGGCGTGTGGAGACTTTACTATCATGCTTCTCCTTTTATGCCAGGTGATGTGATTGAAGTTCGGGATTTGCACGACAAGACGTACGACATCATTGAACCGGCGGTCACTGAAAGCCTTCTTGCGTGGGTGGAGTACAACCCGGATTCGGTCTATGATGAGCAGTATGTCGTTGCTGTCGGTGACTACGGTACGCAGTTCCAGGACAGGATTTACCTTGGGCCGGGAAGGTTCCCCTCCGTGATTAGTGCCGACGGGAGGCGTTGGTACGCATATGAAAGCCAAGGGGCTGGAGAGAAGCGAATCGTTTATGGAGAGGTGGACCTGTCTTCTGGATGGTTTAGTCGGTTTGAGCTGGATACGCCGTGCGCGGAGCCTTCGAGGCCGATTATTTCCAATGTGGATGAACATGTCCTAATCGCCTACATGTGTGGCCCTGATGCATGTTCCGCTGGCGCCGGGAATGCGACGCTCTATCTCTCGAGTGCTGCTGACGTTGGAAAGGAATGCATTATGAAGGTGGCGGAGCTTGGGTTTCGGCCGGGAGAGGACGAGCCGAGTCCCTTCTCTTTCTCTGGTAAACACCTTGTCTATACTGTTCTTATTGGCCCGGGGGCTAGTGACTACGATTTGTTCTATGAGCGCGGGACGAAGGAGTTTGCAATTGAGGCGATGGCGTGTACTGGGTTGTGATGCCTGTTCGTCTTGATGGTGAGGCGTTTGGTCTGCCCCATGGCGGCTGGGATTTCGTCCAGAGGCTCGTTGGGCAATTGCTCACGGTGAACTCATTGCCGGGCTTATGGTGCCCAGCTTGGCGAACTGACTTGGTGAGGCGTCGATTAGTCGTACGAGGTGAGCGATCAGCGACGCCGGGAGGACGGGATGGCTGGCTTGGTGTAAATGTTCGGGGGGCGCGTCAGGCCAGGGTCGCCTTGAAGGCAGCCGGGGTCATCTCCTCAAGCGAGAGACCGAAGAGATCGCGATGGGTGCCGAGCCGATCGAAGGGCCACGCGAGGTAAGGGGGGATCGGAACGCCGACTGCACGACAGGTCGCGATGATGCATAGGAGGATGCAGACGCGATGGGCGCCTTCGGTGCTGCCTGCGAAGAGCATGTTCATGCGGAGCTTAACCACGTTCTGGAACTTGCGCTCGGTGGGCGAGTTGTCGATGGGGACCTCGGGATCGTCGACGAAGCGGAAGAGCGCGGCATGGTGGTTGTCGTAGTAGCGAATCGCGGCGGCGAGAGTCTCAGACAGCAAGAGGGTCGGTGCGACCGCGGCTCTCCAACGCTCGAAACCCTCGCCGAGGGGGCGGATGAAGGTCTGCCGATGTGAGCGCAACGCGTTGCCGGAGAGAGCGAGCTGCTGCGCCTTTTCATCCTCGCCGCAGACAGCGCCGATGAATGCGCCCCCCTCGGCGGCTAGGATCGGCTGGGTCGCCTCGGCGTCACGGAACTTGCGGCGGCCGTGTGTGTTGCAGCCAGCCTCGATCGCGTTGCCCGAGGCGTGAATCGCGTTGAATCGGTGCTCGGCGTCGGCGGTGAGCGTGCCGTGGAAGGGACGCAGGTTCTCGACAACGCCTTCGCTCGCCTTGTCCGCCGCGTACTAGAAGACCGCGAGCTCGTGGTTCCGGTAGAGCTTGATGTACCGCTGTGGGCGGCAGGCAGCTTCGGGTTCAGGACCTTGAGCCCGGGACCGTCCGTGGCCATCCAGGAGCCGGTGAGGAGTTGTCTCCTGTGGAGATCGTCGATCGGCGCGAGGAGGTCCGCGGCAGGTTCGACGAAGCTGACGAGAGCGCTCATCGCGGGGGGACCTCTCGATCCGCGAGGTCTCGGCGGATGCGATCCAAAGGTGCGATCTGGCTGAACTTGCTATGGACGAACCGCGCGAGCCACTCGGAGGTGATCTTCGAGCGCTCGTAGGGGCTGGTAGTGAATGAGGGGTCGTGCGTTCCCCGCAGTCTCTACAGCGTCACGTGGTTCGTCGCACTACCCGGCGGCGCTGGTGCTCCTTGACGAAGTGCGCCCGGTTGGGGAAGCGTTCTTCTTCTCGGGCTTCTCGGCGGGCGGCTTCGTCGGCGCTCTCGGCCTCTCGTCGAACGTCTGCTTCTCTGCGCCGGTGACGTTGGGGGCTGGCGTGGGCTTGGGCTCCGACGCGTTCCCCACATGCGCCGTGGTGGGGCTGGTGCCCGACGTGAACCACACCTCCACCACTTGGTGGAAGGAGCGGGGCCACGAGATCGCCCTGCTCGGCGTCTGCACCGGTGAGGCCGGCGGCTCTGAATACCTGGCCGCCTGCTTCGACAAGGTGGCGGGCCTCCCGCCGCGCCTCGACGTTGCCCGGGAGCTGGCCGTCCAGGCGGCGGTGCGCGAGCTCGTGCGGGCCGGCCTGGTCGCCTCCGCCCATGATTGCGCCGACGGCGGGATCGCCGTCGCGTTGGCGGAGAGCTGCATCATGGGGGCGCCGGAGGGTGGCCTCGGCGCCAAGGTCCGGATCCCCGGCGACGCCCGGATCGACCTCCTCCTCTTCGCCGAAGACCCCAGCCGCGTGCTCATCTCCTACGATCCCGCCCGCCGCGCCGAGGTGGAGGCCGTCGCCCGGAAGGCGGGGGCGCCCTTCGCCGTCATCGGCCAGGTGGGTGGCGACTCCCTCGAGATCGAGGGGGCGCTGCAGGTCCCGGTGCAGGAGCTGGCCCACCGCTGGGGCAAGGGCTTCACCCAGGTCCTCGGTCTCGCCGACGCCCACTACCCCGACGAGATCGCCAGCCGCGCCGCGCCCATCTGATCCCGCCGGACCCTGTGATCGGCGAGACAGGAGCGATCGCTTCCATTTGCGCTGGGCGAGAGAAGGCTCTCTTGGCTTCACTCGCCTCCGCCTCACTCGATCGTCAGGGTCCGCTGGTCCGGCCAGCTCACCAGGTACTCCCGCATCGCCCCCTGCAGCGCAGCCTGTACCCGGAAGGTCCGGCGCTCGGAGGTCGGGACCACGATCCTGGGGCCTTTGCCTGCGAGCGTCCCGTCGATGAAGACGGGCACGCCCGACGGCAGCTGAATCACTAGGCAATCGCAGTCGGTGGCGAGGGCGGGGAAGACCCGCAGCGCGATGTCCGCACGTATCGCGAAGTTCACGTCGTTCGATCGCTCGACACCTGCCGTTACGACCCCCACGAGCTTGCCGTGTCGGTCCACGACGGGCCCTCCGGAGTTCCCGGGGTTGAGGGGGATCTGGGTCTGGAAGACCGGGCGCTCGGCCCCTAGCGGATAGATGTTGGAGACCATGCCGGTGGTGAAGGTCCAGGCGCCGCCGAGACCGTGGCCTATCGACGCCACCCAACTCCCCACCTGCAGCGAGCCGCTGCTGATCGTCAGGGGTCGGGTCCCGGTGACGGCGACCTTCACCAGCGCTAGGTCCAATCCATCCGGCGCGATCGCCTCCACCTTCCCTTCGACCTTGCGCCCGTCCTGGAGCAGCACCGTCACCACCTTCTCTTCGCCGACCACGTGGGCGTTCGAGAGGATCAGGCCGTCGTTCGAGACGAAGAAGCCGGTGCCGAGGCTGCTCGGCGTCGCGATGAAGACCACCGATGGCGCGACCTGCAGGAAGAGCCGCTGCTGCTGTCGCTCCAGGTCCTCGATCGCGTCGGCCCGCGAGGAAGCGGGCGCGACCATCGCCACGCAGGCCAGCGCGATCGGCAGGAAGCGGCTCGGCATCGCCTCAGAAGCTCCCGCCCAGGGTGAGCCCGCCGCCGCCGTCGCGGGTCGCGAAGAACCCGGCCTGGATGGGCTGAGCCTTGGGCTTCTCCTGGCTGGCAAGGCCCAGGCGCTCCTTGAGGCGCATATTGTGCTCGTCGGCGAGTTGGCGGGCCTCCGTCGCGGCGATGGGGTGTGGAGCGATGAGGCCTGCAGTGATGGCGAGCACCAGCCCGCCTCCGAACATCGCCCCTCCGACGACCCATCTCTTCGAGTCGTCGCAGTCCGGGTCGATCCCATCGCAGCTGTCGGCCAGAAGGAGGGTGTAGATCGGGGCGCCGATGATGGCGGCGTAGCCGACTCCGAAGAGGCTCAAGCGTACGGCCTGCCTGGTCCTGTAGCTGCTCGCGAGGTCAGGCCTTTCGATGGCCTCGTAGAAAGCGGCGCCGTCCAGCGGCTTCTTGTACTTCCCCTGGTAAGGGATGGTGGAGGAGCCGACGATGCCGCCGCCCTGGACGTTGATCGCGATGAGGTCCTGGAACCAGATGAAGTTCTTGTCGTACTCCTCGGACGCTGCCGACCGCGACTTCGCCGAGGTCCCGGCCATCGTGGATACGGTCTCGGCCACGCCCCGGTTCACACCGCTCCCGGCGTCGTCGCTGTGAGCGGCGAGCGCCGTCCCCGGCTTCGCGGAGAAGCCGGTGATCACGTCACCTCCCTTGCCGTAGATCGTGACGAGGGCCGTCGGCTCCGCTCCTTCCGATCCTGCGAAGACCCGAACGATGGCGATCCGCTCCACCGGGAGGTGGGCGGCCTTCTGAACGATCGCGCCGTCGTCGAGCTGCGAGAGATCGCCGAGGCTCTTCGCGTCCATCACCAGCGGGAACGAGGCGGAGCCGCGAAGCGCCGCCTCGAGCGCCGTCGTCGCCGTCGCGAGCGCGTCGGAGGCTTCGCCGGAGGCAGCCACCAGCACCGGATGCTCTCCCGCACCGAAGTAGCTCGCCACCGCCTCCGATGGAAAGGTGCCGGTCCAATCCGCGGCCCGCGCGAGTTGGGGCGTGAGGACGGCAAGCCATAGAGAGAGGGCTGCTGTCGAGCAGAGGGCGAGGCGGCGCATAGCTGATTCTCCGTTGGGAAGACTTCGGGATGCGTCAGCGTACCAGATGCCATCACAAACCGCCGACCAAGGGATCGGCGTGGTCTCGAAGCCGCCGTGGGAGGGGAGCCGGCCACGACCACGACTCCTGCCGCGGGTCGGTTTGGTGGTCGTGGCCGGAAGATCCAATGGCCCATCGCATGACTCGGTGAGACTCTCTGGCCTCAGATCATATGAGATCCGCGAATCGGCGCCGCCGACCGTGCGGACGGCTCATTCGGTGACGCGCTTCTGGCCAGAACCGCCATCGGCCAAGCGACGACCCCCTCCAAACGGGGGGATCTCGAACAATTGGGTTGCCAAGCAATAGCCGTTTTGATTGGCTCGCCAAGATTTGCTTCACCTACAGACTCGCACCCGGTTCGAGAGAGTGATCATGAAAGTTTCGTATCGCTGGTCGTTTGGAATCCTTGCTTCGCTGATCATGGGCCTCAGCGCCTGTGGCGGCGATGGCGACAAGCCAAAGCCCAAGCCCGGAGTGGAGGAGGCGGCGATCACGTCCTTCACCGTGGCTCCCGAGACCGTCGCCGCTGGCGAATCGGTAGTGGCTTCCTGGACGACCGAGCACGCTGTCTCGATCGAGTTGACCGCCAACGGGATCCCGGTGGAGTTCGGCGACGCCCAGCCGAGCGAGGGCTCGGCCACAGTGGTGGTGGAGGAGACGACCGTCTTCGAACTCGTGGCCACCGGTGAGGCAGGAGAGCCCGCTCGCCGATCGGTCACTGTTGAGGTGGAGGCGATCGTCGGCGAGGATCCGAAGGTCCTCGACTTCACGGCGGACCCTTTGGAGGTGGAGGAGGGTGAGACGACCAGGCTCTCTTGGGCCACGGCGAACGCCGACTCGATCGAGATCGTGGACGGCTCGAACCAGCCGGTGGATCTTGGAGGGGCGGACGCCGCGAGTGGCTCGGTGGAGGTCGAGGTCCTTTCATCGACTACCTTTCGCCTCACCGCCAGCAGCGGGGAGAAGTTCGATTCCGCGTCGGTCACCGTGAAGGTGAAGGGCGCGCCAGTAGCCAACCTCCAGGTGAACCCGGGGCGGATCGCGGCAGGCGAGACGGCGACCCTGGTCTGGTCCACCGAGGACGCGATCGCCGTGGTGATCACGGACGAGGTGGGGACGGTGCTGATCGACTCGACTGAGCGGCTGAGCGGCGAGGAGACGATCACGCCATCGCAGACGACGAGCTATACCCTGGTGGCCACCGGCGCTTCGAAGCAGGCGACCTCCGTCGCGACCATCGAGGTGACCCCATCGATCACGCTCTTCGAGGCAGTGGATCCTTCGCCCGCGGGCGTCGGTGATCTGAAGGAGCTGCGTTGGGAGATCGCCGGGGCGACTGAGCTGACGATCAGCAACATCGACGGCTTCGAGCACGTGGTCGCTGGCGGACCCGAGGTGGCGGAGGGGACGGTCCAGGCGCCGATGGGCACCGAAGGCAAGTTCCGGCTGGTCGCGACCAGCGGCGCGCTCGTCGCGGAGCGGGAGATCGCCATCGATGTGGTGGACCTCCCTACCATCGGCAGCTTCTCCGCTCTCGCCCCGATCCTCACCGCGGACGAGGACGGCAAGGCCACGGCGACCCTGATGTGGTCCGGCGTAGCACGAGCGACCCAGCTCATCCTCGAGAGCGACGTGGGTACGCCCACCGCGATCGATCCCTCTCTCCTCGTCGCCGGCTCCGTCGACGTGGAGATCGACGGCGACACCACCTTCACGCTGGTGGCGACGAACCTGGCCGGAGAGGCGCAGCGTGAAGCGACGGTCCGGCTGGTCGCGGCTCCGGCGATCGACTCCTTCATCGCTCGCCCCTCGAGGGTAGGTGCCGGCGAGGCCTTCGAGTTGAGCTGGGCTACCTCCGGCGCTACCTCCATCTCCATCTCCCAGGGCGGCGTCGCGCTCGGCTTCGATCCCGACCTGACCTCCGGGACCACCACCCAGCAGATCTCCGCCGACGCCAGCTTCGAGCTGACCGCGGTGAACGAGGCGGGCAGCTCCGTGAGCCAGACCGTCGCAGTCTCGGTCGGCGCACCGCTGATCGTCTCGTTCGAGATGTCCGGGAGTCATGTCTGGGCCGGGACCACCGTGACCTTCGCCTGGGAGAACATCGGGGGAAGCGAGCTTCGTCTCCTGGTGGACGGCGAGGTCGCCTGCCAAGCGGTCAACGAGGCAGAGATCGCAGAGGGGAGCTGCGATCTCGCCATGACCGACATCGGAGCTCACACGATCGCGCTGGAGATCGAGAACGGCGTCGGAGATGTCTCCGCCGAGAGCCTCCTACTGCGAGTCTCTTCCGGGGCGACGATCCAGAGCTTCTCTGTCGCGCCGAACGCGATGGACGCCGGCGACGAGCTCACGGTCTCGTGGAACGTCCTCGCGGATCCCGACGGGGCCGAGCCCACGCTGACTCTGACCGCGGATCTCGGCGGTCCCTATGCCATCCCGGCGGGAAACCAGGGCAGCGCAGCTTTCACATTGACAGAGGTGGGGACCTACGAGTTCACCTTCGAGGCGACGACCTCGAGTCCTGGCTCCCTCCCGCAGAGGACCAGCGGTTCCGTCTCGGTCTTTGGAATACCGAGCGTCACGTTGACCGCGACGCCAGACGTCTTCGATGACGCGATCATGGCGGACGTCGAACTCTCATGGACGTCGGAGCACGCTGCGAGCCTCGTCCTTTACGAGATCGACGCGAGCGGCGCCTCGATCGAGCTTCTCTCCGTCGCTGCCGGGAGTTTTGACGCCGGCAGCCACGCCGTCGTGCCTTCGCGCAACACGACCTACCGGGTGGTGGCCACCAACGGCAACGGCAGCGCTGTCTCGGCCGAGGCGAGGGTCACCCTCGCGCCGCCCACCATCGTCTCTTTCACCGCGACGCCTGAGGAGGTGATGCTCGGAGAGGATGTCGAGTTCACCTGGGCCACGAGGATGGCGGACGGTGTGCGCCTCAGCGTCATCCCCGGGATTCTGACGCTGACGGAGGGAGCGGAGCCGCTGATCGACATCGCCGCGACAGGGACCCACATCCCGCTTGGCGTTTGTACCACCACCTTCCCGAACACCAATGACGAGGGCTGCAAGGTCTTCACCTTCCCCGCCGGTTTCAGCTTCCCGTTCGCAGGAGAGCAGCACGATTCGGTGATGGTCTACGCGAACGGCGTCCTCAGCTTCGACACCACCCGCACGGGAAGCAGCTTCAGCAACGTCACCCTCCCGTCCACCTCGTCGTCCTGGGCTCACCTCGCGCCGTTCTGGGATGACCTTGAGTTCCTGGAGCCGGGGGTCGTGGACGGCGACGTCCGTTACGAGCTCAGCTCGGACGCCAGGGGCCCCATGCTGATCATGCAGTGGACCGACGCGTCCGCACTCGTCGCCCCGACCGCGAAGCGTACCTTCCAGATCATCATGCGGAACTCGGGGGAGTTCGAGTATCGCTATGCCGGCAGCAGCGGCGATCAGAACAGGGCAGACGGCAGCAGCGCGACCATTGGCTACCAGTTCCCCGATGGAAGCGATTTCGAGATCGTCAGCTACAACACGGCCGTGTCGGGCGGGCTCGATGGGAAGAGCTTCGCATTCGACATGCCCACTTCGCTCTCTGCGTCCGGAACCTACATCTGGACCCCCACCGCAGCGGGGACTGTCCCCGTCACCCTGACGGCGACGGGCAATGGCGTCGTCAGCGAGACGGTCGAGGTCGTCGTTCACGGGGTCCCGTCCCTCTCGATCGTCGCGCCGCCGGAGGATCTGCCGCTGGCCGAGGAGCTGATCGTCAGCTGGACGGCCGAGCACGTCTCCTCCGTGGAGGTGCTCGACGCCTCCGACGTCGTTCGATGCAGCGCCAGCGCTGGCGAGCTGTCTTCGGGGAGTTGCACCATCGTTGAAGCCGGCCCGGGGACCTACGACTACCGGGTGCGAGCGACCGGCGGCCTCGGTCGGGTGCTGGAAGAGGAGTTCACCGTCTCCCTCTTCGCTCCCTTCGACATCGAGAGCTTCACGGTGAGCGAGGCACGGGTCGAGTACAACGACACCGTGGATCTGAGCTGGGAGACCAGCGGCGCCGGTGTCTCCATGCGCATCACCGCCAACGGCGTAGACATCACGCCGCCGTCTGTGGATCTGTTGAGCGGAACGATGACCACCGCCGCCCTGACCGAGCGGACGACCTTCGTCCTCACCCTCTTCGACGTCGATGACCGTGAGGTGGACGCGAGCCAGGTCGTGATCGTCCGGACCTTCGATCTCGACCTCCTGGCGAGCCAGGACGTCGTCCGTCCCGGTGAGGCGGTCGACCTGAGCTGGACCGCCACTTCCCTCTCCGGCGGCATCGTCGAGATCTTCCTGCCGGTTGTCGCGTTGGCCGAGGACCTGGCGGGTGATGTCTACGTGGACATCAGCGGGCTGCCAGAGGCCGAGGAGTTGGTTGGCAGGAACGTGGATGGCGCAGCCGTCACTCACGTATTCACCGACGGCTTCACCTTCACCTACGGTGGCGTCGAGTACACCGAAGTCCGCGTGACCAACGACGGATGGATCTCCTTCGATACTACCGCGGCCACCAACTTCAGCAACCAGACGCTGCCTAACGACTCTACGGCCGCCCACTCGAAGGTCCAATTGGCGGTCTTCTGGGACGATCTGCATACGCGGGAGAACGGCCGGGTCCACGCGGCGATGGTCGGCGGGGACTACATCATCTCGTGGAGCCATACGAGCGCCTACGCTGGATCGTCGCTCACTAACGAATACGACCTGAATTTTCAGATCGTCCTTCACTCCGATGGCACCTTCGAGTATCGATACGGCGACATGGTCGCCCCGCCCTCGACCTCGACCTCCTGTTATCCCAACACCTGTGAGAACGAGGCGATGGGCTCGAGCGCTACCATCGGCTTTCAGTTGCCGGGAGGCACCCAGGGCCACGAGCTCCACTTCGGCGGCACCAGCGGGAACGCAAACAACCCACCCTTCCCGGGCGGCCTCGCCCATCGGACCTTCCGGTCCGACGCCGTCGCGACGGGCGACACCTTCACCGTCAACCCGTCCGGGACCACCAGCTACCAGATCTGCGGACGCCTCGACGGATTCGTGGAGTGCAAGACGATCACCGTCGAAGCGCCCTTCGAGATCGGCTCGTTCGTGGCGGACCTCGAGACCATCAATTGGGGCGACGCGGTCAACCTCTCCTGGACGACCATCGGTGCCGATGAGCTCATTCTCGAGGCGGGAGCGGTAGAGCTCGGAGATGAGACGACCTTGGGCGTCGATAGCGGCACCGCCGTCGATTCGCCGGAGGGAACGCTCACCTACGTCCTCACCGTGAAGAACACCTTCCTGAGCAAGACCCTCACCGCTTCGGTCGCGGTGGAGGTGAAGGACTTCGACCTGAGCGCGAGCGTCTCGGCTGGCACGGCCAGGCCCGGGGATGAGATCACCCTGGATTGGACGGTGACGGCCCTGAATCCGAACCTCGACGCTACCGTGATCACGCCCATGCAGGAAGTGAGTGCCACCTCCTCCTACGTGGACATCAGCGGGGAGCCCGGCGTGGTCGAGGTCATCGCAGGAAATATTGACAGCTCGATCGTAAGACACTCCTTTGACGCTGGGTTCACCTTCCCCTTCATGGGCGTGACCTATGACTCTGTCGGCGTCTCCTCCGATGGCTACCTCTCGTTCAGCACGAACACCTCGACGGCGTCCTCCAATCAGCCGATCCCGAATACGAGTTCCTCGTACAACAAGGTCAGCCTGGCTGCCTTCTGGGACGACCTCCACACCCGCGCTTCCGGCCGCGTGTTCGCCGGCGAGGTAGGCGGCGAATACATCGTGCAATGGAGCCAGATCAGCCTCTATTACGGCTCGTCTCACAGCTCTTCGGGCACCAACGAGTTTGATCTCAACTTTCAGATCGCCCTCCAGTCGGATGGTTCGTTCGAGTATCGTTACGGGACGATGGCCCAGCCGCCCCAGCCGGCGGGCTCGCTCTCCGATTGCAATCCACGGAGCTGCGAGAAGGAGGCCAACGGATCCAGCGCGACCATCGGCTTCCAGAATTTGACCGGGACCATCGGCCAACAGCTCCACTTCGGCGGAACCGGCCGCGCCTTCGAGAACCCAAGCTTCGCCGGCGGGCTCAGCGATCGGGCGTTCAGGTTCAGCGCCACCACCGGCAGCGGCTCGATGGTGGTCAATCCGACGGACTCGACTGACTACCAGGTCTGCGTGATCTTCGGCTCCGTCACCGAGTGTGTCAGCGTCGCGGTGACAGCGGAGTGGGAGATCCTCACCTTCGAGGCGAGCAGCGAGGCCATCGTGGAGGGAGAGGACGTGACGCTCTCCTGGACGACGGCGGGAGCCGACGCGCTCAGTCTCCTCCACGAATCGGCAGGGGTGATCACCCCGATCGACATCGACGGGCTGGATCTGGCGGAGGACTCTGTCGTCCTCAGCCCGACCTCCAGCGGGAGCTACATCCTCGAGCTCGAGTCGATGGGGCGGATCAAGCAGGTGATCCTGCCGGTGGAGGTGCGGACGCTCAACCTGGACTTCACCACGAGCTCGGAGGTCGTCTTCTCAGGCGAGACCGTGACTGTGAGCTGGGATGCCACGCCGGTGATCAGCGGTGCCCCCTCGATGGTCGTCGCACCCATGGTGGAGTTGGACACCAGCTCCGGGAGCGGGTGGGGCTTCGCGGACCTGGACATCAGCCAGGATCCCGCCGCTACCGAGATCCTCGCGGGCGGCGAGGACACGAAGGCGATCGAGTATGCCTTCGACGGCGGCTTCACCTTCCCCTTCATGGGAGAGAGCTTCAGCCGGCTCAGGGTAGCCACGGACGGCTATCTCTCCTTCGAGGAGACCACCAGCACCACCGGAACCGGCGCGAACTACGGGATCCCGAACACCAATAGCTCCTACAGCAAGATCAGCTTGGCTGCGTTTTGGGACGACCTCGCCACGAGGACATCGGGACGGGTCCACGGAATGATGATTGGTCCGGACACCTACGTCTTTCAATGGAGCCATGTCAGCCGCTTTTCCGGCTCGAGCGATTCGAACGAGTACGACCTCAACTTCCAGATTGTGCTCCACTCCGATGGCAGCTTTGAGTATCGCTACGGGACGATGGCGCCTCCGCCGACCCTGCCGACCTCCACTGGCACCTGCAACCCGCTGAGCTGCGAGAATGAGGTCAACGGCTCCAGCGCGACCATCGGATACCAGAATCTCACGGGCACGGTGGGTCTCGAGCACCACTTCGGAGGCAACGGAGTCAGCGCGACGAATCCTGCGTTCCCGGGTGGTTTGGAGGGACGGAGCTTCCGCTTCGATACTGCTCCGGCCTCCGCGATTACCCTCGAGGTCACGGAGACCCGGACGTTCAGGGCCTGCGCGGAGCTGCGGGGCTTCGTCGAATGCAAGAGCGTGACGGTCTTCGTCCCGTCCGAGGGCGACGTCATCATCTCCGAGTTGATGCTCGATCCGGACGTCGATCCCGCAGCGCAATGGTTCGAGGTGCGAAACCAGCTCCCGATCGACCTGGATCTCGAGGGGTGGACGATCTCGAGCTCGGCGGCTACTCATGTGATCGCGTCGTCGTTCGTGGTGCCGGCAAAGGGCTACGCCATCCTCGAGGCCACCGCTGGATCGGGTCTCGGCTATATCTACGGCTCGGGGCTGGCCCTGGATCCGAGCGAGGACTCCCTCGAGCTCCACGCGGGCAGCGCGCTGATAGCCTCGGTGGAGTGGGACTCGAGCTGGCAGGTCCCCGTGGGTGCGTCGTTGGAGTTGGAGAGCGAGAACTTCGACGCCGGCTCGGGGATCTTTTCGGATCGAGGAGCATTCTGCGTGGCGAGGGCGGTCTACGACGGCGTGAACCTCGGTTCACCCGGGGCCATTCCTAGCTGCACGACGAAGGCTTATTGGTACGATCCTGCCTCGACGATGTCCGCCATCGACATCTCGGGGATCGACACGCCGGTCGCCGGGATCACGGGATATTTGACATATACCTCGACGCCGGTGGCCCTCTCGTTCCCCTTCCCCTTCTACGGTGTGAATCGGACCGCCTTCTATCTCTCGTCGGTGGGCTTCCTCACCACGAACTCGATCAGCGCCTCGCACTTCAGCAATGTGGCTCTGGGCGCGACCTCGGCACCGCTCGGCGGCGGGATCATCGCCCCCTTCTGGGACGACACCTCGTTCATTGCGGGGGAGAGTACGCTCACCTTCGCGGAGGTAAGCAGCGGCGGCCAGCAGGTGGCGGTCTTCCAGTGGACCAATTGGAGGCCCTTCGGAGGTGCCTCGACGACCCGCAGCAATTACCAGGTGCAGCTCTGGGAAGATGGAGGCATCGTCTTCGTCTATGGAGACCTGATCGGCGACGAGACTTATACGAAGGGGAGCAGCGCGACCGTCGGGATCCAGCAGCCGGGGTCGACCACCTACCAGCAGCACTCCTACAACCAGGCGGTGCTCTCCAGCGGCCAGTCGATCCACTACTGGCCGGCGAATTGATCCGCGCCCTCTTCACGTAACCAACCGACCCCGGATGCCGACTGCGCATCCGGGGTCTTTTTCTTGGTGCGCCCGGCATGGGCAGTGAGAAGGAGGTGAGCTCGATCGGCTGGGCGCAGCGGGGCAGCATCACAACCAGATCACAATTGAACGAGGGGTGTCTGGGTTCCACCAGGTGTTGAATCCCGATCCCTTCGGCCTCCAACCCCACCGGGGGGATCGTGGCAGCCTACTGGGATACTCTCACCAGCCAGACGGGCTCCGCTTTCCACTACGAGGGCAAAAGGTCATCGCCGGCGAGCAGGTCATGATCGTCCAATGGACCAACTTCCTGCGCTGGAGCAACGGGGGCGGCTCCGCTACCTTCCAGATTCAGCTCTGGGCGAACGGAGAGATCGTGATCGCCTACGGGAATCTGGGTCCCAACGCCCACCACCTCGGCGGCGATGCGACCGTCGTGATCGAGGCGCGGAACGCACGGACAGCTTCCAGTACTCGTATTATCAGGCGATCTTGGAACCGAATTGGTCCCTGCTCTTCCAGTCGAAGCAGGGCTGACTGGGCAGCAGACCTGAAAACACGAAGGGCGTCGGGGAAGACCGGCGCCCATTCTGCGCGCTCCCGATGCTCTCGTGACTTGACCAGACGAGCGGCGGCGTCGTCTCGAGGGCTCTCGGCGCAGGCTCCCTCTCGGCGAGGAGAGGCGTTCTTCTCCAGGTCAAAAGCTCCAAGCGACCGATCCGAGGCGATCGTGGGATCACCCCTGCGATTCCATCGAAGGCCTCCGCCGTCCTGAAGGCTGATCGGAGTTAGTTTCCTGGCGATAGTTGGAGCTTCAACTACCTGAAGCTCTCAGTCCATGTCGGAGCTATTTGCTAACCATCCGAATTTACTTGGGAAATCCATGATCGCTTTGTGGCGGTGACTTTCGGTTGCGTGAATGGTTGAACTGCTGCGATGCTAACGGTCTGCGTCGGAATGAAGCCTGGGCTGAACCGGGCCCGGGAAATTTCTGGAGAGGCCGTCAAATGGGATCGTGGCACCTTGCATCGTCGTTGAAGCAACTACGGAGTTTTTCACTGGCTGCCTTGTTGGCGGTCTCCATGGTCGGCTGCGGCGGTGAGGACTCATCCTCCGGCGCTGGAGGCACGGGTGGCATCGGGGGGACCGCCGGTACCGGCGGCACGGGCGGCCATGGCGGGACGGGCGGTGATGACGGCACCGGGGGAACAGGCGGCGTCGGCGGCATCGGCGGCTCGGGCGGCGACGGCGGCTCGGGCGGCGACGGCGGCTCGGGCGGCGACGGCGGCTCGGGCGGCGGCGGCGGCTCGGGCGGCGACGGTGGATCGGGTGGCTCGGGTGGCGTCGAGGCCGTC
>JBEBXK010000025.1:0-53017 GCA_040391605.1 Vulgatibacter incomptus
CTCGATGAACTCGGAGATCATGAACATGCCGAAGCGCATGCCGGAGTACTCGACGTAGTAGCCGATGATCTCCGACTCGCCTTCGGGCGCGTCGAAGGGGGCGCGCTTGGTCTCCGCGAAGGACGCCACGAAGAAGAGCAGGAAGCCGATGGGCTGGAGGAAGATGCCCCAGGCCGGCAGCGCGCCGCCGAAGAGCCCGGCGGACTGGCCGCCGGTGATCGTCTCGAGTTGGAGCGATCCGTAGATCATCATCGCGCCGACGAGCGAGAGGCCCAGGGAGACCTCATAGGCGATCATCTGCGCGGCGGCGCGGACGCCGCCCAGCAGCGCGAAGCGGTTGTTGGACGACCAACCCGCCAGCGCGGTGCCGTAGACGGCGATCGACGCGAAGGCGAAGAGGTAGAGCAGGCCGATGTCCAGGTCGGGGATGACGTGGAGCGAGACCGGGAAGCTCGCCGCCACCCCGAGGGAGGCCGCGAGGCCGGCGATCCCCGGGATGTCGCTGGCCGCGAGGACCGGCGCCACCGGGACCACGGCGAAGAGGAGGAAGATCGGCGCAAAGGCCAGCATCGGCGCCAGGGAGAAGAGGCCCTTGGACGCGAGGCGCGGGACCGTATCCTCCTTGGTCAGCATCTTGAGGCCGTCCGCGAGGAAGTGGGGCAGCCCCGCCAGATCGAGGTTCTTCAGGATCGGCAGGCCGATCCTGGCCCGGTTCGGGCCGATGCGATCCTGCATCATGGCCGACCACTTCCGCTCGGCGAGCGTCAGCAGCGAAGCCAGGACCATCACCAGGACCAGGATGAGGGTGTGGGCGTTGGCGATGGCCACGCCGATGAAGGAGGCCTCGGCTCCGAAGAGCGCCTGGGCGACGACGCCGAGGGCGGCGGCCACCCAATAGAAGGCGCCGATGGCTCCCGCGATCACGGCGATGATGCCGAGGATGATCGCGCTGATAAGTGCTGCACGCATCGTGAGATCCTTTGAGCCTAAGCCGCCGACGAGCCGTCGTTGTTGGACGGGGTGCGCAGAGGAATGAGTTCACGCCACCCCGGGGGGCGGCCGTCCACGGTGCCGCCGGGGAGCGGTGTCACGCCTTTCACCACGGCGCGGGGGGTCTTCTTCCAGTCGAAGTCGCCGAGGGCCCCCTCGGGGAGCCTCTTGGAGAGGTCGGCGAAGACCTCCCCCGCCGACGCGTAGGCGTAGGCGTAGCCGAGCTCGGCCAGGAGGGCGGTGGCCCACTGCCAGCCCGCTCGCGAGGAGCCGCTCGCAGGATACGCGCGGAGGTAGCGCTGGGCGCGGCCATCGAAGTTGACGAAGGTGCCCTCCCCTTCTGCGTGGGTCGCCAGGGGGAGCGCGATCTTCGCCGCCGCGGAGACGGGGTCGCGGTTGGCGGCGAGGGCCACCACCTGCTCGACGCCGGAGAGCCAATCGGCGAAGCCCGAGGCCTCGACGGGGACGTCCACGCCAGCGAGGAGCACGCCCTTGGGCCTGGCCTTGGTGAGCTGATCGAAGCGGCGCAGCTCGAGGCCGAAGGCCTGGGCCGCGAGCTCGACCCCCTTGCGGTTCGGGCTTCGATCCTCGCGGAGCAGGTAGAAGTCCGCCTCGCCGTCGGCCCGGCCCGAGAGGTAGACCTCGGAGGCCTGCAGCCCCTCCTTGGCCAGGAGCATCACGGCCAGGGCGTCCTCGAGGCCGAGGACGGGGGAGACGACCACGGCCAGGGAGCCAGCCAGGGGCTTCAGCGCGGCGGCGGCGGCGCGGAGCCCCTCGCCGGCCTCCACCTGCTGCTGCCCGACCTCCGCCTCCAGGAGGCGACCGTCGTAGAGTTGGTGGTAGCTGCTGCGGCCGTGATCACACATCCAATGCTCGTTCACCTCCATGTTCTCGCGGGGGCGGTAGCGATAGGGCACGCCCTGGAAGTGATCGACGAAGGTGTTGCAGCCCCGCGAGCAGCCGGTGCAGATCGACGGCGTGGCGGTGAGGAAGTAGGCGCGGGCCCGGAAGCGGTTGTCCTTGTTGAGGAGCGCGCCCACCGGGCAGATGTCGACGATGTTGCCCGAGTAGTTGTTGTCCAAGACCTTGCCGGGGAAGACGTCGATCACCTGGCGGGTGCCGCGGCCGAACATGCCGAGGACCGGATCCTTGGCGACCTCGTCCATGAAGCGGATGCAGCGCGTGCAGTTGATGCAGCGCTCCTGGTCCAGGACGATCGTGGGCCCCAGATCGACCCGCTTCCTCGACATCCACTTCGGGGTCTCGAAGCGCGAGGGACGGTAGTCGTACTCCTGGAAGTAATCCTGCAGCCGGCACTCGCCGGCCTGATCGCAGATGGCGCAGTCCACCGGATGGTGCAGGAGCAGGAACTCCTCCACCGCCCGCTGCTGCTCCTTCACCTTGGGGGAGTTGGTGGTGATGCTCTGCCCCTCGGCCACGGGGATCTGGCAGCCGGGGACGAGCTTGCCCGGGGGGGAGTTCGAGGTCTCCACGAGGCACATGCGGCAGTTCGCGGCGATCGAGAGACCCGCGTGGTAGCAATAATGCGGGATGTCGACGCCGACGGTCTTCGCCGCCTCGACCAGGTTGGTCCCGGCAGGCACGCTGGTCGGCATGCCGTCGACGGTGACGTTCACCATCGTCACGGGCTTCTTCTCGACGCTCACTGCTCCACCTCTCCGCCGATCATGTTGATCGTGTCGAAGGTCGGGACGAGATCGGGGAGGATCGCGCCCCGCACCATATGCTCCAGCCCGCTCATCAGCGGGATCCCCGGCGCCCGACAATGCACCTTGTAGGGCCGGCCCGAGCCATCGCTCACCAGGTACCAGCCGAGCTCGCCGTTGGGCGACTCGGTGTAGGCGTAGCACTCGCCCTTCGGGATCTTGATCCCCTCCATGATCACCTTGAAGTGCCCGATCACGCCCTCGATGGTCGAGTAGACCTGGGGCTTGGGGGGCAGCGTATAGCGCCAATCGTCGATGATGATGGGGCCAGGCTCCATCTGCTCGAAGCATTGCCGGATGATGGCGTCGGACTGCTTCATCTCTTCGATCCGCATGTAGTAGCGATCGAAGTTGTCGCCCTCGGAGCCCAGGGGCACCTGGAAGTCCATCCGATCGTAGACCCAATACGGATGGGCCTTGCGAACGTCGTAGTCGACGCCTGCCGCCCGGAGGCAGGGACCTGTGAAGCCGAAGTTCACCGCGTCCTCCCCCGTGATCCGCCCGGTGTGGCGCATGCGATCGAGGAAGATCCGGTTGTGCGTGAGGAGGGTCGAGATCTCGTCGCGGAGCACGGCCACGCGATCGAGCGAGTCCTTCACCTTCTGGATCCAGCCCTCGGGGAGATCGCGGTCGACGCCGCCGATCCTGCCGAAGCTGGTGGTGAGCCTGGCGCCGGTGAGCTCCGCGATGCGATCCCAGAGGAGATCCCGGGCCTCGATGGCGTAGAGGAAGGGCGAGAAGCCCCCGAGCTCCATCGCCGTGGCGCCGGTCCCCGTGAGGTGGTCGCAGATCCGGTGGATCTCGGCGCCGATGGTCCGGATGTACTTGGCCCGCTCCGGGATCTCGATCTGGGCCAGCTTCTCTACGGCGGAGAGGAAGCCGAAGTTGTTACAGAGCGCCGAGACGTAGTTGAGCCTGTCGGTATACGGCAGGCATTGGGTCCACGAGACGTTCTCGCAGCTCTTCTCGAAGCCCCGATGGAGGAAGCCCAGCTCCGGATCGAGCTTGACGATGTTCTCGCCGTCCAGCTCGATGTTGAAGCGAACCGTACCGTGAGTCGCCGGATGGGACGGACCCATGTTCAGGGTCATCGTCTTGGTGGGGATCTTGGCGTCGAGGACATCGAAGTCCTCGACCTCCAGATTGTCATGCTGCTGCGCCATGAAGTCTACGCCTCCAGGAACGTCGGTAGGATCCTAGTCGCCTACTTGATCACGGGGAGCTGCGAGGGCCGCGGGACTGCCGGCCGGCTGGCGGGGACCGAGCCGGGACCGGGACCGGGGCCGCGGTAGATGTCGCGGATGTTTCGCTCGGGTATCAGCCCCTGGCGTCCACGAAGCGGATAGTCCTTGCGCAGCGGATGCCCCTCGAACTCTTCGTACATCCAGAGCCGCTCCACGGGGACGCTGCGATCGGTGAATTGAATCCCGTACATGTCCCAGCAGTACTTCTCCCAATAGTCCATGCCTCGGTAGAGGTGGAGGACGCTGGGGACCGAAGGATCCTCTGCGGAGACCCGCACCTTGATCCGAAGCCGATGCCGCTTGGTGATCGAATAAAGGCTGTACACCAGCTCGAAACGCGGGGTCTCGTCGATGTAGTCCACGCAGGTGAGCGAGGATGGCATCTTGAGGTCGAGCTCGGGATCGTCGTGGCAGTACTGGAGCACGTCGACCAGATGCTCCCGCGTGATCACCAGGGTCTCGTCGCCGTGCTGGGAGTAGCCGTGGACGATGGCCTCCGGGAACTTCTCCGCCACCCGCTGCAGGGCCTGCTCGCTCACGAGATCCCTCCGCCAGCCAGGAGGTTCCGCTTGCCGCCGGCCTCTGGGAGAAGCTCGGGAGGCGCGTGATCGATGAGCGGATGGGATTGGGAGGCGATCTTCTCCTGGAGGAGGATCAGCCCATCCAGCACCTGCTCCGGTCGAGGCGGGCAGCCTGGGACGTAGACGTCCACGGGGATCACCCGATCGATGCCCTGGAGCACGGCGTAGTTGTCGTAGAAGCCACCTGACGACGCGCAGACGCCGAAGGCGATCACCCACTTGGGCTCGGCCATCTGATCGTAGACGCGCTTGAGGATCGGCGCCTGCTTCAGGTTCACCGTCCCCACCACCATCAGCAGATCCGCTTGCCTGGGCGAGAAGCGCGGGAACTCGGCGCCGAAGCGGGCCACGTCGTAGCGCGACCCCGCCATCGTCATGTACTCCATGCCGCAGCAGGCCGTGACGAAGGGGTATTGAAAGAGAGAGTACTTGCGGGCCCAGCCGAGACCGCGGGACACCATCCGCTGGAAGAAGCCCTCGGCGTCTTCGCGGCGGGTGGTCACCATGCCGAAATTTGACGACATTTCAAATCACCTCGAGAGAGAGAACGCGGCGGAGGTCAATCCCACTCCAGGGCGCCCTTCTTCCAGACGTAGACGAGCCCCAGGGCCAGGGTGGAGACGAAGACGCTCATGGTGGCGAAGCCGAACCAGGAGAGCTCCTTGAAGAGCACCGCCCACGGATAGAGGAAGACCGCCTCGACGTCGAAGACGATGAAGAGGAGCGCCACCATGTAGAACTTGACGCCGAAGCGCTGGCGCGCGGTCCCGGAGGTCTCCGAGCCGCATTCGAAGGCGGTCCCCTTGATGATCGTCTGCCGCTTGGGGCCCAGCAACCAGCTAAAGCCCGTGAGGAGCAGCGCCATGCCCCCGGCGATCACGATGACGAGCAGAACGGGGAACCAATTGGGCATGTGCACCATGTCTTCAGTCACCACCTAAGGTCTTGGAGCGAGGGTCCATCCGCAGGGCTTTCGGGCGGCGCGGAGGATAGAAATCGACCCTCACACTGTCAACGTAAATCCACTTTCCAACTAAGCTTTCCGGGCGTTCGGCCCGCTCGCCCTCAGGCGGGCGGACGGGCTGCCGAGGGCCTCGTCCGATGGGCCGCGAGACCAGCTTCGCGACCTTCAGTATGTGCCCACACGATCTCCGATGAGCGCTTCATAAGCTCCGAAGTCCGCCGCGTCCATCCCTTCCATCCCGGGGCCGCCGGACTCCCCGTGGAAATCCGATCCCCCGGTGCTCAGGAGGCCGAGGGAGCGGGCGATGATCCGCAGCTTGCGCCGGGTGGACTCCGACTGGCCGGGGTGGTCGACCTCGAGGGCGTCGAGGCCCATCTTCGCCAGCGCCATCAGCTCCGATCCCTCCACCTTCGAGAGGGCGGGATGGGCGAGGGAGGAGGCCCCGCCCGCTTCGCGGATCAGCTCGATCGCCTCCTCGGCCTCTGGAAACTCCCGCTCCACCCAGCCGGGCATCCCCTCGCCGAGCCAGCGATCGAAGGCGTCTTGAAAGTTGGCCGCCACGCCCTTCGCCACCAGCAGCCTGGCGAAGTGGGGCCTGCCGATGCTCCCCGCGTCCCCGCCGGCCTCCGCGAGGATCTCCTCGAGGCGGAGGTCGACGCCGTGGGAGCGGAGCTTCTCCACCATCCGCTCGGCGCGGGAGGCTCGCAGGGCGGCGAAGTCCGCCAGCCTCGAGAGCAGCCCGGGATGCGAGGGATCGACGAAGTGGCCGAGGACGTGGATCTCCGTCTCGCCGATGCGGGCGGAGATCTCCACGCCTGCCACGATCCGCAGCCCCCTGCCCTTGGCGGCCTCCCACGCCGCCGGGATCGCCTCCATCGTGTCGTGGTCGGTGATCGCCAGGATCCTCACCCCGGCCCTGGCGGCGAGACGGACGATCTCCGCCGGCGGGAGCGTCCCGTCGGAGGCCGTCGTATGGCAGTGGAGGTCGATCATCAGCCGGGAGCTATAGCAGCTTCGGCCGGCGATCGGGCTCAGGTGCCGTCCTGCGCCCTCGGGACGACGGTGACGGGGCTCGTAGCGCTCCACTCGGGATCACAGAGGCCGCCGGTCACCGTCACCTCCCAGGTGTATTCGAATCCTGCCCTCTCGGTCCAGAAGGCGATCTTGCCTGGCCCGCGCATCTGCACGCATTGTCCGTTGTTCACGGTGTCGGGGCAGTTCTTGTTGGGATCCGTCGGATCGATTTCGCCCCGCTCGCCCCAGGGATGCTTTACCGCCCCGACGACACTCTTCAGCTTCCAGCGGAAGGAGGTGATCTCTCCGAGGTCGACATGGGCCGCGGTGGCGTCCAGCTCCACCCACTCCAACTCCATGGGGAAGGGAGGGGCGGTCGGGAAGGGGACGACAGGGATCCGCCCCAGGGCGGCGCCGGGGTTGGACGGATCCTCGAGGGAGTTCGAGGTCAGATCGATCAGCATGCCCTTGGGATCGTTCCAGCTCGGATCGTTCGTCTGCACCCAGAGGTGTGCTTGGCTATTGGTGCCCATCCTCGGGTCACGAAAGCTCACCGTCTCGGTACAGCAGGCGTCCGGAGCGACCTCGGTGCCCACGCAGCGGTTGGTCACCGAGTAGACCGGCGGATTGCCGGGCGAGGTGCCGTCTACAGGCGCCGCGCCGCCGACAACGTCGGTGATCTCCACGTTGGAGATCGAGAGGTTGGCGTAGCCGTTGTTGCAGATCGCCACGTCGCGCTCGGCGACGCCACAGATGGGCGCGCAGACCTTGACCAGATCGATGAAGGGATCGCTGCAGATCCCGTCGACGCATTTGCTGCTCGAGGGGCAGGCGTCGTCGTCGACGCAGGTGCTCCGGCAGGCCCTCGCCGGGCAGGTGCCGAGATCGGCGGTGGTGCAGCCTGCCTCCGAGGCCATGCCGAAGGAGACGACGCCCGGATAGGGGACGGCCTTGGGGGCCGAGGATCCGGCGAGGACGGAGCTCGTCGTGGTGGGCAGGGAGGCGGGGTGGTCCAGGACCAGCCTCGCCTGATGGCTCTGGGAGGGGCGGGTCGGCTTGTAGCGGACCTTGGCGTAGAGGCGATCCTCGCAGCTCTCGCTGGCGGGCTTACCGCTGGACTTCGCCATGGTGATGGTCTCATTGAAGCCGAAGGTGACGCAAGGCACGCCGGGGCAGCAGCGGGCGAGCTCCGCCAACTCGAACTGATCCTTGTCCTGGGTGATGCCGGCGTTCTCCAGCCGGACCCCCTCGATGATCACGGCCAGGTCGCTGCTGTTTCGGATTTCGATGTGCGAGCGTACGGGTTCAGGGTACTTGGGCTCGGGTGGAAGCTCCTTCGTCTCGCCGCTGCGCACCTGGCCGAAGTTCGCCGGGCCGGGGTTGATGGTCAGCAGCCCTTGGACGGCCTGGCCGCTGAGGAGGCCGGCGGAGGCGCCGACCTCGCCGGGGGTCGCGGCGGGATCGTTGGTGATCAGGTTGTACTGACGGTTGACGGTGCAGAGCGAGTCCACCGGGGCGAACTCAAAGGTGATGTCCTGGGTCTTGGGTGAGTTGGGATCGAAGGTGCCGGCCAGGGTGAAGGGGGCAAAGCCCTTGACCGTCACCTGCTCGAAGGGCACGCCGTCCTCGCTCTCCATGGTGCTGCAGGTGTCGCCGGTTCCCAGGGTCTCGATGACTACGTCGCTGACGTCGAGGACGCCGCAACCGCGGTTCGCGACCCGAAGGGTGGCCGTCGCGACGTCCTCGATCGCAATCTGGCCGAAGGAGATCTGGCTGCCGCTGCCGAGGCAGCAGGTCTCGTTCTCGACGCCACAGGCGGGGAGCGTGTCGGCGCAGCTGAAGGAGAGCACCGGGGTGGCGGGGAGGTTCGCCACGTCGGCGCTCAAGGGGAGCGTCAGGGGCTCGTCGCCGGCGTTGGAGTGGATCACCAGTGTCGCCTCATGCTGCTTGCCCAGCTCATCGCCGATGGAGAGGTGGGTGATCCGGAGCACGTAGGTCCCAGCGGCGCCGGCGATGGTGAACCTCTCCTGGCCCTCCTCTAGGGAGAAGAAGGCGGCATCGCGGCCCTCGATTGTGACCTCGCGGGCGTTGAGGGCGCCCCGGCCGGTGTTGGTGATCGTGATCTCTTGTACGTCGGCGGTCTCGTTGCAGACGTCGCCCCAGGAGGCGAACTCCGGCGTCGCCTTGATGCCCGGCTTGGCGGTCGCGGTCGGGGTTTCGGAGCAGTCACATGCCACGAAGGGCAGCGCGAAGAGCGCGATCAGAGCGCTGGAAAGCCGTCGGTTCTTCTTCAATTCTCATTCCTCCAAAGCGTGGGGCCGACAGCGTGCCGGGGCGCGGCGGCTGACGTGAATACGCACCAGCCCATCCTACACCCATGACCGGAGAATTTCGCAAGCGGTGGCAGCTCAAAGGAGTTTTTGGCGGGTCGCGGCCTCAGAGGAACGTCCAACCGCTCGCTCGATGGAGCCTTTTCCTTCCCTCCTCCCTGCACCCTGGATAGAAACGCCTCGTGCGTAGCCCGATCGGCCTGCTCCTGACCGTCGTCGCCCTCTGTTGCCCCGCCCTGGCCCAGGCGGAGATGCTCCCCTACCCCACCGAGCTCGGCGATCTCTCGTTGGGGATCGGCCCCGCCTTCGTCAGCGATCGGGGCGAGGCAGGTGGCGGCGTCACGGCCGAGGCCAACCTCCTCTTCGGCCTCTTCTCCTTGGGCGCCCACGCCAGAGCCGCTGCGGTGGACGGCGCCTTCCGTCCCGCCGCCGGCTTGGAGCTGGGGTTCGCCGGACTCCTCGGCCTCGGCGCGAGCGCGCAACAGGAAGGCCTCTCCATCGACGGCCTCCTCGCGCTGCCGATCCCCCTGGGACGGGAGCCCTTCTTCCTCTCGGTGGGCTGGCGGCCGTCCTTCCTGCTGCGAGGCGGCGTGGTCCACGAGCTCGCTGTGCAGATCCGCTGGTCGAGCCTGCTGGTCTCCGCTGACGACTACTAGCGGGCCCCCTCCGCGATCCCCACCCTAATGGAGCGATCCCGTCGCGCGGGGCGCTAGGCGACGCGAACGCGCAAGGAGGAAGCTTGCCACCCATAGTCCGGGAGTTGGACGAGGCCATCTTGACGCCTCGGCAGATCTTCGAGCGGCTGGATCCCTTCGTCGTGGGCCAGGAGCGCGCCAAGCGCGCCGTCTCCATCGCCGCCTACAGCCACCAGCGCCGGATCGCGCGCAAGCGGCAGGAAGGCGACGCGCCGCTGCTCAAGAAGGCGAACCTGCTGCTGATCGGCCCAACGGGCTGCGGCAAGACGCAGATCGCCCGCTGCCTCGCCTCGGTCCTCGAGCTGCCCTTCGTGGTGGTGGACGCCACCGAGTACACCGAGGCCGGCTACTACGGGAAGGACGTGGAGGCCATGGTGGCGGAGCTCCTCGCCGCTGCAGGGCACGAGCTCCATAAGGCCGAGGGGGGGATCGTCTTCATCGACGAGATCGACAAGATCGCCCGCCGCACCCAGGGGGCCCGCACCGGCGCCGGCAGCCGCGACATCGGCGGTGAGGGCGTGCAGCAGGCCCTGCTCAAGCTGCTGGAGGGCCGGCAGATCTACGTGCCCCTGAACCCGGCCCAGCATTGGTCGAAGCACGAGATGGTGCAGGTGGACACAGGCGAGATCCTCTTCATCTGCGCCGGGACCTTCTCCGAGCTGAACCGCCATGGGCGAAGCGGCAGCGCGCGGATCGGCTCCCAGGAGCTCCTCTCGTACGGGATGCTCGCGGAGTTCATCGGGAGGCTTCCGATCATCGTACAGCTCAGGGAGCTGGCGCCGGAGGAGCTGATGCGGGTCCTCGTCGAGCCGCCGGACGCGGTGGTGCGGGAGTACCGCGAGCTCCTCGGCCTGGAGGGCATCGAGCTGCGGATCACCGAAGACGCGCTGCGGGCCATCGCCACCCACGCCCACGCCCAAGGCCTGGGCGCGCGGGCGCTGCGGGGCGCTATGGAGGAGGTGCTGGAGGAGACCCTCTTCTCGGCGCCGGAGCGCCGCGGCCTCCCCTGCGTGATCGATCGGCGCTACGTCGAAGCGAGCCTATCGTCCGAGGATTCGGGCCTCTGAGAAGATCTCCCTCCCACGGTGCAGGGGCGATTTTTCTCACTCGCGCTGCGCGCGACGGCTGCTACTTGCGTTCGCTCGCCTCCGGCTCGCAGCGTTCGTGAGTTTCTTCACGAGCGCTCACTTCAGCAGGAGGGAGTAGGCCGGCAGGGCCCGGGCCGCAGCGGCGATGAAGCTGCCTTCACTCGCGAAGCGACTGCCGATCCGGTCGTCCAGCGCCAACAGCACCGACGCGACCAACCAGGCGAGCAGGAGACCCTGGGCCGCGCCGACCAGGGCGCCGACGCCGCGATCGACGCCGCGTGGGGCGCCGGCCGGGGTGAGCTTCCTCGCGATCCGGACGCCGACCCAGCGGAAGCTGAAGAGCAGCACGAAGAAGGTGAGCGAGGCGGTGAGGAAGACGACGGCGCCTGCCGAGAGCGAGGTCGCCTCCTGCAGGATGGGGCGGAGCAGCGCCCCCACCGGTGCGGCGAGGGCGGCGGCGAGGAGCAGCGCGCCGAGCCTGGCGATCTGCCCGAGGACGCCGTAGATCCCGCCCAGGATCGCCAGCACGGCCACGACGCCGATGGAGAGGAGATCCAGGGCCACGCTACGCTCCCAGAGCCTGCGAGGCGGTCCCCCTCGCATGGGGCGGGAGCGATCGTCTCATTCGTGCTCCGCTCCAACCGATCTTCCTGGCGTTCGCTCACCTCCGCGCCACGTGCGAGTGGGAGCTGTCGGCGTTGACACACTGCCTGCCCGCCGCGCGGCCAAGGGGTCCCCCGGTCGCGGCCGCGCGCCTCCGGGATGAGCTCGCGTGCCCACCGCTCGCCGACCTCGCCGGAGGCACGGCAATGGCTAGGCCTTCGGGCCTGCGGCCCGTTCGCGGGCCTCGTCGATCTTGGCCTTGAGGCGCTCGTTGGAGGGCTCGTAGAGCAGCGCCATCTTGAAGCTCCGCTCGGCGGCGTCGACCTGCCCTGCCTGGAGCGCGGCGAGGCCCGCGGCGAAGAGCTTGCGACCGTTGGGGGTGGCGCCGATCTCCTCGTCCTTCGCCCGCTTGAGCTCCTGCTCGCTCTCCTCGTCGTAACGCAGCTTCTCCGCCCGCGAGGGGCCGGTGATGTCCGCGAGGTATTTGTCCCGACGCACGTCGTCCCGCAGCACGGAGTAGGCCTCGGTGATCCGCTTGTAGATCCGCAGCACCCGCGCCTTGAGGGCGGCGTCCTCCAGGTGGAAGATCCGGTCCGGGTGGAAGCGCCGGGACTCCTGGTAGTAGGAGGTCTTCACATCGGCGAGGCCGGCGGTGTTGGGGAGCTTGAGGATCTGGAAGTAGTCCAACTCGTCCAGGATCCCGGCGATGGCCTCCGACTCCGCCGAGAGCTCGAGCAGCTCGATGTCGAGGGTCTCAGCCACCAACGCTGGCTCGCTGCGTCGCGCGATTGCGCGACATGCTCTCGAGGATCTCCGCCTCGCTGAGACCCGACGAGAGGCTGATGCTGGTGCGGGTCTCCTTGCCGGTCTCGAGGTCGGCGGCCCGGACGTGGACGATGCCGTCGGTGTCGATCTCGAAGGTGACCTCGATCTTCACCTCGCCCCTGGCGCCGACCCGGAAGCCGGAGAACTCGAACTCGCCCAGGGACTCGCATTCGTCGGCCTTGGGACTCTCACCCTGGAGCACCCGGATCTTCACCTTCTCCTGATCGTCGCGGCTGGTGGTGAAGACCTTGGATCGCTCGGTGGGGACGGGGGTGTTCTTGCCGATGATCGTCTCGGTGAAGCCGCCGACCGTGGCGATCCGCAGCGGCAGCGGGGTCACGTCCAGCAGATAGGTCTCGGTCTCGGAGGCGAGGAGCGAGCGGGCCTGGATCGACGCCCCCAGGCTCACCACCTGCTCGGGATCGATCCCCGCCATGGGCTCCTTGCCGAAGTAATGCATCACCGACTCGCGGATCACCGGCAGCCTCGTGGGGCCGCCCACCAGGATCACCGCGTCGATCTCGGAGGCGGTGAGGCGGGCGGCCTGCAGCGCCTCGTCGCAGACCTTGAAGGTGCGCTGCACCAGATCCATCACCATCTGGTTGAACTGCGGCGTGGTCAGCACCTGGTTGAGATCGAGGACGTTGCCCTCGGTGTCCTGGCAGATCCCGGGGATCAGGATCTCGGCGGAGCCCTCTCTCCCACAGCGGATCTTGGCCTTCTCCGCTGCCTCGTTGAGCATCGCCAGGCACCACTTGTTCTGGCGCAGATCGAGGCCCGTCTTGTCGAGGAAGTCGCCGGCGAGCCATTGCATGATGCGGTGGTCGAAGTCGTCGCCCCCGAGGTAGGTGTCGCCTGCTGTGGAGAGGACCTCGAAGACGTCCTTGCCGATCTCGAGGATCGACATATCGAAGGTGCCGCCGCCCAGATCGTAGACCGCCACCTTCTGCGAGATCTCCTTGCCGAAGCCGTAGGCCAGCGCGGCGGCGGTGGGCTCGTTGATGATCCGCAGCACCTCGAGGCCGGCGATCCGCCCGGCGTCCTTGGTGGCCTGGCGCTGGTTGTCGTTGAAGTAGGCGGGACAGGTGATCACCGCCTTCTTCACCTCGCGGCCCAGGTGGCTCTCGACGATGGACTTCATCTCCTTGAGCACCATCGCCGAGACCTCGGGGACGGCGAGGCGCTGATCCCGCACCTCGATCCGGATCCCGTTGTTGGGTCCCTCCACGATGGTGTACGGCATCATCTGCCGCGCCTTGACCACCTCTTCCGAGAAGAAGAAGCGGCCGATCAGGCGCTTGGCGGAGTAGACCGTATGCTCCGGATTGGAGACGATGTTCCGCTTGGCGGCGTTCCCGACGGAGATCGTCCCGTCTTCCAGGAAGCTCACCACCGAGGCGTGGTTCAGATCCCCCCACTCGTTGGGGACCACCTCCTGGGAACCTTCATACGCCACGCTGACGCATGAGTAGCTCGTCCCGAGGTCGATCCCGATCGCAATCTCTTCGGCCATGTACGTCCATCGCTGAGGTGGCAGGGAATGGACGGCATTGTAGGGAAGCCCCCCGATCCGGTCAAACAACCGGCCGCCCGATCGGTGCCTCTCGAGTGATCGCCCCGGTCGAGCCCTGCGGGCCTGGATGGCGAAGCCGCAGGCCACAACCTTAACTTCAGACGATATGGCGCAGCTCCTAGCGATCCTCACGGACCACCCCTCCCTCCTCCGATGCCAGCTCCAAGGCCTGCGCGAGCCCCTCGCCTTGCCGGCGGGCGAGCCCATCGGCCTGGGCACCTACGTCGACGACAGCGTGCTCCTCACCAAGCGCCCTGCCGGCGCCGACGCCCACGACGCCGCTGCGCTCAGCGGCGGCACCCACTCGCCGGTGCTCTTCGTGGTCTCCCGCTCCATCGACGGCGCCTTCGACGAGGAGGCGATCGATCCCTTCCGCTTCAACCGCTGGCTCTTCGCCATGGTCGGCGAGGTCGAGGGCTTCGGCGAGCTTCGCGAGCCGCTGACGAAGGGGCTACCGTCGTTCCTCGCCAGGCAGATCCACAGCGCGGCCGATCGGGAGCACGTCTTCGCGCTCTTCCTCCAGGAGCTCCACGCCCTGGGCCGGCTCGACGATCCCTCCCTCAGCGCCCAAGAGGCGGCCCGCTGCCTGGCCCGGGCCATCCGCCGGCTGGACGAGCTGGGTCGCCAGCACGGGCATCCCCTCCCCTCGTCCCTGTCGGTGCTGGTCTCCAACGGCAGGCTGATGGCGGCGGCCCGCCGGGGCATGCCTCTGGCCTACGGCCTCCTCGAGGGGATGGCGAGCTGCGAAGCCTGCGGCCTCGGCGAGGAGACCGATCGGGACGACGCCCGGATCCGCCAACACCGTCAGGCGAAGGCGGTGGCCTTCGTCACCGATCCCGCCACCCGCCTCGGCTTCATCGAGGTCCCTGACGGCAGCGCCGTCTCCGTGGGCCGCGCCCTCGACATCACGGTCTCGTCGCTGTAACCGGCGAGCCACCTCGCACGCGCTCGCTCGCCAGCTGATCTCTGCTTCGGCCTCCGCGCGGCGACGCGATCAGGGGCCGAAGGCGGAGGCCTCCAGCACCATCAGCAGGAGGTTGCAGAAGGCGTGGACGATGATGCCCGCGCCGATGGAGCCGGTGCGCTCGCGGAGCCAGCCGAAGAGGATGGCGGGGAGGAAGACGGAGAGGCGCCAGGGGTGAAACTCGCCGAGGTGGCCCACAGCGAAGAGGGCCTGGGTGAGCCAGAAGGCGGCGCCCACCGGCACGCCGAGGAGGAGGAAGCGCCCCCTGCCCCAGGCGTGACGCAGCCGGGTCTGGAGGTAGCCGCGGTAGAAGAACTCCTCGGGGAGCGCGACGACCAGGAGCTGGTCGAGGACGTGGAGCCACATGCGATCGGGCAGGCGGAGGGCGAAGCCGTGGTCCTGGGCGTCGTAGGGGGCGAGGGCCTGGAGGGCGGGCGGGAGGGAGGGCAGCAGCTCGAGGAGGAGGAGGAAGCCGCCCACCACCGGGAGGAGGAGGAGGAGCGACACGCCCATGCCCCAGGCCACGTCGATCTTGAAGCGATCGGCGGCGGAGGAGGAGCGCCAGGGCCAGTCGGGGACGCCGTAGTCGTCGACGGTCTCCCCGCGCCGCCTCATGCCGAAGCCCGGGAGATAGAGAAAGAGGCCGGCGGCCACGGCCTTCACCTGGCGGCCAATGAAGGGGATGGCGAGGCCGAGCACCTTGGCAGCGATGAGACCGCCGAAAGCCAGCGCCCAGACCAACAGCGCCTCACGGACGATCGCGCCGGCAGACGTCGCGGCCCGCTCCCCTGCCGGCGGGGGGATCGGGCGATCGAGCGGCTGGCTGGAGGGATTCGGCTGCATCTGAGACGGCATCGTATGCGCGGCCCCTCGCGTTGACGAGGCTTTCTGCCTCGGCGCCACATCCTCCGAGTCTTGCCGGCGAGGGTGGCGGCGGGTACCAATGGACGACGCCCTCCACCTCCTTGCCGCTGGTCCCCACTTGATCCTCTTCTTCCTCATCGATGGCGTCGGGATCGGCAGGCGGGATCCTGCGGTGAACCCGCTGGCGCGGCGGAGAGGGCTGCTCTCACACTTCGTCGACGGCGACGGCACGACGCTGCCTCGGGGGGGCGCCTTGGGGGCCGCGGACGCGACCATGGGGGTCGAGGGGAGGCCGCAGTCGGCGACGGGGCATACGGCGCTCCTCAGCGGGGTGAACGCGGCGGCGCTGCTGGGCAAGCATCTGCTGGGCTTTCCCAACGAGAGGCTGCGGCGGCTCTTGGGGGAGCAGAACCTCTTTCGCGATCTGGAGCGGCTGGGGAGGCGGGGCGGCTACGCGAACGCCTATCGCTGCGCCTACCTGGACGCCCTCGAGCTTCGGCACGAGCACGCCTCGATCGCCGAGCCGCCGCTGCCTGTGCCTGCCTCCCGGCTGCGCCCCTCGGCGTCGACGGCTGCGATGGCGACGACCTCGGAGCCCTTCCGCACCTTCGACGATCTGCGGGCGGGGCGCGCGCTCTACCACGACATCACCAACGAGCAGCCCCTGCGGATGGGCTGCGAAGTCCCGAGGCGAACGCCGCGGGAGGCGGCCCATATCCTCCTGGAGATCGGCCGCGGCCGGGACCTCACGATGTTCGAGTTCTTCCGCACCGACGAGGCGGGGCACGCACAGGACTTCGACCTCGCCGACCTCGCCCTGGCGGAGCTGGACGAGCTGCTCCACTTCGTCATCGAAGGATTGCGCGAAGGCGACGGCCTGCTCCTGACCAGCGATCACGGCAACCTGGAGGATCTCTCCATCCGCCAGCACACCCTGGCCAAGGTGCCGGTGCTCGGCTTTGGCAAGGCCGCGGCGGCGGCCCCGGGGATCCGCTCGATCCTCGACGTCCACCCCGCCCTGCTGCGGCTCAGCGCGCCCAGGGGCCTTTGAGGATCGGGGAGCGCTGGTTGGCCTTGACGGTGCGCTGGAGCTCGAGCTCGGTGATGAGGGCGGCGGGGGCGACGGTGGAGACGGGGACATAGCCGGACTCGGCGCCGCAGAAGCCGTTGAAGATCCCGTCCTCGTCGCCGGTCGCGATGATCTTGTTGATCGAGGTCAGGGGGGTCCCGACGATCTCGACGCCGCGGACCAGCTCCTCTTTGCCGGTGGCGACGTCGATCCGGTAGACCAGCCGCGGCACGCCCTTGAAGGCCTGGTAGCCGTAGGAGGAGGTGTTGGTGTTGCCGCCGGTGATGTCCCGGATGATCAGGGCGTAGGGCTTGCCGGCCTTCTTCGCCTCCGCGATGAGCATCTGCCGCAGCTTGGCGTAGGGCACCCGCTTGGTGGAGGTGACGAAGAGGTTGGCCATCCGCGCCATGGGCGTGCGGTTGCCCTGGGCCCTGCCGTGGCCATTGGAGCGGTCGAAGCCCTTCACCGGCTTTCGCGAGAGGAGGTAGCTCTCGAGGACGCCGCCGTTCACCAGCATGGTGCGCCTGCCGGGGACGGCCTCGTCGTCGTAGAGGTAGTGGCCGTTGAGGGGCGTCCCGGCGAAAGCACGCTGGGTGGGATCGTCGACGACGGAGAGGAAGGAGGGCAGCACCGCCTTGCCCACCTGCCCCTTGAAGGTGCGGCCCTCGTTGTCGTCATGGATCCGCTCGCCCTCGAGGCGATGCCCCACCGCCTCGTGGAAGAGGACGCCGGTGGCCTCGGGTGCGAGGATCGCCGGCCCCGTGAAGGGATCGATCACCGGCGCCGTGCGGAGGGCGAGGAGCTCGGCGATCATGGCGCCGACCTCCCGCTTCATGATCTCGGCGCTGGGGAGCTGGGCCTCGGTGGCGGTGTAGAAGTCCCGGGCGTTGTCCAGGAGCTGGCCGTCCACCGCTCGGGTGAACGCCTGGACGTGGACGGCGTAGAGGGTCTCCTCGGTGACGAGCTCGGTGCCCTCGCTGTTGGTCTGGATCCGCACGAGCTTGTCGGCGGTGATCCGCACCTCGGAGTCGAAGATCTCGGGGGTCTTGGCGAAGAGCGCGGAGAGCTCGGTGGCGACCTTGGACCAGCGCGCCGACTCGAAGGGAAACGCCACCGGCGTCTGGACGAAGCGGGCCGGCTTCTCCTGGGTGAAGGAGACGCTGCGCTCGTCGTCATCGTCCAGGGCGTAGATCCCCTGGGCCTTGAACTTGAGCCAGGAGGAGAGCGCGGCCTTGTACTTCTGATCGGTGAGGAGCCAGAGCGCGTTGCGCAGGGCCGCGCTGTTCGGCGCCAGGGGCGCGTCGGCCTGGGCCAGGTAGGTCGGCCCCGAGTCCACCATGAAGAAAGGGGCGTCGACCACGCCCTCGGAGGAGTCGCTCTCGTAGCTCCCCACCCTCACGTCGACGCCGAGCTTCGCCTCGCGCTGGCTGCGATCGTCGAAGACGGCGCCGTAGCGGGCGACGATGCCGTGGCTCGTCAGATCGCTGACCCGATAGGAGATGAAGTATGGCGCCTCATGGCCCTCGAGCTGCAGCTCCTTCATCGAGCGGGCCAGCTCCTGCTTCATGGCGTCCAGGGTGTGGACGCGGGGATCCGCCGCGAGGACGGGCGCCCCCTCCTGGGCCCTGGCGGTGGTGGCGGCCAGGCCGAAGGAAGCGACGAGGCAGAGGGCGATGGGGCTGGCGATGCTGCGATGGGACATGGGCTCCTCGGGTCGAAGAAGGAGCGGCAGCCTACCCCAGCGCCGGGGCCTTGACGATCTTCGCCGAGCTTTCCTTCAGCGTGCCGTAAGGCGCTCGCCGGCTTCTTGTCCTATTCATCGGATCGTCGCCTCTCCACGAGGCCTATTCGGTGGAGGAATCCTATGATCACGTCATCCGTGATGAACCGGGGATTTGCACGCTGGATAGCGAGCCCGATCTCCGCGGCTCCTTCTTGGGTGAGGACCTGGTCGTCCACGAGGAGCGCCACGGCTTCGAGTCCCCAGAGCACCGGGATCAGCTCGGCCGCACATTCGCGTCGAAGGCGCCCGTCGTTTGTGACGCAGGTCCAGCCGTTGTCTCGGGCCAACAAGAGGCAGAGATGGTCGTGAAACGAAAGGCCTGCTCTTCGACCGGCTGCATCGACGGCGGTTCCGAGGGGCGGCTCGATCGGGATGATGCCGAGGTCGGAGTACTCGGCGGCATTTATCTGATCGACCTCTTCGACGAGGACCGGGAGCGGCACATGCACCAAGCCCACATGATCGGAGATGAGGCGAATAACAGTTCGGTCCGCTTCGCAGAAGTAGATTAGGACGTTTGCATCCACAATCAGCGGACCTTTGCGAGCTCGCCCCATGACTTGTTCATTCGACCCAAGATGCGGTGATTGCGCGCATCGACTTCAGATTGATGTCGAGGATCTCTGCCGCGCGTCCGAGAGAGATGAGCTCCTTCTCCACCGCAGAGCGAACCAGACGGTGGAGACGATCATCGATGAAGTCCTCTCCTGCCAAGCGCTTCGGCTCGCCCGCTGCGCGGGGCTCGACCATCAGCGCGTTGAAGTCTCTTGGCGGGAGCGCCTGGGGCTCGTCGCTCTTGAGCAGTGACTGCCCAAACCTCGCCTTGTACGAGCGCTGGAAGAGCTGCCAGATCGCCTTGCCGTACACCTCCTGCTCGGAGAGCCGGTACAACACGGTCCGGTAACTCACACGGAAGATCCGCTTTACCTTGAGCACGCGATCGACGAGCGAGAGGCCGCGCCCCTCGTTCCACTCGCGAGTAAACATCTCCTGCGGCATGAGGAAGTGGCTCGCGAACTGGTTGGCCTCCTCCTCCTCCTCGCGGCTCTCAACGCTCTCGGCGACATTGTAGGCGCCAAGGTGCAGGAGCAGGTGCCCTAGCTCATGCGCGGCGGTGAAGATCCAGCGCTCGACGGAGATGCGGTCCCAGACGTTCACCACGACGGCAGGGCCGCCATCATCCTTCGCAACCGAAAGACCAAAAAATGCGTCCGACGCGAGAGGCATCGGGTAGACCTTTACGCCGCCACGCTCCTCGAGCAGGCCGCAGATGTCCCGGATGCTCGCGTCGGGATCCAGACCCAGCGAGTGGCGGGCGCGATCAGCGGCGATCCGCGCACGCTCGATCCCAGGGGGCAGCTCGTCGAGATCACGGACCAGGCGGTCGAACCGGAACTTGATTCGTTCGTTCAGCATCTCTTCCAGCTCGTTGTAGTCCTCGAGCCAGCGCACGACGTTGACGAGCACCTGCTCCCGGCTGGTCATCCGTTTGAGGGCCCGGAAGCGGACTGCCTGCAGCGGTCGACTCGGATTCAGGAGATCCTGCAGCTTCACGCCGAATACCTCCGCGATCCGGATCAACGTCTCGACCCTGGGCTGCGCCGACCCCGACTCGATGTTGCCGTACGCGACCCGACTCAGCTGCGCCCGCTCGGCGACCTGGGCCTGGGTCAGCTTCGCCGCGTCTCTTAGCCGCCGGAGGTTATGGCCAATCTGAGCGTCCATTCCTCGAACTTAGCATCTGGCCAGAAACCGTCAAGATGACAAGCCCTGATCAATGTCGGGAGCCGAAGGAGGGATCTCCCGGCTATCGAGGAGGTCGGGCAGGCGAGGTGCGCGCGATCCTGCGGCGAGAAGGAGCCGTAGCGCGCAGCGCGCGTGAAGAGATACCCCCAACCTCGCGAGAGGGCGATCTCTTCACAGGCTCCGGGCGGCCGCGGCTTCGAGTACGGTCGGCAGCTCGACTGGCAGGCGTCCGCGCCAGGTGAAGACCACGGTGGTTGCGGGGAGGAGCTCGGCGTAGCCCCTGGCGTAGAGGGCGGGCTCCAGGGTCGGCTTGCCAAGGGGTGCCGCGGCGGCCAGGGAGGCGAGGGGCCGATCGGCGGGGGCGATCTCCACCATCCAGCCACCTTCGTCTCCGGCGCGCAGGAGCAACTCCTTGCTCTCGAAGGGGATCAGGAAGCGCACTTCGATCGTGTGCTCGAGCCTGCCGCCTCCGAGGATCGAATCCTTGATCCGGAGGCGCTCGGCGTCGCGGTCGAGGACGACCTCCCGCCGATGGATCACGCCGAGGCCGGCGTAGCCGAGGTGCTCCCCCAGGAAGCGCCCGCGCGCCGCGCCCGCGTCGAAGGAGAGGCAGCGGGGCCGGGCCCGATCGGGGAGGGCGAAGAGCCGCGATCGAGGGAGGGGCTGTTGTTCCCTGCCGTCGATCTGGACGGTGCTATGGGCGGCTGTGCCTCGGAGGCGATTTCGCAGGGCGGGATCCCCGGTGTAGGAGCCGCTGCCGGGATCGCCCACGACGATCACGCCGTCTACCCGGACCTCTACCGAGAGCTTATCGTTATGGCCGTGGGTGCCCAGGCCGCCGGTGCCGTTGGGACCACAGGCGATGGAGCAGCCGATCCGATCGGAGCGGAGGAGGTAGATGCCGGCGTGCGCCAGGGCGCCGTCCCGTGGGCGCCTCCCCTGCCCCAGGCGCTCGAGGCGGGTGGCGCCGCGCAGACCGAGGAGCCAGAGGAGCTCGGGGCTCGGATCGCCGTGGTTAAGATCGGGACGATCGAGGAGCGCGGCGCCCAGCGGCGGGAGCCAACCCAGGTCGACGGAGCCCCGCTGGCGAAAGGGGAGCGCCCTGCCCGAGTCGTCGTCGCCGATCCTGGGCGCGGTGCCATCCTCGTGAGAGAGGAGGAGGCTGGCCTCGAAGAGCGCGCCGAAGCGGGTGGTATCGCCCACTGGTTCACCAGAGGTGCGGGCCAGGACGTGGTGGAGGAGGAAGAGCTCGGTCGCCAACCGGTGGTAGCCCACCGATCCTTCGAAGGAGCAGCCGTCGGGGTGGGTCTGGGCCATGAGCTCCTGGGAGAGGCCCCGCGAGGCCCGCCTGGCGGCGACGCGAGCGCCGGGGAGCCGGGGATGCAGCGCCGCCACCGCCAGGATCCCGACCCAATCGGCGACGAGGTGGTTGTTGGAGACGGCGCCCGCGTCTTCGAGGTGGAGCTGCACCCACGCGACGTGAAAGTGCAGGGAGCGGAGGACCTCCAGCAAGGCCAGGGGTCGGGCCTCCACCACGGGATCGCCGGCGAGGAGCCGCAGGGCGATGGCGATGTTCGCCGCCCGCAGCGCGACCTCCATGGTGCAGCTCCATTGGATCCCAAGTGGAGCCGAGGCGAGATCCACCATGCGATCGAGGGCGGCGGCGGAGAAGGCGGCGGCCAGCGTGGGATCCTGCGGTCGACAGAGGGCGGCGCCGCAGGCAAGGTGGACCACCTCCTCCAGCCGCCCGACCATCCAGGGCATCTTGGGATCGCTGCCGGCGGGGAGGAGGTGCGTAGGGTCCCGGATGGGGAGAGCGGAGCAGGTGGCCTCCCCCGCCTGCGCAGCATGGGGTCGGCGCCATGGCCCTCCGAAGCCGGGGCCGGACGTGTCTTCGCTCCAGCCTGTGTTGGCAGCCGGCGCTATTTCGCCGGCACGGAGACGATGCCCGGGACTCTGCAAATGAGCGACGGGATCGGCCTCCCAATCGATGGCGCGCCAGCCCCCGCTGGCGTGGGGCACCAGGCGATCGGCGGAGGGGAGCTCGACTTCGTTGCCGAAGATCCGGATCCGCCGGTCGAGGGAGCGGGAGGCGAGCTCCATCGCGCGCCGGGCCTCGTCGGGGAGGCGATCGCGCAGCGCGGCGGCGCTCTCGACGACCCGGGCCTGGGAGCCCAGGGCCAGGGGGCCGGGTAGCGGCGCCTGCACGGCGGCGGGGAGCTGGCTGGCCCGCTCCACGCCGAAGGCGTCGAGGATCGCCTCGTAGGAGGGCGGCTGCAGGTAGCGCCCCAGGGGGCGCACGGCCTGGCGCCAGAGCCGGTTGGCCAGCGCCTCTGCCAGTCGCCTAGGGGGCAGCGCCCTGGCGAGGTAGCCGTAGTAGGCGAAGGAGTCCATAGGTGATCAGCCCGGTCGTCGGCTCCGATAGGTCGCGGCGACGGCGACGCGGATCTCCTCGACTCGCGCGTCCCAGGAGTCGGTGACGATGGAGCGGGAGCGGGCAGCGCTGGGGCCCGGATCGGCGAGGGCCTGGTGGACGGCTTCGACGAAGGCTGCGGGGCCGGAGGCGATCCGGCAGAGGCCGAGCTTCTCGACCTCAGGCACCGGAGTGGAGACCACGGGCAGGCCGGCGGCGAGGTACTCGCGGACCTTGAGGGGGTTGGAGTTGGCGGCGAGCTCGCTCTCGACGAAGGGCATCAGCGCCACGTCGAAGCCCTTGCACCACAGCGGCAGCTCCTCGTAGCGCCTGCGCCCCATGAGGTGGACGTTGCGGGCGCCGGCCAGCGGCGCGAGCGAGGTCGCGACCTTGCCCAGGAGCACCACCGAGCCTTGGGGGAAGGCGTCGGCCACCGCCCGCACCAGCGTCAGATCCACCCACTCGGCCAGGAGGCCGAAGAAGCCGATCACCGGCTTGGGGAGCGCGGCCATCTCGTCGGGGATTCGGGTGGAGGGGGAGAGCGCCTGGGAGAAGTGATCGTGATCCACGCCGTGGCGCACCACCTGACAGTTGGGGTTCAGCGCCGCCTTCGTGCGGCGCAGGCTCTCGGCCGAGACGATCACCAGCTCGGCGCGGCGGGCGAGGCTCGCCTCCATCTCCGCGATCTCTACGGGCGCCCCGGCGAAGGCCGAGAACTCGTCGACGCAGTGGTAGACCACGAGCTCCTCGCCGAGGGTGCCGGAGACCGGGGCCGAGGCTGGGAGAAAGCTCCATGAGATCGGCTGCCGGAAGTCCAGCCGCTTCATGGCGCGGAGCACCTGGCGGCGGAAGACCGAGCCGTTCACCCGGCGGGCGACCTCTCCGAAGGAGGGGATCGCCAGGGGGCCGAGGACGTGGATGTTGGGCCAGGGCTCCTGGACGCCGCGGACGGCCTCCTTGAGCTTCTTGGCGATCCTGCCGAGATCGCTGGCGCTGGCGGTGGGCCGCCTGTTCGCCACCGAGTTGACCCAGAGGATCCGATTGTCTCTGGCGAGGATCTTCATGATGTGGGTCTTCGACAGGGGATCGCCATCCCAATCGTTCGAGAAGCAGACGATGTCGCGTCCGCGCAGGGTGCGGGACACGTCGAGCTGATGGGCATGGATCAAGAGATGGCTCCCCCCGCCGCCGAAAGTCCGATCTCACTCCAGGCGGCGAGGATCGGCGCCTCGCCCCCTGCCTCGACCACCCGGCGCCGTGGCGCGGGCTGCGAGAGCGACTCTTCGATCCGGCGCGCGAGCTGCGCCGGATCGCCGCTGCGAAAGATGACGACGTCGGTGGGTCTCGGCGCCGCGTCGCTGGCGACCACCCGCCGCCCCATGGAGAGGGCCTCCCGGATCGAGAGGGAGTCGCCGTCGGCCAGGGTCGGCCGCACGAAGAGATCGCAGCCGGCGATGGTGGCGAGGCTGACGTCGTGATCCAGGGTGCCCAAGGGGATCACCACCCGCTCCAGGCCGTGGCGGGCGAGGCTGCGGCGGAAGGCAGGATCCGCGGTGCCCGGACCGAAGGCGAGGCAGCCCAGCCCGGGTCGGCGCGCCGACAGCAGGCGCAGCGCCTCCAACAAGATCCGCTCGCCATATTGCGGCCCGGGCGCCAGGGCGCAGGCCAGCAGGGCGGAGCACCTCGCGCGGGCGGCGCGGGCCGCCGGAGGGATGGAGGCCTGGCCGAGGTGGGGCGCGAGGAATGGCGAGACCACCAGCAGCTTGGCGCGCGGCACACCGCAGGCCCCGAGGGCCGAGGCGATGGAGGCGTTGGTGCAGAGGACGCGTCGATAGCCCGCCGCCGCAGCCCGGGCGGCCCTGCGCGCGGTGGGTGAGCGCTCGAGGAGGCCGGGGGCCAGGCCCGAGTGGACGGTGAGGAGGCGGCGCCCTGCCCCGCCCCCCGAGCGCGACGCCGCCAGCGCCACCACCCACGCCTTCACGTTGCTGCCGGGGATGTGCACGTGGAGGGAGTCGCTGCGCCGGGTGGCCCTGACGAGGCCCGCCAGGAAGCGCAGCCCGCTCCCGCCGTCGAAGATCGCCTCGTCGCCGCCGCGGGCGGCGTGGCCCTCCCCGATGTCCAGGAGCTCCGCCGGGATGCCGGCGCGGCGGGCGAGGCCCAGGAGCGCTCGCAGATGCACGGCGATCCCGCCCCACGGCGGCGGGTAGGGCCCCACGAGGAAGAGCCGCGGCCCCGTGGGGATCATCGCTCGCCCTCCGCCGTGCTCGGCTGGAGGTCGACCCCGAAGTGGGCCTGCATGTTGTGGCGGAAGGCGTCGCGGGCGCCGGTGGAAGAGGGATGGAGCGAGCGCGCCGGGACCCCTGCCACGATGTCGCCGGCGGCGACGTCGTGGAGGACCACGGCGTTTGCCCCGACGATGGCGCCGTCGCCGATCCGGATCGGCCCCAGGATCTTGGCGCCCGCGGCGAGGAGGACGCCGTCGCCGATCCAGGGAGCGCCGGTGTGTCCAGAGCGACCACCGATGGTGACCTGATGCCCGATGAGGCAGCCCTTGCCGATCCGGGCGTCGCGGTGGATCACCACGCCGAGCCCGCCGTGGCCCAGCTGGGTGCCGTCGCCGATCTCCACCTGGATGGGGAGGACGGACGAGTAGACCACCCGCACCGTTCGGAGGAGGAGGTGCGGGACGAGGGGGATCCCCAGGCGATAGATCCCCCGGGCGAGCCTGTGCAGATCGACAGCGTTCATCCGACCTCCTGCGGGCAAAGGTAGGCCGCGTCTCTGCCAGGCGGGAACGGCCCGAACGCGCCGGAGGCGAGGGTCCGTGATGCCGTCGAGGCGCTCATGGCACCGAGGCCCCGTGAGACGGGAGCGTCCTGCCCGCGCTGGTGGCGAGCTTCCGTGCAGGGGTCGGGAGCGCCCGTGGGCCTTAGGTCCATGGACCGACGCCAGCCGCCGCTCGCGCTCGAGCGACGCGTCCATCGGCGTGTGCCTGGCTTGGCGTGGATCACGATCCCCTGAGCTGGGCCAGGACGGCCGCGGGCCGCACGCCGACCAGGAAGAGGCTGGTGGCGTAGAGGATCCAGAAGCCGATCCCGATCACCAGGACCGAAGGCAGCGGATCCATGGGGACCATCTGCTGGCCGGCGAAGGCCAGGAGCGCCGCGGCGCCGGCGGCGCCTCCCGCCCGGAGCAGCGACTTGCCGGGGAGCACGTGGAGAATGGCGGCGACGGTGCCGCGGAGCCGCCCCCGCGCCGCCTGCTCCGGAGCCAGGGCCCTGGCGGCGATGGTGAGGAGGATCAGCTTGTGGATCGCCTCGGTGGAGACGAAGCCCAGCATGGCGCCGATGGGCCCCAGGCGGTGGGTGAGGCCGAGGACCAGCGGCACTGTAAACACAGCCTTCACGACGTAGGCCCCGAAGAGAGAGCGGGTGCGATCCTTGGCCCGGAGGACGCCGTCCACCGGGAGGCAGGAGAGGACCACCATGGCCAGGGCCACCCGCATGATCGGCGCCGCGCCGGCGAACTTCGGCGTGTAGAGGAAAGAGAGGAAGGCTGGGGCGATGACCCAGAGGCCGGCGGCGATGGGCAGGAAGGCGTAGGCGAGGTTGCTCACCGCGTCGCGAAAGAGGGCCGCCGCCTCGGAGCCCGGCCGCCCGTTCCGCTCGAGCTCCCCCAGGCGGAACATCAGCAGCTCGGTGGTGGGGGTGTAGAGCAGATCCACCACCGGCAGGTTGAAGCATCCCACCGAGTAGACGGCGAAGGCGGCCGGCGAGCTGGTGACGCTGACCACGTATTGGTGGAGCTGCTGCTGCGGCATCCCCAGGAGCATGGCGCCGCCGTAGGGGAGCGCGTAGCGGATCTGGCCGCCGACCAGATCGCGGCGGAAGAGCGGGCCATGGCTCGGCAGAACCAGGACCAGCCAGGAGGCGAGCACCCGCAGCGCGCCGAAGGCCGCGGCGCCCCAGAGCACGCCGTGGAGGCCGAAGCCGAGGAAGGCGGGGATCAGGTAGGAGAGCATCTTGGTTGCGTCGCTCGCGAAGTAGGCGATGGCCGCGCTCCCCGGTCGGCCCTGGGCGGTGAGCCCGGCCTCCAGGGCGCCTCCCCCCAGGAGAAGGCCGCAGTAGAGAGACATGGGCAGGCGCATGACCACCAGGGCGTCGCCGCCCACCCACGCCAGCACGGGGGTGGCGAAATAGAGCCCCGCGGCGGAGAGGGCGCCGGCTCCCAGCAGGTAGATCAGCGTATGGCCGCAGTAGGCCTTCCGTTCGGACGCGCCACAGCGGGGCAGGAAGTAATAGAGGCTCTGGGGGATGCCCAGGCTCAGGGCGAAGTAGAGGGTGTGGGAGAGGAGGAAGAACTGCTTGAACGTGCCGTACTCGTCCAGGAGCAGCAGCCTCGCCAGGGCCAGGGGGATCAGGAAGGTGATGGCGGCGCTGAAGACGCGGGCCGCCACCAGCGGCCTGGCGCTGGCGAGCACGCTGCTGGTGCGCTCCTTGGTGGCGGGGGTGGGATCCAAGGGAGCCTAGATCCCGACGCTCTCTTCGATCCGCTCGCCGCTGACCCAGCCGGCGGCGCCCAGGAAATGGAGGGTCCCGTCGAGGTTGCAGGAGTTGATCGCAGGGGAGTAGCCGAAGGCACCACGTGAAGTGAACTCCCAGACACACTTCCTCCCCAGCACCAGGGGATCATGGCCCAGGCGGTTGAGGCGATCCTCGGTGGTGACCGCGCTGCGGTAGCCGGCCCGCGCCACCTGTCGGATCGCGCGGCGGGAGTACCAGCCGTTGGGGTAGGCGAAGTCGGGGATCTCGCAGGAGAGCTCCTCCTCGATGCGCCGTCGGGAGACCTGGAGCTGGCGCTCCACCTCGTCCCAGGACTCGTTGGGGAGGCAGCGGTGATCGACGGTATGGGCCCCCACCTGGATGCCGGCGGCGTGGACCGCCCGCAGCTCGTCCCAGCCCAGCACCTGGGAGTCGACGGCGGCGGCGAGAGGCAGCTCGTTGAAGGAGCGCTCGAGCGCCCGGGCGATCTTCACACAGCGCTCCCTGGGGTGATGCTCGAGGAGATGCTCGAGGACGACGATGGCGTCATTGCCAGGCGCCCGGGCGAGGGCGTCCCGGACGTCGTCGGGGAGGCCGCGCTGCTTGGGGTGGACCCGCTCCCGCGAGAGGATCCGCAGCAGGCGGTAGAGGCGATCGTGGAGGAAGGGCTCTCCGGTGTCCACGTGACCCGAGGAGACGAAGACGGTCGCTGGCAGGCCGCGGCGTCTCAGGATAGGTACGGCATGCTCCAGGAAGTCCGCGTAGCCGTCGTCGAAGGTGAGGACACAGACGTCGCGATCGCTGCGCTGCCTGCCGGCGAGGACCTCCAGCGCCTCGCCCAGGGGGAGGATCTGAAAGCTGCGGCTCAGCCACTCGAGCTGGCGGTCGAAGGTGGTGGTGCTGGTGAGCAGCCCGGGGATCACCTTGCGGCGCATCCCCTCGAAGTCGGGGACCACGCGATGCCAGGCGAGGATAGAGACCCGCCTGCCCCCGGCGTTCACCCGCTGGAGGTGGGCGATCAGCTCCCGTCCCCCGCTCCTCTCGAGCATCGTGGAGGCCGCCTCCTTCAGCGCGCGCCTCATTCCCGCCTGTAGCACCCGGACCATCTTGGCCTCCCCGTCGATCGTGCTCGTGCCTCGTGCCTAATGCAGCCCCTCTTGCTCCCGCGCCCGCCGCCGCCTGCGGAGGCGATCCACCGCCGCCGCCGGCAGCAGGCTGTGGGCCGCGGTGCGCGCCACGGCCTCCGCGGCCTCCCGCAGCAGGAGGATCGAGGCGCCCAGGCCGGCGGAGGCGATCCGGATCGAGACCGTCTCCCGGCTGCCGCTGGCCCACTCCAGCTTGTAGGGCTCGAGTCCGTGGAGGAAGTCGTAGACCCGGGCGCCGCGGGAGGCGGCCTGCTCGATGGAGAGCCCCAGGGCCACGAGGCCCACGCTACGCCTGGACCAGGCGGGATCGTAGCCAGACTGGTAGAATCTATAGACACCTGGTGTATCCATGCCGTAGATCGAGGCGCGACAGTCGCCCTCGGCCCAGAGCTCGTCGAAGCGCAGGATCCCTGCCGCCGCCAGAGCCGGCACCACCTCCCGATGGAAGGCACGCAGCGCCGGGCGGCCCATGGCGTCCGAGCCTCCCTGTGCGTGCCACCTTCGCTCATGGAGCAGGAGGAAGCGCTCGAAGGCGGCGCCGACTGCTTCCGGCTCATGGACCTGGCGGAACTCGAAGCCCTCGACGGCCCGGAGCTGCCGGAGGCGGCGCTTGAAGTTGTCCGCCCGCGAGCTGCGGGAGAGGACCTTGTCGAAGCCGCCGAGCAGGGGGATCTGCGGGCAGGTGTAGCGCGGCGTGGCCCGCAGCTTGTAGCGGGGATCGTCCTCGAAGCGGAAGCGCAGGGCCTCGACGGTCGCCGAGTCGGTGGCGATCCCATCGAGCTCCAGCAGGTCGAAGTCGCGGGCCTCGGCGAGGTGGTCGAGGAGCGCCGCGACGACCCGCGCCTCCTGCTCCGGCGGCGCCAGCACGTCGAGGTAGTCGGCGCCTCCGTGGCGCTCGCCCACGAAGCCGAGCCTGGTGATGGGAGCGGACACTCCGGGGATCCGGCGTCCCTCCTCGCTGAGGGCCAGGAGCCCCACCAATTCGCCGCCCTCACGGGCAGAGAGGATCCGCGGGGTGTGGGAGGCGCCCAGGTGGCGGCTCCAGCTCGCGGCCCACTCCCAGGAGAGGAAGGGCGAGGCGCCGGCCCTCTCACGCAGCGCCTTCCACTCGGGCTCCAGCTCCCGAAAGGCGTCGACGCCGCGATGGCTCTCCACGATCAACGCGCTCATCCCACCTCCCGGATCGCAGCGGCCACCTCCGCCGCGACCCGCTCCACCGCCGGCGGATCCAGATCCTGATGACAGGGGATCTCCACGACCTGTCGCCGCAGCTCCTCCACCTCGGGGAACTCCCCCGCCCGCACGGCGGGGTGGGCGATCCGCCAGAAGTCCACCGCCTCGACGCCCCGTCGCTGCAGGCTCGCCAGGGTGCCCGCCTTGTCGCGGACCCGCAGCGGATAGAAGAGCGGACATACGCCCGGGGGCAGCTCGCCGAAGATCGGCGGCGCCAGCGATCGGAGCTGCCCCAGCAGGTGGAAGTAGTTCCGCCGGCGGCGCTCCACGATGGAGCCGAAGTCCTGGGCCTCGATCACCCGCTTGGAGAGGCGGCTCATGGCCAGGGCCAGGTGGGCGCGATCGAAGTGCTGGGTCCCGGTGGGGACCCGATCCGCCCCCATGGCTCCGCTCAGCGATCGCGCGGCGGCGCGGACGCCGGATCGCAGCAGGCGGGCAGGACCACCGCCCCGGACCTCCGCGCTCTGCAACAGCGAGCCGACCATCGGCGCCAGCGTGGAGGCCAGCGGCGGCGGCAGCCCCTCGGGCAGGCCCATCGGCCCGCCGCGGCGCAGCACCACCGCGCCACCGTTCGGGGTGGGGAGCGTCTTGTAGAAGCAGAAGATCGAGGCGTCACCGAAGGTGCCCAGGGGCCTGGAGCCGACTGCCGAAAGGAGCGAGAGGGCGCAATCCTCGATGAGGAGGAGGCCACGCGCCTTGCAGATCGCCTCCAACTCCTCTACCGGCCCCGGGAAGCCGGCGTAGTGGATCAGATAGACCGCCCGGGTCTGGGGGCCGATCCGTTCGACGATCTGCGCGGGCTCCACCTCCATCTTCCGGCCCACCGGATAGAAGCTCGGTCGCACCCCGGCGGCGAGGAGCGCCTCGAGCTCGACCCCGTGGAAGTAGGCGGGGAAGAGGAGTTCGCCGCCGGCCAGGGACCAGAGCCGCGCCAGGGCGTAGATCCCGTTGCGCGCGAAGTAGAAGGTATGAGTCCCCGGATCGTCGAAGGGAAAGGGTGCCGCCACCCTCGCCTTCCGAGGCATCAGCATCCCCGGCGCAAGGGTGGGGATCGCCGTCGCGATCAGGCTGGAGGTCCTGCCCGGGGTGCGCGGCCGCGGCGGCGGCCCCGACTGCGCCTCGATCGCCACCTTCTCACCGTCCACGGAGCGCCTCCGCCAGCCTGGGGATCCCGAACTTGGCAGCGTGCAGCGCGGCGCCAAGGGGTCCTCGGCGAAATACATAACACCATGCGTGTGGGCGGACATCATCGGTCCAATCCGCCTTCCACTCCATCCAGGGTCCCAGGAAGTCGAGCTCGCCGAAGCCTCGATCGAGGCAGTCGCGCAGCACCTCGTGGAGGATGAGCTGCCCAGGCGAGCAGGCGCTCCACGCGGGATCGAAGGCGGGCTTGGGAAGGAGGTAGCGCCCCCCCGTCGCCAGGCCGTAGTGCATGGCGATCGGCCGATCGCCGACCTCCAGCGAGTAGAGCGAGAGCAGCCCGACCTGCGCCGCCCAGGCCGCCACCTCGTCGTAGAAGCGCAGGGTCCGATCGTCGCAGGCGATGGCCGTCCCCCTGGCCCCTTTCCACCCCTCCCGCTCCAGCTCGTAGAATCGATCGAGGGCGTCTCGATCGGCGTGCTCGATCCGCCGCAACCGCACGCTGCCCCGCTCCTCCAGCCGGCGCATGCGGCGGCGGAGGTTGGCGCGAAAGTGAGCGCTTCGGCTGCGCAGGACCTCCTCGATCGTCCGATCGGATCCGGCGGGCAGCGTGACGTAGGGGGTGCGCATCGACTCCCAGGTCCCCGTGGGGTGGCGGCTCGCGGTCGCCGCCTCCAGCAGCCGCTCCGCCGCGCCCCCAGCCGGGACGTCCCGCAGCTCGATCACGTCCCAGCCGCCGGTCTGCCTCAGATGAGACCAGAGCGCATCCACCCACGGCCCGGGATCCCCCGCGCCGCAGATCAGATCGAAGCGGCAGGAGTGGACCCCGGCCGCTGCGCGCAGCCTCCGGATCGGGAAGCCGCGCAGGGTCGCGCGCTCCTCCACCAGCGGGAGGATCAGCCGTGGTCTGCCGTCCTCGCGCACCACCACCACCCGCAGCTTCGCCCCCGGCTCGAAGGCTCGCAGATGCGCGGCGATCCACTCCGGTCGGTAGAAGGGATCGGTGCAGCGCCCCTCGTCACAGAGGGCGCGCCATGGGGGCGCCAGCGCCTCCAGGATCTCGACGCCTCCCTGGACGCTCTCGGCGACGGGACGCTCGATCGTCCCGCTCATTTCGTTCGCGACTCGCATTTCCCCCCCGGATGCTCCCCTCGAACGCTGGATCCGCCTGCCGCGGCCTACGCTTGGCGCTTCCCCATGCAGATGGATCGCCCCTACTCCACGGTGACGCTCTTGGCCAGGTTGCGAGGGCGATCCACGTCGCGACCTCTGGCGATGGCGATATAGTACGCAAAGTACTGGAGGGGGATCGACGCGAAGAGCGGCATGATCGGCCCCTCCGCCGGCGGGATCCAGACGACGTCGTCCGCGATCGCCTCCAGTTCGGTATCCCCCTCAGTGCCCACCGCGATCACCCTTCCGTCCCTGGCCTTCACCTCCTCCAGGTTGGAGACGACCTTCTCCCGCAGGCCGTCCCGCGTGGCGACGGCCACCACCGGCAATCCGTCTGCGATCAGCGCGATGGGGCCGTGCTTCAGCTCGCCGGAGGGGTAGCCCTCCGCGTGGACGTAGGAGACCTCCTTGAGCTTCAGGGCTCCCTCCAACGCCAGCGGATAGCCGTAGCCTCGGCCGAGGTAGAGGAAGTCCGAGGCCGAAGCGTAGCGTCCGGCCATCGCCTCCACCTGGGGTCCCACCCTCCCCACCAGCCCCGCGATCTTCTCCGGCGCCTGCAGCAGCGCCTCGGTGAGCTGCCCCGCCCTGGCCGGATCGAGGCGGCCACGGAGGCGACCCAGCGTCAGGGCCAGGAGGAGCAGCGCCGTCACCTGGGTGGTGAAGGCCTTGGTGGAGGCCACGGAGATCTCAGGGCCCGCCCGGGTGTAGAGGACGCCGTCCGCCTCCCGGGCGATGGAGCTCCCGACCACGTTGCAGATCGCCCCGGTCCGGGCGCCGGCCTCCCGGGTGGCCCGCAGGGCTGCTAGAGTATCTGCTGTCTCTCCCGATTGTGAGATGGCGAGGGCGTAGGTCCCTGCCTCCGTGGGCCTGGGCCGATAGCGGTACTCCGAGGCGATCTCCGCCGAGGCGGGGATCCCGGCGAGCTCCTCCAGCAGCCTGCGCCCGATCAACGCAGCGTGCCAGCTGGTGCCACATCCGATCAGATCGATCCGCCGGATCGCCAGGGCGTCCTCGGTGGAGAGGGCCAGCTCCTGCTGCAGGGTGCCGTCGGCGAGCCTCCCCGCGACGGTATCGGCGACGGCCTCCGGCTGCTGGTGAATCTCCTTGCACATGAAGTGGGCGAAGCCGCCCTTCTCCGCCTCCTCCTCCGAGAACGGCACCCGCTCCGGCCGGCGCTGCACCCGCTTCCCGTTCCGCAGCTCGGAGATCTCGACGCGATCGGCGTGGATCGACGCCACCTCGCCGTCGCCGAGGACGATCTGATCCCTGGTGAAGGGCAGCAGCGCGGGGATGTCGCTCGCCACCATCCGCTCGCCGTCGCCGATCCCCACGATCAAGGGGGACCCCCGGCGGGCGGCGACGATCCGCTCTCGATCGTGGGCCGCCATCACCGCTACGGCGAAGGATCCCTCCACGCGCCGCAGCGCCTCCTTCACCGCCCGGGAGAGATCGCCGCCGCAGCGCCCAAGCTCCTTCTCGATCAGATGGGCCAGGACCTCGGTGTCGGTCTCGCTACGAAAAGTGCAGCCATCGTGCACCAGCCTCTCTCGCAAGGTCCGATGGTTCTCGACGATGCCGTTGTGGACCACCACCACCGACGCCCCGCAGTCCGCGTGGGGGTGGGCGTTGGCGTCGGAGGGGCGTCCGTGGGTCGCCCAGCGGGTGTGGCCGATCCCCTTGCGTGCATGGCCCCCCGCCGCGCCGAGGATCGCCGCCAGCTCCGAGAGCCGTCCTTTCCCCTTACGGATCGAGATCCCCCGATCGCCCTGGTACGCCACGCCCGCGCTGTCATAGCCGCGGTACTCCAGCCGCCGCAGCCCCTCGACCAGGAAGGGCGCCGCCTCGCGCTGCCCCACGTATCCAACGATCCCGCACATCGCCTCGCCCCCTTCGCGAAAATCCGACTACGCCTCGTTCCCCCGGAGCGCCAGGCCGACCAGCGCCGACGCCAGCTTGTCCGGGTCGTGGCGCACCCGCCCGCCCGCCGCCACCAGATCGGCCGCCACCGGCACCACGCCCCGAGCCAGGATCGCGCGGCCGTCGAAGCGCACGGGGAGCTGCCCCTGCCTGGCGTAGCCTTCCGCGACCCCGCTGGCGATCCTCGGTGCGCCGTCTACCAGCAGCACGTCCGCGACCTTTCCGGCGTGCTCGATCACCGCCTCCAGATGTCCGGCGGCGTCGATTCCCGCCGTCTCCCCGGGCTCGGTCATCAGGTTCTGCACCAGCACCTTCAGCGCCCCGCTCTCGCGGATGGCGTCGGCGATCCCGTCCACCAGCAGGTTGGCGATGACGCTGGAGTAGAGGCTGCCCGGGCCCATCACGATCAGGTCCGCGCCGCGGATCGCCTCCAGCACCCCCGGCGACGCGGCCGGCGCGCGAGGCGCCAGCTCCAGCCTCTTGATCCGGCCGGGGCGACTCCCGCCGAAGTGACGCTCGCCCAGGATCCTGCCGCCGTCCTCGAGGAGGCCGATGAGCTGCACCCGCTCCAGGGTGGAGGGCAGCACCCTGCCTTCGCAGCCCAGCATCCGCTCGGCCCGCTGGATCGCCGCCAGGAAGTCGCCCTCCATCGAGGTCAGCGCCGCGATCAGCAGGTTGCCCAGGGAGTGTCCCCGCAGCCCCTTCCCCTCGCCGAAGCGGTAGCGGAAGAGCCTGGCCAGGGATCGTCGCCTCACGTCCGCCAGGGCCACGAGGCAATTGCGCACGTCGCCGGGCGGAAGCACGCCGTTCTCCCGGCGCAGCCGCCCCGAGGATCCGCCGTCGTCGCTCACCGCCACCACCGCGGTGATCTCCAGGCGCTCCACCGTGACGCCCCGGCGGGCGAAGCGCGCCAGCCCGCCCAGCACCGCAGGCAGGCCGGTGCCGCCGCCGATGGCCACCACCCGGACCTTGCGGGACGGTGCCCGGGACTCCTGCCGAAAGCGCGAGCTCCTCATGACGCGCACGCCGACGCGCCGCTCCTCCCTCGCCTCGATGCCCCCCAAGTCGCTCCCCTATCTCGCGCCGCGCGCAGTCAAGACATGCCGGATGGTGTGGAAGACGATCGCCAGATCTAGGAAGAACGAGCCGTTCTTCACGTAGTAGAGGTCGTACTCCAGCTTGCGCCGCGCATCCTCGACGCTGGCGCCGTAGGGGTAGCGGAGCTGGGCCCAGCCGGTGATCCCCGGACGCACGCACTCGCGCAGGCCGTACCAGGGGATCGCCTCCTGGAGCTGGGAGACGAAGAAGGGCCGCTCGGGCCTCGGCCCCACCATGGACATCTCACCCTTGAGCACGTTGAAGAGCTGGGGGATCTCGTCCATCCGCAGCTTGCGCAGCAGGTGGCCGATCCGGGTCACCCGTGGATCGTCCAGCGCCGCCCAGGCTGGCGCGCCCGAGGCCTCGGCGTCCATTCGCATGGTGCGGAGCTTGATCACGTCGAAGGGTGCGCCGTCCAGGCCGGTGCGCTGCTGCCGGTAGAAGATCGGCCCCCTGGAGTCGAGGCGGATCCCCAGCGCCACCAAGGCCAGGAGCGGGCCCGCCAGCACCAGCCCCGCCACCGCCGCCACCACGTCGAAGCCCCGCTTGATCCCGGCCCGCAGCCGCGAGACGCGAAAGCCGTCGGCGTAGGCCAGGTAGGACGGGCGCAGCTTCTCCACCGGCACCCGACGCAGCAGCCTCTCGTAGACCATCGCCGGGCTGAGGCAGGCGATCCCCGCCACCCGGGCCCGGACCAGCTCGCGGCTGGAGAAGCCGCCCCGCTCCTCTTCGGCGGCGACGACGATCCATTGGGCCCCGGCCCTGTGAGCTGCCGCCGCCAACCCCTCCGCGCCGTCGAGGACCAGGCCCCGGGGCACCGCCCGCTCCTGCCCCGGCAGGGGGAGGAAGCCCACCAGATCGACGCGATCCTCCGCGTCGGCCAGGAGCGACTGGCCGAGTTGCACGGCGGTGGGGCCGGCCCCCGCGATCAGCACCCGGATCGGCGCGCCGACGATGGCGGGGAGCAGGCTGCGCAGGGCCACCACCGCCAGGGCCGCGGCGATCACCGCCCCCAGCGCCAGCGCGCGATCCTCGAGGGTGCCAGGCACCGCCCGGATGGCGATGAGCGCCGCCACGAAGGCCAGCGAGAGGAAGATCCGCCGCCCGCCTCTCGAGCGATCCGCCACCGCCCGACGCAGATCGTAGAGGTCGGCGGTGTAGAAGGAGGCTGCACACGCGGCGGTGGTGACCAGGGCCCAGGGCGCTGCGTCCCGCAGCCGCAGCCAGACGGCGGCGCCGAAGGTGGCGATGAAGTGCCGGGCCACGAGCTGCATCTGCGCGGAGCCGTCTCCAACCACGCGCACCGCAGGCGACGTTCCCTCCACCGCCGTGCTCCCGCCCACCAACGCCGCGGCGACGGCAGCGCCCGTCAACGCCGTGGCCAGGATCATCCCCTGCTCCAGGCAGAAGAGGACCGCCTTGCGGCCTGGGTAGGAGTGATTGAAGAACCGAGCCATCTGCCATTCGCTCCTGGTGTTCGTTGCCTGTACGTGACCCATGATGCGCCCGGCGCACCCCTCCCTTTAGACCTGACGGCTGGAGCGCTCCGCTATTTGCGCGAGTAGTAGCGGCGGTAGGCGGTGGCGCCGTCGCCACAGGCGGTGAGCACGCAGCCCAGGAGCGGCATGCCGGTGAGCGAGGCCACCGCCTCCTCCACCTGCTCGGCCGGTGTCTGGCCGTTGCGGATCACCACCACCACGCCGTCCGCCGCCCCCGCCGCCACCAGCGCGTCGGCGAAGGGGAGGATCGGCGGGAGGTCGAGGTAGATCTCGTCGTGCCCCGCCCGGAGCTCGTCGAGGATCGCTCCGAAGCCCTTGCCGGAGAAGAGGCCGGCGGGATCGTCCGGGGCGTCACCGGTGAGGACCAGGTTCAGCCCCAGAGGTCCGCCCCGGATCGCCTCCGCCAGGCGGTTGCTGCCAGCCAGCACCGAGGAGAGGCCGATCCCCGCCTCGACGCCGAAGAGGCGAGACACGGCGGGGCGACGGAAGTCGCAGTCCACCAGGGCGGTGCGACGCCCCCTCCGGGCCGCACAAGCGGCGAGGTTGGCGACGGTGAGCGACTTCCCCTCACCAGCCACCGCGGAGGTCAGCGCCACCACCGGGATGGGGCGCTGCTCCCGCAGCCGCTCCAGACGCAGATGCAGCATGCGAAACTGCTCGGCCGCCGCCCCGGAGGGCTCGGTGAGAGAGACTACCCGCCCGTCGACGAGGTCGAGGTCCTCTGGGGTCCTGCGGAGTGCCTTGGCGTCCATCGTTCGATCTCCCCCATCCTTGCGCCTGTCACCAAGATGCACATGTCCGACTTCGCACCTAATCCCCCGTACGGGCTCGCGTCCTCTCGCCGCGGTGGAGCTCCAGCGGCGGGACAGTGGCGAGGACCGGCAGCCCCAAACGCTGCCTGGCGTCAGCGACGCCGCGGATCGAGGTGTCACGGGAGGCGGCCCAGGCGCCGGCGGCGAAGCCCAGGGCCAGGCCCAGCAGCGCCGCGATCCCCAGGGCGGAGATCGGCTTGGGCTCCGACGGTGCGAAGGGGATCAGCGCCGGCTCCACCACCTTGAAGAGCGAGCTCTTCTGGCGACGCTCCAGATCCAGCGCCAGCTCCGCCTCCACCTTCCGCGACAGCAGCGAGCGATATTTCTCCCGCACCACGTCGTAGTCCCGGTTGATCGCGGCGAGCTCGGAGCCCACCGCGGGGGTCAGCTCCACCCGCTCCATGATCTCGTCCACCCGCCGCTGGTAGCCCAGGGCGAGATCCTTCAGCCAGCGGATCTCCCCGTCGATCCGCGCCTGCTCATTGTCGCCGTGTGAAGAGGCCTCCGCCGCAGAGTCGAAGCGGGCCTTCGCGCCCTGGTAGGCGCGGCGGGCCGAGATCACCTCGGGATGATCCGCGCCGTAGATCGACTCCAGGGCCGAGAGCTCGCGCCTGGCGTCGTTGAGCTGCACCGCCAGCCTCGCCACCTCCACGTTGCCCTCGGCGCCGTAGCGGGCCTGTGCCGTGCGTCGCCGTTGGGCGTCAGCCAACGAGCTCAGCGTCATCTCGGTGAGGCCGTTGAGGCGATCGAGCTGGCGGAGGTTGGACTCCAACGACTCCGGGAGCTGGTTGGCGTGATCCGCCTTGAATTGGGTGAGGCGTGATTCGAAGGCCTCCGCCTGGGGCCGGATCCGCTCGAGCTCCGAGGAGAAGATCGCGGCCGCGCGCTCGGCGGCCTCCACCCGCTCCTGCAGGGCGTCGCTGGCGTAGACCTCGGGGAGGCGGTTGGCCACGGCGGCGGCGCCCTCGGGGGTGTCGCCCTGGTAGCGGAGCAGGAAGGCGTTCTCCCCCTCGACCTTCACCTCGATCCGTCCGCGCATCGCCTGGACCGCGGCCGGCATCCCCTTGGAGGCCACGATCGACGGGAAGAGGCCCTGCTCCTCGATCACCTTCGAGAGGATCCGAGGCGAGAGGATCTCGTGGCGGATGGTGGCGAGTCGATGTTCGATTAACTCACTCACCGTAGGGGAGACCAGCTCCTCCGGCAGCACCTGCGCCTCCACCCGTACCACCGTCTCCGCCACGTAGCGCCGCGGCTTGAGCAGGACATAGACCACGCCGACGGCGAGGCTCGCCGCCAGACAGGCGAGGACCATCATCCGATGACGCCAGATGCCGACGACGAGCTGATCGACGGAGAGAGACTTTTCGTTGCCTGCATCCATTCGCTCCACCTCCCCAAACCCCAGGTGTTTTTAGAGACGTCCCCCGTCGAGATGCCACGCCACGCCGACCGCGAAGACATTGCGAGAGAGATCCACCGCCAGCGGCGCGCCGGCGAGGAGCCCGGACTGGGCCACCCTTCGCCAGGCCGCCTGCGCCACCAGATCGCCGCCCAGGGCGTACTCCAGCACCGCCGCGCCGCCGAATCCCTGGACGAAGGCCGGGGCGTCGGGGGCGGTGCCGTTGCGATAGACGCCCAACGCCAGCGTGGCCCGGAGGGGCTCGGCGATCCGCCAGTTCAGGACGCCGGTGGCCCCTTCGCCCCAGAGCGCGCCCTCGAAGCCGGTGGATCCGAAGAGGCTGCGCTCCAGGGTGAGCCCCAGGTTGAAGCGCGGCCAGACCCTGTCGATGCTCAGCCTGCCCCACGGCAGCGCCCTGGTTCGTCCCCCGGCTGTGTAGAAGGCAGGCCCCGCCTCTACCTCGAAGATCGTGCTCTTGGTGAGGGTGCGCCGGTACGAGGCGCTGATCTCGTTGGACGAGGCGTCGCTGGCGCCGAAGGATTGAAAGTATTGGAGGCGGTATTGCAGGCGGGAGGAGTCACGGCGGCTCCACGCGTGGGAGAGCCAGGCCGCTGGCGCGTGGACGGCGCCGTCGATCGTGCTGGGGGCGTCGAGTTGGGCGACCTCCTCGCTCAGGCGGAGGCCCCCGCTCCAGGTCGGCGCCAGGCGATGGGCCAGATCGAAGTCGGCCCTCCCATAGGTGGAGGTCCCAGGGGCGCGGACGACGCCGGCCCGCGAGAGCGCGGTGGGATCGTAGGCCCGCTCGAAGGTCTGCTGCAGATCGAGGCTCGTGCGCCGGCTCAGCTCGAAGTGCTGGCCCCCAAGGGCCCGCTGGTTCACCCCGCCTCGACCGGGGCCGGCGTGGGCGTAGCTGACCAGCTCGAAGAGGTAGAGCGCGTCGATGGTCGTGGTGGGGCTGGCGAACTTCCATCCCAGCCCCGGCTGCACCAACGAGGATCCGTCGCTCCCTCCCTCCAGCAGATTGCTGTCGAATCGCCCCTCCACCCGGAGCTGGAGGGTGGGCCCGTTCTTCCAGCGCGCCGCCGCCTCGCCCGGTGCCAGGACCACGATCAGCAGGCAGAGCAGCCCGCTCAGGCGCACACCATCTTCGAGTCTCGCAGCCAAGATCCCCCCCATCCCGTGATCAGGGCACGACGATCGTGTCTCCGGGGAGCAGCCGCGGCACGGTAGAGGCGTTCTTCACCAGCTCGTCGTAGTCCAGGACGATCCGCTCGCCGCCGTCCGGCCCCTGCCGGATCAGGAGGATGCTGCCCCTGCTGGCGAAGTCCCCCAGCCCCCCGGCCAAGGCGAGCGCCTGAATCGCGTCGAGGCGTCCCCGGATCGGGAAAGCCCCCGGATGGGCGACCTCGCCGATGACGTAGATCCGTGCCGCGTTGATCTCGCGGACGATCACCGTCACCCGCGGCGATTGCACCAGGCCCTCGAGGCGTCCCCGCAGCCCCTCGGCCAGATCCGCCGCGGTGAGGCCCGCCGCGTCCACGTCCCCCAAGAGGGGCAGCGAGATCTTCCCATCCGGTCGCACGGGGACGGTGCGCGAGAGATCGGGTGCCTGGAAGACCACCACCTCCACCACGTCCTCGCGGCCGATCCGATACGGAAGGTCGGCCTCCGCGACCGGCTTGGGCTGCTGCGCCGTGGCGCAACCCGCGGCCAGGATCGCGGCGAAGAGTGTCCAGCCCATCCTCTTCATCTCTCCCCCTTGGGACGATCACGAAGAGACCGCCCGCCGCTCGAGGGAGGCTGCAGCGCTCATGCCATCGCGAAGCGCGCATCACCGTGCCTCGGGGGCGATCCCGCCGGCCGGGCCATGCCGTCCCTGGGCAGCGGCATTCCTCTCGGAGTCATTTCGTCCGGCATCCAATGGACGAGGCGCCTGCTTGCTCGCCTGTAGGATCCCCTCCTGGGGCCTTGCTACGCTCTTTGGAAGTTCGAGCTGGATCGACTCTGAGTGAATCATGGCCGCGATCGACCCGAGAGGGCGTCGCGGCGATCGACACAGTCCGTGTCCCTGGCCGCTCAGAGCCGCTGAAGGAGCCGCCCCCGCAACAGGCGGAAGCGATTCCTTCAGCTCGCCCCCAGGGGCGAGAGGGCTCTCTTTCGTTTGCTCGCCTCCGGCGCGCTGCGAGTTGGTGGTTCCCTCACGAACTCGCTGCGCCCGGCCTCAGGAGTCTGCCCCCCCATGTCCGCACCCGTTCAGAAGCTCTTGCGCCTCACCCTCCTCGGGGCGGTCCTCATCGCCACCCCCGCCCTCGCAGCGCAGCACCCCAGCCTGCTCTTCGACGCCTCCGAGATCCCCGCGATCCGGGCCCGATTGGACGGCCCTTTGCGGCAGGTCCGCGAGGCCCTCGAGGCCGGGGTCCACTACCCCTTCATCGGGAACTTCCCCATCACCCCCGATCGAAACTACGAGTTCTTCAACGATCGCCGGGCGATCCCCGACTCTCTCCTCTCCTTCGCCTTCGGGGCCATCATCCTCGATCCGAGCTCGTCCATCGGCGGCGAGGCGAAGCTGCTGGCCAAGAACTACCTCAACGGGATCTGCAACTACCCCGACTGGCTCTTTCCGGAGACCCAGGACGGCCCCGATCCGGACCTGAACTCCGGCCACTTCCTCTTCGGCGTCGCCCTGGCCTACGACTGGCTCTACGACGAGCTCACCCCGGACCAGCGCCAGCGATGCCGCAGCCGGGTGGAGGTCGAGGGCCGCAAGGTCTACGAGGCCATGCTCCGGAATGTGTGGTGGATGCCCGAGCACCTCCAGAACCACAATTGGATCAACACCTCCTCCCTGGGGATGGCGGCGCTGGCCTTCGAGGGCGAGCTCTCCTTCTCCACCGGCCCTTGGCTCGACGCCGTGAAGGAGAACCTGGCCAAGGTGCAATACGTCCTCGATCTGATCGAGGGCGGCGGCTGGCATGAGGGCACGGGCTACCTCCACTACGGCCTCGACTCCCTGATCCCCTTCTCCCACGCCCTGAGCCGCCTCAAGGGCGGGCCGGACTACGCCGACACCCGGATCGTCCGCGACTACCCCAACCTCCGGCGCCACATGATGCCCACCTCCCGCGAGCATCGGAGGGAGTATGTGCTCTGGGGTGACTTCTCCGGCTTCGACAACGACAACACCCTGCTGCCGCTCTTCTACGCCGCCCGCAAATACCGGGACGAGCAGTCCATGTGGTACGCCCAGCGCTTCATCGACGGCTCCACCGCGGGGCGCACCGGCTTCAGCTCCTGGCCCCCGGGGCAGCGCGGCATGCTGCTCTCCGCCATCTTCTACGACGAGACCGTCCCCGCCACGCCGCCCTCCGACAAGGGCGCCGCCTGGGATCTCGACTACTACTCCAAGGATCTCTCCCTCTGGGCGTCGCGGAGCGGCTGGGCCGACGGCGGCGGCATGCTCGCCCTGAAGGCCGGCGTCTTCGGCGGCCGCGGCAACTGGGATCGCATGCGCGTCAACGGCTGGCCCGGCGGCTACATCAACTTCGGGCACGACCACGGCGACGACATGGGTGTGTACTTCTTCGCGGACGGAGAGTGGCTCACATCTCGTGTCCCTGGATACTACATCGGCCGAAACAACGGCGCCCCCCAGGCCAACCGCACCGAGTTCGCCAACTCCCTCCTGGTCGACGGGCAGGGACAGCTCGGCGACGGGATCCGCGACTGCTGGATGAGCTCCTGCACCTGGTTCTGGGATCGGATCAGCTCGATCAACCTCCGGGGCTCCACCGCCAACTTCTCCTTCGCCCTCGCCGCCGGGAGCCAGCTCTACCCGCGCTCCCTGGGCCTCGAGGCCTTCGGGCGATCGGTCCTCTTCGTCGATCGGGAGATCCCCGTGGTCCGCGACGTGGTCCGGGCCAACAGCCCCAGGCAGTTCGAGATCCTCTACCACGCCATGGACGGCGCCTCCCGTGACGGCGACTGGCTCAAGCTCGACGCCAAGAACGGCAGGGCCCTCGGGGTGAAGGTCGTCTCTCCCGCGAGCTTCGAGGTGAGCATGGTCGGTAAGAACGCCGTCCACCTGGATAAGTTCGATCCGGACGGCTGGATGACCTCGGCCAGGATCCGCCCAGCCGCCAGGACCACCAACGCCGTCTTCCTCACCGCCCTGGTCCCCCAGCGCAGCGCCACCTGGGCCGGGGGCCGACCCACCATCGAGGCGTTGGATCCCGCGGATCCGGGCAGGGGCCTCTCGATCGCCGGCCTCGCCGACGGCGAGCGGATCGAGGTAATCTTCAACGAGGATCCCTCGCATACCGGCACCGCCGCCAACCTCTCGGTCCACGGCATGGCCGGGGTGCGCAAGACCCGCGGCGACGAGGTCGTGCGGGTGATGCTCGCCTCGGGCACCTCCCTCGACCTAGGCTCCACCCGCTGGATCGAGGTGCTCGAGGGAGGCCCCGCATCGGTGGAGGCAAACTTCAGCGAGGGGCGCCTCGACGTCAGCGGCGATCCCCAGCCTTTGCGGATCTTCGCTCCGGGCGCCAGGGTCGTGAGCTGGAACGGGGTGGAGGTGCCCTTCGACCGCGAGGACGACCACGTGACGATCCCGGCTGCCGACGGGAGCGCTGGAGGCGCTGGAGGCAGCGGCGGAAGCGGCGGCGACGGCGGGAGCGGCGGGAGCCCTGGCACCGGCGGCTGCAACCAGGGCGGCAGCGGAGGCGTGGGGGGAGCAGGCGGAGTCTCCGGCGACGGCAGCGGCGGCGCCCCCGACGGCGGCAGCGGCGGCGCCCCCGGCGGCGGCAGCGGCGGCGTCCCCGACGGCGGCAGCGGCGGCATCCCCGACGGCGGCAGCGGCGGCGGCGGAGGTGGCTCCGACGACCACTGTGACGACGGCGAGGGCGGCTCGGCTGGCGGCTCCACCGGCGGCGCCAGCGGCTCGGGATCGAAGCCCGGGAAGAAGAAGGGCTTCCTCGGCTGCAGCACCGCCGCGGACGCCAACCAGGCCTCTCCCTACGGCCTCGCGCTCCTCGCCCTCGGCTCCGTCGCCTGGAGGAGCAGCCGCTCCAGGCGCGACGCCACCTGACTCCAGCGGTGCGCGCCCTCGACCTTGGCCCGGCCCCCGCGGCCCAGGGCCAGGCCGAGCGCGCGATCCGCCAGGATCCTCTCGATCGCTGCCGCCAGCGCCACGTCGTCGCTCGGCGGCACCAGCAGCCCGCTCACTCCATCCTCGATGATCTCGGGGACAGCCTCCACCGCCGTGCCGACACAGGGGACGCCGCAGGCCATGGCGTCCAGGAAGGCGATGCCGAAGGCCTCCCGCAGGGTGGGGAGCACGAAGACCGTCGCCTCCCGAAAGAGCGAGGGGAGCCGCTCCGCCGGCAGGTAGCCCAGATGCGTCGCGCCGGGGGGCAAGGCCAGCGGGCCCGTGGGCCCCACCACGATCAGCCGCGCCTTGGGGCGGCGCCGTCGGATCCGATCGAAGGCACGGAGCAGCACCGGCCCCCCCTTGAGATCGAAGCGAGTCCCGACAAAGAGGAGGGTCTCGCCGTCGTCGTCCCGCGCCACCTCGTCGGGGAAGACGTTGGCCCCGGCACCGACCACGTCGAGCCGCGAAGGGTCGACGCCGTAGTCCAGCTCGAGGGATCGCGCCACGCGCCGGGAGTAGGTGCCGATGGCCGCGGCCCCCCGATAGAGCGCCTGCTCTCTCTGCCGCCAGCCCTCGCCGTAGTCCGGCGGCGCCGGGAGATTCGCGCTGGGCTCCGCCGGGCGCTCCATCGCGAGCCGCCGGGTGTTGTCCAGCAGGAGCACATAGGGCAACGGGGGCGGCTCCCCCGGCGCGAAGAGGGCCCCGGATTGGAGGATCGCGTCGGCCCCGATCCCGGCGAGGCGCCGCCCCGCGTGGCGGCTATGAGCGTCGAAGGCGAAGCCGGTGTTCCAGCGGTGGTGGAGGCTCGCCCTCCCGAAGCGCCAGGTGGCCAGCGCCAGGTTCCAGGCGACGTCGCCATCGAGGCGCAGTCGCCCCGTGGCGGGATCGCGGTACTCCAGGGGGCCGATGACGTTCACCGACTCCACCCGATGACCCCGCGCTTCGAGGCCCGCGGCCACCCGTTGGGTGACCCCGCTCAGGAAGCCGTAGTTGACGTAGGCGATCTCCACCTTCGGCCTACTCCCCCTCCGCCGCGTGCTCCAGCCGTGGATCCCGGATCCCGCAGTCCTTGATCTTATAGAGCAGCGCCTTGTAGCTGATCTGCAGCCGCGCCGCTGCCTTGCGCTTGTTCCAGCCCGTCACCTTCAGCATCTGCTCGATGGCGTCGTGCTCGGCGAGCATCGCCGCCCGCCTGGCGATCGTCTTGAGCCCCTCGTTCGCCACCGCCGGCGGCGCCACCTCGGCCCTGCCGCCCCCCCGCACCGCCAGCTCCTCGAGGACCAGGCTATCGTCGCCGAGCACCACCAGGCGGCGCACCATGTTCTCGAGCTCCCGGACGTTGCCCGGCCAGCTATGCTCCTGGAAGCGCCGCAGGATCTCCGGCCGGATCTCGGGCGGCCCCGAGGCGTAGCGTTCGCCGTAGCGTTGGGCGAAGAGCTCCACCAGCGGCTCGATGTCCTCCCGCCGCTCCCGCAGCGGCGGCACCCGCACGCTGATGACGTTGAGCCGGTAGTAGAGATCCTCGCGAAACCGGCCCCGCTCGATCTCCTCCTCGAGCTCGCGGTTGGTGGCCACCACCACCCGGGCGTTGACGTGGACCCGCTTCTTGCCTCCCACCCGGTAGAACTCCTCGTCCTGCAGCACCTGGAGAAGCTTGGCCTGTAGCGAGATATGCATCTCCCCCAGCTCGTCCAGGAAGATCGTCCCTCCGTGGGCCAGCTCGAACTTTCCCGGCTTCTCCGCGTAGGCGCCAGTGAAGGATCCCCGCTCGTGTCCGAAGAGCTCGCTCTCCAGCAGCTCCGACGGGATGGCGGCGCAGTTGATCTTCACGAAGGGCGCCGAGGCGCGATCGCTGCGATCGTGAATCGCCCGGGCCACCACCTCCTTGCCCACCCCGGACTCCCCCCGGATCATCACGGGGACGTCGGCGTTGGCGATCCTGTCGACCATCTCGAAGATCCGCCGCATCGCCTCCGAGACCGAGACGAAGCCGCCCTCTTCCTCGTGCTGCCGCCCCTCTCCGGGCTGACGGCGCCCCACCTCGTTCGAGGGCAGCCGTACCTCGTTCGCCTCGCCTTCACGTACCACCAGCCCCTCGATGTCCTGCTCCATCCTCGTCGTTCCCTCCCTCTGGGCCGTCGTCCGTCGTCCGTCGCGCTCGCGACGGCGCTCCTCCAATGGTCGCAACGCCACGCCGCTCCTGCATGCGATCCCCCGCCCCTCCGCCCCACGAGCGGCGACCGCTAGGAGGCTGTTGTGGGTACCTGCAACAGTCTCCTAGGGAGGCTCAAATGACGAAGAGGAGGAGGTAGAGCGCGAGCCAGCAGGCGGAGAGGAAGTACCAGAGCCGCGCGACCAGCCGAAGATGGATCGAGTTGCGGGCGTGGTAGCGGCCGGCGATGACACCGCGGCGGATCCAGCTCAGCAGGCTGAGGCCGCCGAGCACGTGGATGCCGTAGACGCTCAGCAGCAGATAGAGCAGACCGCCCAGCGGATCGTTGGCCCGGTAGCCTCCGATCGCCATCGAGATCCAGAGCGTCGTGCCCACCGCGGCGAAGATCGCCCCCTGGATAATCGCCGCCGAGAGCCTGCCTCGCAGATGCACCAGCCGGGCCGCGACGATGTCCCGCGACGCCCGCCGTAAGGTGAGCGTGATCGACACCGCCAGCGCCGTCGCCAGCGCCGGCAGCAGCCGGGGCAGCGCGCCTGCTCCCAGGGGGGGCCATGCCTTCGCTTGCCCGCGCAGCATCGCGAAGAGCATCAGCAGGCCGCCGAACATCAGCGCCGAGGCGATCAGATAGAGCGTCACCCCCATGGATCTCCGACCGTCCGGGTCGGAGTCCGGGAGGCGCAGGACCTCACCCATGACAAGCGCGCCTAGAGAAGTGACGGCAGGTGATAGAGCATCAAGTAGACGGCGACCCCCGTGATCGAGACATAGGCCCAGATCGGGAAGGTATAGCGCGCCAGCTTGCGATGCTGGGTGAAGCGCCCCGTCCAGGGGAGCCAGATCGTCCGCAGGACCATGGGCAAGAGCCCCATGGCCAGGAACATATGGCTGCCCAGCACGAGGAGATACGCGAGCTTCCAGCCACCCTCCCCCGGGAAGCGGGTGGTGCCGGAGATGGCGAAGCGCAGCAGATACGAGGCCAGGAAGACCGTCGAGGCCGCGAAGGCGCCGAGCATGAAGCGCTTATGCTGCGCCTTGCGCCCCAGCTTGATCGCCCGGAACCCGCAGAAGAGCAGGATCGCCGAGGTGGCGTTCAGGCAGGCGTTGAGCAGGGGATGCAGTTCGAGGCTCATCGCCGCGCCACCTCTTTGGCGAGGCGGGTGGCGTCTTCCACCAGCCGATCGAAGGCCTCGGGCTCCGGCCGATAATAGCCGCGGATCACCCCGTTGGCGTCCACCAGGACGAAGTGCTCGCCATGGACGATGTCGAAGGCCGTGGCCTCGGGATCGTCGGCGCCCTGCATCCCGATCTTGAAGCCCTTCTCCACCGCCTCGTTGATCGCGGCGAGCTCTCCGGTCAGAAAGGTCCAGCGGCCCGGATCCTGCCCGAACTTCTCGCCGTAGGCCGCGAGCACCTCCGGGGTATCATTCTTGGGATCCACCGAGAAGCTCAGGAGGTGGATCCCCGGCTGCGCTGCGAGGCGGCCCTGCAGCTTGGCCATCTCGGCGGTGAGCATGGGGCAGACCGTCGGGCAGTTGGTGAAGATGAAGTTGGCCACCACCACCTCGCCCCAGAGCTCGCTGGAGGCGAACGGCTCCCCCTGCTCGCTGACCAGATCGAAGGCCGGCATGGGGTAGAGCGAGGGCAGTGGATCGGAACGCATACTCAGAGTGAGCCATGCGACGACCGCCGCGAGGAGCGTCCCGGCGCCAATGAGGGCGAGGCCCGCTCTCAAGGAGCCCCCACCATCAGCGCGGTGAAGACCACCCCGAGGTAGAGCACCGAGCCCAGCATCAGCCGACGGGCCCAGGGGATCCCCTGATCCGGACGCAGGCCGTAGATCGCGTAAGCCAGGAAGGCCCCGCCCGCCAGCGTCGCCACCACCGCGTAGAACCATCCCGCCAACCCGACCGGCACCGCCAGCAGGGAGATCGCGAGCTGCGCCACGGCGTAGCCCACCGCCCAACGCTTGGCCGAGCGCTCGCCGCGGACCACCGGGAAGACCTTATGTCCTCCCCTGGCGTAGTCCTCCTTGCAGAGGATCGCGATGGCCAGGAAGTGGGGGAGCTGCCATATGAAGAGGATCGCGAAGAGCACCACCCCAGGCAGGTCGATGCGATTCGTCGCCGACACCCAGCCGATCAGCGGTGGGAGCGCGCCGGGGACCGCGCCGACCAGCAGGGCGTCGGAGCTCATCCGCTTCATCGGCGTGTAGATCCAGACGTAGCTGACCAGGGCGATGAAGGCGAGGAGCGCCGCCAGCGGATTCACGGCGAAGAGCAGGATCGTCAGGGAGACGACGGCGAGGCCCAGCGAGAAGATCAGGGCGGTGCCTGGCGCGAGGCGGCCGGCTGCCAGGGGCCTGCGCCTGGTGCGATTCATCAGCGCGTCGGTGTCGCGCTCCAGGTAGCAGTTCAGCGCGTTGGCCGCGCTCACCACCATGGCGGTGGCCAGGATCGCCAGCGCCGACACCCACCACGACGGACGCTCGGGCGCCAGCCACAGACCACCCGCCGACGTAAAGACCACCATCGTCGTGATCCGCGGCTTGGTCAGAGCCACGAGGTCGCGGAGGAGGCCCGGGTGGACGGCTTCGATTCCCCCTGCTGCGGCGACGGTGCTCAATTCTTCGGGACCTCCACTGCCTTGCTGCTGCCATCGACGCTCGAAGAGCGCCGCATTTCCTGACCGTCGGCGCGCCCCGATCAGTCCCGGGGCGAACCCCGGACGCGGACCTCTCGACGGGGATCGGCCGGACAGGTATCGCCTTCATCCGATGGGGTCAAGCCGCAGACTCCTTGGCTAACGCTGGAAAATCGCATTGTCAAACCACCGCCCTGCGGGGTGTCGCCGAGCTGAAGCTCCGGCTGCGTGGCTACGAGCAGAGCGGGCGCTGGGACGGTAATTTTCAGCTCCCGACGAGACGAGCCGCCACGGCGGCGAGAGCCGCTGCCGTCCGGCGGAGCTGCGGGCCTGCCAGCCAGCTCGCCTCAACTTCCGCGTGCCAAGCGACCATCGGTCCGATATGGAGCTATCTCATAAAGAGGCCGCGAGCCGGGCGTGGGGAACGCCTCGATCGCCCCGGACGTTCACAGACGACGGCACCCACCACGAGGAACGAATGCTGCGGAGAAGATCGCCCCTTCTCGTCATCTTCCTGACGATCTTTCTCGACCTGCTGGGCTTCGGCCTCGTCATCCCCCTCCTCCCCTTCTTCGCTACCGACCTCGGCGCCACCGGCTTCCAGGTCGGCATCCTCATGACGGCCTACTCGGGGATGCAGTTCCTCTTCGCGCCGCTGTGGGGCCGCCTCTCCGATCGCGTGGGTAGGCGTCCAGTCCTTCTCGTCTCCATCGCCGGAAACGTGGTGGCGATGCTGCTCTTCTCCGCCTCCACCAACCTCGTGATCTTCTTCCTGGCCCGGGCCTTCGCCGGCATGGCCAACGCCAACATCGGCACGGCACAGGCCTACATGGCCGACATCCTGCCGCCGGAGGAGCGGACCAAGGGCATGGGCCTCATCGGCGCCGCCTTCGGCCTCGGCTTCGTCCTCGGCCCCGCGGTCGGCGGCCTCCTCGCCACCATCTCCCTCGCCGCCCCGGCCCTCGCCGCCGCCGCCCTCTCCGCCCTCAACTTGGTCCTCGCCTGGTTCAACCTCCCCGAGTCCCTCCCCCCCGAGGCAAGGGAGAAGGCCAGGCTCCGCCGCGGCTCCCGGCTCGAGGCCTTCAAGGGCTCCCTCTCCCATCCGGTCCTGCCCTTCCTCTTCCTCCTCTTCTTCCTCACCACCGTCGCCTTCGCCCAGCTCGAGACCACCTTCGCCCTCTTCACCCACAGTCGCTTCGGCTACGACGCCAAGGAGAACGGCTACCTCTTCGCCTTCATCGGCATCGTGCTGGCTCTCGTACAGGGCGGGGTCGTCCACCCCCTGCGCAAATGGGTGAGCGAGGCGGCCATCCTCCTGATCGGCACGGTCGTCCTCACCGCCGGCCTCCTCTTCCTCACCGCCGTCCAGGGCAAGATGGGCCTCCTCGTCGCCTGCTCCGTCCTCGCGGTCGGGCACGGCATGGGATCCCCCGCCCTCACCGCCCTGGTCTCCCGGCAGGCCCCCGCCCACGCCCAGGGGCAGATCCTCGGCGTCAACCAGAGCATGGGCAGCCTGGCGCGGGTCCTCGGCCCGCTCATCGGCGGCTTCGCCTTTCAATACGGCAGCGACGTCGCCCCCTTCTTCTCCGCCGCCGCCATCCTCGGCTTCGGCATCCTGATCTCCGCGAGGATCTTCCGGCGCAGGGCCCAGACCCAGGCGGTCGCCGTCGAAGGATGATCCCAACGCCCCCGCTACGGCGTGTTAGCTTCGCCCAACTCCAGCCCCGACGAGGACCTATGAGAAGCCTGAGCGAATGCTTCAAAGCCAATCGCGAGTGGGCCGCGCGCATGCGCGATCGAGATCCCTCCTTCTTCGAGAAGCTCTCCGACCAGCAGCACCCCGAGCTCCTCTGGATCGGGTGCTCCGACAGCCGCATTCCCCCCGACCATCTGCTGGGCCGGATGCCCGGCAACATCTTCGTCCACCGCAACGTCGGGAACGTGGTGGTCCACACCGACGTCAACTGCCTGAGCGTCCTCCAATACGGGATCGACGTCCTGGGGATCCGCGACGTGATCGTCTGTGGCCACTACGGCTGCGGCGGCATCGGGGCCGCGATGAACGAGGATAGCGTGGGCCTCAGCGATCTCTGGCTCGGCCACATCGGCGACGTACGCATCCGCAATCGCAACGAGCTCGACGCCATCGCCGATCCCGACGCCCGCGCCAACCGCCTCTGCGAGCTCAACGTCGCCGCCCAGGTCGCCAACGTCTGCCGCACCACCGTCGTCCGCGACGCCTGGAAGCGCGGGGCCGATCTCACGGTTCACGGCTGGGTCTACTCCATCTCCGACGGCCTCCTCAAAGACGTCGGCCTACGCGTGGAGTGCCCCGAGCAGATCCCCCAGGCCCATAAGGCCAGCTGATCTGTCTAACAGGCAGACACCTCGAGTCTGTCGACCTACCGATGCCTCACCAAGGAGGTCGGCCCCTGGGTGGATCCGATCCGTCAGGCCCGCATAGCCCGCGGATCGGCTCAACAGGCAGACACCTCAAGTCTGTCGACCTACCGATGCCCTCCCCCATGTGATCCGCCAGGCGGCCCCCTGGGCCCAGGCGCCCCTCCGGGAGCGCGCCCCCCACCCGGAGGCCCCTCGGGAGGATTGCCTTCCGGCGGATGCTCCTCCCCCGCTGGCGGTGCCTCACTTGGCGGCGATCGCGATGGCGGCGGTGCCTGGCTCGGCGGTGGTGCCGATCGCGGGGGTGGCGCCTCACCCGACGGCGGACCCTCGGCAGGTGGAGGCGGAGTTCGCGAGGGCGGTGTCTCGGCAGGCGGCGGTGTCGTTCGCGGCGGCGGCCCTTCGATCGGCGGCGGCGCAGTTCGCGAGGGCGGTGTCTCGGCAGGCGGCGGTGTCGTTCGCGGCGGCGGCCCCTCGATCGGCGGCGGCGCAGTTCGCGAGGGCGGTGTCTCGGCGGGCGGCGGTGTCGTTCGCGGCGGGGGCCCCTCGATCGGCGGCGGCGCAGTTCGCGAGGGCGGTGTCTCAGCAGGCGGCTGTGCCGTTCGCGGCGGGGCTGTCCCTGCCGGCGGCTGGGTCTCTCGGGGTGCGGTGCCTCCCGCCGGTGGCCGCTCACTCGGGGGAGCTCTGCCCCCCGGCTGTGCCGTCCGAGGCGGCGCTTCTCCCGGCGCGGCGCCTCCCGGCGGAGGTGCGGTGCGCGCCGGTGGCCGCTCGGCTGGCGGGGTCTCCCCCGACGGGGCTCTGCGCGCCGGGGGAGGCTGGCCGGGAGGTGGCGGGGTCGCAGGCCCGTGTGGTGCACCACCCGACGGGATCCCGCCAGGCCCGCGGGAGCTCGGCCCCTGCTCTGCCGGTGGCGGGGCGACGGGGCGCTCGGCAGCGGCCTCCCCCTTCGCCACCGGGAGATGCACCCGCCCCGAAGGGCTGAGGCGCGGCGCCACCAGCCCCGATCCCACCGCAGACGGATGGGGCGCGGCACCTCCCGGCGTCTGCCGTTGAGGCGGGCGGAAGCTCCGAAGCTCCTCGGGTCTCCCCTGGGGCCCCTTCACGATCCCCGCAGCGCGAGGCGAATCGACGGCGACGATCCGCGCCGGCCGCACCGGTCCGGAGCCGTGCGCCTCCACGAAGCGGCGCGGCGGTCCGGCGAAGACCCTCCCCCTGCCCCCTTCCCGAAAGTTCCGGGCGAAGCGCGTCTCTGCGAAGTGGCGGGCCGCGTCTCTGCGAAAGAAGAATCGATCACACGGATGCGCGAAAAAGAATGCAGGTGCGATGAAGATCCAATCATCCACGAAGAACGGAAAGTCGGGAGTGAAGGTCAAGAACCCCGGGTAGAGGGGCGCCCAGCCGATAGCATCCGGGCCGAACCTCCACACCACCCAGGCCGGACCCCAGGTATAGCCCGGGATCCAGATCCAACCGTAGGTCGAGCTGAACGTCCAACGCCCGTAGTGGTACGTCGCCCACCCAAAGGGCTCGTCGGAGACCCAGGTCCAGCCGAAATCGGTCCAGGCCCACTGGCCGAAGAGATACGGGCGCCACCCATCCACGTGGAGCTGGCGGGTCGGAACAAAGGTGTATCCATATTCGGGTGTGTCGACCCAGCGCCCAAACGGAGAGAGCTCTCGAAAGAAGTCCTCGAGCTCCACCTGACCGGACGGCGCCGTCTGGGATCGAGGCTTCTCTTCGCGCCGCTCCGCCCCCGGCGACTGCGCCTCCTGCGCCGCCTCCATCTCCTCCCGAGCATAGGGAGGGAGCTGCTCCGTCTCGACAGGCTCCTCTCCCGGCTCCACCGCCCGCCCCCCTGCCGGCAGCACCAGGCAGACCACGAGCCCCACCAGCCCTACGCGTCCATGAGCGCCCATGCCCCTCCCGGGCCGCCGCCCCGCTTCCCGGCGGCGCCTTACGGGAACTTCCGCACCCCTCCACCTCAGGCCCAGGCCAGCGCCCCCTCAGTGGGCGCCGATGGTTTCTCTCCGCCTCAGGCACGGGCTCCGCCCATTTGATGAGCGCTACCAGGCGCAGACTGATCCTCCCGAAGTCCACCCCCCTCCCCACGGACCCAGGCCGGCGCCCCCTCAGTGGGCGCCGATGGTTTGCTCTCCGCCTCAGTACGGGCTCCGCCCATTTGATGAGCGCTACCAGGCGCAGACTGATCCTCCCGAAGT
>JBEBXK010000026.1:0-52474 GCA_040391605.1 Vulgatibacter incomptus
AGTCGATGCCGTCCCACATCACCTGCCGCACGAAGCCGCCGATCTCCTGGAAGCAAGCGACCCGGTAGAACTTGGTCATGCCCACCGACATCTCGTCGCCGCAGCTCTCCGGAACTCGTTTGCCAGTTGCCGGGTGGTGGAACCATGGCTTGCCGGAGCACGTCCCCAGGCGGGGATTGGCACTCATGTGGGCGATGAGGAGTTCGAAGTAGCGCTCGGGCAGATCGAGATCCACGTCGAGCTTGCAGAGGTAGTCGAAGTCCTCGAGCTTCACCCGCTCCAGGCCGTCATAAAAGGCCTCGATCACCCCGGGCCCCACCTCGCGGCGGCCGCGGTCGGCCCGTCGGTAGACCTGGAGGTAGGGGAGCCTCTTCTTGTACTCCTCGAGGATCTGAGGTGTGGCGTCCGTGGATCCGTCGTCCACGATGATCCAGAGCGCCGGCTGCACCGTCTGCGCTGACACGCTGTCGAGGGTGCGGCGGATGTAGTCCGCCTCGTTTCGGCAGGGGGAGATGAGCACGTAGCGATTTGCAGGCGCAGCGCAGTTCTCATCCATGGCTGGACTCCCGCTTCATGGCTTCTTTGCCCGCAGGAAGGCAGGCATAGATAGACTGCGGATGCTGCTCTTGGTCGGCACTCCCACAAATCGGGCGTGGCGCGGGGGCCATCGTGCCCGTCGGATCCAGCGTGGCTGCGATTCGAGGCAAGGGCTTGCCCGGCGCATCGAGGAGGTCTTTGCCGGTCCTGCGGCCTCCCTTGGCTGTCACAGGCGGGGCGGATTCCGCTGGTCACAAGTCAGGGGGCCATCGTCGCGTTCAGCTCCAGCATGCCGGTGAGCTCGCGAAAACTCGCGAGGTCCGTCCGGCCGCTGTCTTGCCGTGTCGACGCAATGGCTGCGCCCAGGGTCACCTGGCGCCCGAGGTTTCGGGTGGCCCGGAGCCGAAGTTCGGTCAACCAGGTGCGGGTGCTTTGCCGCACCTCATTTCCGAGCCATGGCTCCAGGTCGGCAGCGTAGCCGGAGAGCGCGAATTGCCAGTTCCGTACTGGTGACCAGGTCGAACCAGCCTCGAGATACCCGCGGTAGTCCACGGCGCCGCTGATGCGATCGATGGCCGGCTCGGCTCCGACGGTAAGTGCAAACGAGGTCCGGAGGTTGCCAGGCGTGTACGCGAATGAAGCCTGGGCCCAGGGCCCGGTGTTGGAGGTCGACCGCGCGCTCCCGCTCCGAGCCGATTCCAACTGCTCCCCGCTGGGTGCGGCCCTTTCGAACGCCGTCACGGCGCCCGCGGAGAGGCGCAGGGTGTGCTGCCGTGTAAGCGACCGCGTCCAGCGTCCACCCGCTCGTACCATGGCCGCATCACCGGCTCGATCGACGCGGGCGGCGGCGAAGGAGAGCAGCGCAGTATAGGAGGACCTGCGCGTGGCTTCGAAGTCGAGCGCGCTGTCGAGGCGCAGATCCCTCTGAAGCGGGAGCGTCTCCTCCGCCACCTGGCCGCGGCCGCCGCTCATGGAAGCGAGCGCGTCGACGGCGAGCGACACTCGGCGCAAGGGGAGCGTCGTAAATCCCGCGCCGATGGCGTAGGACTGATACGGAATGTGGGTCATGGACGGCACAGGCTGACCCGGCGTCGCGCCGCGATCGAACGGATCGAAGTCCCCGTACGACGCGCCCGCTCTGCTGCGCAAGGTCCATTTTCCCAGTGCACGCTCGGCACGAAGTTCGGCGTTGTGCAGCAGGGTCGTTCGATCCACTGGAGAGCTCAGCTCGCCATCGCGGACGGCGGAAGATGAACTCTCGTAGGGCACGCGCAAGCTGGGAGCGTAGGCAAGGCTGATACGCAGCCGTGCATCGTTCACCAGCACGAGGCGGGGCGTAAATCCGAGCTCCGCGAGGCTGCGGTCCTGCCATGGGCCGGGCTGGTCGGGCATCGCCTGCTCGGAGATCAGCCGCAGGTTCGAGGTCGATCGGACGCTGGCCTGAAGGTCCACGTTTCCCAACGGTCCGAGCGCGAAGATCGTAGCGGTAACGAGGAGCGCCGCGCCCAAGGTCACTCCACGACGACGATGTCGCCGCTCTGCAGGAGAAAGCCTGCGGCTCGGGTTCCGCCGCTGGAGAGGTCGCGGTAGCGGAAGCGAATCCTCGTCGGAGGGGCGGAGGGGTTGAGGCGGCGGAGCACGTAGATGCCCTCGAGGTCGGCATATTGCGAGACTCCTCCGGCAGCCGCGATTGCCTGGAGCACGCCGGAGGGCCGCAGCATCGAGAAGGTCCCCGTGGTCGTGACCTCGCCGAGCACCGAGACGCTCAGCGGACCGGGTTCCACCAGGGTGACGGTCACGACGGGATCGACGATGAAGACCTGGAGGTCCTTCTGAAGTCTGTCGCTGAGGTCGTTGAGCGTCATCCCGACCACGCGGACGTCCCTGAGAAATGGTAGCGAGATCCGCCCGTCTTCCCGGATCCGCTCCCGCTCCGTGGAGATGGCGTCTTGGTTCCAGACGCGCACGCTGATCACGTCACGCGCCGTAAGGCGATATTCGTCGGGATCGCTGTGACCTGCGGGGGTCTCGTCGACCCACACGTAGGGCAGGTTGGAAGCGCAGCCCTGCAGGGATAGACCTGCGAGGGCGAGGAGCAGAAGGGTGGGGACAAGCCACCGGGCACTCGAGCGATGGGACCGGGACGGCATGTGCGTGGCTCCACGGAACAGGCGCAAAGGGTTGCCGTGGAACGATAGCCACGGGCTCCGGCGAGCCCAGCGTCGGGACGACGACCGGGGGGCCCGGTCTGGGAGAAATGATAGACAGTTCGGATGGGGCGCTCGAGACGGCGATCGGAATGCAAGAGCCTCCGCGCCTGGTGGGAGCGCTGGAGCAGCCAGCCGCGCGAAGGATGCATATCCGGAGCTTTATCAAAGCCCCCCTGCGGGGCGGCAGGTCATGTGGTCTGATTAACCTCGACTGGACTCGTCGATGGAAGACCACCCGAATGAGCTGTTCGGCGGTCGACCTCACGCAGCTCAGGGCGGTGATGGGCGTTGCATCCGGAATGGACCGATGTGTAGCCTTCGAACCCATGAATGACGAAGACAAGTCCGCCCCTGCCGATGTACCGCCGTCCGAATACGACCTCTTCGGGTGGAAGACGATCGCTCATTGGGTCGGATTCGTCCTGAGGGCACCCGGTCGCCATAAATCGCTGGCGATCCGCGCCTTCATTGTCGTATTCGGCCTCTCCTGCGCAGCCATCGTGGTGGTCCCATTTCGGTACCAGGTCCAGGCCACGCTGCTCGCCGGATATCCGGAGGCGAGCGCGCTGGCGCCCATCGCAACGGGAAGAGTGCTGGATGCCACGCATGCTGCCCGGGACCTGCTCCTGAGTCGGGAGAACCTCCACGAGATCCTCGCGAAGACGAACTTCGTGGACCAGTACCTGGAGAAGCGCCCCTGGGCGGTCCGCGTAAAGGATTGGGTCTTCGGGCTCATGCGGGGCGAGGCCCGGAAGCGGGAGGATCTGGAGGCGGGGCTGATCGAGGGCCTCGAGCAGCGCCTCTGGGTGGAGGTTCGTAGCGAGGGCACGCTGGCGATCACCCTCCAGTGGTGGGACGCGGAGTTGGCGAGGCAGATCGTGAGCGCCACCCAGGAGAGCTTCCTCAGGGCTCGCCGCTCCTCGGAGGTCGATGCCGTCGGTGAAGCGGTCCATGTCCTCGAGGCACAGCGGGTACAGCTGGAGCGCGACATCGAGGTGTCGATCGACGGCTTCGGGAAGAAGCAGCAGCAGCTGGGGATTGGCGCACCTCGGCCGCCCCGGGGGGATCATCTCGCGTCCGCGCCCGACGCCGAGGTGGTGAAGCTCCAGGTCGAGCTCGCGGCCAAGAATCGCTCGCTCGAGGAGATGGAAGGAACCCGCCTTCGGCGGATCGCAGAGCTTCAGGCCGAGCTCCTGCAGCAGGAGTTCATCTACGCCGACGAACATCCGATCATCAAGAGCACCCGCCGCGCTCTGAAGGCGCTCTCCGAACCGGTTCCGCGGATCGATGAGCTCAAGAGCGGCATCGAGGAGCTGGCGCGTGAGATCGCCAAGCGAGGAGCGGGGTCATCGCCTCCGTCTGCGGCCGTCGAACCATTCCTCCAGGCCAGACTCCGGCTGGATCGAGAAGATCCGCGGCTGGACTTCGAGCGTGGCGAGCTCGAGAACCTGTTGAGGCAGCACGCCGAGCTGCAAAACCGCATCCAGAGCGTAAAGGTCGAGCAGGAGCTCGCAGAGGCAGCGTTCAGCCACCGCTACAGCGTGGTATCGCCCGCGAAGCTGCCCCGTGGACCCATCAAGCCCTACCCGCTCATCTTCTCGCTGGGGGGACTGCTAGGCGGTCTGGCCTTCGCGTTCTTCATCTCCGCAGCCGCCGACCTCCGACAACGGCGCATCATCGAGCGCTGGCAGATCGAGGACAGCTTCCCGCTGCCCGTGATCATGGATGCTCGGAAGAGGCGCCGCGACAAAAAGGAGGATCCTTAGGAGGCCGTACTGCATAGCGCCGCAGTAGGCAGGCTATGCAGTTCGGCCTCCTCGGTCGGGCGCTGTCACCGATCCTCGCGGATCGCGTCGTACCGCGCCTTGGCGGGCAAGGTTCCTACGCGCTCGCCCGCGGTCTGACCGAGGGGATTCACCCAGGGCCAGGGGTGGGAGCCGAAGAACGCGGGCTTCGACGTCAAATAGAGTGAATCGGGCAGCGTGTGGTTGGTATTGGTCGAGTCCCAGACCACGCCATTCGTGACGGAGTCCCAGTTTCCGTGCCGGTAGAGGAGCGAGAGCGTCGTCCCATCGTCCAGGTTGTCTCCGCCCCCATCCACGCCTCCGCCGATTCGCCAGACGGCGGCCTCATCCAGCCTGGGGCCAGCGGAATGATCGACCTGATACACGCCGGCGCCGGTGCCGGCATGCAGCACGTTGCCGATGAACGTCGTCTCCCGAGTGTAGCCGTCGACGCCCACCGCGCGCCTGAACGACGAATCCGGGGCGCCGCTGGTGTAGGGGTAGGAGCCGTAGACCGGAGCGGAGTTCTGTCCCGTCGCAAAGTTGCGATGAAAGACGTGCCAACCCGAGTTTCCGTGGGTGGTGTCGGCCCCCATGTTCGCGGTCCAGTTCCCCTCGACGAGGGCGTTGTGGCTGAAGCTCAGGTGGTTGAGGTCGATGGCGCCCTCCTGCCAGGTGGCGCTGTCTGTTCTCGCATTGTCGACGTAGTTGTACGCGATCACGTTACCGCCTCCCATCATGTTGCCCACGACAGGCTTGTTCCCGAAGACGATGATGTTGTCTTCGATGAGGGACTCGGAGGTGTATCCACTCAGCGTGACGAGGTAGGAGCCTCCTCCCTGACCAATATGGCGGCTGTGATGGATGTAGCTGCCTCGGACCTCGCATCGGTAGGCGTGGAAGAGCTCGATGGAGTGTCCGGAGATCCCTCCCGGCTGGGTATAGGAGCCGATGTTGGGGGTCCCCGGGTTTCCGTCCACTTCGAGGCCATCGATCCAGCAGTACGACACGTTGTTCGTGCTGATCGTACCGCCGGTCAGATAGAGGCTCTCGAGCCCACTCAACTGGACTTCTCCGAACCCGCTGCGAGGGGTGGAGATGTGGAAGATCTGCGCGTGGTTCGACGTCCGAAAGCCCATGTGCATCGGATCGGCCAGGGTGATGGTGGCGTCCCCGCCGGCGACGACCTTGTCCGTCACCAGGATCATGGTCCCCACCGAGCGATACAGCCCGGCGCCCCGCAGAGCCGGGCCGTGGGTGTCCGCGTTCGCCTGGCGCTTTCCGTACCACCCATCCCCCAACCTTACGAAGGAGGGGTCGTCCTCCTCGTCGATGCCGAGGATGTCGCCGGGCTGAATGTTGGCAGCGTCCGAAGCGGAGATGGTGATCTGCTTGCTTCCCTTGATTCCATCCGCGACCAGGGCCCAGGGGCCCCGCATGGCGGAATAATCACCCCAGCGCTCTCGCCCCAGGGCAAACGCAGGTGCGTTCTCGTCTCCGTCGTAGCGCAAGCGGGTCGTGGTTCCTTGCCCGCGGAGGACCACGCCGGAGCGGTTCAGCGAGATCGTGTTCGTGAAGCGGAAGGTGCCAGCAGGCAGCACGATCTCCTGGATCACACCGCTGGACTGGTACGCTGCCCCCGCGGCATCAATGGCCTGCTGGATCATGGCGGAGGAGTCACCCTCGCCGTCGCCCACCAGGCTGGAGAGCGTCGTGAACGTATTGCGATCTCGAGGGATCCCTCCGGGGATGCCCGGGTTCCATTCGGTGCGGCGATCCGCGGGGAGGATGCTGACGTCGCTCGGAGCCCTTTCGGAGACGAAGATCGTCGCAGTGCTGGACCTCCTCGAGTCGGCGGTGCTGGTCGCCATCACGTGGAAGGTTCCCTGGATGGAGGGGGCGGTATAGGTCCCGGCGGCGTTGATGCTGCCGCCTCCAGGCTCTACCACCGACCAGGCTACCCTCTGATCGGTGGAGCCGGTGACCGTCGCGTGAAACGTCAGATGGTCCCCGGCTTCGACGCTCGCCTCGCCTGGCTCGATTCGAACCTCCCCAGGAGCACGGACGTCGATTGCGGTGGAGGCGCTGGAGCTCGGATCGGCTACGCTCGTCGCGACTACGTGGAAGATCCCCTCCGACGCCGGAGCGGTATACGCGCCCTCCTCGGTGATGGTCCCACCTTCGGCCTCGACCACCGACCAAACGACGGCCTGATCATCGGTTCCAGAGATGAGGGCTTCGAAGAGCTGGTGCTGAGAGACCTCCACCATGGGGTTCTGGGGTGAGATCGTGATCGCGACACCTTCGACTACTTCGACACGAGCCTCTGTCGAGGCAATCGGATCCGCGACGCTGGTCGCGCGCACAGTAAACGATCCGGTCGCCGCCGGGGCGGTGTACGTCCCCGACTCGTCGATGGCACCGCCCTCCGCCTCGAGTACGGACCACTCGACCCTGGTGTCTTCTGCCCCCCGGACGGTCGCATGGAGCTGCAGGCTACCGCGGACCGAGACGCGGCCGTTCGCGGGATCGATCGAGACGACCACCGGGGCCGGCTGATCGTCCTCCACGACGGTTACGCGTGCAGTCGCCACCGAAGAGACGGAGCCGGTCGTCGTCGCCTGGATCGTGAATGTGCCGGCTTCGAAGGGTGCGGTGTACTGACCCTCTGGGTCGATGCTCCCTCCCGCCGACTCCAGCACGGACCAATCGACCTCAACAGGGTCCCCGGAGGCCGCGAAGGCGACAAAGCGCAAGCTGCTCCCAGCGACCATGACGGTCTCCGCGGGTTGGACCTGGATCTCGGTGTCTCCTGGACGATCTCCACCGGGCGGTCGCTTGCTTGCGGAAGGTTGACCTCCGCATGCATGCAAGAGCAGTCCAAGCAAAACGATCCCAGTAAGGGGACGAGCGGTCATTCAGGGCCTCCTCTGGCGCGGGTATCGAGTGGCCACACCGTTTTGGTGGCTACCGCGCGGGGCAATCGAAGTGGGCCCTAAACTGCGGGCCGGCGCCGAACCATTCCCGCATGAGGAGCGGGCGATTCGGTGATCTCTCTTTGTGGATCAGCGTCGCTGCGAGGCGTCAGCGATCGAGCCAGCCTTCGCGTCGGAGCCTGTGAAGGAATCTCCCCCGCGCGAGGCGGGAGCGATTCCTTCACGGGCGATGCGCGCGTCGGGGTCTCTTAGGTTTGCTCGCCTTCGGCTTCGCGAGAGCTCGTGAAAAATTCCCGAACTCTCAGCTCCCGGGGGCTCCGCGTCGGCGCAGCTTCGACCAAAACCAGATGAGCTCGCTCCTTCGGACGAGTCCCGTCGTCGCAGAGAGTCCGAGGAAAACCACGGTGCAGAGAGGGGCGCCTGCCATCATCGGTAGGGGTGGTAGGAAAAGAAATACTATGAGTACAGCGACGCCCGCCAGCAGCGCTCGCCCGGCATCCAAGACCGTGCCCGGCTGAATCGTGCCGCGGGGAAGGAGCCTGATGGCGGTGAGGAACATGATGAGTTCGCAGATGCAGAAGGCCAGGGCGATGCCGAGGCCGCCATTTCCTAAGTGCTCCTGGCTCAGCGGAACGAGCAGCCAGGCGAGCGCCGTGCTGGTGGCGACCGTGACGAGTTTGGCGACGGCGAGAGGCAATGGTCTCCCTGCCGCGAGGACGGCGCCTCCGAGGAGGACGTCGAGGAACAGCAGCAACAAGCCCGGAGCGTACGCCTGCAGGACCCTTGCGGTGGGCCCGAAGGAACCTTCGCCGTAGATCAAGCGCACCGCTCCGCCGGCAAAGAGATAGGTTCCTACCGCGGCGAGAACCGCGAGCCCGACCAGGGGACGGAGCGCAAGCTGGAGCTCCGATCGAAAGGCCTGCGGGTCGTCGGCGGCCCGCGAGAGTCGCGGGTAGACCGACGTGGCCAGAATCGTGGCTGGGGCGATCAGGGTCCCCAGGATGACCTTGGCGGCGCCGAACCAGCCGATGGACTCCGGGGATCCCAGCTTGGAGAGGACCAAGGCCTCAATATACGACTGGCTCGCGACGGCCACGCTCATCACCACGAGGGGTGCGCCACCTGTCGCGATCTCCCTGACCCCACCCCAGCTCACCCGGAGCGTCGGCAGGAGCAGCCGGCGCAGGAAGAACGTCGCCGCAGTGAGGGCGATCAGGCCTGCCACTCCCTGGGCCAGGAAAGCGCCAGGGAGACCCATCCCCATTCCGAGCGCGATGAGCGTCAGGCTGAGGGTTCCGGCCTTGTTCACCATGGAGACGATAGACTCGTAGTCCATCCGCTCACGGCCGCGGAAGATAAGGGCGATCGCCTGCGCGAGGACGTAGGGGAGCATGCCAGCCATCAGCATCGCCGCCAGACCACGGGTCCGGAGATCGTAGCCGAACGCCCACGCGGTGAGGACAGTGAGGAGGGTGAGGAGGACGGTGCCCGCGATCCGGAGCACCAGCGTACTTCCGAGCAGGAGGCCCGACCTTCCGGGGGCCCTGGCGACCTCGCGGACCACGTACTGGAGCTGGCCCCATTCGACCACCACGAACGCGAATTGGGCCATGCTGGTCACGAGGAAGAACAGACCGAAGTCGGTGGCTCCAAGTGAGCGCCCCAACGCAGCGCTCAGCAGCACGGCCAGGACGGTGGTCACCACTTGACCCGCGATGAGATGGGCGGCGTTCCGGGCGATCGCGCCGCCGGATTTGCCAGTGTTTTCCCGCTCCAAAAGATCTTTTTCGGCGGCTGCGGGACGGAGCATCTGCTCTTTATGGGCACGGGCGCGGAACTTGGCATGGGAGCAGGAGCCCCGTGCCGTACGGAGAGTGGCCCATGCCGCCGAGCGTTTGCATCGTACGGCGGTCCTCGGAGCCGACCGGATGAGTGCGCCCGTACAGACCCAGTCCACGCCCCAGATGCGGACCAGCCTCGCCGACGCCGGGTATTACGGTGCGTTGGGCGCAGTCGGCCTGGCGGGAGTCGCCCTGTTGGTCATCGGGGCCAATCCCGTGCTCGCGCTGGTCCCCATGGGGCTGGTTACGGCCGCGGTCGTGCTGATGGCTCTACCTCTCCGCTGGTCTGTGTCCGGGATCCTGCTGCTGATGCTGGCGATCGACGAGACGCAGGACTCCCAAGGGAATTGGGTGTCGCCGTTGGCGGTGGTGGGCGACTTCTTCCACTATCGGATCGACTCGACCCTCCCACTCCCCGGCCTTTCGCTCTCTGGAATGGAGGTCATGATTGTCGTGCTCCTCGGGATTCGAGCCTACAGGAGCGCCAAGGGGTCCCGAATCGACGAGTGGGGTCGAGTGGAGCCCGCGAGCGTCATTCGCGATCTCATCATTCTCTATGTGGCGGGCGTCGTCTTGGCGGAGGTGGTCGGCCTCTCTCGGGGCTGGTCGGCTGCGCCCTACAAATTGCGGAACCTCCTCCATCCGCTGATGCTCGTCGTCCTCTTCATCGCCGCGTACCGAGGGCCAGGCGACGCCAGGGCGTTAGGACGAATCATCGTGTTCGCCGCGTGTGCGAAGGGAGTGATCGCGCACATAGTTCAGGAGGTCGCACGAGCGGAGACCGGTGGGATGTTTCGATCGGCGATGAGCCACGGCGACTCGATGATCTTCGCGGCAGCCGGGACCTTGATCATCTTTCGATACCTGGAGAACCCCCAACGCCGCTTCATTCTCCCCGGTGTCGCCATGTTGGGGCTAATCTCCCTGGGATGTGTAGAGAACAATCGGCGGATCGTCTGGGTGATCATCGCTCTCTCATTTCTCTTCGCGTACCTGGTCCGCCCCTTCTCGGGCTGGCAACGCAAGGTCACTAGATTGCTCCTCGTCGCCATCCCGATCCTCTCGATCTACGTCGCAGTCGGGTGGAACAGCGGCAGCACGATCTTCTCTCCGGTCCGGACCCTGAGAGGCGTGTCCGACACGTCCCACGACACCTCGGCCTACTGGCGCGAGGTCGAGACCTGGAACATCGCGGTCTCGATGCGCGAGACCTTCCTCATTGGGAAGGGCCTGGGTGGAGAGTATACCGAGTTCATGTTCAATGACGCGATCAGCTATGTGGAATATCGAGAGTGGCCTCACAATACGGTCATCGGACTGCTCATGCTGATGGGGCTCCTCGGCTTCACCGCGCAGTGGGTGTTCTTGCCTTCTGTGCTCTTGCTCTCCGTACGATCCTATTGGATGGCCCGCTCGGTCGACGAACGACTGCTGGCCCTCGGGTGCATGTCTGCGATCGTCTCTTGCGGGGTGATGTCCTGGGGCGACACCGGCTCGCACTTTCCGCAGTACAAGATCCTCGCCGCCCTCGCGACCGTCTTCGCGGCCAAGCTGGCGGTCGCCACGGGCGCGTGGCCTCGCTGGCGGCCGTCCTGATCAGGGTCTCAGAGCCTGAAGGGATCGCCCCAGCGCGGGGGCGGGAGCGACCCCTTCTCGAGCGCTGCGCGCGCAGGGCTCGTTGGCGCTTGCTATAGCCTTCGGCTTCGCTTCGCGATAGTTCGCGAATAAAGTAACGAACCCTCAGCAGTCCAGGAGTTGATCGCTATGTGTGGAATCGGGGGGATCATCGGGCGCCTCGACGACGAGAACCGCAGGGCGCTCAGCCGGATGAATGGAGCCATGCTTCATCGGGGACCCGACGGCCATGGAACCTGGGAATCGACGGCAGACGAGGGGGGCTGGGGTGCGCTCCTGGCGCATCGACGCTTGTCCATCCTCGATCTCTCGTCCGCGGGCGCCCAGCCCATGGTGGATCCCTTCACCGGCGACGCGCTGGTCTTCAATGGTGAAATCTACGGCTACGTCGAGCTGCGCGAGCGGCTAAGGGCGGAGGGCGAGAGCTTCGGCTCGTCTGGTGATACGGCCGTCCTCCTCCGGGCGCTGGCACGGCATGGGCGCGCAGCCCTGCCATGGCTCCGCGGGATGTTCGCGTTCGCCTTCTGGGACATCGATGGGCGCAGCCTCCTGCTCGCCCGCGATCCGCTGGGGATCAAACCGCTCTACCTGGCCCGCAACCCCGATCCCGCCGGCGAGTGGTCGATCGCATTCGCCTCGGAGGTGCGCGCCCTACTGGCTTCAGGGCTCCTCGGCCAGCCGAGGCTGCAGCCGCATGCGGTCGTCTCCACCGTCTGGAATGGCTTCGTTGTAGGTCCCTCCACGGCGGTGCAGGGTGTGGAGCTCGTGGAGCCGGGGCGCATGATCGAGCTGAGCGGTCGCGGCGAGGTGCTCTGTGCGGGCGACTTCTGGGCGATGCCTGCTCGGGATGCACCCGGCATCGACGAGGAAGAGGTCTCGCGCGTCTTGGAGGATGGCATCCGTCTCCACCTCGCCAGCGATGTACCGCTCGCGGTCTTCCTGTCGGCGGGGGTCGACTCCTCGGCCGTCGCCAACCTGGCGCAGAAGGCGGCGAGCGAGCCAATCCACACCTTCACGCTGGCGTTCGAGGAGCAGGAGCTGAACGAGGGGCCGTTCGCGCGGCGCATCGCCGAAGCGATCGGGACGCAGCACCACGAGGTGGTGCTCACGGAAGAGGGCTTCGTCTCGCAGCTGGAGGCGGCGCTCGACAGCCTCGACCAGCCGACCTTCGATGGGCTGAACGCCTACTACATGTCCCGCGCCATTCGAGACGCCGGCTTCAGGGTTGCCCTCGTCGGCAGCGGCGGTGACGAGCTCTTCGGTGGCTATCCTACCTTCCGGGACCTTCCAGCCTTCCATCGCTGGGCCCGCCGCGCCCACTGGATGCCCGGCGCGCTGCTCGAGGCGGCGGCCACCCTGGGCACGAGCCCGCTCCGCTCTTCCGGCGCGGCGATCGCTCCCCAGAACCGATGGGCGAAATTGCCCGACATGGTGCGCAGTCGAAGCGACCTGAAGGCTCTGTACCAGCTCGCCTATTCGCTCTTTCTCCCGGCCTTTCAGCGCGAGCTGCTGGCGCCGAGTATCACCGACGCACTCGTCGATGGCCTCCCGGCGGCCATGCATCAGCGGCTGGGATCCGAGGCCTCCGAACGATCGCCGCCCTCCGCCATCGGTGTGCTGGAGCAGCGGCTCTTCCTGGGCGAGCGTCTCTTGCGGGACAACGACGCGGCCAGCATGGCGGCCTCGATCGAGCAGCGGGTTCCTCTGGTCGATCACGTGCTCCTCGAGGCTGTATATCGGTTGTCCGATTCCCAGAGATTCCATCCACTCGGCAGGAAGGCCATCCTGCGGCGGATCGGCCTTCGGGGGCTCGACCCCGCGCTCTTCGAGCGTCCCAAGATGGGCTTCGTGCTGCCCTTCGACCGCTGGATCCGCCGGGGCTTGAGGAAGTCGATGGACGAGACGATGCGCGATCCGCAGGCCGTGGCGTCCGCCGGGCTGGCGCCAGCGACGGTCGAGCGCCTTTGGCGGGCCTTCCTCGACGGAGCGCCCGGCCTGTATTGGTCTCGGATCTGGGCCGTTTACGTCCTCGTCCGTTGGTGCAGCCGGCATGGCGTGCGCATCTGAGAGTTCGTGGGTCCCCATGCCCGGGGGATGTCAGCTTGGATGAAGCGGACGTCCCGGAGTGATGGCGAAGGATCGCTCCTCATCCAAGACCGCCCTCCAGGAGCCCAGGGTCTCCTTCACGCCGAGGTGGTAGGCGACCGCCATGATCGCGTGGTGTGTCGCGATGGCGGGCGCGACCAGGCCCAGGCGATGGAGACCTACTCCCAGGGAGCGAAGAACCCCGATCGTGGCGTGGGCAAGTGGGTCGGACCAGCATGTCGCATGGACGGCGAGAGACTTCAGGGTGTCACCCGTGACCAGGTTGCGAAGAGGGTGCGCAGCGGGATGCCGCCCGAGCTTCTCGTAGATCTGGAGTGAGGTCCGCCCGTACTGCATCTGGCGGGAGAGCCAACCTTCGTAGGAGCCGATGCGAGAGCGGTGAACCGCGGAGGCTCTGGGCCCAAAGACGAATCGCGCGCCGGCGAATTGGAGCCGGAAGCCCAACTCGGTGTCCTCGCCCAAGCGGAGCCGCTCATCGAGCATCCCCACCTCCCGGTACAGGTGCCGGGAGAGGGAGACGTTTTGTGTCACGAAGTCCGCCGGCTCAGGAGACCGCTGCCCGGCTTCCAGCTCGTCATGCATCCTCAACATGGCCTTGGTGCGCAGCGCCTCGTACAGCGGCTGCTGCTCCCAGCCCACCTCCGGCACGACCCTTCCGATGACGACGGTCCCCTTGCCCCCCGACTGGAGCGCCTCCAGGTGGGCACCCAGAAACGTCGAGGCCAGCTCCATGTCGTCGTCGACGATGCAGAGCCAAGGCGCCGACGTGAGGCCGATGGCACGGTTTCTCGCCACCGACTGGCCGGAGTTTGGCTGGAAGGCATACGTGAGACGGAACTGGGAGCTGGCCTTTGTTTGGGCAAGGAGCCTGCGGTACTCGTGCTCGTATTCATCGATGCCGTCGACGACGATGCACACCTCGAAGGCGTCGGGTCCGAGCCGTTGGCTGAGCAGGGATCCCAGGAGGGTCGCGAGCGCCTCCGGGCGCTTGTACGTAGCAGCTACAATCGCGAGCTTTGGTGCGCGGTCGATGGTCAATTGAATCCCTCCAGCGTCGGAGACAGATGGACCCCGGCGTAAGGTCTGTCTCGGTTGCCCTTTCGTCCAGGTGTGAGGATTCACTCCGCAGAGGTGAAGTGATGAAGACCCTGCTGCTGTTCACCATCGTGGTCGCCTCGCTGTTCTTCCCCGTTTTGGGGGCGCGAGACCCAAACCCCAGAAGAGCGATCCGACGCTTGGTGGTGGTGCTCCTGGTCTTCAACGCGATCTATCTCGTCTACGTGACGCGGTTTCATCCGACCTGGTTCATCCCACAGAGGCCCTGACTCGTTTGTGGGCCGAGCGGCCTGCTGTGTCGTGCTTATTCATGGAGGAGAAGGAGCTCGGCACCCGAGAGCGGGGCTGGGGCCATTCAGGGGGATTCCGATGCACACATCACGCCCCAACCAGTTCGCATCGCTACGCGATGCCCGACTGGAGGGGCCCTCGAGTGGCGTTGGGCGGGCTGAGCTGCTCAACCTCGAGTTCGATCCGGTGACGATGGAGCTCGCCATCGCCCGATGCATCCAGTGGTGCGAGGCGCCTCGTGCACCTCACCTCGTGGTGACTGCCAACTCCGCGGTGCTCTGCATGATGAAGCGCGACGCGGATCTCGCCGCAGCGTGTCGCGCGGGCGATCTGATCGTCGCGGACGGGATGTCTGTCGTATGGGCTCTGAAGGCTGCCGGCACGCCGGTGCCCGAGCGTGTCACCGGGGTGGACCTCATGGCCGGTCTGCTCGAGAGGGGCGCCCCGAAGAAGCTGAGGGTCTACCTCCTCGGGGCCCGCGCCGAGGTCGTGGCTGAGCTTGCGCGGCTATGCCAGCAGCGCTACCCGGGCATCGTGATCGCGGGCTTCCGCGACGGCTATTTCAAGCCGTCGGAGCATGAGGCGATCGTCGAAGAGATTCGAAGAGCGCGCCCTCATATGCTCTTCGTGGGAATGCCGAGCCCATTCAAGGAGGCCTGGTGCCAACGACATCGGGAGCGCCTCGACGTACCCGTGATCCTGGGGGTGGGTGGCAGCTTCGATGTGCACGCGGGCCATGTGAAGCGAGCTCCCAGGCTCCTCCGATCCATCGGTATGGAGTGGTCCTGGCGGCTGATGATGGAGCCGCGCAAGATGTGGAGACGGTATCTCAAGACCAACAGCGAGTTCATTTGGATGGCGGGCCGCAGCTCCATTTCTCGGAGACTCGGATTCCTGGAGACGAGCAGACCGTAAAGACCCGCGCTGATGAAAGGATCCCGCTCCGCGTCATGGATCGAAAGAGAATTGTGACTTTCATGGGGACGAGACCGGAGGCCATCAAGCTGGCTCCGGTCGTTCAAGCGCTTCGAGGTTCGAGCGACTTCGACTGCACGGTCGTCGCGACCGGGCAGCATAAGGAGATGTTCAGGCAGGTCACGGACCAGTTTGGCATCGGGGTAGACGTCGATCTGGACGTCATGCGCCCCAACCAGACCCTCGCCGGCCTCACTGCGCGCCTCATGGAGGGGATAGACCCGATCCTCGAGCGAATGAAGCCCGACATGGCGCTGGTGCAGGGCGATACGACCACCGTGCTCGTGGCGGCCCTCGCTTGTTTCTATCGGCGGCTGCCCATCGGACACGTGGAGGCCGGGCTTCGGACCGGCAACATCTGGTCGCCGTTCCCCGAGGAGGCCAACCGCCGATTGGTCACGCCATTGGTCTCCTTGCACTTCGCGCCCACCGAGTCCGCGCGCGCGGCGCTGCTGCGCGAGGGCGTCGACCCTCCGGCCGTCTCGGTCACCGGCAATACGGTGATCGACGCCCTGCTCTCCGAAGTGCAGCTCCAACAGAACGATTCCGGCGTACGAGATGCGGTCGGCCGCGAGCTCGGGGCGCTCCTGGGGACGCGCTGGCCGAGCGCGCCCACGGTCCTGATCACGGGGCATCGCCGAGAGAACCTCGGGGACGGGCTCCAGCAGATCTGCGAGGCCATTGGTGTTCTGGCGGAGCGCTTCCCCGATCACCAATTCGTCTATCCAGTGCACCTGAACCCCAACGTGAAGGGTCACGTGAACCGCCTCCTGGGTGGGAGGGAGAATGTCCACCTGATCCCGCCACAGGGCTATCGCAACTTCGTCGCCCTCATGGCCCAATGCCGGCTGGTGTTCACGGATTCGGGGGGGGTGCAGGAAGAGGCGCCTTCGCTCGGGAAGCCGGTGCTCGTCATGCGCGATACCACCGAACGTCCAGAGGGTGTCGAGGCAGGGACCGCGTTGCTCATTGGCCCGAACGCCGACGCGATCATCGAGCATGCCAGCCGTCTTCTCTCCCAGAGGGAAGCCTATGAGCGAATGGCGACTGCGAAGAATCCCTATGGGGACGGGCGTGCCTCAGGCCGGATTGTGGAGACCATGCGAGGATATCTTCGATGATCCGGCGGGCCCCCGTGCTCCTCACGATCGCGTCTCATCTCCTGGCTTGCAGCGGCAGCAGCCCGCGCCCCAGCGCGCACGAGTCCGGTGATCCATCGACCGAGCCCTCGAGGGGGCGGGTCTCGACGAGAGAGTCGCTCGAATCCCAGGACTCGGAGGGCACCGATCATGGAGTGGCCCGGCCGATGCCTGAGGCGGACGGCAGCAAGAGCCCGCGCCATCCAGGAGAGACCGGCACCGAGGCGGTCATCATCTTTGAACCCAATCCGATCGACCTGAGCATCCTCCCCGCAGATCGTCGAACCGTATGGAACCCAGGCATCCCCGGCGGGATCCCTCGCAATCGCAATACCTTCTCCACGCTCTCGGGCCTGCCGGCCGACGGCAAGGGGGACTGCTCCGCCGCGATTCAGAAGGCGATTGAAGCGGCCGGGGCGGCGCACGAGTCCAGCGGTGCGATCCAGGAGGTGGTGTTCCCTGCAGGCACCTTCCGCTTCACGAGCACGATCTCGCTGGACCGCTCCGGCGTGGTGCTCCGGGGGCAAGGAACCATGACGAGGTTGCGCTACGACGGAAAGGAGAACGACCCTGCGCTCTCCATCGGCCGGGCGCGCTGGGCGGACTACCCCTCCCAGCGGGGCCCCTGGGCGCTGGCCGCGGATGGGATCAAGGGAAGCAAAGAGGTCACCATCTCCGCCTCGGACGCTGTCAACGTCCAGCCCGGCGACATCCTCGGCATCGACGAAGAAGACGATCTCTCCTTCGTCAGGTTGGGAGATGGGTGGTACGGAAAACGCCAGGCGAGCGCGGACACCCACGGCCCGGCCTTGCGAGGAGCCGGCCTGTATCGTTCCGTGGGCACCATGATCCTGGTGACGGGCAAGACGGTCGCCGGTGGGGCTGCCACCGTCACCCTGGCCGATCCGCTGCACATGGGCTTCCGGAGGTCCAACCACGCCCAGATATTCCACATCTCGACCCCTCGCCGCGGCTTCGACGAAGTCCAGTTCAGTGGGCTCGAGAGCCTCTACCTGACCGGCGGTACGATCAACACGAACAACGTGTCGTACTGCTGGATCGATGGCCTCGAAGTGGACGGAAACCCGGGGACCCCCAACATCGGCTCCTATACCCAGCCGGGAGGGATCTCCGGACACTCCATCGAGCTCTTCCACGCCTACCGATGCGAGGTCCGAGGCAGCTACATCCATCACAGCAGGAGTATTACTCAGGGAGGAGGATCCTACCTCGTGACGCTGAGTGGGTACACCTCCGAATCACTGATCGAGAACAACATCATCCTCTTCGGCAATAAGCTCGTCGTCGGAAACATGATGGGCGGCGGTAACGTGATCGCGTACAACTACGTCGACAATGCGAGGACGAACAGCCCCAGGTGGCAGGAGGGCGCCATCGACCTCAATCACCTGAGCTTTACCCACAACGCCCTCGTGGAGGGGAACTGGACCTCGAACATGGGGGCCGACACCACCCACGGCAACTCGGGTTGGCACGTCTTTCATCGAAACTTTTCGGCGGGACAGAACTCCGCGCCGCTCTACGGCGCCTACCCCTACGTCCGGGGCTCTCCGGATACGTCGTTTCGGCGTGCGGTGGGCATCGACGGTTACAACCGGGAGACGACGTTCATCGGCAATGTGCTGCACGCCGGCACAGGCCCCGGGGTCTATCAGGTCGATCACTCCGCCGGCCCTAGGCTGGGTGAGGCGGCCGTCTGGCGAATCGGCGGAGGCGTCGATGGCGGCGGCGATAACCTGGACGATGGGACGGCCTTCTCGCTACTTTACCGGCACGGCAACTGGGACTCCGTCACGAAGGGCGTGGTCTGGGAAGAGGGGAACAACATTCACGTGATACCGAATTCCATGTACCTCCAGGCCAAGCCGACGTTCTTTGGAGCCATGAGGTGGCCCTGGGTGAACCCCCTCGGAGCTACGGCGAGTGAGCGCGTTGGAGCCTTGCCCGCCAAGGAACGGTACGAGGCCCTGCGGTCGGCGGAGGAGAAGACCGGCGCGTCCGGCCGCCGGTGATGGCCCTCGACGTGGTTTCGGCATCGGAGTCTCGGGCCTGAGGCGCTCGGGGAGGAGATGGATTGATTACTCAGATGGAGCTCGTCCTATCCCGGAGCGAAGGGAACCCGGGGTGGGAGCCGCTCGATGTCGTCCGAATGCAGCAATTCTGGCTGGTGCTGGCCAGGTGGGATTGGAACACGCTCGTCCTGCTCCCGGCGCATGCGGACGGCTCCACCCAGGAGCTAGCGAGCGCACTGGCCGCGGCCGGCGGCGGACTGACCGAGGTCCCTGTCTCCGCCGTGGCGGCCAGCGCGCCCGAGAAGGAGGCGGCGAGGACCTTCATGGCGCTCACGCGGCGGATGAGCGGGCGACAGAGGCGGGTCTGGGATGGGAATGACGTCATAGACGTCAATCCGGAGCCACCTGGAGGTGGTGCCGACTCCGACGGAGCTCTCATCCCCTCTTCCGGGAAGATGATCATCAGCGTTCCTTCGATCGCCTCGGATCCGGTCTCACTTGCCGCCACGAACGCCGCGGACCTGGTCATCCTGGGCGTGGAGCTGGGCAAGACGAGCTTCAAGGACGTGAGCCGCTCGATAGAGCTCGTCGGCCAGGGGCGAATCGCTGGATGTGTCCTGCTCTGATCCACACCCCACTTGCGGAGAGGTGGGTCAGAGGGGTCGCTACCAAGATCCCGAGATCCCCTCCCGGAGAGGGGATGTGGGAAACGGAGCCCTGTGGGGCGATTCATGGCTGCGAAGGTGGGGTGGGTTCTTGAACTATTCATCGGAAGTCCGTTCTTTCATATCGAATGAGTTCATTGTGGACGGCTTCGAGGACGAGGCGTCGTTTCTCCAGACAGGCGTCATCGACAGCGTCGGAATGATGCAGCTCGTTGCGTTTCTGGAGCGGCGGTTCGGAATCAAGATCGAGGAGATGGAGCTCATCCCCGAAAATCTGGACTCCGTCGTCAACGTCTGCCGGTTCGTCGAGCGCAAGCTCTCGCATGAACTCTGACCCGCGATGTCCGGAGTACGGGCGCCGTCGCCGCTCCGCCAAAGGGAAGCCGAGGAGTTGTCGCCTTCGCGCACCAACGTAATAGGTGGAGCCATGGCCCGACGAAGTAGGGGCTCCACCTGTCTGAGCGGTTGCATGAAGGACTGGCGATTGGCTTCATGAACCCAGCGGAGCCGGAGGCCGAGCAAGTGAAGAAGAGCCCTTTCGAGCGGACTGCAATTGAGGGAATCGCGCCCGCACCTGTCGGGGCGATTCCCTCGAGGGCCCGGAGCTAATGGGCGCCACGGGCCGTGAGCACCGCAGGGATCGTCTGCAGGCAGATCCGCATGTCTCGGGAGAGCGACCAGTTGTCGATGTACTCGAGGTCGAGCTCCATCCAGCGTTCGAAGGAGATGCCGTTTCGACCGCTGACCTGCCAGGTGCAGGTGATCCCTGGTCGAACCGAGAGGCGCCGCCGCTGCCAGCGCTTGTATTGCCGGACTTCGGTGGGAAGAGGAGGACGGGGGCCCACGATGCTCATCTGCCCGCAGAAGACGTTCCAGAGCTGAGGGAGCTCGTCGATCGACATCTTGCGGATGAAGCGACCCACGCGGGTGATCCGCGGGTCGTTCTTCATCTTGAAGACGGGGCCCGTCATCTCGTTTTGGGCCTGCAGCGCCTGCAGGCGCGCCTCCGCATCGGTGAACATCGACCGGAACTTCAAGATGGGGAAGTGCCGCCCGCTCAAGCCGACCCTCGTCTGTCGGAAGAACACCGGGCCTGGCGAGTCGAGCTTGATCGCGGCGGCGACGGCCAGAAAGACCGGCGTCAGCAAGATCAGGCCGAGGCCGCTCACCGTGAGGTCAAACAGGTACTTTGCCGCGATGGACAGAACGTCGGCAGGTTTGCGATTAAACACCAGCATCGAGAGGCCGGAGAGCTCGAAGAGCGACACCGGGCTGGTTCCGAGCTGGAGTGGCTCGAGCGAGACGAGCACCGTCACCCCCTGCTCTTCACAGATCTTCATCGCAGGCTCGATCAACGCCATTTTGTCCCGAGGCATCGCGAAGACGATCTCGTCGAAGACGTGATCGTCGAGGATCCGCTCGAGATCCCCGAGTACGCCGAGGACCTTTCCTTTGGGGACCGATTCCTCTCGAGCATCCGGGAGGATGAACCCCGCCAGCTCGTATCCCCACCGTCGCTGGCTCGCGATGGTCTGCGCGACCTCGTCGGCGGCGGCACCCGGTCCAACGATCGCAAAGCGCTGGGTGTTGTATCCGCTCGGGTGCAGGGTGTGAGCGATCATCCGTACGGTGATTCGGGAGGTCAGCAGCAACCCGAACGCGATCACGAAATAGCTGGCCAAGAAGATGCGAGGGAGGTGGGAGTTGACGAAATAGAGGCCGCCCAGCGCGGTCAAGCCTACGAGGGTGAGGGCCCGTGCGATGCGGCCGAGCTCCCGAACGGGGCCTTGTGTCCGATACGTACCGTATACGTGGCCCGAGCCCGACGCGGCGATCCAGAGGATCAGGACGGCGATCATCGCGCCCCAGAGGGCGTCGACCGACGGGGCCTCGGTGCGTGCCATGGGCGCGAGGCTATAGGCGAGGTGGGCCGCTGGGAGTGCCAGGACTAGAAGTAGGAGGTCAAAGATCCGGAAGCCGAGGTCGATGAGCCGTGCGTTCTGTTTTAGCATATGTGTAGGATCTGTACGAAACTTACCTCGCCGCCACGACCCGTTCCGAGGTCATCTCCATGGGCCCTTCCGGGGTGGGCGGGAACAGGCCCGAGTGGAGTGCCTCCTGGTTGACGCTTCTCCAGGCAGTCTCCAATTATCCGTGAATCGCTTCGTATCAAACTTGGGAAGTGTTCTTCCCTGGTGGGGAAAGGACCTCTGGCATGCGCATTGCTGTGATCGGAACTGGCTACGTGGGCCTGGTCGCAGGCACCTGTTTCGCGGAGAGCGGGAATGATGTTTGCTGCGTCGACATCGATCAGGCCAAGGTCGAGGCGTTGGGTCGCGGCGAGATGCCGATCTACGAGCCGGGGCTCGGCGAGCTGGTAGTGCGGAACGCTGCCGCGAAGCGGCTGCACTTCACCACCGACCTCGCGCAAGCGGTGAAGGCCTCCGAAGTTGTCTTCATCGCAGTGGGAACGCCCCAAGGGGAGGACGGGAGCGCGGACGTTCAGCACGTCGTGGCGGCGGCGCGCCAGATCGCTGGGGCGATCGACGGGTACACCGTCGTCGTCAACAAGAGCACGGTGCCGGTCGGAACGGCGATGAGGGTCCGGGCGGAGATCGCGTCGATCGCGCCAAACGCCGAGTTCGACGTGGTCTCAAACCCCGAGTTTCTGAAAGAAGGCGCCGCGATCGAGGATTTTCTCTCACCGGACCGCGTGGTGATTGGATCCAACAGCGAGCGAGCCCGGGAGTTGATGGCGGAGCTCTACGCCCCGTTCACCCGCCGCTCGAACCGAATCCTCTTCATGGACCCCCAGTCGGCCGAGCTGACCAAGTATGCGGCCAACGCCATGCTCGCCACGAGGATCTCGTTCATGAACGAGATCGCTGCGCTCTGCGAGAAGGTCGGAGCTGACGTGGACCACGTGCGTCTCGGCATGGGGAGCGATGGGCGAATTGGCCTATCCTTTCTCTTCGCCGGGCCAGGCTTCGGTGGGTCCTGCTTTCCGAAGGATATTCGGGCGCTCCATTCCTCCGCGCGCGAAAACGGATTGGATTTCGCGCTCTTGAACTCCGTAGATCGGGTGAACGAAGGACAGAGGCAATTGCTCCTTCGCAAGGCGTTGAGACACTTCGGGGGCAACCTTGCGGGCAAGCATTTCGCGGTGTGGGGCCTAGCCTACAAGCCCAAGACCGACGACATGCGGGAGTCTCCTTCCATCCCCCTCATCGAGGGGCTGCTGGGCAAGGGGGCGACGGTGTCCGCCCACGATCCGGTCGCGCACGGAACGGCCGTCGAGATCTTCGGCGACCGCATCGGCTACGCCGGCACGCCCTATGGCGCAATCGAGGGTGCGGATGGGCTCTTCATTGTCACGGAGTGGAATGAGTTCCGCCGCCCGGATTTCGACCGCGTGAAGAATCTGATGAGAATGCCGGTGATCTTTGACGGCCGGAATATTTTCGACCCGCAGAAGATGCGGGAACGGGGGTTCGTCTACACCGGCATCGGACGCGCGTCCCAGGGTGGTGACCCTTGATACGCTGAGATCAGGTCATGCCAGTGGCCGGGCTTGATCCGCTTCACAGCATAGATCCGACCGTTTGCTCGGTCGGTGCCCCAGTGGTGGTCGGCTAGGCGCCTCCAGCTTCGTGGCCTGGGCGCCGTTCGCATGATCTCCTCCCCCCGTCGTTGCAAAACGCGCCGCCCGAGCGGATCCCGCTGGTGGCATGTTGACCGAGAGAACCCGGTGGCGAGAAGACGAAAACCGGCCGCCCCTACGGCGTCTCCGAGTTGGACGCCTTGATCGCAGCCCTGTACGTCGAGGAGCTGCGGTCGCTCGTTCGTTCGATGCTGCTCGAGTTCGACCATCGCGCTTATCGCCGGGTGATCGACTCGCTCCTCGACCGTGTGGCACGTGGGCGCTCCGGTTGGATCCCGGCAGCGATCAACGAAAACGAAGTCGCCGAGGTGCTCGACTTCGCGAAGGGCGCAGAACGAAACGGGTCGGCGGAGCCTGCCGACGTGGACGTCGGCCTCGGGACCCGGGCATTCCTCCGCAGGGACTACGAAAGCGCCCTCCGGATCGATGGCGCGCTCCTTCCCCCGATCGGAGACGGGGACATCGACCTCGGTCAGCGAGAGCTGGTCGCCAGTCGTCGGAGGCAGGTCCGCAGTATCATACGCAAGGGTGGCGGTTCAGCTTCGGAGCGACCGCAGCGCCCACCAAGACGTCCTGTCGGGGTGCTGGACCGACATCGTCAGCCAGCCCACAGCAATCTTGCCATCGTGGATAGATCCGGTATTCACAGGAAACTGAACGAATGACCGTTCGTGCCTGCTCAGGGTCTTTTAAAGGGTGATCATGTCGAAGAACGCCGCACTCCTCGTTGTGCTGATCGGTGTTGTCTCGTTGGCCTTCGGTGCCTGCTCGTCTGGCACGGACGGTGATGAGAAGGGAGGTGGGGGCCAGTCCGGCACCGCCGGATCCGGGGGTGGAAGCGCCGGCGCGGGCGGCGTAGGAGGAGATGGCGGCACCGCAGGAATCGGTGGCGGCGGAGCTGGCGAGGGCGGTTCGGCGGGGGCAGGTGGCGCCGGCGGTGAAGGCGGCGCCGGAGGAAGCGGTGGCGAGAGTGGATCGGCGGGGGCGGGTGGAACGTCCGACCCCTGGGCCGGGATGAGCTGCCGCGAAGTAGTGGACGCCTTCGATACGTGCGGCGGTGATCTCCAGGGCACCTGGGCGCTGTTGACCGTCTGCAAAAAGAACCGAATCGGTAGTGACGAGCTCGACTGCACCGGGATTGAAGGAGATATGACCAAAGCCTACTCCGATGGGTATTCGGTCACCTTCGACGAGGAGGAGGTCTCGCTCCCCGCGACGACTCTCACGCAGGGCCTGGATGTGAGCATTCCCCTCTCCTGCGTGCCGGACCGACTGGGAATGGACGTCGAAGCGTGCTCCGAGCTGAGCGGACCGGAGTCGGGGACCTGCACGGGCGACGAGATCTGCAGGTGCCAGATGGAGCAGGTCGACGAGCTGCCCGCGAGCACCCAGAGCTACGAGGACCGCGGGAACGGACATTTCGTCCTCGAGATGGACGGCGAGTATCGCTACTGCATCCACGACCAGGCGCTTTACGTCGTGGGCCGGGGCTTCGGAGAGGGGAACAGCGGAGATTCCTTCGTCTACAAGTTCAAGCGCAAGTAGGCGCCATGCGCGCCTGCCGGTGATCGGCTCGCACCTCCACCCCGCGAGCCGATCGCTCTGCCGAGCCGCTGCTGCATCGGCGCGACCTGAACGTAGGCGCCCTGAACGGGGACGGCATCATCGACATCGTCTTCAAGGCCCATGACAACTCCCGGCACTTCGCGGCGCTCGGCGCGGGAGACGGGACCTTCGCCCTCCACCGGTTGGCCACCAACCCGGGCGCCCGAAATTTCCTCCGCGCGACCGACTTCGATAACGACGGAAGGATCGATTTCGCGGTCTCCGGCTACAACGACTACAAGATCGTGATCCTCGGCGCCGGTCGCCTATGGCTTGCCGCTCTTCCACCGCTCGCTCCATGAGCCCATATGGAGCGACGCGCCGTGCAGGCCGGCGATCTCGAGCGCGAGTAGCGTGTGGCAGGCGGTTACGCCGGAGCCGCAGTGCGCCACGAGCCGCTACGGTGGCAACGTGAACCCGACAGTGCTCGGCCGCATGATCGAGGCCCGCACGATCCAGGCGGTCGTCTGGGCCTCGATCTTGTTGAGCGACGCTGCGCAGAACCCGCGACTGCGGACGAGGCTCGCGTGGCTTCGGTCGTTGCTCAACCAGGCGGGCACGCGAGGTACGTGACCCGAACGACGGAACCCGGCCTCGGGATGAACAATCGGGGCAAAGGAGATCTCGTTCGAGGTGACATCGAACCTCCACGCCGGTCGACCGTCCGAGGCGAGGGCTGGGAGCACCCTGTCGTCGATGCGGAGGACGAGGTCGAGCTCGGACTGATCCTTGCCGAAGGCGAATGCAGCAGGGCCACTCATGTGCGCAGCGTCTTCGTACCGCAGGGTGGGGAGGATGGACTGCCTCCTGGTCGCGTCCTCCTCGCCAAGGCTGCCGTCCACCGGAAGCGCGGGCTGGAGTGACGGCATGTTCCCCTGATGGGACCTGCCCAGTCGATACCCGGATTCGAAATGGTAGGTTCACCGATCGCGGGTGGTCGAGCGATCCCCGCTCCCCGGGAGCATCGTCGACCCGCGAAAGGCAGCGCATGACCAAGAAGGAAGAGACCGAACTACTCGCCAGCTTGGCGATGCGCTTCGAGGAGAACATGCCGCGCCACGTGGGCCTCGAGTGGTCTAGGGTCGAGGCACGGCTCGAAGAGAACCCTGAAAAGCTACGCGCGCTTCACCTGATGGACTCGACCGGGGGAGAGCCTGATGTCGTCGCCCAAAACACCGACAGCGGCTCCTTCATCTTCTTCGACTGTGCGTCGGAGAGCCCGAGCGGTCGCCGCAGCCTTTGCTTCGATCGCGCGGCGCTCGACGCCAGAAAGGAGAACAAGCCCGCCGGCAGCGCCATGGAGCTCGCCGCCGAGATGGGTACCGAGCTCCTGACGGAGGAGCAGTACCGATACCTCCAAAGCCTCGGCGCGTTCGATCGCAAGACCTCGAGCTGGGTGCAGACGCCTGCGAGGATTCGCAGATTGGGCGGCGCGCTCTTCTGCGACCGGCGCTACGACACCGTCTTCGTCTACCACAACGGCGCGTCGTCCTATTACGCGGCGCGAGGCTTCCGGGTCGCGCTCGAGGTCTAAGAGTTTGCGAAGAACACTCTCGCCGCAGGCGGGACCGATTTCTTCACACGCTCTGCGTCCTCTCCCGAGGCGCCGACACCTCGCACACATCGCCCTTCGTCCCGGGCGGTGCCCACGAATGGCGATGCGGGCTCCGCCGACGACGACCTCTTGGGGCTCGGAGCATGGTATCGAGCCTGCCCTCGACGCGAAGAGCGTTGCGGCGGGCGGTGGAAGAGCATCCGCCGATCGACGTGAGGACGGGGGTTCGACGGCTGGACGGCACCCCCCGACGAGGGGACCCGACGCTGCGGCAATCAGTCTTCGATCGCCGTTATGCCCTGCGTCGCGAGGCGCGCGAGACCTTCCCTCATCGCCTGGATCTGCTCGGGTGCGTGCCCCTCCCACTCGGTGAGCTCGCCAATGACCCGGAGTGGCTCCCGCGTTCGATACGACCTCGTGGGGTTGCCCGGGAATCGCTTGTCCGTGAGGTTCGGATCGTCCTCGATCGGGCCGGTCGGCTCCACGATGTAGATGCGGCCGGGACCGCCACCCATCGCGAGCTCGGCGCCCCAGGTGGCGGCGTCCAGCGTGGCGGTCAGGTAGACGAAAGCAGCGTTCATCCTCTCGCCATAGTTGGAAGCCCGACCGGCCTCGATCCGATCGCCCGGTTTCAGCTCGGCTTTCGTGCCATGGAGGTAGCGCTGCACTCCATCGCTGTCGGTCCACACCTCGAAGGGCTTTGGCGTCGTCTTGGGCGTCGTCATAGAAGATCGACTCTAAGCCCTCGCTGCCGCGCCGGCAACGAGGACCCGGATGTCTCCTTGCGGACTCATCCCGATACACGACCTCATCCGATGAGATCGATCCCCATCTTCCCGACGAGGACGAGCACCACGGTCAAGACTACGCGGCGGACCAGGACGCCTTTACCCCGCACCGCGACCTGCGTGCCCAGCCGCCTCCGACGAGCTGCACAGCGGCCATGGGGACGACGATTTGCCAGAGCACCTCGCCCCGCCACGCGAAGAGAGCGAGGGCGGCGCGCGGAGGGACGACCGACCGAGTCGTAACCGTAGCTACGACGCAGGGAGGGAGGACTGAGTACGTCGGCCATGGCCCCGGGGCGTTCGTCGCGGCAGGGATTCCGTCTGGCACCAGTCACCTCGGCCCGCTGGGGAGGGCTCGACCCCACCCCGATGGCGGATCTCCCGGCGATCCGGTCCGCCGAAGAGGATCCTTGCCCTCCCCGCCATGGCGAGCGTCGCCTCCCCGGCCTCCAGCCCCCGCTCCCGCGCGAGCTCGGCGAGGTGGCGCATCCACGGCTTGTAGGGCATCGAGTTGTCGGAGCAGCAGGGCACCACGGCGTAAGGGATCCGATGGACGCCCGCGTACTCGATGATCGCCCGGGTGGCGCCGTCTGCGTGCAGACCCACCACGAGATCCGCCTCGCAGGGCTCGTCGAGGGTGAAGAGCCGCTGGGCAAAGCGGACGGGCAGATGCTTCTGCCGCAGGTCGAAGGTGGTAGCCTCACGCCCACGCGCAGACAGCGCCTCGTTGAGGCGCCCCATGCCCCCAGCGACGTCAAAGACCCTGCGCGCGTCCGGGAAGCGCACACAGAGAAAGTCGGCGAAGAGCTCGAAGCGGCGCCTGTCGGCCATGCTCCCCTTCTAACATGGCGGAGGCCGCGGCACGGTTCGAGCGCCACGCAGCGCGCCATAAATGGGGCGGGAAGCGCTTCCATGCCGTAGAGATCGAGGAGCGCCCGGGCGCTCGTTGCGAGGTCGGGCGCCCTTCGGCCCACGCGAGCTCTCTCTCCACCGGCCACCTATGATAACCGATCCGCATGGAGCGCTTCGCCGTCTTCCTTCGCGGGATCAACGTCGGTGGGATCAAGGTCCCGATGGCGGAGCTGCGCTCCTGCCTCCGAGGCGCCGGCTTCCCCGGGGCGAAGACCTTCCTCCAGACTGGGAACCTCCTCCTCGACTCGAACGAGCGCGCCGATCGGCTGAAGGCGCGGCTCGAGCAGGTGATCGGCGGGAGGTTCGATTACACGGCCTACGCGATCGTGATCCCCGAGCCCGACCTGCGGGCGATCGTGGACGCCTACCCCTTCGATGACGGCGCCGAGGAGCTGCAGCCCTACGTCCTCTTCATCGCGGATCCAAAGGTCCGGAGGGAGCTCCTGGCGATGGAGACCTCCCTCGATCCCACGATCGAGCGGATCGACGGTGGCGCAGGGGTGATCTACTGGGAGGTCCGCAAAGGGAGGACCCTGGACAGCCCCTTCGGCAAGACCGTCGGCCAGAAGCGCTTCCAATCCACGACGACCACGCGCAACCTCCGCACCCTGCGCAAGATGCTGGCTTGATCCGGACCGCCCCGGGGGGATTCCTCGTCCCTCGCCTCGGGCGCCCATCAGCCGTCAGCGGCCGACACGAACGCGCGGACGCTGAGGCCCAACGCGATCAGCAGGACGCCGACGAGGAGGGCGAAGAGACCTACCATCCAGGCGAGGGCGACGGCGCCGGCCATCGGATTGGCGAGGAGGAGGATGCCCAGGACGATGGACGCGGCACCCGCCAGCGCCAGGATCCAGGCGATCCCGAGGAGGCGGCCGAAGGTCAGCGCGGTGAGGAGGGTGAGGGCGCCCAGCGCGAGGGCCCAGAGCGCGATGAGCACCAGGAGCGCCTGCGCCGTGATCTCTGGCCAGATCCAGGCGACGAGTCCGACGACGATGCCGAGGAGCCCGGTGAACACCAACGCACCCCAGCGCCCGCCTCGCCTCGCGGACGCGACGCCGGTCGCCAGGGAGAGCGCGCCATCGAAGAACGCCCAGCCGCCGAAGATCACCACCATGACGACCACGGTGAGGCCGGGGAGCGCCAGCGCGAGGATCCCGAAGACCACCGCGAAGACGCCGCGGAGGGCGAGCATCCACCAGTATCGCCCCAGGGTCTCCAACATGCCGTCCTCCAGACGCGCACGAGTTCAGGCCCGATGCGCCGCTCGCTGACCGGCGAAGGCCTTGCGGCGCGCCGCGCCTCGAGAGCGAACGAAGGAGTATATGCCACCGGCGATCAGCCCGCCTGCGAGCGGCGCCAGCCAGAAGAGCCAGAGCTGGCCGAGGGCCGCGCCGCCCGCGAGCACGGCGGGTCCCGTCGAACGCGCCGGGTTGATGGAGGCGTTGGTGACCGGGATGGCGATCACGTTGGCGAGGCCCAGGGTGATTCCGATCGCGATCGGCGCGAAGTTGACGGGAGCCTCCTTCCTCGTGCTGCCGATGATCACCGTGACGAACAAGGCAGTGAGGACGACCTCCGCGATCAGCCCCGAGATGAAGGAGTACCCGCCGGGGGAGTGGCTTCCGAACCCGTTGGTGCCGAAGCCCGCGCTCATCGAGAAGCCGGGCCGACCGTTCGCGATCAGGAAGATGATGGCCGCCGCCGCGATCGCGCCGGCGACCTGAGCGACGACATAGGGCAGCACCTCCTTGCCCGGGAAACGGCCGGCAGCCCAGAGGCCCGCCGTGACCGCCGGGTTGATGTGGCAACCCGAGACGTCACCGATCGCGTAGGCCACCGCGGTCAAGCTGAGGCCGAAGGCCAGGCCCACCCCGAGGATGCCGACGCCGGTCGCAGGAAAGGTGGCGGAGAGCACCGCCGTTCCCACCCCGGCAAGTATCAGCCAGAACGTCCCCAACGCCTCTGCCGCGGTTCTCATTGGAAGGCCCATAGAATTAGAATCCCCCACCCAAAGGTGCCGCCCGCCGGCCGCTGGAGCAATGAGCGCTCGAATGCCCGGTTGATCCGCCGAGGAGCCATCGGCTTCTCGGTGACCCTGGCCGACGCGCCCGACTTGATCCGGATGGCCCCGGGGGGCTTTCATCCTCCCTCGCCTCGGGCGTCGATCGATGGCGAGGTCGGCGGGCTCGCGGGCGCCCTCTCAGCGAGCGACCTCGATCAGGACCTTGACGTCGCCGGGCTGCTTCTCGAGCGCCTCCGAGAAGCGATCGAGCGGAACCCGGCGCGTGATCATCCCTTCGAGCCAGCCGGGCCACCGCCTCGAGACCCGCAGCAGGTTCCTTACGCCGCTCTCGAAGTCGAGGCGGTTCGCGTTCACCGTCCCGAAGACGCAGCGGTTGCCGAGGACGAGCTCGATGTTCAGGCAGGAGGCGCAGATCTCGACGTTGGACTCGCCTCCGGTGACGGACGCCAGGCATGCGATGCCGTCGTTCCCGAGCACGCGCATGGCGCCCATGGCGACGGTGGCGTTGCCGGTGGCCTCGAATACAAAGTCGAAGGGACCTCTCGCCTCCGGCAGGTCGGCCAAGTGGAGCTTCACGTCTCCGGCGGTGTCCTGCTGCGGCATGAACTCCGCGCCGATCTCCGACATCCGCGCAGAGATCGTCGGATTCGGATGCCGCGCGGTCACGAAGGTCTCGACTCCCCGCAGGCGCAGGAGCATCGCGGCGAACTGCCCGATGGATCCCGCCCCGAGCACCAAGGCCCTCCTCGGACTCCAGACCTTCATCCGCTGCTGGATGAGCCACGCGTGCCGGAGTCCCTTCTCCACCACGGACAGCGGCTCCAACAGCACGCCCACCTCCCGGAGGCTGGGTGGCACCTTCACCAGGAAGGCGGGCGAGTCCACATAGCGCTCGGCGAGGAAGCCGTGGAGGCCCTTGATGCCTCTCTCTCGGTAGTCGCCCTCGATGCACATATCGGGCTCGCCGGCCGCGCAGTTCGGACATCCATCCGGGCGGCGGACCATGGCGACGACCAGGTCTCCCGACACGAGATCCCGCACTCGGCTGCCGGCGCTCTCCACGACGCCCAGGCTCTCATGCCCGATCACGAGCTGCGACTCGCCCGGCGGCGCCTCGCCGTACTCGCCACGGACCAGCTCGAAGTCCGTGCCGTCGATGCCCACGCGCTGGACCGCGACCCGTACCTCGTCGGGTCCGCACACGGGCTCCTCCAGCTCAACGAGACGGGCGCCCGCCCCGCCGCCCGGTTCAATCGCCAACGCTCTCATTCGGTCAAACTAAAGACGATCCGAGGGAGCTTCACGGGCACGACGGGCTACCGCTCTGGCCGAGGGTTTCACGACGGCTCGGGGGGCATGCAGTATGGGCGGGGTGAAGACGTCGCGCTCGAGGTCTGAAGTCGGGCGGCGTTACGCTCGGTCGCGATGCCCGGCTTCGAGTGGATCGCGGCGAGCAGACAACAGCTCTCGAGGGGGCTCATCGACCTTGCCCACCGTTCCGTTCGTCGCGCCAATCTCACGGGCAGGGGTGGGTCCCCTTCTCTTGCGCGGTATTCGTATCAAAGACTGAGTCGGGTCCGAGGCCCGGGCGTCGTCCCTTCCAGGATCTTCCGACGAGCCTCTGAGGTGGCCGCCCTCACGCGCTCGAGCCCGGGACCGCCGGTCGCCACCGCCTCGGCCAACGACAGGATCCGGGCGGCTGTCGCCGCCGCGCTCTGCTTGTCGGCGGGGGAGGCTGCCGCCTCTCCGACCTCCTCGGTCATGCGCAGGAGACGCACCGACACGGTGGGCTCCACCGCGCCGTATCGCGAGATCTCGTCGGTGGCGAGAAAGAGGTAGTCGGCGAAAGTCGGCTCGCGAATCACGACGAGCGGTCTTCCGTCGTCGTCCCGGAGGACCCGATCGCCGAGCTTCCGCCCGGCGAGGTCGACGAGGATCATCGAGAGGTGATCGAGCGCGACGATCGCCGAGTACGGATCGTTGACGGCAGCAGAGAGCGCTCGTACCGCGACGTCGACGAGCTGACGGACGCCGAGCGACACATCGGTGTCCTGATCCCGCCACCTGTCGAGGAGCACCGCCTCGGCGAGAGACTCTATGTGCTCCTCGGAGACACGGATTCCCGGCGCGATCGGTTGGGCCCAGCCCATCACGCTCCCCTCGACGAGCCCCTCGCCGATCGCGCGCTCGATCCAGACCAGGAGCCCATGAGCCCTCGCTCCCGAGAGCAAGATCTTGTGGTCGACCCCCATCACGTAGCCCGAGGCGCGGGCCCGTATGGGCGTCGCCGTCGGGGAGACCGCGATGGGTACGTCTACGCGCTCGCCCGGGACGCGGGACATTGTGCGGATGGTCTTCCGGGTTCGGCGCGTGACCCAATCGGCCACGGACTCGATGCGGATCACCAGGATCGTCCGGCCGAGTTCGACCAGCAAGGCGGCTCCGGACGCGAAGACCAGCAGGATCGCCAGTGTGACCGCGGGTCGTGGAGCCACGCCCAAGTCGGACGAGAGTCCGACCCTCGCGGAGGAGACCACACAGAAGACGCTCGTGGTCACGAAGGTCGGGAGGACGGTGCGGCCCGCCGGATCTCGGAGATAGGACGAGATTAGCCTGGGCGAATACTGCCTCGCGGCGCTCTGCACCGCGAGCAACGAGAGGGAGAAGATGATCCCCAGCGCGGTGATCTCGACCGCAAGTATCGCGATGAAGATCGCCCGCGCTTGCTCCATCGTGCTTCCCCAGACGACCCCGACCAGGACGCGAGGGAGGTGGGAACGCACCGAGGTCCCCAGCAGGAACGCGAGGACGAGCCCGAGAACGGCTCCCAGGAGGGAGAGCGTCCACGCGGACTCCCGGCTCCGGTTTCGCAAGACGCGAAGGCGCGGCCCCAGCCTCATCTCTCTCCGTTGCCTTCCAGCGCATCAGGCAAAAGCGGCCTGGGCGGGACCGCTACGACGCCGTACGCGCGGACGCCCGACGGATCTTACCCACGGGCATGGGTGCATGCCAGCGGCCACCGATCGCCGACCGCCGCTTACTCCTCGTCGAAGGTGCCGCGTGACGGTCGGTGAAGCAATGAACGGACGAACGCCAGCGAGGCCACCTGGCGCCGGACCCTGCGCTCACGTCATGCAGCCTGGTCCGGCCGAATCACTTGACGTAGGCGACGGTCCAAAGGGACGATTCATCGTAAGCTGGTCTGATTCTCGATTTCATGAGACAAATCTTGCCTGGAGCGAGCGCATGTTGAAGGCCATCCCCGGTGCCGATCCCGCCCTCGACGATCCGCCTGCTGAAGATGCCCGTTCGGGCCTCCTCGACACCCCTCTCGATCGGCTCCCGCTTCCTACCCGCTTGACGACCTGGAGCTTGCGCGTGGGTGCCAGGACGGTTCGCGATGCCGTCCTCCTGGGGAGAGAGGGCCTCCTCCAGGAGCGCAACCTCGGGCGGACCACGATCGCCGCTTTTGATCTTTTGCTCTCTCGCAGAGGCGCGGGTGACGGCCTGGACACGCTTCATGCCCATGTGGTCGGCAGCATGGAGCGTGGATGTCTTGCCGTTGCCCGTGGCGATTCACCTGCGAGACCGGCCGTTGAACTGCCGCCCTTCCCCATCGAGCGATACGCCTCCTTCGATGAGATGTGGAGGGAGCTGGTGGCAGGACTCCCGCCCCTGGACCGCCTCGTGATCTCGCGCCGATCAGGGACCACCTCCGAAGTGGAGACACTCGAGGCGATCGGGAGGACTCTCGGCGTCACGCGCGAGAGGGTGCGTCAGATTCAGCGGAGAGCTTTCGATGCGCTCCAGCGAGACGGCCGGTGGATCGACGCACTCTCGAGCCACCTCGAATCCACCCTGGCTGGCCGCGCCATGACCCTCGACGAGCTCTCCTGCGCCCCCTTCTGGCGATGGGCTGTCGAAGACTTCGGCCGCATCCGATACCTCATCGATCATTTCCTCAACCCCCGCTTCTCCTACGCGAGATGGGACGGCTCGTGGCTCATCGCCCCTGGCGTCGTCAAGGAGCCCGACGGCGCCTTCCAGGCATTCGTGCGACGTCCGGAGCGGCCGCTCCCCGTTACCTTCGAGACCGTTCGAGCACAGGCTCGCGAGGCGGGAGAGACCGCGTGCCCAGGCTGCGGCCCGTTGTTCGAAGCGCGAGTCGACGGCGCCTTCCTCCTCTCCGAGGATCGCTCGACCGTCGTGGGCGTCGGCTCCACGAAGCAGGCACAGCTTCGGGCCTATTTGATCGAACGGGGAGAACCCGTTCCCGTCACCGAGCTGGAGGCAAGATTCGGCCGCTTCGCCCGAGCGCCGGACCACGTCTATGTGGAACGTGGGCTGCTGGCCCTCTCGTCAACCATCGAGGGCTTCGACGAATGGAAGAAGAAGCTCGTTCCGAGGTGCGTCCACATCGTGAGAAAACGAGGGCCCGAGCTCCAATGGATGGCCGGCGATCTGCTGGACGCGTTGCGAGAGACCGGCGAGGTTCCAGACTTCCTGACCGTATGGTTGCTCTCCGGGATGCTCCGCCGCTCGAAGGGTCTCGTGAACCTGGGCAGGCTGCGCTTCTCCCTACCCGGCGTGGGCGACGGCCAGCGGATCCAATTCGTCCCGACGCTCACCCGCTTCGTGGAGGAAGCGGGGGTCCCCTTGGAGCGGAGCGAGCTTCACGCCCGGCTGTCCCTAGAGACGGGCTTCAACAACTTGACGTTCAATCTGGCGCTCGTTCACCTCCCGCTGCTCCCAATCGATCCCCTGCGGATCGGCCTCCTGGATCGGGATGTCTACGGCGGACGCGACGCCATGCTCGAAGCCTGCGAGCGGCTCGAAGCTGAACTCGCGCGTAGAGATCGCGGCCTCTCGTACGGAAGGGCACTAGAGTTTCTACGATCCGAGAGCGATCTCTTCGAGTCATGGACGACGGAGATGGTGGCGGCGCCGCCGAGGATGTCGTCGGCGCTCGTCTCGAACCGGTCGGGGATAGGTCTCGCCGAATGGGGATCGGTCCGTGTTCCATCCCGCAACGAGATCATTGGTAAACTGATCCGAGACGGCAACGGAGAAGCGTCCGTCCAGGACATCATCGACACGATCCAGCATGTCCACGCGCGGACGACCAAGCGCTCGTCATTGGCGTCGCTCGCGAATCAACTTGGCTTCCGGATGGACGGCGGCCGCGTCTTTTCGAACGTGAACGGCGCCCACCATCCCTGATGTCTGCAGGCTCGAAGCCGATGGCCATCGGGATTCGACGACCAACCGCGCCTGCACCTCAACGAAACCGGCTGGAACTCCCCTCGCGCCTCCCTTACAACCGATGCCGAACGAGAGAGGACGTGAGATGGAGAACAGGATTCGAGAGCGGATCCGCGACGTCGTGGATTTTCCCCGGGAGGGGATCGTCTTCAAGGACATCACCCCGCTGCTCGGCGATCCCGTGGCCTTCCGCGGCGCGATCGATCGCCTCGCCGAGCTCATCGCTGGCGCCGATCTCGATCGGATCGTCGGCATCGAGGCGCGCGGCTTCATCTTCGGCTCGGCCCTCGCCTGCGTCGTGGGAAAGGGCTTCTCCATCGTCCGCAAGCCGGGAAAGCTCCCTTGGCGTAAGGATCGGGAGGAGTACAGCCTCGAGTACGGGAAGGGCGTGCTCGAGATCCACGAGGACGCGGTCCAGCCAGGCGAGCGCGTCCTGATCGTCGACGACCTGCTGGCGACCGGCGGAACGGCGGCGGCGGCGAGCCGCCTGGTGGAGAGGCGAGGCGGCGTGGTCGTCTCCCTCGCCTTCGTCGTGGAGCTCGAGCTCCTCGGAGGCAGGCGAGAATTGGAGGGCCGCGAGGTCCACTCCATCGTCCAGTTCTGACCGGCCGCGCCTTCTATGAGCCGAGCAGCAGGGACCGGACGATGCCCAGCGAGTACCGGCTCGCGATCAGGCGGACGAAACGGGCGAAGTCGACGGGCGCGCCCTCGTCGGCGGCGTCCGAGATCGTCCGGATCACGGTGAGCGGCACGCCGTACTCGTGACAGACCTGGGCGACGGCGGCTCCCTCCATCTCCACGCAGGCCACGCCAGGCAGGCGGCCCCGTAGCTCGTCGAGCTCGACCTTGTCTGCGAAGAACTTATCCCCGCTCGCGATCTCTCCCTCCACCACCTTGGGCTCGGTGATGCCGAACTCCGCGGCGACCGCGTCGGGGATCCACTCGCGGCGCTGGACCAGGAACCGCTCTGCCGCCCGCACGGCATCCCTCCGAGCCGCCGCCTCTGTCTCGATTCCGCTCACTCGCAGGAGAGGGATCTCATGCCGGGGAAAGAGAGGCGAGCCGTCCATGTCATGCTGGTACAGCGTGCTCCCCACCACGACGTCGCCGACGCGGAGCGCCGGGCTGGCGGCCCCAGCCACTCCAGTGAAGATCATCCGCCCCACGCCATGACGCGCCAGCAGCTCCGTCGCGGTGGTCGCCGCCGCCACCTTGCCCCAACGAGAAAAGACGACCACCACCTCCCTGCCGAAGAGCTCGCCCACGTGGTAGGCGCGCTGCCCGACCTCCACCTGCTCGGGCCGCGCTCCCATCGCCTCGACGAGCCCCGCGATCTCCTCCGTCATCGCGCCCATGATGCCGATCTTCATCGCTGCTCCTCCGGCGCGCCGGCGCCGCCCTCGGGCTTGGGCCCGCGTCGACCACTCCCGCCACCGACTATCGCTCGAAGTCCTCGACGTCCACCGCCAAGCGGGAGGGAGCCGGATGCGGGCAAGGGAGCGAGCGCTACGCCGCAACGACCCGCAAATACCGGCGGTTCGCCCCGAGGACGACTACCATCCGCAGCGATGCCCGACCCCGCCACCCTCGCCATCTACGGCCTCCCTGGCCTCTTCGTACTCGCCTTCCTGGCCGGCTCTGTCATCCCCGTCCCTTCCGAAGCGCTCATGATCGCGCTCCTGGCTGGCGGGACGGAGCCCATCCCAACCGTAGCAGTCGCCGCGATCGGCAATTTTTTCGGAGCCGCCACGCTCTTCTGGATCGGCCGCCGTCTGAACCGCGGAGAGAAGGGAGGACTCCTAGCCTGGGCCACCCGCTCCATCCGCACCGATCCCGAGCGGTTCGAGCGGGCCCTCGAGTCGATGCGGCGATGGGGGCCGGCAGCGCTCCTCCTCTCTTGGATCCCGCTCCTCGGGGACCTCCTCGTCCTCGGCGCCGGCGCGGTCGGCGTCCGCCCGCTCCCCTTCGTCGCCTTCACCCTCTTCGGCAAGGTCTTGCGCTTCGTCGCCGTGGCGCTCGCCGCCATGGCGGCAGTCGGAACAGTCTAGGCGCCCACCAGTCGGCATCGCTCGAATGCTTGGAGATCCATAAACAATCACTGGCCCAGACGATGGCTCTGGATGCGGCTCGGATGCGCTTGCATGGGATGACCGGCGGGGGAGGCCTATCGCGTGATTCGCTCGGTCACGACCGAGCCGTCAGCGAGCGAGTAGCCGGTTATGTCGGCGTACCGCACCGTGGGCACGATGACTCCGCCGACGGAGAGGAAGATGGTGAATAGACGGCAAGGGACGCCTTGGATCGAGAGGATCGCCTCAGGCTCGTCTGCACCTCGCCGCAAGGTGATCGGCCGGCTCGGGAGGGCGGCGAGCGTGAAGCGAACCTCGGCGGAGGAAGCCGACTCGACCTTTACGCCGTAGGCCCTCTCTTCGATCGAGGTCAGCGCTTCGACGTGCCCGTCGCTCGCCAGCATGATCCAACTGGCGCGAATCGGCTCTTCTGTCTCGAAGCCGTCGGGCCCCATCCGTGCGTCATACGCCACGAAGTTCGCGTTCGTGCTGCGGTGGATGGTGAAGAGCCGAGCGATGGCCGCGGGAGCGACCTCCCCGGCGCTGGCCCTCGCCGCAGGTGCCATGGCTGCGAGGACGCCACCGAGCACCGCGACGGCGAAGATGCCAGCGAGCGAGCTCTTCTTACACATGGCCTCGAGCGTAGCAGCTCGCCCAGCGAGCGAACAGGAGCCGTGGAAGACGCTCTCCAGGCATGGGCGCACAGATCGGCGACCGCTGCCGCGAGACCGAGCGCCTCGACTCCGCCGCATCGGCTGGCTACGGCTGGATGAGGCTTGCCTGGACGCCATCGGCGCGCGCCGCCCGCCCCAGGAGATCGATGGCATCCTCGGCGATGGAGACGATGGCTGCCTTGTCGATCTGCTTTTCGGGATCGTTCGCGCCCACCGAGAAGAAATACCAGCGGCCGCCGGACGCTTCTCGGAGCAAGAAGGTGAGGTTGAGCACGCCCGGCTCCGAGCCGCCCTTGAAGCCGACGTAGGACCAGAGCTGCCGATCGACCTGGATCCCGGGGTTTGCTCCGAGGATGTCCAGGACCGGCGAGGAGCCGGAGAGGCCTGCGTCCATCAGCGCGGCCATCGTGCGGCAGAGATCCGACGGGCTCGCGAACCACTCCAATGTCTCGATATGCCGTGGCGCATTCCAGGAGGAGAGCTCGCTCGGCCCCGGGAGCGGAGCGGAGGCCAGGGCAGCCAGGCGGGCCCTCTTGGCGCCATCGTCTGCCGACAGCCAGGCCGCTCGATCGGCGTCGTCGTCGAATTTGAGGAGGAAGAGCTCTCGTGTGGAGAGGAAGGGTCGGTTCCGCGCGGTCGAGACTGCGCCGGTCTTCGCCATGGAGGCCTCCACGGCGTCGCGTCCCACCGTAAACAAGAGATGATCGGTCGCGGTGTTGTCGCTGATCGAGATCATCCCTCGGGCGATCCGCTCCAGGCGCAGCGTGGTGCCGGCGGTCTCGTCCTGTAGGACGCCGGAGGGGAGGCTCTTCCACTCGTCGCGAACGGCGATCGGTGTCTCCCACTCGAGCGATCCCCTCGAGACCGCGTCGGAGGCGGCGAGCAGCACCCACAGCTTGAAGGTGGATCCGATGGCCAGCTCATCTGCGGCGCCACGCTCATAGACGGCCGAGCAAAGACCGGCCTCGTCGATGCCCGCGGCGAGGAGGTTGGTTCGCGCGGCGATCGACGCCAGCTCGGAGTCGATCGCACTCCACGAAGTGGGCCGCGCTCTCTCGGCTTTGGCCGGGACGATCAGGAGCCCGATGAAACGGTGAGGCTCATGCGGCTCGACGGCGACCGAGACCTGCAGCCGTCCCTCATTCGACGTGAGCCTTGCCTCCAGCGAGAGCGGCGATTGCTCCGTCACCGACTCGAGCGAGAGCGTCCCAACCTGGCCGGCGATCTGCTGGAACATCGGCACGAGTTGGGAGCTGGGCACCTGCTCGAGGAACTCTTCGACGAAGGCGGCCTCCGCGTCCGCGGCGGTGATACGGCCCTGGTCCTCGTTCATCCGTTGAAGGAACCAGCCCAACCTCTCCCCCGCTGGCGTCGAGGGCGCCGCCACCCGCTGGGCCTCCGCGGCCGAGGGAGCATGAGCACAAGACGTCAGAGCGGCGAGAGAGAGAGCCAGAGAGAGCACGAACAGGCGCATGGGAGTCCTCCGCCTCCTGGGTAGCATGGCTCCGCCGCCGCCGGCTATCCGAGAATCGAGCTCCCGAGCCACGGAGAGCTGCCAAGCCGCAGCTTCGACGGACCGGGGCTTCCGATGCGCTTTCTCCGGATGAAGACCTGCAATAGCATGGGTCAACCCTGGAGCAGTGGGCTGGAGCGATCCCACGCATTCATGCGTGCGCCCGCTCCAGCCGGTGCGACGAACTCTCAGCCCACCGGGAGGCCCAGCGCCTTGGCGACCCCCGCGCCATAGGCGGGATCGGCCTTGGTGCAGTTGCCGATATGACGCCGCTTGATCTCCTCCGGCGCGTCGCCCATCGCTCGCGCGGTGTTCTCGAAGAGCAAGGTCTGCTGGGCCGGGGTCATCAGCCGGAAGAGGTTGCCTGGCTGGGTGTAGTAGTCATCATCGTCCTCGCGGTAGTTCCAGCGGTCGGCGACGGATCCAACGGCCTGGGCCGGCTCGCGAAACGCCGGCTGCTCCTGCCACTCCCCGTAGCTATTCGGCTCGTAGTGGATTGTGCTGCCCTGGTTGCCGTCCACCCGCATGGCGCCGTCGCGGTGGAAGCTGTGGACCGGGCACTTGGCCGCGTTCACCGGGATCTGGCTGTGATTCACACCGAGCCGATAGCGCTGAGCGTCGCCGTAGGAGAAGAGGCGGCCCTGGAGCATCTTATCCGGCGAGAAATCGATGCCCGGCGGCACGTGGGCCGGGTTGAAGGCGACCTGCTCCACCTCGGCGAAGTAATTCTCCGGGTTGCGATTGAGCTCCATCACACCGACCTCGATGAGCGGATAGTCCTTCTTCGACCACACCTTGGTCAGATCGAAGGGGTGGAAGCGGTACTTCGCCGCGTCGCCCTCCGGCATGATCTGGACGAAGAGCTTCCACTTCGGAAACTCACCTCGCTCGATCGCCTCATAGAGATCGCGCTGGCTCGACTCGCGATCCTTGCCGATGAGGGCCTCCGCCTCGGCGTCGGTGAGGTTCTTGATGCCCTGCTGCGTGACCCAATGGAACTTCACCCAGCTCCGCTCATTCTTGGCGTTGATGAGGCTGAAGGTGTGGCTGCCGAAGCCGTGCATGTGCCGGAAGCTCGCCGGGATGCCGCGATCGCTCATCACGATGGTGACCTGATGCAGCGCCTCGGGCAGCGACGTCCAGAAGTCCCAGTTGTTCTTCGCGCTCCGCATGTTGGTGCGGGGATCGCGCTTCACCGCGTGGTTGAGGTCCGGGAACTTGAGCGGATCTCGGAAAAAGAAGACCGGGGTGTTGTTGCCGACCAGATCCCAATTTCCCTCCTCGGTGTAGAGCTTCACAGCGAAGCCGCGGATGTCGCGCTCGGCGTCGGCGGCGCCGCGCTCTCCGGCCACCGTGGAGAAGCGTGCGAAGAGCTCGGTCTTCTTGCCCACCTGCGAGAAGACCTTCGCCCGCGTGTAGCGGCTGATGTCGTGGGTGACGGTGAAGGTGCCGTGGGCGGCGGAGCCCTTCGCGTGCATGCGCCGCTCGGGGATCACCTCGCGATCGAAGTGGGCGAGCTTCTCGAGAAACCAGACGTCCTGCAGCAACATGGGGCCGCGGGCTCCGGCGGTCAGCACGTTCTGGTTGTCAGGAACCGGGGCTCCATGGGCGGTCGTCAGCTTCTTCTTCTGATCGGTCACAGCTGCTCCATCTAAGGTGAAGAGTCGGGGGAAGACGCGCCGATGCTATACCCGCGGCGCGATGGGAACAATGATCCGAGAGCGCTCACCGCCCGGTGGGATCAGTTCCGCCGGCCGCCTCCCCAGGCTGCCCCGCGCTGGGCAGGGACGACCTTCTCATGCGCGCTGCTGCGAAGGGCTGCCTCCGGCTCGCTGAGGCCGGAAACTTCTGTAGGACCCATCAGCACTCCGCAGGGGCGATGCTTGCGCAGGAGCTCTCTAGCCGTCGCTCGCCTGCGGCTCGCCGGGCGAGACGCGTGGCAGCGCCAGGAGAGATGCCCAGACCACCAGGACGAAGGGCGCGGTCAGAGGCACGAGGCCTAGAGGCTGCAGCGCCCTGGCAAGGGTCGCGAAGACCACCGCCGAGGCGACGGCGCCGAGGAGCGCCAGCGGCATCGTCCTCCGATCGAGGGCGTGAAAGGTCCCGCCCATGGCGATCGCGGTGAGGACGGAGTTGAAGCCGAAGAGCCCTGCCCGCATCTCCGGCTCGGCGGCGCCCAGCGAGAACGCAACCAGAAGTCCGACCAGCGACCCGAGGAGCGCGGCGAGGGAGGCGCGCCGCGAGCCGACGAATAAGGCGATCAGGAAGATGATCCCCGTGATCACGTTGTCCTGGAAGAAGACCTGCCCCACTCCCTTGAAGAGCCCCTCGAAGATCGTCGCCGCCGCGAGCAGCCCGGGCTCGTCGAGCGCCACCGGGAAGCTCGCAGCCGGCAGGCCAGTGGGGACGAGGCGCCCGAAAGAGCCGGCGCCCAGGAGGAAGATCCAACCGGTGAAGACGAAGGGCGCCGTGAGCGCGGGCATGCCCCACCTGCTCCAGAAGCGAGCCAGCGCCGCCATGAGCACGGAGGAGAACGCCGCAGCGGCGACGAGGTAGCCCCAGGCGAAGCCGTTCGGCTCCAGGAAGAGGACGATCGCGATCCCGACCAACGTGCCGTTGAATCCGAAGAGCCCCGCCTGGACGAGCTGCCGGTCGAAGCCCAGGACCAGCGCGGTCAAGGTGCTCGCGATCGTCCCAGCCAGGGCCGCCAGGCCGAAGAGCGCCGAGTTGTAGAAGATCCCGACGAGGAAGAGCGCCCCGGTGTAGGCGTTCTCCTGGAACATCACCTGGCCGACGCCGCGCAGCACGATGTCGACGAAGGCGAGGGGTCGACTCCTGGCGAGGGTCGATTCGAACGGGTGGGACGTGGTGGACATGGAGCGGAACCTCACATGGCGACGCGGGCTGGTCAATCTGCGGGCCCTCGGCGGGCACTTCGAGGGGGACGCGGCGCTGCCTGATCTTCTTCAGCGGCGCCTCTATGAGTGCGCGCGGACTCTCGCTCGAGGCCCTACCGACTCGACCGCCACCTGGCCGCGATCTCTGCCGCGCTCCCGCCGCGGTCGAGGCGGGCGTCCTGGGTGGTGGCGTCAACATCGAGGTCGACCACGATCGAGAGGGTGGGCTCGCCGCCCAAGTGGTAGCGGAGGTCCGCGATCCGCACCCGATGGGCGCCGTCCTCCAGCGCCTCGACCGTGGTCGAAGGGAGCCGCGCCCAGGCGAGGGCCTCTCGCACGGTCTCGTTCGCCTCGAGCGCCTCGGGGAGCGGCAGGGAAGAAGGGATGAGGCGCTGCTCCTCGATCGGTCCCACCAGAGGCGCCACCCCCGCAGCGTAGCCGTCCGGGATCTCCGCCACCCACCTCCATCTCGTCGCGGAGAGGATCGCCGGGAAGACCTCGACACGTGACGCGCTCGGATACGCCGCCTCGACCCGATCGATCAGGAGCTCTCGTGAGACGGCTCGAAACCCCAGGTACACCGAGGACATCGCGAGGGCCGCCGCCAGCGTCTGCCGCCATCGCAACCGGCGGAAGAGCGCGAAGAGGAGGCCAGCCAGGAGCGGGAGGGTGAAGAAGGGATCGACCACCGACGTGAGATCCCAATGAAAGCGGACGTCGGTGAAGGGCAGGAGCGCGCGGGTCCCCCAGCCAGTCCAGAGATCGGGGGCCAGATGCGCGAAGAGCAACGCTCCCAGGGCGTAACCGAATACAGGCCTCGCCCGCGCGCCGCGAAAGATCGCACAGCCGAGCCCCGTCGCCCCCAGCGCCCACAGCGGCGCGACCACGATCGCGTGGGAGATCCCTCGGTGGGCGTGGAGGGCATGCATCACCTCGTTCGCCGCGGGGAGCAGCGTGTCCAGATCCGGCAGCTCGGCGGCCACCACCGACGCGAGGAGCACCGCCTTATCCGTCGCCGAGAACCGCCGGCCCGTCCCTGGGCCACCGTCGGGTCTGCGCAGCGCGCCGATGGCGAGGCCCAGCAGGCCATGGGTGAGGTTGTCCATCCGAGCGAGATCCTTCAGAAATGGAGGCGGAGAACGTCCGACGGCGCCAGCCGATTCCTCCAGCCGCCGACCGCTCGCTCCGAAAGACAAATCAGGGACGGCTGCTGCACGTCTCCTTGGCTGCGATCCATCAATCGCCCTCTCCATCGAGAGGGCCGGAGTCGATGGACCGAGGAAGCCCTTGCCCGGCAGCGGCTGGCTTCGGCCCTGCCAGGCCCCATTTCGTGAGGACGGTGTCGAAGTCGACGGTCGCATCAAAGCCGGGCGCCGAGGCGCTGACGGCGTCGTAGAGATCGTTACGGAGGAAGACGACGTAGCCGCGCTCGAGCTCCACGCCCCGGTAGGAGGCGTCGAGCGCCGTCGTGATGGCGGGGAGCTCGGCGAGGGGCTCGGTTCCGTCGCGGGCGTAGCCGGAGCTCCAGAGGACCAGCGCCGGGGGGTTGGCCAGGAAGTCGGAGACGTAGCGATCGGCGGCGAGGCCAGGGCGCAGCACCATCGGTTCGCTGCGCTTCCATCCTGTATTCGTGTTGGGCGTGGTCACGATGGTCATCGCCTTGTAGATGGGCCCGGGCGCCCGGCGATCGCAGTGGGTGTAGACACCCCAGCTCGGCCAGCCCCAGCCGAGCACCGCGTCGTCGGGTGCGAGGTGGGGTCGCACGGCGGCGCAGAGCGCCTCGACCACCTGGTTGTTCCAGGTGCGGCTCACGCGGAGCGTGACCCTGTCGACGCGCAGCAGGGTCCCGCAGACACCGAGGAGGAGGCACGCGAGGCCGCGCCGGACGCCGAAGGTCGCGAACCAATCGAGGAGGCGGACGAAGCCGCCCCATGGGTTCAGCGCGATCAGCACCATCGCCGGCCAGAGCTGGGCGAGGTAGTGCAGGTAGAACCGCAGCGTCGCCGCCATGCCAGCGAACGACGCGAGCAGGAAGACGACCGCCACGAGGTAGGCCCAACGAGGCGCCCCGTCCCCGCGACCCGGATTGCGACGGGGGAAGCCGAGGAGGCCGAGCAGGGCGGCGACGCTCCCGATCTGGATCGTCTCGATCACGTAGACGATCCCGCCGCCGAGGGCAGCCGGGACGCTGCCCATGACCTCCGCCTGCGCCGCCGAATAGTCGACCCACCACCCACCCCCAAGCCCCAGGCCGACGAGGAGCGCACCCGGCTCGCCAGCGAGCAACCAGGGGAGAGAGAGCGCGAGGAAGACCAGCGCCGCGCCGACCGTCCCGAAGGCGATGGCGCGGAGCCGATCGGAGAGCGCCTCCCCTGCCCGCCAATAGACGGCGAGCGGCAGCACGACGATGAGGCCCACCGTCGATTGCTTGATCAGGACGGCGAGCGCCGCGACCGCGCCGACGAGGGTCCAATGGAGCCACGGCCGCTTGACCTGCTCCGGCGCCTTGAACGCCATCGCCGCCGACAGGACCATGGGCAGCGTCGCCCAGAAGACGTAGTTGATGTCGGCCTGGGCCGGCAGCAAGGCGCCGCCCGCGTGAAGAGCGGCAGCGGGGAGCACGAAGCGGCGCCCCCAGAGACGGCCCGCGAGCAGCCCGAGACTCAGCGAGGTCGCGACGCCCCAGACGATCGCGACGATCCAGACCGCGTGCATCGAGCCGAAGGAGAGGATGGCGGCGAAGAGGAAGAAGCTGCCCGGCGGCTTGGGCTCCCAGGAGTCGACGTAGGGGAGGAGCCCGTCGAGGAGCAGGCGGGCGTTGTAGGCGATGCCCGCGACGTCGAGGTTCCGGAAGCCTCCCTGGACCGCGTCCATCCCGTACCAGACGAGGTGACAGAGCAGCGCGACCCCGAAGGACCAGAGCCAGAGCGGATCGATCTCGCGGCTGATGGCTCCGACGCTCCTCGACGAACTCACCCTGCGCACCTGGCTCTGGCCTCGCTCGCGGACCTGGGTATCAGCCACCTGGCCCTCCCCTCCCCGTCCCGCCCGGAGCCCCATGGCCCAGGGAGCGAAGGCTATACCGGTTCAGCCGAGGCAGGTACAGGCATCCGTCCCTCCCGAGGCGCGCCGGCTCCACGCCCTGCCAGGTGTCGTTGAGCCGGGGCGACGACTCGCGAGGACCCCGCCTCCCGCCGCCGCAACGAGCCAAGGCTTTGGACATCGGAGCCTGAACGCGAGAGAGGCCTCTCGCGCGGATGCTCCGGCCAAAGGCGCGGCGCCCCGACGGGACGAGCGCCGCTCGGCTGCGCGCCAAGAACGCGGAGGCCTCCGACTCGAAAGAAGCGCCTATGCTCCGTACGGAACATGGACTCCGATCGAAGCGCCACGAACACGAAGGAGGATGAAGATGGACGACGCAATCCTGGAGACGATGCCCCTGGGCTTTCTATGGGAGACCCAGGACCCCTTTCTCTTCTGCGCGCACCACGACGACGCCTACCCACGGGGGAACGAGCGGCAGGGGCCCGCCGCCTCCCTCGCCGGACGCAACCTGGGCAACGACTTCGAGGTGCGGGACGGCTGGCGCATGTACCACGGCGACGTGGTCCCCGGCTTTCCCAGCCATCCCCATCGCGGCTTCGAGACGGTGACCCTCGTGCGCCGGGGCCTCATCGATCACTCGGACTCGCTGGGCGCCACCGCGCGCTTCGGCAGAGGGGACGTCCAATGGCTCACCGCGGGAAAGGGCATCGTCCACTCGGAGATGTTCCCGCTGGTGAAGGCCGACGAGCCCAACCCGGTGGAGCTCTTCCAGGTGTGGCTGAACCTCCCCCGCGTGGACAAGCTCGTCGATCCTCACTTCACCATGTTCTGGGCGGACGAGATCCCGCGCCACGAGGTCGTCGACGACGAAGGTCGACGCACCGCGGTGACGGTGGTGGCAGGCTCCTTCGACGGCGTCGGGCCGCCCCCGCCTCCTCCGGGATCGTGGGCGTCGCGGCCCGAGTCGGACGTGGCGATCTGGACCCTGCGCATGGAGCCCGGCGCCCGCTTCACGCTCCCCTCCACCTCGCCGGAGACCGGCCGGATGCTCTATTTCTTCGCCGGCTCATCCATGAAGGTGGGCGCAGCCCGCATCGGCGCCTCGACCGGCGTGCGGCTGCGGCCAGGCCACGCGGTGGAGCTGGAGAACGGCCCGGACGAAGCGGAGCTGCTGCTGCTGCAGGGCAGGCCCATCGGTGAGCCGGTGGCGGCCCACGGCCCCTTCGTGATGAACACGGTCGAGGAGCTGCGGGATACCTTCACGGACTACCGGCGCACCGGCTTCGGCGGCTGGCCCTGGGAGAGCGACGGCCCCGTGCATCCGCGAGCGTCGGGCCGCTTCGCGAAGCACGCCGACGGCCGGATCGAGGAGGCGAAGGAGGACACCCGCTGAATCCTTGGGCCGACTGAAGGCGATCTCGCCCACGGCGCCTGCCAGCGGCTATGCTGCCCCTGGCACAGGGAGGGGATCCCGATGGCGCTCATAGCGAAATGAATCCCGCGACGCTCCCCTCCGTCAATCCGTGGCCCAATGGGGAACAAGAACACGGAGTCCAAGGAGAGCGTACATGGAGAGGATGAAGCGCGCGATGGCCATCGGCCTCCTGGCCACGATGATGAGCCCATCCGTCGCAGGGGCGGCAGCCTACCCACGACAGATCTCGATCGAGGGGATGGATTGCATCGAGAAGATCGGCGCCGAGGGCCAGCTCGAGACGTGGTGCCAGACGGGGGAGCAGATGCAGCTCGTCTCCGTCGATCCTGCTGGGCCGCCGGCTCGCGGGCCCTCCGGCATCGAGCTGCCGCCCCGCTCCGCCACGCAGACGACGTGGTCCGGACCGGATCCGGCCTTCGCCCCCCGCTCCGGGGCCGAGCGCTATTCATTGGCGAACCATTACCTCCGCTCGCCCTACGCCGCCGCGCAGGTGTCCGCGCAGCAGCACGCGCACGCCGACCGCTACTTCCGCGGCGGGTTCGCAGGCGGCTTCTTCCTCGGACCGATCGGCTGGCTCGTCACCGGCCTCTTCGCGAGTACCTCCGACGTCTACATTCCGACTTCGCTTCCCGACGCTTGGACGACGGGGGATCACTCACAGTTCATGTTCACCTACACGAACGAGGTCCGCTCCAAGCGCACCACCAACGCGATCCTCGGGGGGATCTGCGGCACCATCGTCTCCGGACTCCTCGTCTACGCGATCGTCTCCTCATCGGATTGATCCGCCCGACGAGCGGGACGCGCTCTCCGGCATCCGGCAGAGCACGCGGACGCAGGGCCGGAGCTCAGCGCTCGATCGGGACCCACCGCTCCTCGAGCATCAGCGGCGGAGCGGAGGGATCGTGGACCACGACCGGCGCGCCCAGGATCTCCACGGCGACGCCGAGGAACTTCCTCCAATCCAGATCCTCGACGAAGTGGATCCCCGCTGCTCCCGAGAGCTGCATCCAGCCGGCGAGGACCCCGGCGGCGACCTGGAGCTGGGTGGCGTTGGTGCCGAAGGGGCGGCCCTTGGCGACGTCGGTGGAGAAGCCCATCCACAGCTCGCCGAAGCGCCGGCTGCAGAGCAGCACGCCCACCCGATCCTCGCCCACCAGCTCGACGCTGAACGGAGGGAAGAGCCGGTGCAGCCGCCAAGGCGAGGTCCCGTCCCAATCCGGATGCGCGGTGAGCGCGCGCCGGGCGGCGGCGGGGATCCGGTAGATGAACGCGAGCTCCACGCCGGCGATCTGCCACGCCAGCGTCTTCGTCTCCTCATGGGGGACCGCCATGCCGTCGATCATCCGATCGCCACAGCGAACGCGGTAGAGACGCTCCGCCGGGCGATGCCCGAGGTCGACGATCGCGCCCTGGCTCGCCGCGAAGGCCCGGGGCTCGAAGAGCTCCTCCAGGCAGTGGAGGGGGCTCCACGTCATCGGGAAGACGTCGTCCTCGTAGCGGACGCCGGGCTCCTCGGTCGTGTCCTCCTCCGTCACGAGGATCGAGTGGAGGTCCAACGCCTCGATGGTCGGCTCCACGCCGACCCGCTCCGCGAACGCCTCGATCGCCGCGAAGACCAGCGCGTTCACGATCCCCGGGTTCGCGCCGCTCCCCACCAGGTGACGGCGGTTGGTCAGCTCGGGGCGATGCGGCGGCTTCAGCCGCGCGATCGCCTCGTCGGTGGGGACCGACTCGCGACCGGGCCACTCCTCGATGCTCGTACACAGAAAGTTCACGCCCAGCTCGTCACAGATCCGCGTGGCGTCGATCGTGTCGATCGAAGAGAAATCCACGATCTGCGTGAGCCGATGCTCGCGGATCAGCCGCTCCAGCTCCTCCGGCGAGTCCACCGACGTCGCGGGGAGCAGCTCCCAGCGGGACGGCATCCTGGGCGGAGCCGAGGGCTCCCGATCGGCCAGGAGCAGCGCGTCGATCCCGGCGAGGAGGCGGGCCCCGAGCTCGCTCCCGTCCAGGAGCGAGAGGACGGCGCGGCCCACCCCTCCATTGCATCCGAGCAGAAGCGCGCGCGTGGGCGTCGACATGGGCCTCGTCCTTTCCCGCCACCGAGTGGGCGACGTCTGCCCCCTGCCCTACCTCGCGTCTCACCTCCCGTCCAGACGCCAGGACGTCCCCTTCATTCGTGTGCGGGGAGCCCCATCGCATCCAGGGCGATCGCCGAGTGGGCGAACGCGCCGCCGGCCCGCATCTCGGCGGCGACCCAGATCGCCTCCATGATCTCCTCGGACGTCGCCCCTTCCCGCATCGCGCCCTTGGTGTGGCCTCGGATGCAATAGGGGCATTGCGTCACGTGGGCGACCGCCACGGCGATGAGCTGCTTGGTCTTGGTCGGCAGCGCCCCCGCCGCGAAGACGCTCTTGCTGAACGCGTGAAAGGCCTCGGCGGGCCCCGGAGCCAGACGAGTGCGCTCCCTGGACAACTCGGGAGAAGGCGAAGGAAAGAGTGGATGATCAGACATCGGAGACCTCCTAAAGGGTGGTGTGTCTCACCAGGATAAGGTCCCCCCTCGACCGTCGCCCGCCCTCGTCCCCCACGCTGTCCTGCACCCGACCATCAAGGAGCTCCAGCGTCCGTCCGGACCCGCCAGGATCTCCTGCGTGACGAGCGACGGCACCAAGCTCTCTCTCGACGTAACTATCGGAGATCAGTCCGCCGGTAGAGACCTCCCGGAGCCGGCGGCGTACGTCATGGGCGTAGGTGGTGACGACGGCGGGTTCGTGCCCCAGGTGTCTTTGCGCTGCGCGATGCTGTCGTCGTTCTCGTAGGCCTACTCGACCTCCCAGAGGGCGCTGGCGGTGGTCGTCGAGGTCACCGACTCCAGCTCGCCGTAGATCGTGTAGCGCTGCTCGGTGGAGACACCGCCCGCGGTCGTGCCGGTGAGGAAGCCGGTGGCGAAGTTGAGGCTGTCGTCGCGGCGCAGGTCGAGGACGGTGGACGAGCCCTCCTGGATCTTCTCGAGCAGGCTGTCTGCGCCGTAGCCGCATCTTCGTGCGATTCCATGGGAGTACATACTCTCAGCCCCCCATAGGAACACACAGCATATACTTGCTCTTACCCATGGCAGACAGAGGCGGTACCTGGAGATCGAAGACACGACAAACATCCCTATCCGACAGACAAGGAGAGTTCTCACACCGACGATAACATGCATCCGGATAAGGGAAAGGCGTCCCACGATGCATAACAACCAAAGTGTCAACGCATAGCTCGTCCTCCGCACAACCTGGCTGCCCATGTTGCCAAGTACATCCCCTCCTATCCCCTCTAAGAAGAAAGAAGTCCCGCATCTGCCGCTCCGAGACCACATCGGGGGACACTTCCTCCGAAAGCCCCTCAGAGGAAGGCACGCAAGCGCACAAAGAAAAAACGAACACGGCGAAGACGAGCTTGACCCGCTTGGTGATATCAACGAGCATCAATACCCCATCGACCTGGATATACTACGCTGAACTCCCCTAGCCTCAGCCTCATCCTCTTCCGTCGCAGGAGTCATGTAGAGTTGGCCATCCCTAATTCCAAGCTCTGCGATCTGCCGTGCGTGAGTTAGCTCGTGACCAAGGATCGCAGCTGCAGCATCCACCGCACTCGATCCGTAGAGGGCATCAATGCCTGGAAGATCAAGAGCAACGTCGATATCGCCGCTCCCACAACTCAGAACTCCAGCCAATCCACCAAGTTTTTCCCCATTCAGTCCCGTCCCCAGTCCAGTCCGGACTCCAATCCGCACCCCTCGAGGGCTCTGAGTGATCGCGTCAATGACGAACCGACCATCTGGCGTCTGCCCAAGACGATCAAAGGCGTCTCGAAGTGCGGGATCGAGGTAGGAGATATACAAGCCCGTGGGGTCGATCGTAGTCGTAGGCTGGTTGCCGACATACGCATAGAGGTTGGTGTCGCCTCCAGCGAATCGGATCGGATCCTTGGAGGTCCACCGGCCGATCTCGGGGTCGTAGTCGCGGGCGCCGAAGCGCACGAGCCTGGTGTCTCGGTCGTAGAGGCCGCCGGCGAAGCCGAACGGCTGGAAGCCCGGGTTGGTGTCGGTGAGGACGTTGCCCCAGGCGTCGTAGTCGAGCCGCTGGGCGACGGCGCCGGTGGCGGTGTCGACGACGAGGCGGACGCTGCCGAGGTGGTCGGCGAGGAGGCGGTAGGTGGCGCCGCCCTTGCGCATCAGGTCGGGGACGTTGCGGCGGGTGCCGTAGATGAACTGGCTGACGACCTGATGGCGGGTCTGCGGCGTGGCGCCGACGGTGCAGACGTTGGTGGCGCAGGTGGCGCCGTCGTCGCAGTCGGCGTCGGTGGTGCAGGCGATGGGGGCGGTGGTGGGGCCGAGCTCGGCGACGATCCGCAAGGGGCCGTCGTAGAGGAAGCCCTGGACCAAGCCGCCGTCGATGCGCTTGCCGACGCGGCGGTTGTGGGCGTCGATCACGTACTCGATGGCCCGCTGGTCGGGGAGACCGACGTGGGTCAGGTTGCCGAAGACGTCGTAGGCGTAGGTCGTGGTCTGGCCGCCCTTGGAGCGGGTCTCGAGGGCGCCGTTGGGAGAGTAGGTGTAGGTGGCGGTGCCGCTTGGGCGGACGGCCGAAATGAGGCGGCCTGGGCGTCGTAGACCGGGCAGCGGAGCCGTTCAGCCCGATCCGGTTGCCGCCGGCATCATGGGTGTAGCTGTCAGTCACCACGTTATCGGTCCACATCGGCTGGAGGCGGCAGCGTCTTCATCGTTCTATAAAGACCTTCAATGATCAACCCAAAACCGACAACAAATCAGAATGCCTCCAATGAGCCCAGCCAACTTCAGCAAACACACAAACCCTCAACTACAATCTACTCAACCTCCGCAGGCAGACAGACATGGTACGGTCGATTCTCCTTTTCTGAAAAGGCCGGAATACGGAGGCTGACCACACGGCAGTCCTCCGCCTCCGGACACTCCTTCTTTTCACAGGACACGTAGCAGCCTTGCTCATGTGGCCACTGCGACTGCTCAAGCCCCAGAGAGAACAGATCAATACAGTACTCACTCTCCTTGCAGTCGGGCCTCCCATGGAGCCAAGAGCATGACCGTCGATCAGAGACTACCTTTACAGCGAGGGAATCGTCCATCGATGGCCTCCTAACGACCGCCCCACCAGACTCCTCAAATGTCTGGCTGACGATCGGATCCGCCTGATGGCCTCCACCTTGGCTGACCCCAGCCTGGTCGCATCCCCAAACCGCAACGGCGATCAAAGAGGCCACCCCAAACCTCACGGGTTCCTACCTCGAAACTCGTCAAGGATGTGCTTCATGTACTTGTTAGGCTCCGCCTCGTCGAGTGCTGTTGCATGATCGTCATACCTAGACCCGTCTCTAATCCCCAGTTCCAAGAGTTGCCTAGCGTGAGTGAACTCATGCCCCATAACCACTGCAGCACCAATGGTAGAGAGTGGCCCTACTCTCTGCTGCACGAGAGACAAGTCTATCGCTATCCTGACTCCTCCTTCGCAAATATTTCTCTCGATATCAGTGAGACCTCCCAACCTGTCTCCATCGTCCGCAAATCCCAATCCAGAACGGTTCACGACGGATATCGCACGATCGCTTTGCTCGAGTGCGTCGATTATAAAGGATCCGAACCTCGTGCCTCGCAACGCATCGAATGCCTCTCGAAGAGAGGGGTCCAAATAACTAATGTAAAGGCCGCTCGGATCGACTCGACTGATAGGATCGCTACCGACGTACGCATAGAGGTTGGTGTCCCCTCCAGCGAATCGGATCGGATCCTTGG
>JBEBXK010000027.1:0-50691 GCA_040391605.1 Vulgatibacter incomptus
CTTCGAGCTGATCGTCCGGGAGACGAACGACGCCGACAAGTGGAGCTCGTGCCAGAGCACCCTCGAGGCCGAGCCTTGGGGCGGACTCTGGGTGGAGACGTTCTGGGATCGCAACGGCGACATCGACCTCCACGTGGTGAATGTCGGGATGGCCGATCCCTACACCCAGGGAGCGTGGTGGTCCCCTGCGGATTGCTATTACGCGAATAAGACTCCGACCTGGGATGGCAGTAGCGATCATTCACCCAACCTGGACCGCGACGATATCCCTGGCACCGGGCCGGAGAACACCCGGGTGAACACCCCGGTGACCACCCACGGTTATGCCATCGGCATCCACAACTTCAGCAATCGCAACGGGCCCATCGAGGTGACCACGAACGTCTACTGCGGCGGGGCTCTGCTGACGAACGAGGTGATCATCACCAACGAGACGAAGGAGTTCTTCATCCTCGGGGAGGTCACCTACGACGGCAGCGTCTGTACCTTCCACCCCGCCCCAGGGATGAGCACTCCCTATTGGACCAACTTTCATTGATGTCGCCTCGATGCTGTGGCCGTTGCCGGGTTCCTCGCCTGGCCTTTTGAAGAGAGATTCAGACTGCGTCGAATTGGAGTTGGGTAGGAAAACGCGCGCCGATCACGCGTGATGCGTCTGCTGGAATGGCCGGTTCCGCTCGCGCGGGTCCGGCGCTTCACGGGCTCCCGCGGATATGTGCTGGTCAGGAGGTCGATATGCGACGTGCAGCCGTTTGGCTCCTTGTTGTTCCGATGTTCTTCTCGTGTTCGGACGATCTTCTCGGGACCGCTGCGGGCGAAGTGGTCGCCACTCCGGATTCCATCGACTTCGGTCAGCGCTTCATCGGGACCAGCACCTCGGAGCTGGTGACGCTCACGAACAACGGCCGGACCTCCGTCACGGTCTCGCAATCGTCGCTTCCCGCGGGCTATCAGCTCCGGCCGAGCAATCTGAGCCTGGTGAGCGGCGGCAGCGCCGAGGTCCGGGTGGTCTTCGACCCCAAGGAAGCCCAACGCTACGACGGGGAAGCGGGGCTCAGCCTCTCGGGCGCCCAGAACGCCGGCCTCACCATCGAGCTCAAGGGAGAGGGAGTCCCCCAGGCGATCGAGGTCGTCCCATCGCTGGACTTCGGGCTGGTCCGGGTCGGTGAGACCAAGACCCTCTCGCTTCCGCTGAAGAGCCTGGTCGAGTTCCCCCTCGATCCGGTGAGCCTGGCGGTGATCGGCAGCGAGGCGGAGCAGCGGGCGAGCTTCTCTCCCTCCGTCACGGCGCTGAGCATCGCGCCCGGTGCCGAGGCTTCGCTGGAGGTCTCGTTTACACCGAGCTCCGCGAACGAACACGCGGCAACGCTCCAGCTTGGTTTCTGCGAAGGATGCCCCTTTCAGCAGGTGCAGCTCGCGGGGCGCGGCGGACGCACGCTGATCACCGCCAACCCTCCCTCTCTCGCCTTCGGGACCTCGACGCCCGGCCTCGAGAAGACCCTCAATCTGGTGCTCTGGAATAGCGGGCAGTTCCCGGCGATGGTCTCGTCGGTGGAGTTCGTGGACGTCGAGGAGGGCGTCCCCTCGCATGCCGACTTCTCCGTCGTGGATGGGCGGAGCTTCGAGCTGCCGGTGGGCGGCAACGCCGACGTCACGGTCCGCTTCCTGGCCTCCGAGGAGCTCGGTCCCAGGGTAGGGCTGATCCAGGTGCTGGACGAAGAGGGCAGCTCCTACGTCGATGTCCACGTGTCGGGGAAGAGCGGCGGCATCGAGGTGGTGGCGCTCCCGAGCCCGCTGGAGTTCGGCAAGCAGCCGCTGAGCGTGGTCACCACCCGGAGCTTCGTGGTGCAGAACGTCGGCCAGCCCAAGACGGTGCGACTCGAGCAGCCTCGCGTGGGCGCCGGGTTCACGGTCCGGGCCGCCGATGAGAGCCTGAGCCCCTGGACCCTCTCCGAGGACGGGGTCCCCCTGACCTTCGAGGTCAGCTTCTCGAGCGCGACCGAGGGCGAATTCTTCGCCGAGATCTCGTTCCCGATCAGCGAGCCCGACGCTGGCGGACACGGCTGGACCCCGTCCACGGAGCAGCCGGCGCTGGAGCTTCCGGTCTCGGGCCGGGCGGCGATCATGCCCCCCTGTGAGCTGGACATTCGGCCGCCGACGGTTCGCTTCGGCGCGGTGCGGGCCGGCAGGAGCCACGCGCGGGATCTGGAGATCGCCAACGTCGGCACCGACGAATGCTTCCTCTCGAATATGGAGTTGCAGGTCCCGGGAGTCGGGCGTCCGGTCTTCTCGCTCCCCGTCGAGCCCCCCGAGGGCGGCTTTGTCCTGGCTGCCGGGGAGTCGTTCAAGACCACGATCCGCTACGCGCCGGTCCGGGCGCAGAACAAGACCGACGAGACCTACTTCGTCTTTCATCACTCCAGCGCAGACACGGAGCCGGAGCGCATCCTGGTGACAGGGCTGGCGGCAGGCTTCGAGCTGGTGGCCAACCCCAACCCCCTCTCCATGGGGACGGTGAAACAGCATCTTCGTCAGTACGAGGACTTCGATCTGGTGAACCGCGGGTCGAGCCCGGTCCAGATCAACTCGATCGTCACCGCGGCTGGTCCCGCCTCCTCGCTCTTCGGGGTCGCGACCGAGGGCTTGCCGATGCCGCTGATCGCCGCCAGTGGGGCGGCCCAGTTCAAGGCCTGGTTCCTCCCCATCGAGGTGGGCCCCGTCTCGACGCAGCTCGAGGTCTTCGCGGGCGATCTCCTCGAGCCCTTCCTCATCGACATCCGGGGAATCGGCTCGACCGAGGTCTGCGACGAGGAGTGCAGGGCGCCCACCGCGACCTGCCTCCCGCCCCAGCCCCAGCCGCTGCGGGTCAACACCCAGGCGACCCTCCACGGCATCGGCGAGAGCCCCGGCGGCCACGATATCGAGTGTGAGTGGCGGGTGATCGAGGCTCCGCGTGGCTCCAGGGAGCAGCCCGGTCCCGGCTGTAACCCGACCTTCACTCCGGACATGGTGGGGGAGTACGTCTTCGAGCTGATCGTCCGGGAGACGAACGACGCCGACAAGTGGAGCTCGTGCCAGGTCACCCTCGAGGCCGAGCCCTGGGGCGGCCTCTGGGTGGAGATGTTCTGGGATCGCAACCGCGACATCGATCTGCACGTCGTCAACGATGCTTTGGGGGATCCGTACGTCGGCTCTACCTGGTTCGCTTCACCCTCGGACTGCTACTTCGGGAATAAGAACCCGACATGGGACGCGGGTGGCAATGAGTCTCCCAGCCTCGACCGCGACGACATCCCTGGCACCGGGCCGGAGAACATCCGCGTCTCGTCGCCGGTCTCGACCCATGGCTACGTCGTCGGATTTCACAACTGGAACAACCCGAATGTTCCGGTTGAGGTCACCACGAACATCTATTGCGGCGGCTCCCTCATCAGCAACTCGTCGACCATATCGACAGCTGTTGGCCAGGTCTTCATTCTGGGCACGGTCAACTACAACAACGGCACTTGTACCTTCACGCCGGAACCCAATGCGGACCAACCCTTCTGGCACAGCCGGCCCTGAGTTGCGAGCCGGAGGCGAGCGATCGCTGGAAGAGCCGTAGTGAAAAAATGGCCACGACCTTGCGCGAAGGCGGCTTCTTCACGGGCTCCGAGGCGAATCGGAGGTGAGCGATCGATGGAAGGAGCCGTAGCGCGCAGCGCGCGAGAAAGATCGCCTCCACCAAGAGCGAGGGCGATTCTTTCACAGGCTCCGCTCAGCGCTGGAGTAGGGGGCCGTTTCCTTCTTGACGCCTCGCGCGCTCCGTTGGATAAGACGTGCCATCTCTTCGGCGCCATAGCCAAGTGGTAAGGCAGAGGTCTGCAAAACCTCGATTCCCCGGTTCAAATCCGGGTGGCGCCTCCATCCTCTGCAGGTCCCGGCAGTCGATCTGTCGGGACCTGTTGGCCCTCCTCGGCCTACTGATCCCCCTCGTCGCAGCCTGCTCAGAGGGAGGGCTCCGGAGCACGGACGGGCAGGTCTCGGCCAGGCCCGGCTCGCTCGATTTCGGCCAGGTTCTGGTCGGCGAGGAGCGGGTGTTGCCGCTGCGCCTCACCAACGCCGGGAGCGCGGCCGCCGAGCTGCGATCGGCGGACCTCCCTCGGGGCTTCGAACTCCGTCCGTCCACGATGAAGCTGCCTCCGGGCGAGGCTCCGCCCCTCGAGGTCGTCTTTCGGCCCGACGGCGCCGGCCCCTTCGAGGGCACCATCCTGCTCTCATTGGTGCGGGCTTCGAATGAGTCGGTCTCGATCCAGGTGCGGGGGGAGGGGACGCAGCCGCCCCGGACCCTGCTGGTGGCGGAGCCGCCGAGCCTGGACTTCGGGATGAGGACCTTGGGAGAGCCGGCGACCCTGGAGTTGCAGCTGCGAAACGATGGGGATCCCGGGGCGATCCGGATCGCCTTGCCAAAGGTGGCCGGTCCCTACTCGTGGGCCGCGTCGGATCGCAGTCCGGGGCCCTGGGTCCTCTCGGATCGCCCGCTGGACCTCGAGGTCAGCTTCGCGAGCGATCAGCCGGGTACCTTCGCGGGCACCCTCGACTTCACGATCGAGGCCGAGGGCGAAGGCTCCCTCGTGGTCCCGCTTCTCGCCATGGTGGCGGAGCCCACACCCTGTGGCCTCGACGTCTACCCCTCCGAGATTGCCTTCGGCGCGGTGTCCGCGGCGCGGAGCCACCAGCGCCAGCTCATCCTCGACAATCGTCGGGGTGAGGACGACTGTCTGGTCTGGGGGATCGGCCTCGATCCCGGGGGCGATCCCGCCTTCACCCTGCCAGGGCTCAAAGAGACCTCTCTCGTCGTGGAGGCGAGGCGCTCGCGAGCCATCGAGATCCTCTATCAGCCCCGAGGCGCGGCGGAGGCACCGGAGCGCACGAGCCTCATCCTGCATCGGGCAAACGAGGCCGCGGCACGGCTGGAGATCCCCGTACACGCGCTTCCCGTGGCCCTGGACCTCTTCGCGCTCCCCGAGTCCATCGACTTTGGAATTGTTCCCCTGGGCGCGAGGGTCTACCTCGGCTTCGACGTCGGAAATCGCGGGGGCCTGGCTGCAGCGATCGTGGGCGCCGACGGCCCCCCGGGCCCCTTCGGGATCGAGGCTCTCGACGGCCTGCCGCTCACCTTGGAACCCGGAGCGGGCGCCAGCTTCCGGAGCTACTTCGGGCCACAGCTCCCCGGCATACAGGCGGCGCGCTACGAACTCCACCTCGAGGGGGTGCCCGAGCCCTTCTTCATCGACGTGCAGGGTCTCGGCCTCGACGGCGGCTGCCCCGAGCCCTGTCCGTGGCCTACCGCGATCTGCGGCGCGGAGAAGACGGTGCTGGTCAATACGCCGATGGTCTTGGCCGGGGCAGGGCATAGCCCGGAGGGGCGCCCGTTGCGCTGTACGTGGAGCGTGGTGGACGCACCCGACGGCTCCAGCGCCGTCCCGGACGAGGGCTGCGACGCGGGCTTCACGCCGGATCTCGTAGGGGAATACGTCTTCGAGCTGATGGTCGAAGACGATCGGGAGCGGGCGGGGATCTGCCGCAGCACCCTGCGTGCCGAGCCGTGGGGCGGCCTCTGGATCGAGGCGCATTGGAGCGCGCCCGGCGACGTGGATCTCCACCTCCTCCACGACGGCCTCGCCGATCCGCGGGATCCCCTCTCCTGGTTCAGAGAGCCGGCGGATTGCTACTTCGAGAATCCCATCGCGAATTGGGGCGAGGCTTGGGGAAGCTCCGCCACCCTGGATCGCGATGACGTCGAAGGGAGAGGGCCGGAGAATATCCGCGTACCGATCCCGGAGGGAGGCCACGGCTACGCCATCGGCGTTCACGCCTTCGCTCATGGCTCGCTCCCGGTCGAGGTCACCACCAACGTCTACTGCAGCGGCGCCCTCGTCGGCGGCAGGCAGCGCAGCACCCTCGAAGTGCCCGGCCAGTTCGTCCTCCTGGGCCGCGTCGTCGACGCAGACGGCCTCTGCCGCTTCGTCCCCGACGGCTCCACCTGGCTCGTCGACCGCTGAGAGTTTGTGAATCGATTCACAAACTCTCGCGAAGCCGGAGGCGAGCAAGCGCAAAGGAGCCCTTCGCGCGAAGCGCGCGTGAGAAAATTGCCTCCGCCTCGTGCGGAGGCGATTTTTTTCACAGGCCCCGCGAAGCCGGAGGCGAGTAGCAAGCGCAGCGAGTTTTTCCCGAGGCGGAGGCTGCGCTAAGTTGTCGGGATGCGGCGGCGGTCGTCGCGGCGGACGCGGAGGTCTCTTCGGGTGGAGTTGGTGCCGGCGCTGTTGACGGTGGGCGGATCCTACGTCTCCTACCTCCTGGCATGGAGGCGGATCCGGGCGGGGATCGGCCGGCGACGCGGCCCCGATCTCCAGGCGCTGGCGATCTACGATCACGCCGGGCTCTCGCGGGAGCTGAGGGCCATTGCCGCCGAGGATCCGAGCGACCTCCGTGGACTGACCGATCGCTCCGTGGCCCAGAGCCAGGCACGCCGGGCCGAGGCCCTCCCGCCGGGACCCAAGCGGGACGCTGCAGCCAGGGCCTGCCTCTCGACCCTGCGCCTCCTGGGGGACGAGGCCCTGCGCACGCCGGTGTGGAGCGGGTTGGCGGCTCATATGGAGGTCCTGCGGCTCTCCCTCTGGTCGGTGGAGTGGGGCGAGCTGACGGCGCGGCGGCGGCTGCAGAAGGCGCTGGCCCGGCATCCGGACGAGCCCGCGCTCCACCTGATCCGGGCGCACCTCGCCGCCGTCCTGGGGGACGCCGAGGGGGCCGCCGATCACCTGGCGCGCGCCCTCTATTACGCGAAGGGGGAGGCCTTCTACGCCAGGCCGATCGTCGCCTCTCCCTTCATCACGCGCTTTCGCCCGGCCCTGGCGGCCCAGGCCCGGGCGCTCGAGAGTCCTCGTCCGATCCTCCCATTGGAAACGGAGGGCTTCGTCCGATCCACCGGCCCATCCGGGCCCGGGGAGCGAACGAGCATTTGACGCATAGCGCGCGTTCCCCCAAGATTCCCGGCTCACTCCAATCGGATAGGCCGAGACTTCATGAATGTCGCATCCTACGGCGCCACGGATGTGGGGCGTCGCCGCAAGGACAACGAAGACGCCTTCCTTGTAGACGAGGAGCTCGGGCTCTTCGTCGTCTGTGACGGCATGGGCGGCCACGCCGCCGGAGAGGTGGCGTCGGCGCGGACGCTGGAGGTGGTCCGCGACTACGTGAGAGCGCATCGGGGCGTGATGGACGCGCTGGCCTCCGATCCGACGCCGGCTCATCGCGCCGCCGCGGTGCAGCTCGTGGAGCGGGCGATCCAGGCGGCGTCCGCGGACGTCTACCGGCTCGCGCAGGACGATCCGGAGAAGCGAGGGATGGGCACTACCTGCGTCGCCCTCGTCCTCGGCGGAGAGAGGGCGGTGATCGGCCACGTGGGCGACTCGCGGATCTACCTGGTCCGCGGCGGGCAGGCCCACCGCCTCACCGAGGATCACACCCTGGTCCAGGCCCAGCTCAAGCAAGGTGTCATCACCCGCGACCAGGCGGAGACGTCGCCGTACCGCAACGTGATCACCCGGGCGGTCGGGATCCAGGAGTCGGTCCCGGTGGACACCCTCCTCACGGATGTGCTGCCTGGCGACCTCTATATCCTGTGTTCGGATGGGCTACACGGATACATCGAGGACGACGAGACCCAGGCGGTCCTCACCAGGGACGCGCCGGACGAGCTCCCAGCGAAGCTGATCGAGCTCGCCAACGATCGCGGTGGCAAGGACAACATCACGGTGATCGCGGTCCACGCCCAGCCCGGTGACGCCGCCTCTGCGCCGAGTGAGGCCGAGTCACGGATCGATGCACTGCGCAGGATCCCGCTCTTCATCCACCTCAGCTACAAGGAGCAGATGGCGATCCTCGCCATCGCCAACTCCCGATCCTTCGAGGCGGGCGAGACGATCATCGAGGAGGGAGCCGTCGGCGATCAGCTCTTCGTGGTGGTCCAGGGCAGGGTGGGCATCGAGACGGCCGGCGCGCCCATCGCGGAGATCGGCGCCAGCGGCCACTTCGGCGAGATGGGGCTGATCGAGCAGGGGGGACGCTCCGCCACGGTGCGGGCCCTGGAGGCGACCCGCTGCATGGTGCTGGGCCGGACCGAGCTGATGTCGCTGATGCGCAAGGAGCCGGTCCTGGCGGTGAAGCTCCTCTGGAGCCTGGTGCAGGTCCTCTCCGAGCGGCTGCGCTCCACCAACGCCGATCTCTCCGACGTGCTACATGCCCAGGGTGACGAGCCCCTCGGCGCCCAGGACTCGGGAGGCCGGGATCGAACCCGCAGCGGTGGGCGATGACGCCACCCCGCCGCGAAGAGCGGCGCGCGGGCATCCGAATCATTCGCCGCAAGAGCCATGGCCGCTGCGGCGGTCTCGTTGTCGTAGAGGAAAGATGGCACGCATCCCCGTAGCAGTCGTTGGCGCCACCGGCCTGGCCGGGCAGCAATTTCTGACGGCGCTGGACGGACATCCGCTCTTTGAGCTGCGGGCATTGGCCGCCAGCGCCCGCAGCGCCGGCCGGGCCTACGGCGACGCCATCCGCGACGATCGCGGGGCGTCGCGCTGGTTCGCCGACGGGCCTCTGCCCGACGCGGTGGCGAAGCTGCCGGTGCAGGACGCCGCGGCCTTCGATCCCACCGGGGTCGGCCTGATCTTCTCCGCCGTGGACGGCGAGGTGGCGCAGATGCTGGAGGCGTCCTATGCCAGGAGCACCCCGGTGGTCTCCACCGCCAGCGCCTTTCGGGACGAGGCCGACGTCCCTTTGGTGATCCCGCCGATCAACCCCGATCACCTGGAGCTGATCGAGGTCCAGCAGCGGCGCCGGGGCTGGAGGGGCTTCGTCGTCCCCATTCCCAACTGCACCGCCACCGGCCTCGCCATCTCCCTGGCGCCGCTGACCCGCGCATTCGGCGTCGAGCTGGCGCTGATGACCTCGCTCCAGGCGGTCTCGGGGGCCGGTCGCTCCCCCGGGGTCTCGGCTCTCGATGTGGTGGACAACGTGGTCCCCTTCATCCCGAACGAGGAGGAGAAGGTGGAGCGGGAGACCCGCAAGATCCTCGGCGCGCTGAGCGGAGAGGCCGTCCAGGCGTATCCCGGTCGGGTCTCCGCCACCTGCACCAGGGTCTCCGTTCTCGATGGGCACACGGAGAGTATCTTCGTCCGCCTGGGCCGGGAGGCCTCCGCCGGAGCGGTGGCCGAGGTGCTGCGCGCCTTCGAGGCGCCCCCTGCCGTGCAGGCCCTCCACTCCGCCCCCCGGCGCTGGATCGAAGTCTTCGACGATCCCTTCCGCCCCCAGCCCCGCCTCGATCGAGAGGCGGGCGGCGGGATGGTCACGTCGGTGGGTCGGATCCGGGAGGATCGCACCCTGGGTGCCGGCGCCAAGTACGTCCTCGTCTCCCACAACACCAAGCTGGGTGCCGCCAAAGGGGCCATTCTCCTGGCCGAGCTCCTCCACGCCCGCGGCCATCTCGCTCGCTGATGGGTCCAGATGCCCCGCGAGCCAGGCCGAATAAGCGATAGAGGGGCATATGCCTGGCGAGCCTTGGGCAAGCCAACGCCAGGGGACATACGCCCCCCGACCCTTGGGAGAGCCAGCGCGGAATGGACCTGCGCCCAGTCGTCCAGTTTGCTCCGCGAAAGAAAGTGCGGTAGGCCTTTCCTCTTCCCGAATTCGCATCAAGGTCCGCGCGGGCGCCTCTCGCCCGTTTGCCCAGGAGCTCTGAACGCATGAGCCAGCTCGCGAAGATCGTGCTCACCGCCGTCGGCGTGATCGCCATCGCCGTCCTCGCCATCAACAAGTACAACTCGACCCAGGAGATGTACGAATACCGCCTGGCCAAGGAGCAGCTCCGCTCGGAGTTCCTGGAGCGCGCTGCGCCCATCCGCTCCATCTCCGACGCCGATCGCTACGACGAGGAGGTCCGCGGCCTCTTCAAGTGGTACTTCGGCGACCTCACCAAGCTCTACAACCGCTTCCCAGCCTACAAGGGCGCGGACGCGAGCTATCTGGCGGAGCTCGACGAGCGCAAGGCCAAGGGGCAGTTCAAGGAGGGAGAGTACGAGGCGTACAAGGCCTCCTACGATCAGATCCGCGAGATCTGGGATCTGCTGCGGAACGGTCAGTACTCACCGGCGCTCTCCGCCGGAGACGGATCCCTCCGCCTGGACTTCCTCGAGTTCGAGCAGGGGACGGTCGAGGGCCGCAAGGGCGTCATCGGCCGCTTCGTCCTCTGGGGCGCCCAGCGCCGCAGGGTCGAGGAGAAGGCAGGCAACTCCGTGCGGACCCGGATCGACGTCCAGGCTTCCTTCCCCGACGTGCAGCTCAAGATGTTCGGCGCCAACGGCAAGCCCGTCGCGGAGATGGCCTTCGGCATGCCAGCGGGGCCCTACGTCCCGTACCCCGAGCAGCGCCTCGAGGACTTCCCTCCCATGGCCTACATCGGCTCCTTCGCCTTCCCGCTGGTCCCCTTCGAGGCCGAGACCGTGGAGATCGAGGCCGGGGCCTCGTCGCGCTCTGCCCTGGGCTCCGACCTGCGCGGCAGCTTCACGTGGAAGATGCCGGTGCCCGCCAGCTGGAAGCTGAAGGAGGGCCAGGTCTGGGAAGGGGCCACCATCGAGGAGCGAGAGGAGCTAGCGGAGCCGTCGCACCGTCGGCGGTAGGCGTCTTTACAGGGGCGGAGGAGCGACGCCTTTGTTAGAGTGCGCCGCTCATGAGAGACGCCGCCTTCTACTCCTTCGCCAAGCTGCTCCCCAAGAACACCCTCTCGCGGATGGTCGGCTCGGCCACCCGCCTGGGAGGAGTCTCGTCAGGCCACCAGGCCGCCATCCGCGCCTTCTGCAAACAATACGGCGTGGCGGTGGAGGAGGCCGAGCTCCCCCTCGAGGACTATCCCACCTTCGGCCAGTTCTTCACCCGACGGCTCAAGGACGGGCTCCGCCCCATCGCGCCGGGCGAGTCCGTTCCCGTCTCGCCGGTGGACGGCGCCGTCAGCCACGCGGGGGTGGCCGAGGCCGGCAGACTGATCCAGGCCAAGGGACGCGACTACTCGCTGGCGGCGCTCCTGGGCGATCCCGAGGAGGCGAGCCGCTTCGCCGGCGGGGCATACGCCACGATCTACCTCTCGCCGCGGGACTACCATCGCATCCACGCGCCGCTGGGTGGTGCGATCCTCGGCTACCGCTACATCCCCGGCGAGCTCTGGCCGGTGAACCGACCCTCGGTCCGCACCGTCCCCGAGCTCTTCGCCGTGAACGAGCGGGTGGTCATCTCCCTGGAGACGAAGCTGGGGCGCGTGGCGGTGATCGCCGTCGGCGCGACGATGGTCGGGCGGATCCGCCTCAGCTTCGACGACCTGGTCACCAACGTTGGCAGGCCCCCTTCGCGGGTGCGCTACGATCTCCCGCTGCCCGTGGCCAAGGGCGCGGAGCTGGGGATGTTCGAGATGGGCAGCACGGTGATCCTCGTCTTCGAAGCGGGCAAGGTCGAATTGGATCCCTCGCTGGTCCCCGACGCTCCGCTGCAGCTCGGGCAGGTCATCGGTGCGCCGATCGTTGGTTGAAGAGACGAGGCGCGCGGACGAGCTCCGAGCGCCAGGGCACGCTGAAGGAGCGAACGCCGGAGAGCGCCCTCCGCGTGGAGCGCGGGTGAGGGATCGCCTCGGCTGACGAATGGGCGATTCTCTCATTGGCGCCGCCGGCACATGAGGTCATTTTGAAGATCGCATCGGTAAAAGGAATGAAGGACGTCCTCCCCACCTCGGAAAGGGAGGAGGCCATGTTCAACAGTCGGATCTGGGAGCGGGTCGAGGCTGTAGCACGCGAGACTTTCCGTGTCTTCGCATTTGACCGGATTCGTACGCCGGTGGTGGAGGAGGCGGAGCTCTTCGCCCGCGGCGTCGGGGAGGCCACCGACATCGTAGGGAAGGAGATGTACACCTTCCCCGATCGCTCGGGAAAGAAGGTCTACGCCCTGCAGCCCGAGGGGACGGCCGGCGCCGTGCGCGCCTTCATCGAGCACGGGCTGGGCATGCGCGATCCCGTCCAGCGCTGGTGGTACTTCAGCCCGATGTTCCGCCACGAGCGGCCCCAGCGTCATCGCTACCGGCAGTTCTTCCAGATCGGCCTCGAGTCCTTCGGGGTCGCGGCGCCGGAGGCCGACATCGAGGTCCTGGCGGTCTGCCACTCGATCCTCTCGAGGCTCGAGTTGGAAGGGATCGAGCTGCGCCTGAACAGCCTCGGCGACGCGGCGTGCAGGCCTGCGTACCTCGAGTCCCTCAAGGCCTTCCTCCGGGAGCGATCGGACGAACTCTGCGCCGAATGTAGGGATCGCCTGGAGCGAAATCCGCTGCGGGTCCTGGACTGCAAGAACGAGGGCTGCCGCGGTGTCACCGCCGGCGCGCCGGCATCCTACGACCACCTCTGCGAGCCCTGCGCCACCCACTTCGCCAAGGTGCAGGCTGGGGCCCAGGCGCTTGGGATCCCCTACCAACTCGATCCTCGCCTGGTCCGCGGCCTCGACTACTACACCCGCACCTCCTTCGAGTTCCTCGCCGCCGAGTTGGGCAGCGGCCAGCAGACCGCCGTCTGTGGGGGAGGGCGCTACGACGATCTGGTCAAGCTCCTGGGGGGGCCGGATACGCCGGCCATCGGTTTTGGCATGGGGGTCGAGCGGATCTGTGCGTTGCTGGCGCAGTCCGAGGGGATCCCGCCGGCCCGGCCTGCGCTCTTCCTGGCCACCGGCGACGATCGTGCCCGGGATCGGGCCCTGCTCCTGGCGTCAGATGCCAGGGCCCGGGGCGTGGTCACCGAGATGGATCTGCGTGGCGGCAAGCTGGTGCGTCAACTCGCCCGTGCCGACAAACGTGGGGCGCGCTTCGCGGTGGTCCTCGGCTCCGCCGAGGTCGACAGCGGCAGCGTCCGACTGAAGGAGATGGGCACCGGCGCCGAATCCGAGGTCGCGCTCGATGGGCTGATCGACGAGATCCTCTCCCGAACTCCGGCGGGGGCAGCGTAGCCGCGACCACCCGCTCCAATGGCTGGCAAGGCAGCGTGGGCGCATGAGCTGCGTGGCCCACCCCGAACACGCGAAGCGTGGCGAACTTCGCCCCCCAGCTCCCGACAAGGCGTTGGGGCGATGCCGGAAGAGAATGGCTGTCGACGCAGCGGACCGAGCGCGGGGCGAACTCCCCGACAAAGCGCTGTTTCCATGCCGGAAAAAATGGCTCCGCTTCCTCGTGCCCGATTTGGTGATCGAATGAAGCCCGTGCTGCCCGCGATCGTGGGCCCCACCGCAAGCGGCAAGACGGCCCTGGCCCTCGCGCTGGCGGAGCGCCTGCCCATCGAGATCGTCTCCTGCGACTCGCAGGCGGTCTATCGGGGGCTGGACATCGGGACGGCGAAGCCATCCGCCTCAGAGCGCGCTACGGTCCCCCATCACCTGATCGACGTCGCGGAGCCATACGAAGACTTCTCCGCCGCCCGCTATGTCGAGCTCGCCGAAGACGCGATGGCGGCGATCCGCTCCCGCGGCAACCTCCCGCTCCTGGTGGGAGGCACCGGCCTCTACCTGCGCTCGCTCCTCTTCGGGATCATCGAGCTGCCGCCCAACGATCTGGCACTCAGGAGAGAGCTGGAAGATCGAGTGCGACGAGAGGGGCCCGAGGCGCTCCACCGCGAGCTGGCCGAAGTGGATCCGGCCTCCGCCGCGCGCCTCGCCGTCGCCGATACCTTCCGGGTGGTGCGAGCCCTCGAGGTCTTCCACATCAGCGGCGAGACGATCACCTCCCATCACCTCCGCCACGCCGCGATGGAGCCGCGCCATCGCCCGCTCTTCTTCGGCGTCACCCCGCCTCGGGAGCTGCTCTACCGGCGGGTGAACGAGAGAGCGGTCCGGATGTTCGACGAGGGGATCGTCGACGAGACCCTCGCGATCGTCGCCAGCGATCCTCGCAATCGCTCGAGGCTGGAGCGGATCATGGGCTACCGCGAGGCCCTGGCCGTCGGCGGAGGCAAGCTCCGCCGCGAGGACGCCATCGAGCGCACCCGCCTCGAGCAGCGACGCTACGCCAAGCGCCAGCTCACCTGGTTCCGCGGCATGTCCCAGGTGGAGTGGCTGCCGTGGCCTCCCGATCCGGCCGCCCTCGCTGCACGGCTCGAGGAAAGTGCCTTCGCCCAGGGCCCGACCTGAAAGGCTGTCGAGTTCCTCCTCTCTCAATCGATCGCCGCCCCGTAGCTGGAGCCGGCTTCGAACTTATTTGAAGATCATAGCGAATCGATCGCTTCGTACACTGGTCAAGCCGCGTGCTGACATTATTTGGTGCTCATACATTTGACTCATGGTGTGGGTCGCGTAGGATCCGGGGGTTCCATTCCTCGCAGTCCCCTGGAGAAGAACGATGAGAAATCAGCTCGTCACTCTCTCGGCAGCGGCGTTGCTCGTCATGAGCACCGGTTGCCAGGAGGGCGCTACAGAAGCATCCTCGGAGTCCCTCGATCGACAGCAGCATGCCCTCGTCCCCGAGCGATCGCTCGCGGTGACGGAGGTCGACATCCTCAAACCCTTCACCCTCGAGCGGGTGCTCAAGCAGCTCGCCACGCAGAGCGGCATCCCGGGCATGGACGCCCTGACCCTCTTCCAGCAGTTCTGGGACACCCAGAACAAGGGGCCGGGCCTGGGCCGGGGCGCGCATTGCGACGATCACTTCACGCCGAGCGGTGATCCTGGCCTGAACGAGTTCAAGTGGGAGTGCGAGAGGCTCGAGGGCTTCCAGGCCCACATCGATCCCTTCAAGGACAAGCCGCTCTACATGCCGATCGGACTCTTCAACCGCTTCGATCTCGCGCCGGCCAACGGCGCCCATTGCGGCGAGTATCGTATCGTCTTCGCGATGGTGCCCGGTCACCCGCTCGCCAAGGGGAAGGGGCGGAACTTCATCATCTTCGAGGCCATCCTCCCCAACCCGCACCTCGACCACGGGTTGGCGGGCTGCGCGCCGGTCCAGGAGCTCTGGACGAGCCTCTCCGATCCCTTCATGTCCGTCTCCGACCGACAGCAGACCCTGGAGAAGTTCTACTTCGACGGCTTCGACGTCTTCGAGCCCGTGGTCCATGTCAACCACTACGGCCTGATGCTCGGCGCCTCGGGCTATGCATGCTCCACCGGTCAGATCCGCACCAACCAGTTCAACGATTCGCCCTGGACCATGCGGGAATACAAGTTGACCAACGACTGCCGCTGCGGGAAGTGCGAGCTGCTCATGGTGCCGATGACGGTCAAGACGAATCCGTACGGCGAGCTCTTCAACGTCGCCACGGCCGAGCCGCTGGCGCCGATGCTCCAGAGCACGATCGCCAGCCAGATCCCGAGTCTGGCGGTGAACGACATCGATCGCTTCGGTTACTCCGTGGATGATAGCCTCAACGCGGCGGAGAGCCCCATCGACGATGGGCCCCAGCTCAACCACTACGCCAATCAATATTCATTCCCCTTCAACGCACCCTTCGACGCGCTCCTGGCGGCGAACCTCGGCGGCACCTCGCTTGCCCCCGAGCACATCATCAACCGGGTCCACGCTCTCTCGTGTGCGGGCTGCCACCAGCATAGCAACGGGGCGGATCTGGGCGACGGGTTGATCTGGCCCAACTCGCTGGGCTTCACCCACGTCGACGAGTTCATCGATCCCGGCGTAACCCCCCCTTCCTTCCGGCTGTCAGAGGGCATGCATGACGTCTTCCTGCCCTTCCGCCGCGATATCGTCGAGACCTTCCTCGCCGCCCCCGATGCATTCGACATAGGCGGGGAGAAGTGCGACTTCGAGATGCCGCCGGAGCTGGAGATGTCGGATGCCGAATGCGCCGAGTCGGATAAGAAGGGGCTCTCCCGGGTGTTCCCGACCAAGGTGATCCGCGAGCTGCGGATGAGCTGGGAGGGTGAGAAGATCCTCGGCAGGCGAGCCGGCCACTAAGTGCCGGCAGCGGTGACCCGCCGCAGGAGCGGGTACCGCAGATCGGGCGGGGCGCGAGGGGGGCGCGCCTCGGCCCGGGTAGGGCGGTCTTTGGGGGGGACCGGGGGGGTGGGGGGAGCCGGAGCGCTGATCCGGCCTGAAGGGGGGCTCCGACGCGAATGGATCGCTGGACTTCCGGGTTGAAGTGGGGCAAATGAAGGGCCGTCGCCTCTCCTGCATCCAAAGGGGCGCAGGTGGCGGCAGGCCCTCGTAGGGCCCCCGGCCGGCAGCGGCGTTGGCGCGCGTCTCCCCGAGGACATCGGTTCGGAAGCGCGAGGTGCGCAAATTCGCCGGCCTCACCTATCCTCAGGCGTCATGAGCGGACGTCGTGCTTCGGGCGTGCGTCCCCTGCGAAAAGGAGTCGGTTATCGCAACCAAAGGAAGACCATCGATCGTAAAGCGGCAGAAGGAACAGGCTCGCCTCGAGCAGCGCCGACGCAAGGAGGACAAGCGGGCGCAGCGGAACGAGGAGAAGGAGAACCGGCCGGCCGGCAACCCGGGCGAGGATCCGGACATCGCCGGGATCATCCCGGGGCCCCAGCCCATCCTGGAGTAGTCGGAGCCAGCGGAAGCCCGCGCTGCGCGCGAGGGCTCTTCCTCGCGCTGCCTCGCCTTGGGCTCACTTGAGCCATCGAGAGGATCGCACCCATGAGACGGGAGCGATCCTCTCTTCGTTTGCGCAGGCCTTTGGTGACCACCGGGCGAGCAGGCGCATGCCGCCGTTTACTCCGGCGCCGGTGAATGCTACATCGGCCACCCATGAGCCACTACGCGCTCGAGTTCGAGAAGCCGCTCCTCGAGCTCGAAAAGAAGATCGAGGAGCTCCGGCAGCTATCCGTCAACGGCACCGCCGACTTCGCCGACGAGCTGGTGAAGCTGGAGCGCAAGGCGCGCAAGGTGCAAAAGGAGATCTTCTCCGACCTGAGCCGCTGGCAGGTGGTGCAGCTCTCCCGACACCAGGCCCGGCCCTATACCCTCGACTATGTGAAGCATATCTTCACGGACTTCGTGGAGCTCCACGGCGATCGCCGCTTCGGCGAGGACGCGGCCATCGTCGCCGGCTTCGCCCGCTTCGACGGCGAGCCCTGCCTCGTGATCGGGCATCAGAAGGGGCGCTCCACCAAGGAGAACATGCAGCGCAACTTCGGGATGCCGCGGCCCGAGGGCTACCGCAAGGCCCTGCGCCTGATGCAGATGGCCGAGCGCTTCGGCCGCCCGATCTTCGCCTTCATCGACACCCCCGGGGCCTACCCCGGCATCGGCGCCGAAGAGCGGGGCCAGGCCGAGGCCATCGCCCTGAACCTCGAGGTGATGGCGGGGCTGAAGGTCCCCGTGATCTGCACCGTCATCGGCGAGGGCGGCTCGGGTGGTGCGCTGGCAGTGGGCGTGGGCAACCGCGTGCTGATGCTCCAATACGGCGTCTACTCGGTGATCAGCCCCGAGGCCTGCTCGTCGATCCTCTACCGTGACCCGACCAAGGCCGAGAAGGCCGCAGACGCCCTCAAGCTCACCGCCAGCGATCTCGAAGGCTTCGGCGTCATCGACGAGGTGGTCCCCGAGTCCTTCGGCGGCGCGCACCGCGATCCGCAGCAGACTGCCGAGCGGCTGGCGGAGTCGCTGCGCCGGCATCTGGCCGAGCTCAAGGCCCTCTCCGCCGACGAGCTGGTCGCCGATCGATACAAGAGGTTCCGCGCCCTCGGCGTCTTCGAAGAGGAAGCGGTCTAACTTCATCCCCCCATCCGAAAGCAGCGCCTTCGTCCAGTTGGAGAAGCAGATGTCCCTCGTCCCGTCATTCATCAGCAGCCTCTCGCCCTACGTCCCCGGAAAGCCCATCGAGGAGACCGAGCGGGAGTACGGCATCAAGGGAGCCGTGAAGCTCGCCTCCAACGAGAACCCGCTGGGCCCATCGCCCAAGGCGGTGGCGGCGATCTCCCAGGCGCTGCAGAAGATGAACCTCTACCCGGACGGCGCGAGCTTCTATTTCAAGAACGAGCTCGCCGCTTTCATGAAGGTCTCCACCCAGGAGCTGATGCTCGGCAACGGCTCCAACGAGCTGATCGAATTCCTGATCCGAACCTTCGTCCACGGCGACGATCAGATCCTCCTCTCGGAGGGGACCTTCGTCGTCTACAAGATCTCGGCCCAGGCCGTGGGCCGCACCTTCGTGGAGGTGCCGATGAAGGATCGGCACTACGATCTCGAGGCCATGGCCGCCGCTGTAAACGAGAAGACCCGGATGGTCTTCATCGCCAACCCCGACAACCCCACCGGCGGCTACCAGACCGAGGCCGCGCTGCTCCGATTCCTGGATGCGGTAGGCGAGAAGGTTTTGGTGGTGATGGATGAGGCGTACTTCGAGTACGTGAACGCCGCGGACTATCCCGACACGATGTCGCTGCGGTCCCGCTACCCCAACCTGATCGTCCTCCGCACCTTCTCGAAGGCCTACGGCCTCGCGGGGATGAGGCTGGGCTACGGGATCGCCCGCCCGGAGATCGTGGACTTCGTCAACCGGGTCCGCGCGCCCTTCAACGTCTCGTTGCTCGCGCAGGCCGGCGGCATCGCCGCGCTGGAAGATCAGGAGCACGTGCGCCGCACGGTGGAGCTCAACCGCAAGGGGTTGGATGAGCTGGTCCAGAAGCTCCCCGCCATGGGGCTGAGCCTCACCCCCTCCCAATCCAACTTCGTACTGGTGGACTTCCATCGGCCGGCGATGCCGCTCTACGAGGCGCTGCTGCGCGAAGGCGTGATCACCCGTCCCATGGGCGGCTACGGCTTTCACACCAGCCTGCGGATCAACACCGGCACCGAGCGCGACCACGAGAGGCTCCTCGCCGCCCTGACGAAGGTGCTCTCCGCGTGAGCGCCGACGCCGGCCACGCCTTCATCGTCGCCATCGACGGGCCAGCCGGCGCCGGCAAGAGCACGGTGAGCCGCCTGGTGGCGGATCGCCTGGGCTTCGCCCTGGTGGACACCGGCGCGATCTATCGGACCGTCGCGCTGGCGGCGAGCCGCGCCGGGATCGCCTTCGACGACGACGCAGGCCTGGAGCGGCTGCTCCCCTCGCTGCCGATCTCCTTCCGGAAGCGGGAGGGGGGCGGGCAGGGGATCTTCCTCGGGGACGAGGACGTCTCTGACGCCATCCGCACCCCGGCGATGTCCTTGGGCGCCTCCGCCGTGTCGGCGCGGCCCGTGGTGCGGGCAGGGCTCCTCGATCTGCAGCGGCGCCTCGCCTTGGGAGCCAGCCGCGGCGCGGTCCTCGAGGGGCGGGACATCGGCACGGTGGTCTTCCCCGAGGCCGAGGCCAAGTTCTACCTCACCGGTGCGGCGCAGGTGCGGGCCGAGCGGCGCCACGCGGAGTTGGTGGCCAAGGGCCAGCAGGTCTCCCTCGCGGAGGTCCTGGCCGACCAGGAGAAGCGGGATAAGAATGACTCGGAGCGCGCCATCGCGCCGCTCAAGCCCGCGAGCGACTCGGTGATCGTCGACTCCACCCCCCTGTCGAAAGACGAGGTGGTCGAGGCGATCGTCGCAGAGGTGGAGAAACGGGTGGCGTCGGGGAATACCCACCGTTAGGAGGGAGCGCTATGCGGATCACGATCGCGAGGACGGCTGGGTTCTGTTGGGGGGTGCGGCGCACCGTGAACAAGGTGCTGGAGACCATCGCCGACAAGAAGGCCGAGGCCCCGGTCGCCACCTTGGGGCCCGTGATCCACAACCCCCAGGTCATCGCCAAGTTCGAGTCACAGGGTGTGAAGGTCTACGAGAGGGTCGAGGACGTCCCGGACGGAACCCGCCTGGTGATCCGCACCCATGGCGCGGTGGTGCCTGAGCAGACCCTCGCCAAGGATCGCGACCTCGGGGTGATCGACGGCACCTGCCCCTACGTGAAGTTTCCTCAGGTGATGGCCCAGCGCCTCTCCCGCGACGGCTACCACCTGATCATCGTCGGCGACGCGAACCACGCCGAGATCAAGGGCGTCGCCTCCTACGCCGAGGGCCCCTTCACCATCCTCCGCACCGGCGAGGAGATCCCGACGCTGCCTGGGGTGAAGAAGGTCGCGGTGATCTCCCAGACCACCAACGACGCCACCTACTTCAAGAAGGTGGTCGGCGAGGCCTCGCTGCGCTTTCGCGAAGTGCGGGCGGTGAACACCATCTGCTACGACACCGGCGAGAGGCAGACCGAGGTGCGGGAGCTCTGCGATCAGGTTGAGGTGCTGGTGGTGGTGGGCGGGAAGATGAGCGCCAACACCCGACATCTGGCGGAGATCGGCGCCGAGCTGCTCCCCCCCGAGCGGGTCCACCACGTGGAGAGGCCGGAGGAGCTGCAGGCCGCCTGGTTCGATGGCTACGAGGAGATCGGGATCTCCGCCGGCGCCTCGACGCCGGACGACGTGATCGACTCGGTGGCCCGGAAGATCGCCACCTTCGCTCCGGGGCAGACGGCCGAGAAGGTCTTCCACAGCCCCTCCTTCACCCCGACACACGCCAATCGCTGACGTCGTCGACGGCTTCGCTGTCACCCAGGGGGGACGCCTCGTTTGGGGCCAGCGACCCCTCCCAGGCCGCTCTTGACAACGTGGAATCACGCGACTAGCGTGCGCGTTTTCCCGTCTACCGGCTGGAAGTCACAAATGTATCGGATCCCGCCATCCCTCCCCGTGGCGAAGATTCAGGGTCCTTACCCAGGGGGCGTTTCGTACCGGAAGCGAAGAGAGATTCCTATTTCCATGAACGTTGATACCCAGGGCAACATCGAAGAGCACGAGGAGAGTTTTGCAGAGATGTTCGAGGCCTCGCTCAAGGAGCGGGGCGGCGACGGCGTCCTCAAGGAGGGCGAGGTCGTCAAGGGGACCATCATCCAGGTCACCAAGGACTTCGCCATCGTCGACATCGGCTACAAGTCCGAAGGCCAGGTCCCCATCTCCGAGTTCACCTCTCCCAAGGGCGAGCTCTCGGTGCAGGTCGGAGATCCGGTAGAGGTCCTCCTCGAGGCCCGCGAGAATGAGTCCGGCATGGTCGTCCTCTCCAAGGAGAAGGCCGACAAGATGCGGATCTGGGACGAGATCTCGGCGGCCTGCGAGCGCGACGAGCTGGTCCACGGCACCATCGTCGGACGCGTGAAGGGCGGCCTCTCCGTCGACATCGGCGTCAAGGCGTTCCTCCCCGGATCCCAGGTGGACATCCGTCCGGTGCGCAACCTCGACCAGTACATCGGCAAGGACTTCGACTTCAAGGTCATCAAGTTCAACAAGAAGCGCGGCAACATCGTGCTCTCGCGCCGGGTGCTCCTCGAGAAGCAGCGGGAAGAGCTCAAGAAGGACACGCTCCTCAAGCTGCAGGAGGGCGCGATCCTCAAGGGTGTCGTCAAGAACCTCACCGACTACGGCGCGTTCATCGACCTGGGCGGCATCGACGGCCTCCTCCACATCACCGACATGTCGTGGGGCCGGGTCGGCCATCCGAGCGAGATCTTCAACGTCGGCGACGAGGTCCGCGTCGTCGTCCTCAAGTTCGATCCGCAGACCGAGCGCGTCTCTCTGGGCCTCAAGCAGATCCAGGAGGATCCCTGGCATCGCGCGGACGAGAAGTATCCCGTCGGCACCCGGGTCAAGGGCAAGATCGTCTCGCTCACCGACTACGGCGCGTTCATCGAGATCGAGCAGGGCATCGAAGGCCTGGTCCACGTCTCGGAGATGTCCTGGACCAAGCGGGTCAAGCACCCCTCCAAGCTCGTCAACGTCGGCGATCCGGTGGAGGCGGTGGTCCTCGACATCGATCCCAAGGCCAAGCGCATCGCCCTCGGCATGAAGCAGATCGAGCCCAACCCCTGGACCCTGCTCGAGGATAAGTACCCGATCGGCTCGGTGATCAAGGGTCAGATCCGCAACGTCACCGACTTCGGCGTCTTCGTCGGCGTCGAGGAGGGCATCGACGGCCTGGTGCACGTCTCGGACATCTCCTGGACCCAGCGCATCAAGCACCCCGGCGAGATCTTCAAGAAGGGCGACGAAGTCGAGGCAGTGGTCCTCAACATCGACGTCGAGAACGAGCGCTTCAGCCTCGGCATCAAGCAGCTCCTTCAGGATCCCTGGGATACCCTCAACGAGCGCACCCCGGTGGGCTCGGTCGTGAAGGGCAAGGTAACCAAGGTCACCGACTTCGGCGCCTTCGTGGAGATCGAGGAGGGGATCGAAGGCCTGGTCCACGTCTCCGAGCTCCGCGACGAGCGGGTCGAGAAGCCCTCCGACGTGGTGAAGGACGGCGACGAGCTCGAGGTCAAGATCATCGACATCAACACGGTCGACCGGAAGATCGCTCTCTCCGCCAAGGCCGTGCTCAGCGGTGACACCGACTACCGCGACTACATGCGGCATCAGGGCGGCGACGAGGGCAAGGCCCGCCTCGGCGACCTGATGAAGAAGTTCAACCGCTAGTCGACGCCTTGTATCCGTAGAAAACCGAAGCCCCCTCCCGCATCATCGGGTAGGGGGCTTCGACGTTTCGGAGGGTTCAGGAGAGGAGGCGGAGCAACTCGATGAATCAGGCCGCCGCTTCCTCCTCCTTGGCGACCTTGAGGAGCTGGACTTCGAGGTTGATCTCGACCTTGTCGCTGACCATCAGGCCGCCCGTCTCCAGGGCCTTGTTCCAGTTGAGGCCGAAGTCGGAGCGCTCGACCTTCGTCGATCCGCTGAAGGCGATGCGGTCGTCGCCGATGCGGCCGAGGAGCTCCGCGTCGATCTCCACCTCCTTGGTGACCCCGTGCATGGTCAGGTCGCCGATCATGCGGTAGCGATCGCCGCGGACATTCTCCATCCGCTTGCTGCGGAACTCGAGGGTGGGGAAGGAGGCGACGTCGAAGAAGTCCTCCGAGCGGAGGTGATTGTCCCTCGCCTCCACCTGGGTATCGATGCTGGAAGCGTCGATCTTCACCTCCACCAGGGAGTCGGCCAGCTCCGGTCCTGTCTGCGTCAGGCTGCCTTCGAAGGTCTTGAACCTGCCGTGGACCTTGGCCACCACCATGTGGCGGACGGTGAAGCCTACGGAGGAGTGGGCGACGTCGATCTTCCAAGTCTGATTCGTCATAACGATTTCCTTGCTCTCATCTGGGGATGCTGAATTGCAGCCCGATGACAACCAAGGTAGCGCCGTTGCCTCATTTGCACTAGACTTCACGTTCGAAACATATAGTTGCCTCGGTGGCAACAAGAGATCGCAGGAGGAGAGAGTCGATGGATCTCAACGACGTCGCCGTCTTCGTGCAGGTGGTCCGAGCCGGGAGCTTCACCGGAGCGGCTCGCGAGCTGGACATGCAGAAGTCCAGCGTCAGCCGCAAGGTCTCCGCCCTGGAAGAGCGCCTCTCCACGAGGCTCCTCCAGCGGACCACGCGCAAGCTCCACCTCACCGACGAGGGCCGGACCTTCTTCGAATATGCGGAGCGAGCCGTCTCCGCCATCGACGAGGCGCAGCTCGCGCTCCTCGGTATGCACGCTGCGCCTCGTGGCCTGCTCCGGATCACGGCGCCCCTCAACTTCGGATTCCTCGGGCCGATCGTCGCCGCCTTCCTCCAGGCCAACCCCGACGTGGAGATCGAGATGAGCTGCTCGGATCGCGTCGTCGATCTGGTCGATGAGCGCTTCGATCTCGCCATCCGAGCGGGACCCCTCCCGGACTCCGCCTTGATCGCCCGCAGGCTGGGGAGCCTGCCGAAGTCTCTCTTCGCAAGCCCCGCCTACCTCGCGCGCGAGGGCACCCCCACCACGCCAGAGGCGCTGGCGTCTCATGCCTGTCTGGCCTTCGGCGCCTCGAAGCGTGCGAGCTTCGTGCTCCTGGGCCAGGCGGCCCGCCGCGAGATCAGCTTCGTCCCGAGGCTGGTGGCCAACGACTACGATCTGCTGCGGGCCGCGACCTTGGCGGGTCTGGGGATCGCGCTGCTCCCGACGCCGGACTGCGAGCGAGCGCTCCGCGACGGAGAGCTGGAGATCCTGCTGCCGGAGTGGTCCTCGGAAGAGACGCCCCTCCACGCGGTCTACCCCAGCACCCTGCACCTCTCCACCGCGGTCCGCGCCTTCGTCGATCATCTGATCGAGGAGATGCCGAAATATACGGAGCCCGATCGTAGCCCTCCAGTAGCGCCTCCTCCCTCGTGACCTCCTTCGGCGCAGGGATCGGTGCGGAAGAAGATCTCGGCTCCAGGGCGACCAGAGGCAGACGCCCCAGCTCGCGTTCGGCGTCGAAGAGGGATCGTTGATCGATCCTCCCTGGCCTTGGCGCTCGGCGTTGGCGGGGCGGCTGCGACGCGAGGTGTTGATTGCGACGCCAATCATGTAGGTTGAAGACTTGCACTCTCCACTTCGGTCGGCCGGGGGGCGCTTGGCGCCCGCCGCGGCGGTACAAGGATTCGGGATGAACACGCGTCTCTGGCTGCTTTGCAGCATCGCTTCGATGGGGCTGGCCGTGGGGGCCTGCAGCAAATCGCAGGAGGCGGGGCAGGGGGAGAGGGAAGCGGATCCGCCCGAGATCGTCTCCTTCGATGCGCGGCCTGCAGAGGTGGGAGCAGGGGAGGCCACCGAGCTGCGGTGGATCACGAAGGACGCGGAGGCGGTAGAGATCTTCGACTCGGCGGGTGGCGCGATCGGTGGGGAGGGAGCGCTCCCGGCTTCGGGCTCGTTGTCGGTGGTCCTCCACGCCAGCACGGTCTTCACGCTCGTCGCCGAGGCGAACGGGGAGACCGCTACCGGAGAGGTGACGGTGAGGGTGAAGGGGGCTCCGGCCCCTGCCCCCGTCGCGTCGATCGACGTCGTTCCCAGGCGCGTCTCCTCCGGGGATGCCGCTGTCCTCTCGTGGACGACGAGCGACGCGGACTCGATCCGCATCGAAGATTCCTCCGGGACGATCCTCGTCGACACAGCCACGGAGGGCAGCGGCGAACGGACCCTCAACCCGACCACGACCACGACCTTTGTGCTCACTGCTTCGTCCCACGCCGGATTGGAGGCGGTGGCGAGCGTGACGGTCGAGGTCGATCCGGCGCTTGGCTCTCGCCCCACCGTGGCCACCTTCGAGGCCGCTGAGCCGGTCGTGAGTCGTGGGCCGGGAGGCGCCGGGCTCGCGCGGCTCTCGTGGGCCGAGGTAGAGGGCGCAGAGACTCTCGAGATCGAAGGGGACACCCTTGACGCCCCGATCCCCGTAGGCGGCGCCTCGGGCTCGGTCGACGTGCAGATCGAGGCCGACACGACCTTCACCCTTCGCGCCGCCAACGAGGCGGGGGAGACATCGCGGCAGGCGTCGGTGCGGGTGGTGGAGCTGCCCGTGATCCATGAGTTCTCTGCGGAGCTCCCTTACGTCGGCGCAGGGGAGATCGTCCGGCTCGCGTGGGCCACGTCCCATGGCGCCGAGCTCCGTCTCGAGCGGGAGGGCGTCGCGCTGCCGCTGGAGCCGGGGTCGATGAACGGCGAGACCTCCCTGCCGATCGCGGAGACCACCCGCTTCGAGCTGATCGTCACCAACGAGGCGGGTGACGCCGTCTCCGAGTCGCTGATCGTGGAGGTAGGCGGAGCGGAGATCGTCTCCTTCACCGCGGCCCCACCCCGGGCCTGGCCGGGCTCCACCCTCACCTTTGATTGGGAGACCCTGGGGGCCACTTCCTTGGTGATCCTGGACGCCGAGGGCGTCGAGGTCTGCACAGGCGTGTCACACGACCAGGTGGCGGAAGGCCGCTGCTCGACCATCGCCGGAGCGCCAGGGCTCGCCACGTATTGGCTCGAGGCGAAGAACGACGCCGGCCAGAGCGCGACGGCCTCGGTGGAGGTGGAGGTGGAGGCGGGACCAACGATCGAGCGCTTCACGGTCTCCCCCACTGGATTGCTCGCGGGCTCGAACGTCACCGTCGCCTGGAGCGTCGCCGCTGATCCCGATGGGGTCGAGCCGACCCTCGATCTGGTGGTGGATCGCGGCGGTCCCTACCCGCAGCCGACCGGGCCCAGCGGCACTTCGAGCTTCGCCCTCGGTGAACCCGGCAGCTATGAGTTCACCTTGATCGCCTCGACCACCTCTCCGGCTTCGGTCCCCGCCAGCGCCACCGCGACGATCCAGGTCTATGGAGTTCCTTCGGTGAGCCTCATGGCCGATCCTTCGGACTTCGGCGTCGGCGCCGGCGAAGTGATCACCCTGCTCTGGACCTCGGGCTATGCCGACTCGCTGATCCTCTACGAGCTCGACGAGAATGGCATTCCGACGCCGATCCTCGTCGTACCGGAGTCGGAGCGCGCGAGCGGGAGCTTCCCGGTCGTCCCAACGGCTGCGACGACCTATCGGATCGTCGCGACCAACGAGGTGGGAGTCTCGAGCGTCGCGGAGGCGTCGGTCGCGATGGCGCCCACCGAGATCCTCTCGTTCACGGCCTCGCCGCTGGTGGTGCAAGTGGGAGACGACGTGGTGCTGGAGTGGACTACGCGCTCCGCGACGGCGGTGGCGCTCGATCTCCTGGATGGTTTCGAGGTCGCCGAGACCTCGGCGACCTTCATCGACGTAGCGTCGTCCGGCGGCACGAAGCTGCCCCTCCTCTCCTGCCACAACATCCACTCGAATCCGAACGAGGGCTGCGCCGTGCTGAATTTTCCGGTGGGCTTCGTCTTTCCCTTTGGGGGGGTGGATCGGACGCAGGTGAAGGTGTCGGCGAAGGGCGTGCTCACCTTCGACGTGGGGATCACGAGCATCTCGTACTCGAACGGTCAGTTCCCCTCGGTCGGCAGTCCGTGGGCTCATCTCGGCGTCTTCTGGGTCGATCAGACCTTCGCCTCCTCCTTCACGGGTGGGAACGTCTGGTGGGCGGAGGGGGTGGACGTGGACGGGAGATACCTCGCGATCCAATGGAAGCAGAACACCTTCGTGTCGACCGGGCCCGACGACCTCAACTACGAGATCCTCCTGCGGGAGAGCGGCGCGTTCGAATATCGATACGGGACGATGCATGGCCGGGATCAGAACAAGCAGGATCGGGCCAACGGCGGCCTCGCCTCTGTCGGGTTCCAGACCCCGGATCGTTCGGAGTGGCTGAGCCTCCACTACTCGAACAGCGTGGCATCGCAGTTCCCGGGGGGCTTCGAGAACCGGAGCTTCGCGTTCCAAAAGGCGGGCCAGCTCCCTCCGAATGGCAGCTACGTCTGGCAGCCGCAGGCGCCGGGGACGAAGGCACTCACGCTCTTCGCCACCGGCAATGGGAGCGACTCGGCGCAGGTGGTGGTCGAGATCGTGCCTCGGAGCAACAACCCTTGAGGAGGCCGCCGCGTTGATCCGCTTTTGCCGCGGAGCCATGGCCGGGCGAAGGCCCACGCCCGACGCGCGACTACCGCAAACGGCAGTCCGGCGGAGGTCTCGCCTTGACTGGCCATCCCGCCGCCGCATAGCTTGCGCGGCATCATGCTCACCTTTCAGGATCTGATCCTCACGCTGCAGCAGTATTGGGCGAGCCGCGGCTGCCTCCTCGGGCAGGGCTACGACACCGAGGTGGGAGCGGGAACGATGAGCCCGCAGACCTTTCTGCGGGTGCTGGGCCCCGAGCCGTGGAAGGTCGCCTACGTGCAGCCCTCCCGAAGGCCGGTGGACGGCCGCTACGGCGAGAACCCCAACCGCCTCTACCAGCACCACCAATTTCAGGTGGTGATCAAGCCGTCGCCCAAGGACATCCAGGAGGTCTATCTGGGATCGCTTCGGGCCATCGGCGTCGATCCGCTGGAGCACGACATCCGCTTCGTCCACGACGATTGGGAGGCCCCCACCCTGGGCGCCTGGGGGCTGGGCTGGGAGGTGTGGTGTGATGGCATGGAGATCACCCAGTACACCTACTTCCAGCAGACCGGAGGGCAGGAGCTCGCCCCCATCAGCGTCGAGCTCACCTACGGCCTCGAGCGGATCTGCATGTACCTCCAGGATCGGTCGAACGTCTTCGACATCGAATACGCCAAGGGGATCTCCTACGGCGAGGTCTTCCGCCCCAACGAGGTGGAGATGTCGAAGTACACCTTCCAGGCGGCGGATCCCGCGACCCTCTTCTCGCTCTTCGACACCTACGAGGCCCAATGCAAGCGTCTCCTCGAGCAGGAGCTGCCGCTTCCGGCCTATGACTACGCGTTGAAGTGCTCTCATACCTTCAACAGCCTCGACGCTCGCGGTGCCATCAGCGTCACCGAGCGGCAGGGCTACATCCTCCGGGTTCGCAACCTCTCCCGCGTCTGCGCCGAGGGCTACCTCGCCGTGCGCGAGCGCTTGGGCTTCCCCCTGCTGCAGTCGGCGTGGGCAACGAGCGAGCCCGTCCCGGAGGCTGGCCAGCCATGAGCAGAGACCTCCTCCTCGAGATCGGCACCGAAGAGATCCCCGCCGCCTTCTTCCCCCGCTGCCTCGTCGATCTGGAGCGGCTGGTGGTAGAGGGCCTCGACGCCGCCCGCCTCTCCCACGGGCCGGCCCGGATCTACGGGACGCCCCGACGCCTCGCCGTGCTGATCCGCGACGTGGCCGAGGAGCAGCCCGACATCAGCCGGGACGAGGTGGGGCCGCCTGTGCGGGCCGCCTTCGACGCAGACGGCAAGCCCACCAAGGCGGCGCTCCACTTCGCGCAGAAGGCCGGCGTCGCGGTGGAGGCCCTGGAGCGTCGCACGCTCCCCAAGGGCGAATACCTCGCCGCCACGGTGGAGGAGAAGGGCGCGTCAGCCGTCGACGTCCTCCCCGCGCTCCTCGAGCAGGCGATCCGGAGCATCCCCTGGCGCAAGAGCATGCGCTGGGGCAGCGTCAAGGAGGCCTTCGCCCGGCCCGTCCATTGGATCCTGATCCGCTTCGGCGCCGACTCCCTGCCGCTGCGCTTCGCGGAGGTGGAGAGCGGCGGCACCACCATGGGCCACCGCTTCCTCGCGAACCACCCCATCGAGATCCCGACGCCAGCAGCCTACGTGGAGGCGCTGCGGGAGGCGAAGGTCCTGGTCGATCCTGCCGAGCGGCTCCAGGCGGTGCGCGACGCCGCCGCCCTCGGGGCCTCCCAGGCGGGTGGCGCCGTCCTCGACGATCCGGAGCTTCTCGAGCACGTCACCTGGTTGGTGGAGTGGCCTTCCCCCGTGATGGGCGGCTTCGATCCCGCCTACCTCGAGCTGCCTCGCCAGGTGCTGGTCTCGGAGATGAAGGATCATCAGAAGTACTTCTCCGTCACCACCCCGGACGGCGCGCGCCTCCTGCCGAACTTCGTCTCCATCGCCAACACCCCCGTGCGGGATCCGCAGCTCGCGCGGCGGGGCTTCGAGAGGGTCCTCGCGGCGCGCCTCGCCGACGGCCGCTTCTTCTACGAGGAGGATCGCAAGCTGCCGCTGATCGATCGGGTGGAGCGCCTGCAGAAGGTCACCTTTCAGCACCAGCTCGGCAGCGTCCACGACAAGGTCGTCCGCTTCCGCGCCGTGGCGCATTGGCTCGGTGACGCGCTGGCCCTCGACGCCGCCAGCCGCGAGCATATCGAGCGGGCCGCCACCCTGGCCAAGGCCGATCTGGTCACGGGGATCGTCGGCGAGTTCCCCGATCTGCAGGGGGCGATGGGCCGCGAGTACGCCTTGAGCTCCGGCGAGCCCGCCGAGGTCGCCGACGCGATCTTCGAGCATTATCTGCCGAGAGGGCAGGGCGACGAGCTCCCGGCCTCCGACGTCGGCGGCGTGGTCGGGATCGCCGATCGCATCGACACCATCGCCGGCATCTTCGGCATCGGGAAGCCGCCCACCGGCACCGCCGATCCCTTCGGCCTGCGGCGGGCGTCGCTCGGCATCATCCACGTCGTCCTCCAGAAGGGCTATCGCTTCTCGCTCTCCGCCCTGGTGGCCGAGGCGGTCGCGCGGATCCTCCCCACCCTGAAGAAGCCGCCCGCCGCCCTGGAGATGCAGATCCTCGACTTCTTCCGGGCGAGGCTGCGCAACCTCTGGGCCGAGTCTCATCCGCCCGAGGTGGTCGAGGCCGTCCTCAACGCCGGCTTCGACGATCTGGTGGCGGCGTCCGCTCGCCTGCAGGCCCTGGACGCGATGCTCGGCGACGCCGCTTTCCGCTCCCTGGCGGAGGGCTTCTCCCGGACCAACATCGTGGAGAAGGGCGAAGCCATCGACGCCGCCTCCATCGATCCTTCCCGCTTCGAGAAACCCGCCGAGGGCGCGCTCCACCAGCGTCTCCTCGACGCGAGGCGGGAGCTCGACGCCCGGATCGGAGGCGGGGATTATACGGCAGCGCTGCGGGCTCTCATCGCCTTGCGCGAACCCCTCGACGCCTTCTTCACCGAGGTGATGGTGATGGCCGACGATCCCGGCGTGCGCGACAACCGGCTCCGTCTGCTCTGGGAGGTCCGAGAGCTCTTCGGCCGCATCGCCGACTTCGGCCGCATGGATCTGAAGCGGCCCCAGGGCCAATGAGCCAGCGATGAGCTCGCCCCGGACGTGGCGGACGCGAGTCTTTCACTCGCGCTTCGCGCGAACGGCTCCTTCTTTGGTTCTCTCGATTCCGGTTCGAAGCCGGCGAAAAAATCGCCCCCCACCAGGCGGGCACGATCGTCTCACGCGCGCTCCGCGGGAAGGGCTCTCTTTGCCGTTCGCGCGCCTTCGCCCACGGGGTAGGCCTCGGTACTCCTTGACCGCCTCGGAGACCAGGGCCTATTCTTCGCGCCCTTTGCGAGTCCCCTCCGTGAGCCACCCCTCCCTCCGTCGGATCTTGATGATCGGGCTCGTCGCCCTGGTGGCGGCCGCGTGCGCGCGGGAGGAGGAGGGCAGGCAGCAGCCGATCACCGCCATCCGTTTCCCCTCCGGCGTGGCGCTCTCGCCAGAGGATCCCTCGATCCCCCAGCAGCTCCTGGTGGTCTCGAGCAACTTCGATCTCCGCTTCCGGGCCGGCGTCCTCCACGCCTTCGATCGGGCCACCCTCGATCGCCTGGCGGACGACGCGCCGCCATCGCCCGCGTGCCCCGCTGCCAACCCCCGCTGCCTCCCGGCCGACGTCCCCGACATCGCCGAGGCCCTGGTGGGAGCGGTAGAGATCGGTGACTTCGGTGGGCAGGTGGCCGTGGCCGCCCTGGGCGATGGAGCGCTCCGCGCCTTCGTCCCCGTCCGCGGCAACCACACAGTGGTGGCAGCCGAGCTCGGCGCCAGCAGCCTGCAATGCACCCAGGGCGGCGGCACCGACTGCGTCGGCACCGGGGCGGAGTTTCCGCGCGACGATCCCTATAGCGTCGTCACCGCGTTGGGGAACCTCTACGTAGGCCACTTCACCGTGCTCCGCAGCGGTCCCAAGGGAGGCGTGATCGGCACCGCGCCGGTCGACGCTGGCTTCTGGACCACGGGGGGCGGCATCCTCCAGGCGATCCAGGTGGCCAACAGGAGTGCCATCGGCGGTCTCGCCGTGGGCGGCTGCCGCGACGAGGACGGGGCGCCGACCTGCACGCTCTTCGCCTCGGGGCGCTCGCGCTTCGACGGCACCCAGCCGATCTTCGCCTTCGACTTCCGGGAGGGGGAGCCCATGGTCTCGCCCCTCTTCTCCCGCAACCTCTTCGCCCAGGAGCGGGGCTTCGACTCCCGAGGCATCGCGAGCTCGTCGTCTGGGAGCGATGTCTTCCTCGCCAGCCGCATGCCCGACGCCCTCGCCATCATCGACGTCAGCCGGCTGGCCCAGCTCCCCACCGACGGCTGCGTCCTCCCGGAGGGCGACGTCGTGGCCCCTGGCGCCGCCTGCCCCGACCTGCCGCCCTCCACCGGCGATCGGCCGGCGTTCACCACGGCCGATCTGATCCCTTCGCCCGCCGGCCCCAACACCCTGGCGACCCTCCCGCGGACGATGCCCGACGGCTCCATCAGCGATCTCATCGTCATGACCACCACCGAGGGTCTCGCCTTCTTCGACACCCGCGTCGGCGTCCTCGCCGCCACCTTGGGCGGTCTGGGGGGCGCGCCCACCGACATCGCCTTCCGCCCCCTGGGCGACGGCTTCCGCATCTACGCGCCGGCCTTCTCCCGAGGGAGCATCGCGGTGGTCGACCTCCCGGATCCCTTCCGCCCCGAGAGCGCGACCTTGCGGGCCCGCCTCGGCCCGGCCCAGGAGAGCGGCCTCTGATGCGATCTCGCCTCGTAGCCGTCGCTGTAGCGCTGAGCGTCACCGCCTGCGGGGAGCAGACGCTCTCCGCCTTCGGCAACCTCGACACGCCGATCTCTCTGGCGATTCACGAGACCACCAGCGACCTCTTCATCGCCTCCCACGGCAGCAACGACCTGCGCGTCTATAATGTGAAGAAGGCCGACTTCCTGGTGGCGCCGGCCCGGCTCTTCCCCCTCTCCATCCCGACCGTCCGCAGCCCCATCGCGGTCGCCGCCGCCGAGCACTTCGTCTTCGTCGTCTCCGGCGCCACCGCCGAGGTGGGCTTCGTCACCCTCGACGTCCCGCCCGGCGCCTTTGGTCCCCGGAGCGTCGACGGCCCCGACGGCTTCCCCATCACCCAGGCGATCGACGCCGTCCCCACCGCCGCCGTCGCCTTCGCGGCGGCCTTCGGCTTCGCGGAAGCGGAAGGAGGCGCCCTCGCCGACCACTTGATCCTCGCAGGCCTCTCTCCCGACGGAGACGGCGGCAAGCTCGTGGTCGTCCGCCCCCCCCACTTGGCGCCAGGAGAGAGCGGCGTCGAGCCGCTGCCGTCCATCGTCACCGAGCTGGAGCTGCCGGGCGTCTTCCCGGCGGGGCTCGCCATCGATCCCACCGGCCTCGTGGTCGAGGGGGAGGAAGAGCCGATCCCGCCGGCCATCGACTGCCGCACCGTCGCCATCGCCGACTCGAGGATCGCGGAGGGCCATAGGCCCGGCGTCATCCTGACCAAGGCCCGCGTCAGCCCCGACGGCGCCTTCTCCTTCGATGGGCCCGGCGAGACCGTCGAGATCCGGGTGCCGGTGATGCTCCCCAGCGGCGCCCTCGAGGATCGCCTCGCCGGCGCCCGCGCCGTGGCCTTCGCCCCGGCGCCCGTCACGCCGGCCCTGGTCGAGGCAGTCGCCGCAGACCCGTGCGCCACGCGCTCGGGCCGCCTCTTCGTGGTCCTCGATCCTGCCTATTGCGTCGGCGCGCTCTCCTGCCCCAACGTCGCCGTCCTCGACCTCGCGGACGAGGCGCCCTTCGGCGTCCTCGCCACCGACTCGACCACCGGCGGCCCCGCGGCCTTTCAGCTCCCGGGTGCCCAGCTCGGCCTCGTGGCAGTGACTGGGCCCTTCACAATTACAGGGGCGTTCAACCCCGGCGTCGTCGACGAGAACGGGCGCGCGCTGCAGGCGGAGGGGATCCCCGAGCTCACCCTCTTCACCTCCTCCGACGGGGCGCTCACCTACCTGGCCGGCGGCTTCGGGACCTTCCTCGAGGCGCCTGGTGTCCGCGCCGATCCCGATCCCGTCTTCCTCCTCAGCTCGCGGAGCATGGGGCCCTCCTCCGATGTGAACGTCTCGCGCACCGACTCGCGGCAGCGCGGGGTGGAGAACGTTCAACCTGCCGTCACCGTGCCGGCCGGCGCCAGGCCCCGCAGCGAGTTCTGGACCGCGGGCTTCGAGATCCCGCTCCCCGGCCTGGAAGACGTGGGCTCCAACGGCGCCCTGGCCGCGCGGAGCCTCCGCCTCCCTGCCGACGCGTCGATCACCTTCCTCGAACCGGTGCCGGTCCAAGCCTCCACCGATCCGCTCCTCGCCGATCGAGCGATCCCCGCCACCTTCGGCGATCTGGTCTGCGACGGCTTCCCCATCGTCTCGGTCTCGCCCGACGGGCGATCCATCGAGGTGAACCTCGCCGCGCCCGGCTTCGTGAACCCGGAGGGCTGCAGCGCCGGCCAGCTCCACGTGGGCATCTTCCCCCCCAAGGGCATGCCCTGGACCCTGGCGGGATCCGTCACCGGCTTCGTAGGCCGAATCCCCAACGAGACCTCCAGGGACTTCGACGTCTTCGCCGGCAGCGATCTCCTCTTTCGCTTCACCACGCCGGACGACCCGCTCCCCAGGGGCGCGACCTTTGCCTGGTCCACCTCCAGCGGCTTCGATTTCTTCCGGGTCGACCCGGGCTTCTTCGGCCTCATGCCCGCGTCGGTGGTCTCCTTCGGCTCCGCTTCGTCCACCCGAGTCTTCGTCGCCTACAGCGGCGCCAACTCGCTGCTGCGCCTGAATCCCGTGCGCACGAGCCGTGACGAGCTGGGCATCCTGCAGTAAAGCGATGCCGGTCGCGGATAGAGGCCGCTTCAGCTCGCCTTCCTGAGGCCGGCGGATTCGTACCGGCTCGATGGCGCTCCAACTCGCCATCCCAGGACCGCCGGATTCGTACTTGGGCCGGGGACGCCAGCCGCCTTCGCGACCGAGGCCGTGATCTCCGGATCGCCGGGCACTCCTTCGAGCGACATGCTGGCTCCGGATAGGGGATGGCAGCTTCGGATAGCTGAGGGCCTGTGGGGCCGGGTTGGGAGGGGGCCGGGATCCGCTCCCAAGGCCTGGCACCGGGCCGTCCCACCGCGATTTTCTTCTTTTTGGTGGAGTTTCGGGCCTCCGGGGTGATGGCCCGCTTCCTGCCTATCGAGAACGCTCGAGGTCAATAGGCAGGCGGCTTCGGGTCCGCCGGGAGAGCTCCATGTCATCCAGTCTTGCGCCTATCGCGCTCTATGTCGTCCTCTCCGTCAGCCTCGCGGTCAGTCTCTACACCGACCTGCGCTCCCGGCTGATCTACGACGTGATCACCTTTCCTACCTTGATCGTGGCGCTGGCCATCCGCCTGGCGTTGGTGGGCTGGGATGGGCCCCTCGGCCTCGGCAGCGGCCTCCTCGGCGCCGCCGTGGCCCTGGGCGTCTTCCTCCTCCCGGCGCTCCTGGACGGCATGGGCATGGGCGACGTCAAGCTCGCTGGCGCCATCGGCGCCGTCCTCGGATGGGAGCGGATCGTCAGCGCCCTCTTGTTCATCGCCTTGGCAGGCGGCGTCTTCGCCCTGGTGGTGATGATCCGGTCCGGCTCCCTAGGGCGCACCCTCCGCAACGTCTGCTCCCTGCTCCTGCGTCCCTTCGCTGTCAGACGACGAGGCGGCGCCGACGAGGCCGGCGTCTTACTCCCCTACGGCGTCGCCATCGTCGCCGGCACCGCGTGCTCCCTCTTCCTCGGCGACGGAGGTGGGTGGTGATCCGGGCAAGCCTCGGAGCGGCCATCGTGATCCTCGGGGCCACCCCCTTCGCGGCGGAGGCCGCCGAGCAGACCATCCACCTCGGCGTCGGCACCCAGACGGTCCTCGCAGTCCCCGGCGGCGTCAGTCGGATCGCCGTTGGAGATCCCAATGTCGCCGACGTGAAGCCCCTGGGCTCGAAGCAGATGCTGATCATCGGCGGGCAGGTGGGCCGGACGACCCTCATCGTCTGGCGCGCCAACGGCGGCAGGGACAGCTACCTCATCGTAGTACGCAGCGTCTCCGTGGCCGAGACCGCCAGGGAGATCCGCGAGCTCCTCGGAGATCTCGAAGGGATCTCCGTCCACGCGGTGGGCGACAGGGTCCTGCTCGACGGCGAGGCCCTCACCGCCGACGACTACCGCCGCACCGAGGAGGTGGTCGGCGTCTACTCCACGGCACGCTCTTTCGTGAAGCTCTCTCCCGGCGCGAGGCGGCAGGTCGCCAGCCGGCTGAACGAGGCCTTCATCGAGGGGGCCCTGCGCAACGTCACTGCCAACGTTGTCGGCTCCACCATCTTCCTCGAGGGCTCGGTCGAGTCCGAGCCGGACCTTCGCAAGGCGGAGCTCATCGCCAAGGCCTCCGGTGAAAAGGTCGAGAACCTCCTCAGCGTGGGAGTCAAGCGGATGATCCTCTCCGAGGTCCAATTCGTCGAGGTCCGGCGGGGCTCCCTCCAGAGCTTCGGCCTGCGCCTGCCCACCGATCTGGCCGGCAGCGCCTCCGTCTCGGCCAACACTGCCTCTCCCATCCCGGGCTTCGTTTCTTCCTCCGGCGATCTCACCAGCTCGCTGCTGGTGAACGGCCAGACATCGCTGCGCCTCTCCCTCGACTCCGGCACCAGCAGGCTCCTCGCCCAGCCCACCCTGGTCTGCGCCTCGGGGGACGAGGCCGAGTTCCTGGCAGGCGGCGAGATCCCGGTCCCGCTGATCACCCAGACCAGCGCCACCGTCCTCTACCACAAGTACGGGATCCTGCTCCGCATCCGGCCCACCGCCGACCGTTTCGGCAACATCCAGACCGAGGTCGAGGCCGAGGTCTCCGAGATCGACCGCTCTGTCGCCGTCGCCGTCGGTGCCAGCGTCGCGGTGCCGGGCTTCCGCAACCGCTCGGTGAAGACCAACGTCACGGTAAAGAATGGCGAGACCATCGTCCTCTCCGGGGTCTTCAGCCACGACCAGCAGAAGGCGGTCTCCAAGATCCCGCTGCTGGGCCACATCCCGATCCTGGGCGAGTTCTTCAAGCAGCGCACGATCGACGACGTAGAGCGTGAGCTGGTGATCTTCGTAACGCCTACCGTGGTCGGTCCTGGGAGCCGGGAGGTGCTCCAGCGGATCGAAGACACCAGGGAGCGCTACCAAGAGGCCGAAGGCGACGTGAAGCTCCAGCTCCTGGACTGAACGCAATGCGCGCGGATGCAATGAGATCGCCTCCGCTACCGGCGGGGGCGACCTCTCCACGTGCTCCGAAGGAGGAATCCATGAACTATCTGATCTCGATCCAAGAGCGCGGAGATACAGCGCCTCGCTCGCTGCCCATGGGCGACGAGCTCACGATCGGCAGGATTGCAGGCAACCACCTGGTCATCGCCGATCGGGACGTCTCGAAGCGCCACGCCAGGCTGGAGCGGCGCGGTGGGGATTGCGTCGTCATCGATGCGGGCTCCACCAACGGCACCTTCGTCAACGGCGAGCGGATCAGGGGCCCCCATCCCGTAGGGGAGGGCGATAGCATCGGCATCGGCAGCGCGAGGCTCTCTATCGAACGCGTTGTCGAGTGGAGCGCAGCCAGCCGTGGACGCCTGCGACCACCGGCTTCGAGCCCACGGCCTTCGGCAACGGTAGCGGCGGATGGTTCGTCGGCGGGTGCTTCGTCGGGAGGTGCCCCGTCGGTGGGGCTGCGCAAGACCATCCATGACAGGCTGATCGAGGCGTTGGATCTACGGCGCCTGGACCTCGATCGGATCGACGCGGACGCCCTGCGGATCAAGAGTGAGGCCGCCGTCCGAGGCATCATCGTCGAGTTGGAAGGGGAGGGCGCCATCGGCCCCGCGATCGATCGGGAGCGCCTCCTGGTGGACGTGATCGATGAGGTCCTGGGCCTGGGCCCCCTCGAGGAGTTGCTGGCCGACGACGATGTCAGCGAGATCATGGTCAACCACGCCGATCAGATCTTCGTGGAGCGGCACGGCAAGATCGTCGCCAGCGACAAGACCTTCTCCTCCAACCGGGCGGTGCTCTCCGTGATCGAGCGGATCGTCGCCCCTATCGGCAGGCGCATCGACAGCTCGTCGCCCTTGGTCGACGCCAGGCTGCAGGACGGCTCCCGCGTCCACGCCATCATCCCACCGCTGGCCCTCAAGGGGCCCTGCATCACCATCCGCAAGTTCAAACGGGAGAAGCTGAGCGATCGCGATCTCGTCCGCTTCGGCTCCCTCACCGATCCGATGGCGGCCTTCCTCGCCCTGGCGGTCCGGGCCAAGAAGAACATCGTGATCTCGGGTGGCACCGGCTCCGGCAAGACTACCCTCCTCAACGTGATGACCTCCTTCATCCCATCCGACGAGCGCATCGTCACCGTGGAGGACGCCGCCGAGCTGCAGATCCGCCAGCCCCATTGGGTCCAGCTCGAGTCCCGGCCCCCCAACATCGAGGGCCGCGGTGCCATCACCATTCGTGACCTGGTCAATTCCTGGAACATTTCGTAGCGTCCCGGTGACAGGAGAGACGAAGGCGGAAATGCCCACCGCCTATCGCCATTGGGAAGGCGGCTCCAAGTCCACTCGAACGCGGCGCCGGAAGAAGGAGAGGGAGGCAGCGGAAGCCGCCAAGCGCGCAGCAAAGTAACCCCTCGCTCCCACCAACCGCGATCACTCATTGCGCAGCAGACCCACCATAGGCACGGGGAGCGAGGCCAACGCCCATCCTACCAGAAGCTCCATGGACTGGAGGCTAACCGATGGTCGGCGTTTGAGGCTCGTAGCTGTGGGGCTCGCCATTGCTAGCCACCTTGGCTGATCCACTCGCGGGCGATGCTCCCGAGATAACCGCTTGAATCGCGTCCAGCTTTCCTAGATGTGCTGCTCCAAACGCGAAAAGTATCGCCCAGCCTGCGGCATCAACAAGCCGATCTACCTGGGCTGATGCCTCTCCCCACTTTATCAGTGAACTAACGCCATCGATGAAGTGCCCGATCGCGAGAAGCGATGCACCGACCGTCAAGACGAACAACACCCTCTTCATTCGATACCTCCCCATGAAACGAACAGGCAAAGGCTATCACGCGGCTTTTGACGCACCAAAAAATCTGCCTTCAAGCCCGCTGGATCCTCCAGGCCCCATTATGCCGTCTGGCCTATTGCTCTAGGGCCATCCTTCGCCAGATCAGGCTTCCGCATTTGCCCCAGGATCGACGAACGAGGGCGGCCGAAGGGGATTGGTGCCCCAGCCAACCAAGACCGCTCCATTGGGCTCCTGCTTCGCTTGGCGCGATTTGGGCCGTAGGTGCTTCTCCAATGGCCCGAAGAACGAGTCGATCCCGTCCAAACTCGATTGAGCCGAGAGCAATAGCCCAATCCAGCTATCAAACACGATCATGGGACTCCCAAATGTCTCATGGTTCTGCTATGGTCCCTTCGTTGTCGCCGCTCTCTCCCAAGTGAATAGCGTAGAAAACTAGAAAGCCTCCAATCCCTGGCGCCATGATTGGCGACGGGAAAGGAGGCTTCTTAATTTGGAGCTTGGCGCGAATGGTGCGTTGGTCAATTGCCTGCGGTAGAGTGGGGGCTATGGACCTTCTACCTGCCGCTACCGTTCTTGCATCACTCATTACTGCCGCTGTCGCGCTCCGCTCGTCCAATGCCGCGATCAGGATCACCAAGGCCAATGCAGATGCGGCGCTAAAGCTCGCAAAGGCGCAGAGGGCAGATCCGATGGCTCAACTGATATTCTCCGCGAAGCTGGAATCCTATCGAGAGCTATTCGGGCTTGTGGTGAAGGCAAACGACGCAGCCAAAGACCTAATCTTTTGTATGATGCACGGCAAGCTTGAGACTTGGGGCGAACTGCACAAGTCGATGTGCGATGCCAAGAATAGCGTTGATGAGTGCTACAAGAAAGAGCATTTTCTTCATTCGCTCGATGCTCGTGGCGCCACCTTGGAAATGGCAAAAAAATTCTCGTGGGTCATTTCACATTTGCCTGCTCGCATTGGACCGGATGTCGGGAATAATTTAGGGGAAGATCTTGCGAATTGTATGTATCGCGTGGGTGCGGCTTTTGCCCGAGATTTGAACGTTCCAAAGATCGAAACAATAACTTCCAGTACGGTCGAGCAAGGAGCAGTAGGTTACGAGCAAACCGATAATCTCGCTCAAGGTGACAAGGGATCGTCAAGCGCTTCTACTAAGAAGCCCGCCTCCCCCGTCGCTTAGCGGGGGAATGGGCTTCCGCCTCCTTCGTCTAGTCGCCTTCTTCCATCGTGCAAGACCCCGGAAGGACGATCCGATGCCACGCAACCGGCGCAAGCAGACCAGAGGCAAACGCCTCCCCTACGAACGGAGCAAGGGTTTTGCCTTCCAACGCTGCAAGCCCCAGGGCAACCCCGGTGGCTCCCAGAAAGAGAGCAAGCGCCATCCAGCGGGAATCGGGGTTCGCCCAGCCTGATAGACGGACAAGAGCGCCAACGCCAAGAGATAGCCCGATCGCAACTGCGCCAGTTGGCGACATGGCACCAAGCAAGAGAGAGATTAGAGAATCAATGTCTATGGGCTACTCCCAGTCCTTCGGGGATTGCCTTCTTGGATTCTTCGGCGGAAGGCAAAGGCCAAGGTGCAACCAATTGGTTCCGTAGCTGCAATCCCCGAATCGACCTGCTCGAAGTGGGTGCGATTAGCGGGAATCTCCTCCCATATCGTCCCAACGGTAACGCCTGATCGAAGAGGCTGGATATCGGCGTCCGGTGCAAGTCGATGGGCGCCGTTGTTGTGTCTCCAGGCGCGCTGTCCTCTGGAATCGACGGCGCTGGAGCTGACAGAAATCCCGACACGACCTTGATTTGGGGACGCTGCAAGTGCTACAAGGAGCGACCTACAAGACGAGCGTGGTGGATCATTTCCCGAATAAGACGACGCTTCGGCTCTCCTTGTTTGGGTTATCGCGGTCGCTAGGGTGTTGATCGTCGAGATGAGAGGAATATCAGTGATCGTCTCGGTGATCAACGTCTATTCCGGTTCCGAGCGGGTATTTTCTGGGAATGTGATTAGCGTCGAAGCGCAGTTGCGTCTCGTGTGGGGGGCGGAACTTTGCAGGATCCCCGCTGGCGACTTCAATTCCGTAGTCAGCGCGCTATCTCGGATACAAATCTATGTGGTTCGCGTGACGGAGGAAGAGGGATGCTCGTGCTCCACGAGCTAGCGCGGATGCAGATCAATTCGGCTAATGTGGTGCTTGACGGGAGAAGTTTCGAGGTGGTGTGGTCGCGTTCTTCGTTTGGCTCGCTAATTACTCCGTGGGACATACCGCCATTCAGGCGGGGCCAACGGAGCAGCGATGACTACACCACACTATGATTTTTCACAGACCGGGCGGCTCCTTGCTGCCCTCCACCGAGAGGGCGACCAGCCTTTCCTCGCTTTCTACGCAGAGAAGATGAACGGCAAGCGGTCGCCACGAGCGTTCCGGGCCGAGAGGTTCACGTTTCACCCCGACCGACTTGGTGAGCTTGCGGCGCACCTCGAAACCCAGAATGCCGCAAACGCCGTGGCAATGACCGTCGCGGCGTTTACCGGGAAGGCGAGCCGCGTCGAACGCAACGCTACGTCCATCGGTGCGTTGGCCCTCGACATTGATGAGAAAGACCTCGCCAGGCTCGATCTGGACAGCGGCGATGTCTCCTCGGCTGCGGACCGGGTTGTTTCGATCCTTGAATCACGCCGTTTAAAGCCTCATGCCGTGATCGGCAGCGGCCACGGTATCCACGTCTATGTGCTCATTGAGCACGTAATGTTGGACTCCGACCGCATGCGGCAACGAGTGAAGAATGCTTGGTGGAAGCTTGGTGCGGCTGTCGGTGGAGCTACAGATCGGTTCGATCTCGCTTCTGTCATGCGACTTCCAGGCTCAATCAACCGCAAGAATGGTGCGGAGTTGCCGGTGCGGTTCATCGAGCAGCACACCGATCTGGCTCGGTCCCGCTACTCATTGACGGACATCGAAGGTGCCCTCTCGGATCTTGCGCCACCAAAAGCCAAGCAGAGGAGCCGTTCGGTAGTGAAGGAGAACGTGGCGCTCGGTACCACGGGGCTTCGCGAAAGTGCCCACCTTGCATTGGCCCTCGACTCCAAGCTTGCTGATCTCTACTGCGAGGCTGCCTCCGGTAGGGACGACAGGAGCAAGAGGGACTTCCAGCTTGCGTGCGGACTTGCTCGCTTGGGGCTCGAAGCGGATGAGGTAGCTTCCGCTGTTCTAGGCTCCCACAAGGCGAGAGGGAAGAACGATCCTGAATCGTATGCATTTGCCACAAGTTTGAATGCTATCTCGGAGGTTGCAGCTTGGAAAAGACCAATTGAAACGTATGCTTGCGGCATTTTCGACCAAGCTCGTCGAGCCTTCTATGAAGTAGTAGAGGGCAAGCGCCTCTACCCCGTGGAGGATACGGCAGCGGCAGCATCACCCCAACCCCAGCCGCAGGTCGGCATCGTTGTCGCGCGAGCAGGTGACGGCAAGACGACCTCGATCATCGAGGCGCTATCCACCTCCCCTGAACCGGGAGGCCGAGTGGCCGTCTGTTCCGCATTTGTCGGCGAACTCCTTCGGCACGAGTACGCAATCAACCGTACCTTTCCGAGTGGGCGCTTCTACGACGGAGGCGAGCTTGACCTGCAACTACCGAAGTCCAATGATGCGTTGACTCGCTTGAGCGGCGAGTGGACGGCAGAGGGCGTCCTCGATTGCGCCACCTGGACCTTGCCGCAATTGAACGCCCGCGTCGTCGATCCCGCCGCATTCTGGATCAACTCGGTCCATCCTCGGCGAGCCGACCAGCGAATCACAGACGAAGACCTCGCTCCGCTTTTTGCAGACCGGCGTGGAATCCCGACGGCTGTCACGAAGTTCCGCGGCAAGGTCGAGCTTTGTCTTGCGAAGAATGACCAGAGGGCCCTCGCCGACCCGAAGACCTGCAAGGAATGCACTTTCACCGCGTGCAGGTCCAACCGCAACCGCGGAGGAAGCAAGACCTACTGGAAGCAAGCTCCGGTTGCCCTCTTGACGCACCGCGCATTCGCGACGCAGGCAATCTACAGCCCGCCCCTGAACGCCTTCGACGCCGTGATCTTCGACGAAGTCCCGTCCTCCGTCTACAGGACACCCGCACTTCACGTTAGGCAAAGGAAGAAGGGCAAGAAGTCCGCCTGGAAGGTAAGGGAGATCGATCTCGTCCGTCGGGAACTTGCCGAATGCGAGTCTACGGACGAGGCCATCCGTGATCGCCTTGACCGGCTACTTGCCGATGTGGAGCGCCGCGAAATCAAGGTCGCGCAGACGCTCGCCACGAGGGTTGCCGAGGGTGTGAACCGTTGCAGTCATGAGCGGCGCGTTGATCGCCGTGCTCCGATTATGACGCACCGCGACTTTGCGGATCTCGCGAAGATCCTCGGGCACCTGGACACCCCCGAGGAGGAAGGCGATTCACGCGAGCCGGACGAGGAGGCAGGGCAGGCTCCTCTTACGCTTGACCAGGCGCTTTCCGTCCTGCGGGACTTCTCGGGCGATACCGATTTCCCAGTCTGGCTTGAGCACACCTTTACCCAGGCGACCTGCGGTACCTTGACCATCACCCGCGCCGTTAACGCATGGAGCGAGCTACTTCTGGACCACCAAGGCAGAGTTCGTCGGAGCGTGTTTCTGGACGCCACCGCCGGAGTTGATCCCCGCTATCTCCTCCTCGGTGAGTTCGCAGAGGAACACGTTCCAGGCAACGAGTTCCCCAACACGACGCTCGTGCTTACGTCGGACAAGGCGACCTCGCGAACGAAGTTTGAGAAGAGGGGCGTGGACCAAGCGGCAGCCGAACTTGTCGAGCAGGTTCTCCCCCACGCTCCGGCGGGTGAATGGAGATTGCTTGTCGTAACCACCAAGAAGCAGGCGGATGCGATGCGTGGCGCGTTAGAAGCCGAGATTGCGAGGCGCTGCGCGGCGTTCACGGTGAAGGTGGCGCACTTCGGCGCACTCCGCGGGCGGAACGACTTCGAGGATTTCGATGCTGTCTACTTCACGCACCTTCACCGCTACAACGAGGCGTACTACTTCGGGCTTTGCCAACTCCTTGAAGACCGCGCTTGGCCGAAGCAGTGGACGAGCAAGAACGCGACGGAATGGTTGCCGAATCCGGTGATCGTGGACCGAGCGATGGTCTGTGACCTTTACCAGGACGCAATGCGGATTGGCATACGCAGGGACCCGAACCGGCAGGCCCACATCTTCATCCCGTCGTCCACCGCGGGTATTGTTACGCGCCTTGCGAAATTCTTCGTCGGCTCGAAGATCGTTCGGGCCAACGGGACGCCAATTGTCGTACCAAGCAGGTGATAAAAGGGGGAAGTCGCCACCCACCTTCCTCCCGGTAACTCAGCAACAATCTTAAAGGCATAGGAGAGAGAATATGCCTTTTACAAAAATGGAGCGCGCCGCCCTGGTGGCAGAGTGGCGCGACTCGTCGATGACCCAAGATGAGTTTGCCGCCACCAAAGGGATCAGTGCCCGGACACTTCGACTTTGGAATCAGCAGTTCCCCGCGCCCAGCCCAAACGTGGAGGAAGTTCGGAGGATAGTGGCGGTCGCCATCGAGCAGCTACGGGCGATGCTGGACTCCATGGCGGAGTCAGCGCCTTCGCCATCGTCACCTTTGGTAGAACAAGACCCGAGGGCGGCGTCGCTGATGGACCCGACCCTTCCCGTGGGGCCTCGTGGCTTCCAGTTCGACCTGAATTACCTGCCTGGGCTGCAATGTCCCTCCAGGTGATCAGTCAGGCGCCTACTTGGACACCTTCGGCGGGCGACCTGTACGGCCTTTCGCTGTAGTCGGAGCCCCGAAGAAATCCACCGGCATGGCCTCCAGGAGATTCGCAAGGCCAACAAGGGACCGGATCGTCAAGTTTTGCCGACCCGCCTCGATCCGCTGCAAGTACTTGATCGAAACGCCTGCAGCTTCCGCCAACTGCTCCTGCGTCATGCCCAGCGCAACACGAAGCTCGGCCACACGGCGCCCAACGCTATGGACTACCTGATCTGGGTCGGAGGGACGCACAGGGCGAAACCCTCCACGAAATAGTCTGGACCTAACACCAACCTATAAGGTACCCTTCGTCCAACCATTCGAGAGCGGTCCTGGACTACTTGGATCCCAGAGAGGGAAGGTACGATGGCCAGCAGGAGCAGCCCGAGGACAACCCTCCCCATCTCTGGTGGAGCGGCTTGGAGAGCGCTCGCAGCCCTCTCGGTGCTGGCCTGGGGCCTTCCGGCGTCCGGCGCCACTACGGTGCGGTTTCCGTTCGACCTGACGCCGGAGACGACCCTCGCATCGGTCGCACACCTCATCGACGACTGTTTCGACCCGCCGACCTATGGAGGTTTCATGCGGATCTGCTCGATCGGGACTCAGGGCGAGGATCTGGCAGCCGTGAACGTTGGATTCGCTCGGAGGGGAGCCGACTGGCAACTAGCCCAGGTCCAACTAGTTGAGCGGAATTCTCCGTCCCCGATGGGATCGATGGTCGATTTTCTCAAACGATCATATGGAATCGATAGACACACAGTCGACCGGAATGGTGAGGTCCTCTTCCATCTAGATGGGCAGGACGACTGGCTGCTTACAGCATCGCTCCAGGCTGATGGAGGAATGTGCCTGGTTCATTTCTACTATGTGCCCCTCATGCAGCTTGCCATCGCACACGGCGAGGGCCGTCGTTAAGCAAGAAGAAAGGTCAAATGAACGCCGCCATGCTTCGTTCTACCTTTACTGCCACAATATTGATCTCGGCTATACTCCCGGCATGCGCTGGAACTCCGATGATTGCAACAGGAGGAAGATGGTACTACATTGAAGAGGATGACTTCGATTATCTGCACAAGAAGCCATGCGAGTCCGTCATTACCTGGACGTTTGAGAGGGAATTCGGAACTTACGCACTGAGCAAGGTCTGGTCCATTAGCTCAGGCCGTCGATTGAGTGGCGGATTTCAAGAATCAAACGCGCCTCTCGTCGCGACATTGTCGTGCTTCCTTGCTGTAGATAGGATCTGGAAGGACAGGGGCGGTGAAGGTTCTCACGATGAAGAGACAAAAGCTCTCGAGTTCGTCAGAGATATGCTCCACGACAACCTCGTCGGGTCTCGAGATTACTCGAAAGAGAGCACCGAGGAAACCGTCGATGTCGTATCGGATCCGAGCGTTCCCGAGGATATATGAGATCACGTCCTAGACCGATCGATGTCGTTTCTGTGGAGAATCTGGGATGGGTCCGATGACGATATTGTCGCGCTGGAGGAATATTTCTCGTCGAGTCGAAGAGATAGCGGCTATACAGCCCAGGCCAAGGCAGCCATCGCGCGCATTGATGAGGTGAGGGTCGAACGAGCCGAGACGAGGGCCCGGGAGGAAAAGGATCGGATCGAGCGAGAGAGGAGGACCCGAGCGTTTAAGGCCGAGGCGGCAGAGCGAGCGAAGAAGACGTACGGACAGAAGATTTTGGAATACTTCCGTCACATCGCATACTACCGGGACGAGGAGCAGCAGTGGAGAGCCAGAGGAAATAGTCTTCGCGCTCAAGAGAAGAGTCGGGCGGTGCGGAAGACTACGACTGACCTGTGTAATCATGTTGAAGAGATCAAGGAGAAGTATGGAGACGATGGAAGCTTAGAGATTCGTGAGTTACTCGTCGAGCATCTATCGTATCACAAGGGGGACGCCGCTGGTCTTCGAGGCAGGCCGCTTCTTGAGTATTTGTTTGGATCGACGAGATCCGAGTGCGAGGATCATGTCGGCAAGCTGCACATAAACGCGATCTCCTTCTAGCCGTCGTGACTGCGTAACGTAGTCGGAAGCTTCATTGTTGTTAAGTCTGGATGGTATGAAATTTACCTGCATTGGGCGACGAATCGGGAATCGTTGTTCAGGTGTAGTGATCGAGCGGGAGAATTCTTTGGCCTGGGATAGAAACAGAAATCGCCCCGAAAGCAGTTATTTTGTGTCGGGGGGAATCCGTGTCGTCGCTGTTCTGTTTGGCTGTTTCGGAACGTACTGGGCGCTGATGGGGCTTTTGAACTTTCGGTACGCGGACGGCCCACAGATGCTCTTCGCGGGGCTCGCAGGCATTTTTACATCTTTCGTTGGGGTAGGGCTTGCTACAGGTCTGGACTGCCTCTTCTATATTGCCTCTAGGATGGCGATTGCGGCGGGAGACAGCGATGCGAAGGCGCGACCAAGGACTACCGAGTTAACCGGCCCGTGAGGGAGATCGTCGGTCGAGAGCCTGGCTTACCTGAGCACAGAAAAGTGGCGGGTCACTCGCGAATGGTCGTGTATTCCTTCTGCCTGGCAAATACTTGGCAGAGTTTAGGATAGAACGTGCCGATAGTCGCATGTGGATATATATCCGTGCGTCTCCTGCTCTGTCGAGAGATGGCGCATGCCCGATGACTTTCGGATAATTGACGCAACCTTCCGAGTCTATTCGCGGAGTCCACTCCGTGGCGTGGCGCTTCTTGATCTCCGGGAAGACCTTTCGATTCGCTATGTCGGCCTTGCGAGTGCGACGTTGGCCAATAGGGTAGGCGCGGCAGGGCGCCTAGAGATGGTGCAGATCGAGACTCTTCGCAACGCTCTCAACGACGGCACCTATGTTTTCACGCGCCACGATCCTGATGATCCGTTTTTCCGCGAGGCGGATGAAGTTCCGCTAGAGAATATTCTCCGGTGGGTTGGAGAATATTTGGTATATCGATGAATATTCTGAGTATTTCTGTGGGTATTTTCCGAATATTCGCCGAATATCCGAGTATTTCCTAGAGACCGATTCCAGACGCGGCATTTTCCTCGAACAGACTCTCGGCATCCCGAACATAGCCGCGCATAACGGCGACCGAGCGGTGCCGAGTCTGCTTCATGATTACCCGGTCATTCTTACCCGCCCTTACTGCGGAGGTTACGAGCCCAGACCGAAGGCTGTGCCCCGCGAAGTTCTTAGGGTCGAGGCCACTCGCTTTTGCCGCGCGCTTCACCACGCGGGCAACGGAATGCGGAGTTAGGGCGGCACCGATCTTGCCGTGCCGGGTAATATTGCGAAAGATCTGGCCCTCGGAAATCTCGCCTCGATCCAGCCAAGCTCGAAGTGCACGCACTGGGCAAGTTGCCGCATCGCTGCCATATGGCACGCCCACCCTCTGCCCTTCGCCCTCCTGATCGGTTTTGGAGCGGCGGAGGATCACTTCCAACCCGTTCCCCCCAAAGGTCACGTCGCCCACTTCCAGATAGGCAAGCTCGGATCGGCGGAAAGCCCCGGCGAACCCGACAAGAAGAAGTGCCCGATCCCGTGCCCCAAGGATGCCGGTCGGCAATCGGGCCACCATGCGCCGAAGATCCGTGACGAGCACCGGCGCCTTCTTCGTTTGCGCGACACCCTTTACTCTACGAATGCCCTGCACTACCGCCTTCACCTCGGCGGAACTGCGGGGCGTTTCGTATCCGGCCATCTTGTGGGCCTGGCTGATTGCAGCGAGATCAAGGTCGAGGGTAGCGACCTTCCTTCCCGAATCCGCCCTCGCGGTGAGGTAGAGAGCCACGGTCGAGGGCAAGGCTGGGAGGGCAGCAAGCGCATTCGTCTCGCACCAGCCGACGAAGCCCTGCCAAAGAGAGCGATAGGTACGCCGGGTCCGCTCCGACTTCGCCGCTGCCGCATAGTTTCGAGCCGAGGCCAGGAGATCCAGGGGGAGCGCGATCCCGGTCTCGGTCGCCTGCTCGGTGATCTGGATCGCCGCGATCATGGGGCACCCCTGGAGTTCGTTAAGCGGAAGTTGTCGAACCCTAGCATAGTCTCACCCGTCTGTTGGCCAGATCTGCTAGGGTTCATCCCTGAACGTAAGATCTTGCCCGACTCGAACGTTCTGGTGCGCCCGAAGCCATGAGGAACGGCATGTTCCGCAAGGCCATAGGGGTGGCAATGGACGGGCATTTTTGGGGGGCTCGGTGGTTGGGATGGACGCCCAGATGCTGCAAGGAGGAGAAGCATCGCTGGCGCTGTCATTCGCGTTGCGGAAGTGACAATCAAACCAAATAGGTGATCTGCATGAAGGTACGACTCCATGGCTTCGCGCTCGACGCTGGATGTGATCGAATTTCCATCACAGATTTGCTGGACCAGCTCGAGGCCGAGAGCGGACCAATCCTTAAGTTTGGTGGCCAGGAGCGAATCCTTCTGGTGAAGAATGAGGGCCAGTATGCTCTTGGCCTATTTGTGAGCTTCAAGGACTTCAAAAAATTTTGTTCGGCGCGACGGACAGTTGGCAAGGGCGTTCGCCTGAAGGCTCAAGATCTAGATCCGGATGAGAGCCTTGTGGATTTCAACTATTTTGTTATCCACCGCAAGACTGGGCGCGGGATCTATCAGCATTATCATCAGGCATGCCGGTTCTCGCGGTTTGGTGCCTTTCTTTCAGAGCGCTATCGCGACCTGCTGACTAGGCGACGTGATGTTGCAATCAAAGAAGCCGGCCCTGGAGCGCCGAAAAAGACCGAGAGGGAGATCCGCAAAAATTACAAGGGCATCCTGGACTACTCCGTCATCGTTCGCCCGGAAAAGGTAGATGACCTGCTGGATGAGATGCTTCTTTATCGCCAGTTCCAGTATGATATGACCACGTTCACGAATCAGGAGCGGGGTACTTTTCGGTCTGTCGGTCCATTTGTGAAGAAGAAGCGGGTTCTACTTACGTTCGATCCTAAGTTGCAGAACCCCAAAAAGGTAAAGGAGGGGATGCTTGATATTATTGACGCCAATGGGGTGGAGAAAGGCTGGATCAAGGGGCGTGATTCCAGTAATCGCAGGGTAACCGTCAGGCTGGATGAGAACGTCGATGTTCTAAGTGAGCATGAGTATGACCAGGTCGCCGAGGAAATCGACGTTGATGTACTTGATCATGACGACAAGCCGATTTGGGATTTTGTTAAATCTCCAATGATTAAGCGAATTGTCCAGGTCATCGGCCAGCACCCTGGCCTGTTCGAGAAGCCAGAGAAGAAATAGGGCATGGCAATTCGGCCCAAACGAAGCGCGTGGCGTTTTGTGGTGATACTGACGGCAGTCGAGTTGGTCATAGTCGGTTTTGTCGTCTTCGCTACTTATTGGGTCAACAGGTCCGGCGGCGATGTGCTTGGAATCTACAGCGATCGCCTCCGGTCAAGTCTGTTTGCCGGTTTTCTTTCCGTGAGTGGGTTCCTTTTGTCGCTGAAGACGTTTGTCGTCATCAAGCTCAAGGAGGGGCTTTACGATAGTCCCCAGTATAGGATGAGACATGCATCCTTAGCGGAGGACCATTCTCTGGGAGGACTGTATGCTCCACTGGTGCGTCTGACACATCTCCTTTTTGCGTCGATTCTTGCATCCTTCATTACATCGGCGAGCCAGTTGACGATCGGGTTGATCTCGTCGTGGGTCGCAGCGGCGGTGTGTCTTTCTCTCTCCAGCGTGACTATTGTTCTTTTGGTTGTGGTTCTATTTCAGATCAGGGCTAATCTTAGTGATTGGTTTTCGTGTCTTGATGAGGAGATGCGGGTGGCGACCGCGCCTGGCAAGGATTCGGATGCGGCGTCGCTTTTGAGACGGTTGGATGGGGACGAACCCGCAGCATAGGGGATGGTCCACTGCTAGTATGGCAGGGCATTTGCTGAGCCGCCAATGGAGCCTTGGCTGAACAGGTGAAACGCACATGGTTCTTCAGAGCGACGCTGCCCAGTTGCTCGCTGTCCCCGAGGGTGAGGACCTCACTGACGTCGACGGGGACGCCAAGAGGGTTGGTGTCCCCAAGGTTTCTGGGACTCTTCTCGACCTCGACGACGAAATGTTCGCCCGAGCGTGGGCAGGCGGACTATTCACCGAGGAGCGCATGCTCACGCCCGCCCGGATTGTTGGTGGCCCTTTGTACGGGCGGCGAAGGTCGTCGCTGTCGCGATGCGGAATAGGGGGTAGTCTGTCTAGCCGACGGTAGTGACTCGTGAGAGATGCGGTCGCGACCGGCTAGCGGCAGAGGCAGTAGAGGGGATTGGACGTCGTAGGATGGTCTTTTATTCGCAGATGGAGGTTTGCAGGTATGTCGTGACCCATCAGCGACACCGGGATGACAGCGGTGGCCGTCCTGCCTGAGCCTC
>JBEBXK010000028.1:0-46434 GCA_040391605.1 Vulgatibacter incomptus
GCGAAAACTACACCAAGCCGTCAGCCCCGTCTTCCCGGCGTCGCTGATCGATCACTCGTCATCTACCTGGAACGGGACGTAGGCGTAGCTCCCGACGAACATCGGCTCAGTGGGCGCCTCGATAGTAACGAGCTCCCCCAGGTTCCGTCGCCCGACACCATATCCGCTCTGCTGCTGATCGCAGCCAAGCCCCAACACGAGGGGGAGGAGCGCAACCGCGCCCCACATCAGGCGATTGCCTCCAACGAAATCCCTAGCGAATACGAAAAGCTTGATCCCCATCTCAGACTCTCTTTCACGAAAATCCGACCGTCCCAAAGCGATGCTATCGCTCCATAGAGGAGGAGATCAACCACCCCTCCCCCCCGCCCCCGCCGACCCGGCAGCCAGTGGGTCCTTGCGGGAGAGCTGCGATGGGCGGCGGCGCTCCTGCTCCATTCGTGGCGGGAACCCCGCCGCGGCGCTGCAGACCTGCCCCTTAGCGGCGGGGCTCGCGCCGTCGCGGGGCTTCCTGGCCGCCACCTAAAAGTCACATAACCAACGTCTGCATGACACGGGCCGCCTCTACCTTCCGCCCCGCTCGCGATGAGCGCGGGCAGGAGGAACGCAACTTGATAACGAGACTTCCCTTTCTGCGTCGCGCCCTTCCGGTCGCGGCAGCAGGCTTGGCGCTCTTCCTCGGCGATCGCGCCGAGGCCGCACCGTGCGCCGATCTCCCCAACCCCGTCTACGTCGGCGGCTCCAGCGCATCCAAGCCGATCCTGAAGAACCTCAACAAGATCCTCGGCGGCCGCGCCACCCCGACCACGATCGTCTACACCTCCAGGGGCTCCTGCGAAGGTGCGGACGCCGTCGTCAACAAGACCCCCCTCACCCAGAAGACCATCACCTGGAGCGCCGACGGCGCCGAGGTGGAGTGCGAGCCTCCCGCCGGCGGCCTCATCGTGGACGTCGGTGTCTCCGACGTGAACGCCGCGCTCTGCTCGGGCGTCACCCTCACAAGCAGCCACAAGGACTTCCTGGGCCCGGTCCAGGTGATGACCTTCGCGGCGCCCCTCACCTCCAGCGAGAACAGCATCAGCGCCGAGGCGGCCTACGTCGCCCTGGGCTTCGGTGGCCAGCCCCACCAGGTGCTCCCCTGGACCAATCCCGACTCCCTCTACACCCGCAGTGACAGCTCCGGCACCAAGATCATGATCGCCACGGCGATCGGTCTCCCCGTGGGCAAGTGGCTCGGCACCCAGGAGGGCGGCAGCGGCGACGTAGCCACCAAGGTCCTCGGCGCTGCGGCCCTCGGCCTCGCCGACGAGACCTTCGGGATCCTCGCCGCGGACTACGTCGACAAGAACCGCGACAAGGTGAAGGTCCTCGCGTACCAGCACAAGGGCCAGAGCTGCGGCTACTACCCCGACTCCGACGGACAGTCCTTCGACAAGATCAACGTCCGCGAAGGCCGCTACGCCATCTGGGGATCGCTCCACATGATCGCCAACGTCGACGGCAGCGGCCAGGTCGCCGCCGCCGAGGGCAGCCGCAAGGCCAGCGACGTCAAGGCCTTCATCGACGCGCTGACCCACTCCGGCCTCAGCCCTGCCGAGGCCCAGGCCCAGATCATCGCCGAGGCCCAGGCCAACACGATCCCCGTCTGCGCCATGAAGGTCAGCCGCACCACCGAGGTCGGCCCCACCTCGCCCTTCACCCCCGACGTCTCCTGCGGATGCTTCTACGAGTCGGCGGTCGCCGATGGCGGCCCCACCTACTCAGAGTGCACCTCCTGCACGGACGACACCCAATGCTCCGGTTCCACCCCCAAGTGCCGCTTCGGCTTTTGTGAGGCCAACTAATGAAGACCAATCGAGTTCTCCTCGCGATCCTCGCGGGCGCCCTGGCGTTCGGCGGCATCGTGGCCTGTGGTGACGAGACCACCGATCCCGGCACGAACGACGGCGGGTCCGGCGGCACCGACGTAGGCACGGGAGGCACCGGTGGCGCTGGTGGCGGTACCGGCGGCACCGGGGGCGACGAGTGCGTCAACCACTCCCTGACCTGCGACGATTGCGCGAAGTGGGAGAAGGATCCCCTCAACGCCTGCGCGGACTCCACCGAGGACTGCGTCCCCTTCGACAACGAGGCCCGCGTCCCCGGCTGGCCGAACGTCCCGAAGGTCAACTAGCCAAGCAACAACTGACACGAGCTCCCCCGTCGGGCCATCGGGCACGGCCGGGGAGCTTCGTGACAAGTGAATCTGACGCAGCCAGGAGGCTCCGTGACTCTCCTCCCAAGCTGTGCAGGAGACGCGAGATCGTGACTTCCTTGCTGACGCGCAAAACCTGGTGCATCCCCCTCTTCGCCGCCCTCGTCGCAGCGCCGGCTGCAGCCGAGCCGAAGGCCCCCAACCTCAGCATCGGCGGCTACCTCCAATCGCAGTACGAGGAGCACGCCGAGTCGGAGGATCAGCTCAGCCAGAGCGGCGAGACCCTCAACCTGGACCGCTTCGTGCTCCGTCGAGCCCGGCTCCGGATGGCGGCGGACTACGATTACGCTGGCGCCTATCTCGAGCTCAACGGCTCCACCTCCGGCGGCAACCTCGCCGTGGACGTCCATCGGGCCGAGGCGAGGCTGCGCTACCAGCCCGAGGGCGAGGATCGGGCCCTCGCCCAGGCCACCCTGGGCCTCACCAAGATCCCCTTCGGATACGAGCTGGTCCAATCGTCGTCCCAGCGGCTCTTCATGGAGCGCGCCCTCGTGATCCGCTCGCTCTTCCCCGGCACCACCGACCTCGGCCTGGTCCTCGGCGGAAGCTACAAATGGTTCAACCTCTCCCTGGCGGTGATGAACGGCGAACCCAGGGGCGGCGCCGTGAAGTTCGCTGGAAGGGATCCCAACCAGGCCAAGGATCTGCTGATCCGGGTGGGCGCAGACACGGCCCAGCTCGGCTCCGACGCCCCTTTCAGCGTCTCGGGCAATGTCTCGGTTTTGACGGGCAAGGGCTTCTCCCCGGGCCAGCCTGCCACCAAGGCGCGCATCGAATGGACCGACGTCAACGAGGACGGGGTGATCCAGGGCTTCGAGCAGACCCCGATCCCCGGCCGGGCCGCCACCCGCTCCCAGAACTTCAACCGCTGGGCCGTCGGCGCGGACCTCCAGCTCGCGTACCGGACCAGCCTGGGCGCGACCCGCCTCCTGGGCGAGGTCATCCTGGCCCAGAACCTCGACAGGAACCTCTTCGTCAACGACCCCACGCTGACCGGCTTCGACACCAGGCAGTTCGGCTATTACGCGGCCATCGTCCAGGAGCTCGGCGAGTACGCCATCGCGGGCTTCCGCTACGACTACTACGACCCCAACGCCAACTCGCTGGACACCAGGCGCGGCGCCATCGTCCCCGCCTCGATGACCATCGAGACCTTCTCGCCGGTGGTGGGCCTCGTCCTCCCGGACGTCGCCAGCCTCACCTTCCAATACGACTTCGTCCGCGATCACCTGGCTCGAGATGAGCGTGGCATCCCGACGGATCTCGCCAACGACGCGTGGACCCTCAGGCTCCAGGTGAAAATGTGAGACATTTCTCGAATATCCGATGGATCCTGCCCCTGCTGCTCTTGGGCCTGGCCGCCGCCTGCGGTGAGGACGAGAGCCTGGGCGCAGATGAGCCCTTCCGCGCCCGAAACGCCCAGTTCATCGAGGGGGAGCTCCCCGGCGCGCCCGCTTCCCAAGGCCGCCCCGCCGTCACTTCGATCGAGCTGCAGAACCCGATCACCGTGCCGGGACAGGCCCAGAAGAGCATCAGGGGCAGAGTCAGCGAGGACGCCTGGTCGGTGGGCGTGCGCCTCAAGGACTTCGGATCCGGCTATTGGGTGGTGCCGATCGGCTCCCCCGAGCCCCAGAACCCCGGCGAGTCGGTCTGGTCCATGAGCGCCGACCTCAGCATGACGCTGCCCAGCGGCCCCATCACCCTGGTCGCCGTGGCCTTCGACGCCGAGGGGCGGCCGGGCGCCCAGCGGGAGACCACCCTCTGCATCGCCTCCCGGATCCCCGACAACGGCAGCACCTGCCTGCCAGGCAGGACGTCGCCCGAGGCGGTCATCGTCCTGGAGTGGAGCGCCGACGCGGATCTCGACCTCGAGGTGCTCACGCCGCAGGGCCGCCTGATCACCCCCAAGAAGCCCCTGGTGAACGAGCCCGACGGCGAGCCCGGCGCCCCAGATCCGGACGAGGCGCGGATCGTGGCCGACTCGGTGGGGGCATGTATCCCGGATGGCCTCCGGCAGGAGAGCCTCGTCTTTCAGAAGCGGCCGCCGTCCGGTTCCACCTTCCAGATCTTCGCCAACCTCTTCAGCTCCTGCGGCGTAAGAGCCCTCTCCTTCCGGCTCACGGTCTTCGAGGCGCGGGGCGAGGGCGACGCCAGGAGGCTCGAGGCCGTCTTCAGCCGAAGCGGGCTGCTCAACTCCGAGGACGAGACCGGCGGGGTCAGCACCGGCCTCCTCATCGTCCGCGATTACAAGTTCTAGAAAGGAGCAAAATCATGCTCGTAGAAAATCTGATGAAGATCTCCCTGCTCGGCTCCGAGTGGGTGATGTGGCTGATGATCGGACTCTCGATCCTCTCGTTCGGGGTGATCGCCGAGCGTTGGTTCTATTTCAATAAGCGCGGCAAGGGCGTCGACCAGCTCCGCGACGAGCTGGTCTCCCTGGTCGCTGCTGGTGACCTCGGCGGCGCAGACAGCCTCCTCGCCACCAGCAACACCGTGGAGGCCCAGGTGATCCGCCCGGCCCTCTCCGCCCTCCCCCGCGGCGCTGCCTCCCTCTCGGACGCCATCGAGAGCCAGTTCGGCAGGGTGCGCAAGGAGCTCGAGCGCGGCCTGAACGTGCTGGGCACCATCGGGAGCAACGCGCCCTTCATCGGGCTCTTCGGCACGGTGATCGGCGTGATCATGGCCTTCTCCCACCTGGGCGAAGGCCAGGACGGCGCGGCGATGTCCAAGGTGATGGGCGCGATCGCAGAGGCGCTGGTGGCCACCGCCGTGGGCCTCTTCGTCGCGATCCCCGCGGTGATTGGCTACAACTCATTCCAGAAGAAGGTCAACGAAATCGAAGACAACGTGGGCTCGATCTCGAAGGAGCTCTCTTCGCTGATCCAGCCCCCGACGCCACTGACCCTCTCCCCGCCCAACTCGGTGGGCGCGGCCCCGGCCGGCGTCGAGCGGTCCCCCCTCGCAGAGAAGCGCGCCGCGGCCGTCGCCTGATTCGAGAGGAGACAAAACATGGGTGCATCCACTGGTTCGCCTCGCCGCAAGCGCGGCGGCATCGTCGCCATCAACATCACCCCCATGGTGGACGTGATGCTGGTGCTCCTGGTCATCATGATGGTCTCGTCGACCTACATCGTCACGCAGTCGATCAAGGTCGAGCTCCCCAAGAGCGCGAGCACCGACGGCTCCGTCTCCGCGGTGGCGATGGTCCTCGTGACCGCCGACGGGAGCTACCTCTTCAACCAGCAGCTCGCCGAGACGGATGAGAAGCTCACCGGCTTCTTCAAGACCGCGTTGGCCGAGAACGCCGACACCAACCTGGTGGTCTCCGCAGACACCGTGGCCCACCACGGCAAGGTGATCCACGCGATCGACCTCGCCAAGCAGGCGGGGATCACCAAGTTTGCCCTGAGCGTGCAGAAGTGAAGAAGGAGGCCCCCCGCAGACCGCGCCTCGCCATCTACGGCGCGAGCCTCGGTCTACATCTGGCGGTCGCCGCCGTCGCCTATGCGATGCCGGAGCCGGAGGGCGCGCCGCCGCCGCCGATCCCCATTACCCTGGCCGAGATCGAGGCGCCCAAGCCGCCGGAGGAGCCGCCTCCCCCGGAGGAGCCACCTCCCCCGGTGGAGGAGCCGCCCGCCCCTGCGCCGAAGCCGCCGCCTGCTCCCAGGCCGGAGCCGAAGGCCGCGCCCCCCGAGCCGCCTCCCAGCGCCGAGCCGGCGCCGGCCTCCGACTCGCCCCAGGAGGCGTTCGCCGACCTGGGCATGATGATGGGCGGAGGGTCCGGCCCTGGGGGCATGGCGCTCCCCACTCGCGCCGGCGCGCCCAGGGTGCGTAACGAGCGCGCCCAACCGAAGACCACCTCCCTCGCTCCCCCGAGGCCGAGCTGCAACGAGGCGGAGACCAAGGTTCGGCTCAAGAAGCAGGTGCAGCCGGTCTACACCTCCGAGGCGGCCCAGGCCGAGATCGAGGGCGCCATCAAGATCAAGGTGGTGATCGGCGTCGGCGGGAGGGTGTCCTCCGTCCAGATCCTCAAGGGCCTGGGCTACGGCCTGGACGAAGCGGCGATCGCCGCCGTCAAGCAGTGGGAGTTCGAACCAGCCCACGCCTGCGGCAAGCCGATCGCCAAGGAAACGACCTTCAGCCTGCGCTTTGCACCTCCCGGTTAGCCAATGATTCGAAGCTCAATCCTTTTGTTTGCGGCCCTCCTCCTCATCGTCTCCTCTCCTCTGACCGTCCACGCCCAGGGAGCGGAGGGCGACGCTGCGCCCACCCTCGTGCCTCCCGTCCTGCTCGAGTTCGTCGAGGCGCCCTATCCCGAATCAGAGGCGGCGTCGGAGGCCGACGTCGCCGTGGTCCTCCAGCTCTCGATCGCCGCGACGGGCGAGGTGGTGGACGTCTCCGTCCTCGAGTCGGGCGGAGAAGCCTTCGACGAGGCCGCCATGGAGGCCGCCCGAGGGTTCGTATTCGAACCGGCCACTTCAGGTGGAGAGCCGATCCCCGTCCGGATCGGCTACCGCTACGAGTTCGTCTGGGCGCCGCTCCTGGAGCTCAAATCCACCGCCGACTTCAAGGGCGTGGTGCGCGACAGGGCCACCAAGGCAGGCATCGCCGGCGTCACCGTCGCCCTGGGGAGCGGCCAGTCCACCGTCACCGACGAGGGCGGCGCCTTCGAGATCCTGGACCTCCCGCCAGGCCTCTGGACCGTGGAGCTGAGCGGCGACGGGATCATCCCGGTCAGCACCGAGGAGGTCTTCGAGGTCAGCCACGTCGTCGAGGTGACCTACGACGCCTCCGTCCCCGAGGAGAGCGACGGCGACGAAGACGAGGTCGAGTTCGAGATCGTCTTCACCATCCCCAAGGTGAAGAAGCAGGTGGTCTCCACCGAGATCCTCGCAGACCAGGGCCGCAGGGTCCCGGGGACCCAGGGCGACGTCCTCAAGGTGGTGGAGAACCTCCCCGGCGTCGCGCGCGCAGCAGCAGGCTCTGGCGATCTCGTGGTCTGGGGCGCCGCGCCTCAGGACACCCGGGTCTACGTAGACGGGATCCGCCTCCCGCGGCTCTACCACGACGGCGGCTACCGCTCCGTGATCCACTCCGATCTCGTCCACTCGGTGGAGCTGATCCCCGGCGCCTATGGCCCCACCTACGGCAGGGGCCTGGGCGGGCTGGTCTCGGTGCAGCTCTCCCGGCTGGATGACGAGGGCTTCCACGGCAGCGCCGACCTCAACGGGATCGACGGGGCGCTCTCGGCCCGGACCCGCCTCAGCGACGATCTCCACTTCGCGATCGCCGCCAGGCGCAGCCACCTGGACGAGGTGGTGGGCCGCACCAGCTCCTACTTCACCGACGAGGACGTCGCCTCCTACGTGCCGATCCCCCGCTTCTGGGATGGGCAGGCCAGGCTCCAGTACCGCCTCGGCGCGGAGACCTTCCTCGAGGTGGGCGCCCTCGCCTCCTCCGACGCGATCGACCACGCCCTGCCCAGCTCCGATCCCGCCCTCAGCACCAGCAAGACCACCTCCCTCGACTTCTATCGCGTCTTCGCCCGCTACGAGAAGCGCTCGGACGACGGCTCGGTGGTCAGCGTGGTCGGCTCCTTCGGCGGCGACTCCAGCTCCCGGGTGGAACGCTTCGGCGCCACCCCGATCGAGCTGGGGAAGGACAGCCGGATCTACGGGCTGCGGGCCTCGTGGCGCGCCCCGGTGGCTGTCGGCCTGATGGCCGAGATCGGCGTCGACGCGGAGTTGGAGACCTTCTCCCTCTACCGCTCCGGCTCGATCGGCGCTCCGTCGCGGGAGGGCGACAAGACCGTCTTCGGCAGGCCCCCGCCCAACCAGATCGGCTCCGATCGCTGGGACACCCTGATCGGCAGCGCGGCCCCATACGCGCAGCTCGACATCGGCCTCTTCGACGGGAGGCTGCATCTGATCCCCGGCCTGCGGCTGGAGCCCTTCCTCGCCCAGACCAGCCGGATCACGCCGGATAACGGGACGAACCCTGCGATCTCGATCGTCCGTCAGGATCTGGTGGTGGAGCCCAGGCTCGCTGCCCGCTACGAGATCACCCCGGCGCTCGGCGTAAAGGCGGCCTATGGCATCTACCACCAGCCGCCGCAGAGCGAGGATCTCTCCGCCGTCTTCGGCACCCCGCCCCTCGGCGTCTCCAAGGCGCAGCACCTCCTCCTGGGCGGGAGCTACAAGCTCACCGACCGCCTCGAGCTGGAGGCCACCGGCTTCCTCTCCACCTCCGAGGGCCTCGCGGTCCGCAGCCTCAGCCAGAGCCCTGCCCTCGCCAACGCCCTGGTGCAGGAAGGCACGGGCCGCTCCTACGGTGGGCAGCTCCTCCTGCGGCAGGATCGGCTCGGCCCCTTCTTCGGCTGGATGAGCTACAGCCTGGTGCGCAGCGAGCGCAAGGATCAGCCCGATTCGGCGTGGCGGCTCTTCGACTACGACCAGCTCCACGTCTTCACCGCGGTGGCCTCCTTCGACGCCGGCGCCGGGGTCGAGATCGGCGGCCGCTTCCGCTACTCCACCGGCTTCCCCCGCACCCCGGTGATCGGCTCGTATTACGACGCGGTGAACGATCGCTACCAGCCGATCTTCGGCGAATACGGCGCGGAGCGGATCCCTTCGTTCATCTCCGCCGACCTGCGGGTGTCGAAGCGCTTCGACATCGACAGCACCGAGCTCGAGGTCTACCTGGACGTGCAGAACGTCAGCAACCATCGCAACCCGGAGGAGATCGTCTACGACCCCTCCTTCACGCAGCAGGACTACATCTCCGGCTTCCCGATCCTCCCGATGCTGGGAGCGAGGTGGTCATGGTAGCGCTCCGAAAAATTGGAAACATCCTCGCCCTCGCGGCCTCCGGCCTCCTCCTCACGGGCTGCGGCGTCGACTTCGACGATCACCTCTCCCTCGTGGAGGAGGCGCGGGTCCTGGCCATCCGCTCCGAGCCCGCGGAGGCCAGGCCCGGCGCCAAGATCAGCTACCACGCCCTGGTGGCGCAGCCCGCAGGCGCCGAAGCGCCGGCGATGAGCTGGGCCTTCTGCAACGAGCGCAAGCCCCTGGCAGAGCTGGGGCCGGTGAACCTGCGCTGCCTCGAGGCGAAGGGGGAGAACCTCGAGCCGCTCGGCGAGGGCGTGGATGCCGAGGGCATGATCCCGCGCCAGGCCTGCCGCAACTTTGGCCCCGCCGCCCCCGCCGCCACCCCCGACGAACCTCCCGGCAGGCCGGTGGATCCCGACGCCACCGGCGGCTACTACCAGCCTGTGCGGATCATCGCCGCTGGCGAGCCCGCCCTCGGCCAGACCCGGATCGTCTGCGGCCTCGCCGGCGCCACCGCGGAGCAGCTCGGCGAGTTCAATCGGCGCTACACCGCCAACCAGAACCCCGCCCTCGATCGGGTGAGCGTCCTGCGCCCAGGCGAGGAGTTGCCCTTGAAGCCGGGCCTCGAGCCCGATCCCGCCAACGTGGTCCGGGCGGGTCAGCGGCTGGTCCTGCGAGCCTCCTGGCCCTCCTGCGAGGAGGGCCCATGCCCCGGCGCCGAGCCCTACGTGGCCTTCGAGGTCTCCAGCCGCGAGGTGATCGATCGCCGGGAGTCGATCCGGGTCTCGTGGTACGCGACCGGGGGCAGATTCGACCAGAGCGGCACCGGCCGCGAGGCGGACGATCGCGCCACCTTCACCGAGAACGGGTGGCTCGCCCCGAAGACGCCCGGGTTGGTCCGGCTCTGGACCGTGATCCGCGACGATCGCGGCGGCGTGGGCTGGCTCGATTTCCTGATCCGGGTCGAGTAGCAGCCGGGCCGCCGGGACCTACGTCTCTCGAGCCGGAAGCCGGAGGCGAGCCTGCGCAGCCTGGCATCTCGAACGGCGCGGGAGATCCCTCTCTCGCCTCTGCCACGATCGATTCCATCGAGGGCTCCGAGCCGTCACCGAATCGTCACGAGCGCGCCGCCCCATCGACCCACGGGGGTGTGAAAAGACAAACATGCCCTTGATCCTCATCGTCGAGGACGAGCCCGATCTCCAGGACGTCCTCGCCTTCAGCCTGAAGCGGGAAGGCTTCGAGACCCTGGTGGCCGCCACCGGCGCCGAGGCCCTCCGTCTCGCCAGGCAGCGCCCCCCGGACCTCGTCCTCCTCGATTGGATGCTCCCCGACATCTCCGGGACTGACGTCTGCCGAGAGCTCGAGGCGTCTCCCACGACGAAGCGTTGCGCCATCGTGATGCTCACCGCCAGATCCCAGGAGGCCGATCGGATCGAGGCCCTGGAGCTCGGCGTCGACGACTTCGTTGCCAAGCCCTTCTCCGTCCGCGAGCTGGTCCTGCGCATCCGCGCCATCCTGCGCCGCGCCCAGCCCGCCGCCGACGGCGAGCTCCTCTCCGCCGGTCCGCTGGCGGTCGACCCGCGGGGCCATCGGGTGCAGGTCCGTGGCGCCGACGTCTCCGTCACCGCCCTCGAGCTCCGGATCCTCGCCGCCCTGCTGCGCCGGGCCGGCAGGGTCGTCAGCCGGGAGCAGCTCCTCACCGAGGCGTGGACCCCCGACGACGACGTCACCGAGCGGGCCGTCGACACCCACATCAAGCGCCTCCGCGGCAAGCTCGGCGACTCCGCCCACCTGATCGAGACCGTCCGCGGCTTCGGCTACCGCGTCCGAGACGCTTGAGGCGAACGCTGCCAGGCTAACGTCCTCCGGCTTCGGCTCCCGCGCCCTGAGACGCTCGAAGGCAACTCCGCCGGGCCGATTCCTTCATCGCCGCCGGGATCCGGGGTAGCGTCTCCCCTCCCCCATGCGTCGCAGCCTCTCGACCCGTGCCGTCCGCGAGCCAACGATGAAGGATCTCTTCCAGGCGATCGTCCACGACGCCCGCGCGTGGTGCGCCGGGCGGAGCTGGCCGCTTCGAGCCCCCCTCCTGATCTGGGCGCTCTGGATCCTCTCCCACCACCTGCGCGACCCCGGCTACAGCAGCCTCTTCGGCGGCCTCAACCTCGGGATCCACGAGCTCGGCCACGTGCTCCTGCGTCCGCTGGGCCTCACCGCCCACGTCCTCGGCGGCACCTTGGCGCAGCTCCTCGCCCCCCTGGCCTCCACCCTCATGTTCTGGCGCCAGCGCGACTACTTCGCGATCTCCTTCTGCTTCCTCTGGCTCGGCACCAACCTCTTCGACGTGGCCCGCTACGCCGGCGACGCCCGCACCCTCGAGCTCCCCCTCCTCTCCCTCGGAATGGGCGAGCCGATCCACGACTGGCACTACCTCCTCTCCGAGGCTGGCCTCCTCCGCTTCGACCTCGTCATCGAGCGGCTCCTACGCCTCGCCGGTGCCACCTCCATCCTCCTCTTCCTGCTGGCTGGCGGCGCGCTCCTCCTCCGGATGCGGGCTTCCCCCGACAGGGCCCCTGCCCTCCCCCCATGGCAATGATCCGCTCGCGCCCAGCCAGATGGCGCAGCACCGTTTCTGGCAACGCGTGTCTGGAAAAGCGGCGCTACTCCTTCACCACCGCGAAGCGGAAGTTGGGGTAGCCGGCCATGGCGGCGGTCTTCATCACCGGGGCCAGGAGGGCGAAGGAGGCGTCCTTGTCTGCGAGGAGGAAGACGACGTCGTCGTCCTTGGAGAGGCCGGCGGTCTCGGCCTGTCTGGCGGCGCGCAGGGTGTTGAGCCTGTCGTAGATCGGGACGATCTTTTCGCCGTCCCTGGGGGCTTCGATGGCTCCATGTACCACCCGCGCCACGGGGACTTGATCGATCAGGATCTCGTCGGCGGTGATCGCCACCGCGACGGAGAGCTCGATCTCGGCCTTGGTGGTCGAGGTCGGCAGGGTGATCTTGTCTGCGTTCTTCACCTCGATCTCCTGGGCGGCGAAGCCGATCATCAGGAAGAAGAGGAGGTTGGTGAGGACATCGATCAACGCCACCAGGTTCAGGGGGACGTCGTATTCATTTCCGCCGGTATCGTTCCAGGACATCTGCGCTCCTACTCGGCGGTCTCGGCCTTGACGAGATCGGCGACCACGACCTTGGGCAGGAGGCGGATCCTCTTGCCGTCGGCCTCGTGGGCCCTCGCGGTGTCCATGATCTGGATGATCTCGTCGTAGACCGTGGTCTCGCTCGGCACGATCATCAGCGTGTCGCTGGCCGGGAACTCGAGCTTGATCTTGTAGAGGGCGGCGTGGAGCGCCGCGTTGTCGTAGCGGCCGTCGCGCTTGGGCAGCACCCCGCGGTGGGCCTCGAGCTTCTCGCGATCCACTGCCTCGTTGGTGACGTTGAGCCGGTACTCTCCGGGGAGCACCCGCAGGTTCACCATGACCGAGTCGGTCTTGGGCGCGGCGCCGGGGGCGTCCGACTGCACCGGCACCGAGACCGCCACGAAGGAGACGATGGCGGCGCCGAAGGAGGCGAGCAGGAAGAAGAGGATATTGCTCATCACGTCCATCAGCGGCGTGAGGTTCAGATCGACGGCGACGTCGTCTGAGCCCTCCTTGCCGAAGGCGGACGTGCCTCCGCCGAAGCCTCGCTTCCCGGAGGAGCCGAAGACGCTCATCTTCAGGCGGCCTTGTCGTCGTTCGACAGCGCCTGGCGCAGCAGCAGGGTGTCGACCAGCTTGGCGGAGCCGAGCTCCATCTGCGCGATCACCTTGTTCTGCCTGCCGAGGATCATCATGTAGGCGGCGATGATCACCACAGCGACCACCAGGCCGAAGTAGGTGTTGTAGAAAGCGATGGCGATGCCCTTGGAGAGCGCGGCCTGTCTGGCGGCGGCGTCCCCGCTCTCCATGCCGGCGAAGGACTCGATCAGACCGCGGATGGTGCCGATCAGCCCGAGGAGCGTCGCCATGTTGGAGAGCTGGGGCATGTAGGCGGTGCCCTTGCGGACCTGGGGGATCACGTCCACCGCCGCCGACTCGACGGCTCGGCGGATCTCGCGCTCGGAGCGGTTGGCGCGGGTCAGGGCAGCCTTGAAGATCGTGTTGAGGGGATGTTCCTTATTCCCCACCACCTGGATCGCCTTGGCGTAGTTGCCCGACTCCACGAAGCCGAGGACCTGCTGGAGCATCTTGTCGACGCTGCCGCCGTATTGGATCCAGAGGCTGTGAAACCGCTGTGCGGAGAGCGCGATGCCCACCAGGAGAACCAGCATGTTGGCGAAGAGAAACGGTTCGCCAGACTTGATCAGCTCGAGCATCGCCCGCGGCTCCTAATCGGTTAGACGTAATCTATGAAAATTATCGTAAGGCCAGCCGGCAGCCGTGTCAAAAGTTGTACGATGGATCGCATGAGAATCTCGTCCGCCCTCTCGGCCGCGTCGATCGCGCTCTCCCTCGTCGCCTGCGACGGCCCCTCCACGCCGCTGCCGATCCCCAACGACGGGAGCCCGATTCAGGGCGCTTACTTTCGGCCGCTGAAGGCCGAGCCCGCGCCGGCTCGGAACCTCTTCGCTACCTGGGGCGACGGCGATGGGACCCTTTGGGCGGTGGGCGAGGCCGGCCTTGTAGCGCGGCTGGTCGACGGCGCCTGGGAGCCGATGGAGAGCGGGACCAGCGCCGATCTGCGCGGCGTCTGGGGCCGGGGCCCGGACGACGTGTACGCTGTGGGCACCGGCGGCACCATCCTCCACTTTCGCAAGCGCGAGCCCATCGACGAGACGGAAGATCCCGCCGAGATCGAGGCCGAGTGGGTGGTCGAGGCCTCGCCTGTAGACGTCGATCTGAACGCGGTGGCGGGCGGCGGAGACAACCTCTACGCGGTGGGGCTCGGCGGGACGATCCTCTCGCGGGATGACGAGGGCGAGTGGACGGCCCTCGAAGATCCTCCGACGGTGGAGGCCATCAACGGCCTCCTCGTCGATCGCAGCGGGCGGGCGGTGGCGGTGGGCAACCTCGGCCTGATCCTCCGCGCGGACAAAGATGGCAATTGGTGGCGGCAGCGGATCGATGGCCTCAACAAGCCGCTGCGCTCGGTGTGGGGGCCGAACACCGATCGCTTCTACATCGTCGGCCTCGAGGGTACCGTACTCCGCGGCGGCCCCGATCAGAGCATCGAGTCGATCCCTGGCGCTCCGAAGGTCTTCCTCCGCAGCGTCTGGGGGACCTCGATGGGCGACGCCTGGGCGGTGGGTTGGAACGGCAGCGTCGTCCACCTGGACGGGCAGCAGGCCAGCGTGGTCAAGGGCGTGACCGAGAGCCGCCTCGAGGGCGTCTGGGGCAGTTGGGTGGTCGATCCCGTCACAGAAGAGGGCGCCCCCGTCTTCTACCTGGTCGGCGTCAACGGCACCGTCCTCGTCGGCCCGGAGCCGTAGACCTCTCTTCGAAGCGTTCCGACGCCAGGCTCAGGTGGCATAGGGCGCTCGCCTCTCCTCACGGGTCGAGCTCAGTCGCCGAAGAGCAGCAGATCCCGCTCCTCGACCATCAGCTCCTTTCCCCGCTTCGCCTTCGGCTCGAAGACGACGGGAAGGGTCGCCACCCGCATGATCCCGGCGCCGGCCGGGTTGCTGCTCGGCACCTCCGCCAGGTAGACATCGATGTAGTTCGTGCCGGCGGGGGTGCCGTCGTCCAACGCGAGGGTGGGCATCAGCCGCACGTTGCGCACGGAGAAGTCGAAGCAGACCCTCTCGCTGCGACGCAGCAGCACGTCGTCCCGGGTCTCTGCCGGCGGCAGCATGTCCAGGTAGACCTCGGCCGTCACGCTCCGCTGGGCGTCGTCGGAGGCGCTCGCCGAGCGCAGCGCATAGCGGCCGTCGGCCACGATCTGCACCGCGGCGCCGCGGCCGGGATCGCTCCCTGCGTCGGCGCGATCCTCCGGTGCCCGCCACGAGAGGAGGCCGGGGTTGGACTTCGAGATCGGCTGCGAAGGATCGACGGGCGGCTGCCAGAAGACGGTCCCCCGCCCCTCCGGCGAATCATCGGAGACCTCGAGGAGCGTGACGCCGGTGACGTTCCACGGCTGGGAAGCGGCGACCACGGAGCGCTGCGCTTCGTTGCGGATCTCGTAGCGGTAACTCTTCTCGAGGGAGCGATCCCGGCTGAGGGGATCGCGGTGCATGCGGTACTCGTCGATGTTGGAGAAGCCGTCGGCGTCGGGATCGTCGAGGGCGTCGTTGGCCAGGAGGTTCGTGCCGTAGGCGAGCTCGAGGAGATCGGGGATCCCGTCGTGGTCGCTGTCGAAGAGCGTGGACTCGCTCCGGAGCAGCGCCTCCTCACAGTCGGTGAGACCATCCCCGTCGCTGTCCTGCTCCGGGGGGAAGGCGTTGGGATTGCCCCTGCCAGGCAGCGGGCACTCCTTGGGCCAGCTTCCGTCCGGATCCTCCAGGTCGTTGCGTAACGGGTCCAGCCCTTCGGAGCGCAGCAGGTGCTCCACCAGATCCGAGAGTCGATCGCCGTCGGTGTCGCGGTTGGTGGGCGAGGTGCCGATCTCGAGCTCGATCCGATCGGGCAGGCCGTCACCGTCGCTGTCCACTTCGATGCCCAGGGGCCCGGCGTGAGCATTTCGGTTGGAGATGATCAGCTCCCGCCTCCGAAACACCGACTCGGTGCTGCGCAGATCCACCGAGGAGAAGAGGCAGCCCACCCCGCCGCTGCCGTCGACACAGAGCGCCGGCCCCGGGAAGCGGCTGATCGATCCGCCGCCTACCCGGGTCATCTCCGCCATCAGCCCGATGGCCTCGGGATCGTCCTCCGCCGGCTCCCCCGCCGCCCGCTCCGGATCCCGCTGGTAGACCGCGTGGAAGTGAAACTCCTGAACACCGCTCCGCTCGGCGAAGTCTTTGAGATCCCGGACCAGCCTGGCGTACTGGGCCCGTTCACAATCCTCAGGCTGCGGCAGCATCCCGTCGCAGAAGGCCTCCTCGTAGCGGCTGCTGCAGGCCTCGCCTGTCAGCGCCGGACTCCGGCTGCTGCACCACTCCTGCCGCAGCGAGATGGTGGGCGCGCCGTTGGCCAACATGATCACCACGTACTTGGTGCGGGAGCGCTTGCCCGGCCGGGTCTGGAGGATGTCGCCGGTGATCACGCTATTCGCCAGCGAGATCGCCTCGGACCAGTCGCGGCCGTTGGCGGCGGCGTTGGTGCATTGCACCCCGAGGATCGCGTCCTCGAGGCCACGGGTGAAGCCGTCCGGGGTGAGGTTCTGGAGGGAGCAGGGCGGACGGCTCGACGATCCGATCGTCCCACCGGCCCGCCCCGCGTAGCGGATCACGCCGAAGCTCGTGCTCGGGCTGGCGTAGGAGCGGAGCATCCTCTCGATGGAGGTGCCCCGCTGGCTGACGTACTCGCCCTCGGCTACCGAGGTGTCGACGAGGAGCAGCACCTTGACCGGGAAGCCGAGCTCCGCGGGATCGGAGGTGCAGAGGCTCCCGCTGATCTGGACCTCGTCCGGATCGAGGGGCGGCGCGATGCCGTAGAGCGAGGCCTCCGTGCAGCCAGCGCCGAGCGCCAGCGCGATCGCTCCGGCAACGAGGCGAAGACGACGCCCCCCGGACGTCCGCCCCCGCGAGGTGCCGGCGCCGATCGCAGCGGGTAGAGGGGTCGCGGCCGACGAGATGGGAGCGATCGATTCCGCCCGCGCCCCTGATGAGAGGGCCGCCCCTCGATGGCTCGCCGTCGGCCCCGCGCCGTCCTCTCGGCCGTTCCGCGCCACGCTCAAAACCCCGACTCGAGCTTCGTCACGAAGGCGCCCTTGATGGTGCGCTGGCTCTGATCGTCCATGAGGAACTTGGCGTTGAAGCAGCCCTCGACGTCCTTGCCCTCCTGCAGGCCGGACTCGAAGGTGATCGCGCCGGCGACGATCCGATCGGGGAAGTCGGTGGGGGGCGAGGTGATCCGGTAGACCGAGCCGTCCCGCAGCGGGAAGGCGGCGCCCTTCTTGAAACCCTTCACGTTGGCGACCACCTTCGCCACCACGTTCTCGCCGTGGAAGTACTCGATGGTCACCACGTCGTCGTCGAGCTTACGGGCGCGAACGTCGTCGACCCGGATGTCGTAGAGCTCGAAGACCGAGCCGCCGAGCTCGTTGGGCGTCTCGCCACAGGGCCCCGCGTCGCAGCCGGATCCCAGGGCCAGCAGCGCGAGGCCAGCGACGAAGAAGCGCACGTTCATGGTCTCTCTCCCCTGGCGAGCACGAGCCTGCGTCGCACCACCTGGTCGATGGAGTCGTAGAAGGACTCCTGGAAGGCGATGGCGGGGCGCTCGTCGCCGTCGAAGGCCAGCGAGGTATAGAGCCCCTCCTGCATCCTCGCGTCGCTGCGCACGGTCGTGGACTTCCAACCCGTCGCCGTCTGGATGGTGAAGTGGAGGCTGTCGTCGACGGCGAGGCAGTCGGCCCCCTGCTGCCCGGCGGGACCGCAGCGCTGGTAGGCGATGGCGGCTCGACCGAGCTCGTCGTAGGCCAGGGACGGGGAGAGCCCAGTGCGGCCCCTGGCGTCCACTACCTGGGTCTTCGACCAGCTCCCGCTCTCCCGCGCCACATAGACGAGCTGCCCCTTCTTGGCGTCGAAGAGGGCGAGGCCCAGCTCGTCAGCGAAGGAGGCGAAGCCGATCCGCTCGCCGATGGATCCGATCGAGACGACCTTCTCCCTGCTCCACTCTCCGTCTTCATAGTGGATGACCCAGATTCCGTCGGTGAACACCCCCGTCACCTCGCTCTCGGCGTGGTGGCGGTTGAAGTGGGCGAGGTGGAGGGCGCCGCCGTCGCCGACGGCCAGGCGGCTGAACTCCCCGCCGCCGGCGGTGACCTCCGCCGTCACCAGCCGCCCCTGCCAGTAGAGCTGGACGTCGCTCTTCTCCTCCGCGTCGACGCCGAATCCGAAGTGAATGTCGCGGTAGGCGAGGATCGGAGCGCCGTCCACGAAGCCCAACGCCGGCCAATGGCCCACCACGCCGCCCTGGTTGCAGGCGTCCTGATAGTCCGCGCAGTAGGCGACGTCCTCCGGGAAGATCATCTCGGGGACGGCGCCGTCCTCGTCGATGATCTCATGGCTCCAGCCGCCGCCGCTCCTACGGGAGATCATCGCGTTGGTGGCGCCGCAGCGAAACTCCGAGTGGGGACCGCCGGTGTAGGCCACCAGCGGCGCGCCCCCATCGTCGAAGGCGAGGGAGACGCCGGTCGGCGTGCTCACCAGGTCCACCTCGGTGACCACCTCCGAAGTGAAGACGCCGTTCACCTCCTCGGCGTAGACGATCTCCCAGATGTCGGTGGGCTTGGGCTCCTTGAGGGGGAGCTGGCAAGAGCCGAAGCGCTCGGTCTTCCGATACCAGACGGCGGCGAGGGCGCCGTCTGGCCGGCGCCGCAGCTCGGGTTGGTAGCCGGTGTTCTCGTCGTCGTCCAGCGTGGCGAAGGTCCACGTGGAGCCGCCGCCGTCGCCGCCCGGATCGGGGCTCCCGCCGACACCTCCTGTGTTAGCTATGGACACAGGCCTCCCGCTGCCACCACAGGCGACGACGGCGGCACAGCCCAGGACCGAGGCGATGACGATCAGGGTGCGCAGGTACATAGTCCGCTCGATGCGTGAGGCGTGGGGCAGGCGTCCGGACATCCCTCCTCGACGCTCGCGATCATCTTCCAGGTGTAGCAATGGCTGCCGTCCGGATCCCAATCGTCCAGCCCCGAGTCGTAGACCACTACGTAGTAGTCGCCTTGGTCGTTCGCGTTGTAGACGTTGCACTCCACGATCTCGGAGACTCCACAGACGCTGTCTCCGAAGGCGTGATCGCCTCGGGTCTGGGACTCCAGGAACGAAGTGCGGGGCGACATCCCTTCGCTCATCACGAACCAGGCGAGGTCCATCGGCCCGCCCGCCGGCCGATCGGTCTCGAGGATCATCCCGCAGTTTCCGGCGCCGCAGGGGTTCCCGCCCTCGGTCCTGAAGACGTCCACGTCCGCCGTGAAGCCGATGCAGCCCTCGCCCCGGGCCTCCCTGGCGATCACCACCTCTTCCATCACCGGCAGCCCGGTCTCGTCGTCCAACACCGGCAGCCCCGTCTCCTCGTCCAGCTGCTCCTGGAGCTCCTTGATCTCGACCCATGGCGCCGGGGTGGCGCGCTCCCTGCCGCGGCGGAGCGGATCCGGGAGCTGCGTGATGTCGAGGTAGGGCAGGTAGAAGTTGTTCAGCGCGCCGCCGACCTCGTTCGGATCGGGATCCTGCCGGAGCGAGGCGCGCAAGGTGTAGGTGCCTGCAGACCACTCGTCGTCGCGGAAGTCGTGGACCAGCAGGTAGACCGGCCCCCGGAGCACGGGCTGCGCGAAGCGGATCTGCTGGGAGACCCCGGTATCCGCGATCACGCCGTATTGCACCACCCCGCAGCTCCCGCCGTCCTGGGCCGGCACGCAGACCGCGCTGCCGACACAGGCCTTCACCCCGCCGGCCTGCTGGCATTGGAAGGAGGGGCAGTCGAGATCGCTGCCGCAGCTCGCGGCGCAGAGGGCGCCCTCCGGGGTCTGCCTACAGACGCCGGAGGGGCAGCTCCCGCCCCCGTCGCAGGATCGCGCGGTGAGCAGATAGTCGCAGGCGTCGTCTCCCGAGCAGGGCGAAGACTCGTGGCCGTAGACGAGGTTCACGGCGAGGTCGAAGTCGCAGTCGTCGCAGGCCAGCTCTACCTCGAGGATCTCGCCGGCCAGCGCGTCCACTCGGAACCAATCGAGATCCCCCGGCGAAAAAATCGAGCCCTGGCTCACTCCGCCGCGGCCCAGGGAGGTCGCGGTAGCGGGTTGGTCGTTGCGGACGCCGCGGTCGTTCGGGTCGATCTCGTCCAGCAGCGTCGCCTCGATGATGTACGGAGCAACCGGATCGGCCACGTCGCCGTCGACGTCCTCCACCACCACACAGACCCTCCCCGCCGACTCGATGCCCCGTCTCAGGCTGACGTCGCTGCCCTGGCCGCGCCTCGGATCCGATCGCTCGTCGAGGAGCCTGCCGGTCGCGTCGTAGAGGGAGAGCTTCAGCGCCACCTGGCTCTTCGCCGATCGAGCGTGGACCTCCACGATCTGCGACGCGCCGACGTCGAAGGCGAAGGCGTCGCGATCCCCCTCGAACGAGATCGCACCCTCCATCGCGCCTTCCAGCTCCGTCGCCTCGGCGCAGCTCTCATTCGGCTCGTTTCGATCCGGATCCGCCTCCGCCGAGACCTGGAAGCGCCAGGCGTTGCGCAGATCCTCGTTCACGTCGGCGGCGTCGTGGATCCGGATCAGATAGCTCCCCGCCTCGGCGCCGAGGTAGTGCCTGCGCTTCAGCGACGAGCGGTTGTCGCCGGTGTCCGCGTCGGTTGCGGACGCCACGGGCTTGCCGAGCTCCGGCGCCCGAAAGATCTCGTAGGCCAGCGCCACCGGGCTGATCGCACCCTCGGCGAAGCCGACCTCCACCGTCACCAGCGGGAGCCCCGCCGGCACCTCGAAGCGGAGCCAGTCGACGTCGCGGCGCGGGCAGACGTGCCCAGAGACGATCTCGTCGAGGCCCACCTCCAGCGCCGCATCCGCCGTCCGATTCACCCCGACCACACAGCGGGCCTTGCCGTCGCCTCCTCCGCCCCCGACGCCGCCAGCCCCGTCGCCCGGCGCCTTGCCGTCATCACAGGCGGCGAGGCCCAGCGCCAGCGCCATCGCGAACCAGATCCTCAAAGCTCACCTCTCCTCGCCAGGCGTCACGCAATCACGGGCAGGATCGAAGGTGGACGGATCGCCCACCAAACCGGCTCGCTTGAAGTCGTCTTCCTCCAGCTTCACCCTGCCGCTCCCTGGCCACTTCACGTCCTCCGGGAGCAGGTAGCGCACCCGCACACAGGCCATGCGGAACTCGCCGTAGTCTCCCGGCGCGTCGGCCGGCGTCTGGGCGATCAGCAGGTGGATCTCGTTCCAGCCGCGCTCGCCGCCCGCCGGCGCCAGGGTGGAGACGAGGGAGATGTTGGAGACGGAGAAGTCGTAACAGACCCGGCTGTCCCGGACCTCCATCCGCCGCAGATCGTAGCGGTAGCGGAGGAAGGCCGCATCGTCGTTGTCCGCGCGGTTGGGATCGGTGTGGTCCCGCACCTCGTCGCCGTTGGAGCGCCCGTCCCGATCCAGATCCGTCAGGAGGTCGTCCGCCACCGGGCTGGTCCTCGCCCGCACCTCGATCCAATCGGGGATCCCGTCCGCGTCGGTGTCGAAGAGCCTGGGGTTGGTGCCCAGGAAGCGCTCCTCGCAGTTGAGGAGGCCATCACCGTCGTCATCGCGACGGTTGTAGTCGTCGTCCTCCGTCACCGCGCAGTCCGCGTCCGACGGGTCCAGCGGATCGAAGCCCGCGTTGCGGAGCTGATGCTCGAGGAAGTCGCTGAATCCGTCTCCATCGGTATCATGCAGGGTGGGATCGGTGCCGATCAGCAGCTCCTCCAGATCCGAGAGGCCATCGCCGTCCGAGTCCACCGCCAGCTCCACGTCGCGGATCGGCAGCGCGTTGAGGTTGGTGGCCATGAAGCGCTTGAGGATGAAGAGCCTCCGGAACGAGGTGAAGTCGACGTCGAGGAAGTTGAGCTGCTCGCCGTTGGCCACGTGGCGGAAGGAGCCGCCGCCCACCCGGGCCATGTCGCGCAGCAGCGCCTCGGGCCCGCGCTGCAGCCAGGCGGGGGTGCGGCCCGAGAGGTAGACGGTGTGCAGCCTCAGCTCCGCCAGGCGACGCTCCCGCTCCAGATCGTGGATCCGCCGCACCTGCCGCATCAGATCGTCCGGCGCGACGTAGGGGTCCGGCAGGCCGTCGGAGAGGAAGATCACCACGTACTTGGAGCGGGCCCGCATCTTGTCTTCGGCCTGCTTGGTGTCGGAGAGGATCGTCTGGTAGGCGAGATCGAGGGCGGACTCGTAATCGGTCTTTCCGCCGGCGAAGTTCAGATCCGCCGCGGCGCCCATGAGGAAGGCCACCTCCTCCGGCTCCACGTTGGGCTTGAAGCCCAGGGTCGCGTCGTCGACGGTGCCGTTGAAGGTGATGATCCCCAGCTCGACCCCGGGGATCCCGGCGTAGGTCTCGATCACGTCGAGGACCGCCCGCATCCGCCCGGACTCGCCGTTGTTCCGGGGATCCGGAGGATCGGTCACGTCCATCGATTGGGAGGTGTCGACCACGAAGAGGATCTTCACCGGGAACTCCACCGCCAGCGGATCCTCGGTGCAGAAGGAGCCCTCCACGGTGAACTGGTTGTCGATGGGTCGCTTGGGATCCGGCGCGATGCCGACCAGCTCGGTCTTCGTACACGAATTGAGGGCTCCCGCTGTGGCGGCGAGGAGACCGAGAACGACGAGGAATCGAACCTTCATAGAGGTCTGCAATCTAACAAGGGGATGCAAATTTTCCTAAAATGCTGCCGCTGGCTTCTGCCGCTCCCGCAGGATCCGCGGGGCGGGGCCGTGCGCCGCCCCCGGACTCCTAGTTCTCTGACCCGACACACTCCACCTTGCGATCGAGATCGAGGGGGTCGACGAAGTCCGAGTCGAGCAGCTTCACCACGCCACCAGCCGGCCGCTTCAGGAAGGGCGCGACATAGCGCGCCTCCACACAGGCCCGCCGCATCGAGCCATGGTCTCGCGGATCATTCGGCGGCCCGTCCAGGAAGTTCAGCCAGATCTTGTTCTTGCCTCGCCGCTCCGCCGTGGCGGCGTCGGTGGTCAGCAGGGTGATGTTCTCGACGCGGAAGGAGTAGCAGCTCCGCCCATCCGGCTGTTCGCCGTCGTCCTGGATCTCGTAGCGGTAGTGGGGCAGCGGGTTGCCGAAGGGCTCGCGGATCAACGGCGAGCCGTTGCGCAGGATCGCGTCGATGTTGCGGAGGCCGTCGGAGCTGAGATCGCCATACGCGTCGGTGGGGTCCAGGGGGTCGAGGCCGTAGCGAAACTCCAGGCCGTCCGGGATCCCATCGCCGTCCGTGTCGAAGGCATCTACTCTCGTCCCGAGCACCTCCTCCTCACAATCGAAGAGGCCGTCCCCGTCGGTGTCCAGGCCGGGCCGATCGCAGGGGATCGCAGCGGGGACGAGGGGATCGAAGCCATGGGCCCGCATCCGGATCTCGAAGAGATCCGAGTAGCCGTCCCCGTCGGTATCCCAATCGCTTCCAGCGAAGCAGGCGGGGCCCGCCGCGAACCAGGGGCAGGTCTTCGCGGCGATCTCGTCCTCGTCGGCGACCCCGTCGCCGTCGCTGTCCACTCGCAGCACCCCGGTGCCGGTCTCCGCGTTGGAGTTGAAGGCGAAGACGCTCTTCAGCCGGTAGGGCTTCTTCACCGAGACGTAGTTGATGTTCAGAAAGGAGATCGCGCCTCCGGAGGTGAACTCGGTGAAGGTGCCGCCGCCCACGTCCTTCATCTTCGTCATCAGCTCGATGCCCTGATCGCGATCCAGCCGGAAGGCCTCGCGAAACGGCCCGTCCATCACAGTGGGATCGAAGAGAAATCCGGTGTGGAAGCGGAGCTCGCTGACCTCGAAGAGCTCCTGCAACTCCATGATCTCCTGGACCTTGCCCAGGATCTGATCGTCGGTGTTGTAGTCCTTGCCGAACTCCATGTCCGCGAAGAAGGTCTGGAACTCCTCGTCGGAGTAGCCGGTCGGCGGGTTCAGGGTCTCCGGCCAGCGCTCCCGCGGGATGTCGCAGACGAAGGGCTCGTCCTCCGAGCGCGCCGGATCCGCGAAGCATTGGGGATCCGGGTTGCCGTCGCTGAAGAAGACCACCACGTACTTCGAGCGGGCCCGCTCCTCGGGGCTGCTCCTCGACATATCCTGGAAGAGGGTCGAGTAGACCGAGGCCAGGGCGCCCTGGTAGTCGGTGGCGAGATCCGGCGCCCGGAGGCGGGCGTCGATGGCGGCGATGTCGGGGCTCGCGGTGAAGCCCGGCGCACCTCGCTCATCCCTGGTGAGGACCTCGGTGCGGGAGTCGAAGGCGATCACGCCAAACTTCACCGAGGGGTTGCCGCGATAGCGGTCGATGACATCGAGGAGGGCTCGTACCGCCTGGGACTCCCGATCGGTGATGGCCATCGAGTTCGAGGTGTCGATGACGAAGAGCACCTTCACGGGGAAGAGCTCGTCTCGAGGGATCCGCGTGCAGACCCGACCCTCGATCGCGAGCTTGTCGTCCACCGGAGGCGGCGGATCGGGCTGCAGCGCCTCGAGCTTCGCGTCGGTGCAGCCGGCGAGGAGCGTCGTCGTCGCGAGCAGGGCGAAGAGGGCGGTGGAGGGGAGTCTCAATGGATCCGCCGGTCTCGACTCAGGCGCGGCGGCGGCGCAGGCCGAAGAGCGCCAGGCCCAGGAGCGCGAAGCCCGCCAGGGTGGAGCCGCCCGCCGCCGTGCTGCAGTTGGAGGCGGTAGGGCCGTTAGTTGACTCCTCGCCGAGGTTCATCGTCAGGCTGAACTTGTTCGACCGCGGCGCGCCCTCGCCGAAGACCTCGTCCTCGCCGCGGAGCTCGCCGGTCAGCTCGAGCACGTACTTGCCGGGGAGATCGGGGATGAGCTGCGGCTTCGCCTCGGGGTTCGCGTAGCTGTACTCGAAGCCGTTGGAGGTGCTCACCTCCCCCGTGGCGTTCTTGATCTGCGCCTTGGAGCCCTTGGGCCGCTTGGCGATCTTCCAGGTGTAGCGGATCGGCGTGTTCTCGCGGTTGGCGAGGAGCCGCAGGTCAAAGGCCTTGACCTCCCTGGCGCCTTCGCCCTTCTCCACGAAGCCCAGCGCGAGAGCGCCCACCTGGAAGGTGTCGGTGGGATCGAGGCAAGCCGAATGATCGGTCGGGTCGAAGACGTAGCAGAAGCCGGAGTCGCAGGCGTCTCCGATGCCGTTGCGATCGGCGTCCGCCTGGTCGGGGTTCGCGACGGTCGGGCAGTTGTCCAGGTGGTTCAGGATCCCGTCGCCGTCCATGTCCTGATCGCAGGCGTCGCCGATGCCGTCGCCATCGGTGTCGAGCTGATCCTTGTTGTAGACGCTGGGGCAGTTGTCGAAGGCGTCGAGGATCCCGTCGAGGTCCTCGTCGTCGTCACAGCCCGGCGCGGAAGGATCGTTGCGGCAGGCGTCCTGGCGATCCGGATTGCAGGCGTCGCCCAGCACAGAGCCGGTCGTATTCTTCTGGGAGGGGTTGTAGACGCCGGGGCAGTTGTCCTCGGCGTTGGGGATCCCGTCGCCGTCCATGTCGTCGTCGCAGGCGTCGCCCACGCCGTCCCCGTCGATGTCCGACTGATCCGGGTTCGCGACGTACTTACAGTTATCGCAGGCGTCACCGATCTTGTCGCCGTCGCTGTCGAGCTGATCGCGGTTGGCCACGAAGGGGCAGTTGTCGAAGTCGTCCTCGAAGCCGTCGCCGTCGAAGTCGTCGGACGACGAGTAGGTGTCGCCCATGTCGGTCATGTTCACCAGGATCGAGCAGCCGCAGCCACAACCACAGCCGCCGCCGTCCTCCTTGGGGGTCCCGCAGTTTCCGCTGCTGCACTCGCCGCCGGGCTCGCCGGCGCTGGCAGGGCCGGCCATGAACACCAGCGCGCTCGCAAAGATCAGACTCGTCAAAATCCGCCGGATAGGCTTCATATCGTCCTCCAGGATACTCGCTGGCCGAGTGATGCGAGAACTACGCCAGCCCCCGTACAAACGCAAATTATCGAAGTTCGAGCATTTCAGGCGCGGCGGCGAGCCCGAATGCGTGGTCTGCAGACCACGCAATGGGGGATCCGGACCGCAACCGCTCGCCTCTTCCTCAACTGGATCCCCCCGATCCGATTGGCTACCCTCGTTGGCGATGACAGAGAGGTTCGGTCGCTACCAACTCCTCGCCCGCATCGGCGCCGGCGGGATGGCGGAGGTCTTCCGCGCCCGCCTCGAGGCGCCGGGCGGCGCCGAGAAGATCCTCGTCATCAAGCGGATCCGCCCCTCCCTCGGTGAAGACCCCGGCTTCCTCCGCCGCTTCGTGGAGGAGGCCCGGATCGCCCTCCCCCTGAGCCACGACAACGTCACCAGCGTCTTCGAGTTCGGCGAGGTCGAGGGCCAGTACTTCCTGGCCATGGAGTATGTCCACGGCCAGAACCTCGCCGCGGTCCTGCGAAGGGCCGTGGAATCCCAAGGGCGGCTCCCGGCGCCGCTCGCCCTCTTCATCGCCGCAGAGGTCTCCAAGGGTCTCGCTTACGCCCATGGCGCCCTCTCCCCGGACGGCGAGCCGCTGGGTCTGGTGCATCTGGACGTCTCCCCCCAGAACATCCTCGTCTCCTACGACGGGGCGGTGAAGCTCACCGACTTCGGCATCGCCAAGGCCTTCGGCGCCGCGCCACCCGAGGCCGTGGACTCCGGCGTCGCGGAGCCCCTGATCGGCAAGGCGAGCTACCTCGCGCCGGAGCAGGCCCTGGGATCGGCAGTGGATCCCAGGACCGACGTCTACGCCCTGGCCTGCGTCCTCTACGAGAGCCTCGCCGGCGATCCGCCCCACGGTAGGGGGGACGATGACGAGATCCTCGCCAGGGTCCGCGCCGGCGAGGTCGCGCCTCCGTCGACGCTCGATCCCGCCCTCGCGCCCTTCGATCCCCTGCTGCGTCGGGTACTGGCCCCCTCCCCCGACGATCGCCTCCCGTCGGCGGCGGCCTTCCACGCGGCCCTCTCCCGCGCCCTCTTCGAGTGGGCGCCAGGGACGGAGGCCCCCCAGCTCGCGACCTGGATGCGCCACGCCTTCGCCCACGAGCTCCAGCTCACCCGCGGCACGCCGGAGCGCCGCGATCACGTGCGCCAACAGCTCGAGGCCGCTGGATTCCACACCAGAGACGCCGCCACCTTGGAGCTCCTCGACCTCGCCACCGTCGCCCTCCCCGGCCCGCCGGAGCCCGCCGCCCAGGAGCATCGATCCTCGAGGCGTCGGCGCTTCGGCCTCGGCGCCCTCTCCACGGCTGCCGTCGCGGCGGCGCTCCTCGCCATCCCCCTCTTCACCCCCTCCGCCCAGGAGCCCGTCGTCGCCCCCGCCCCGGCGGAGACCGCCTCGCTCTCCCTCCACTCCTGGCCCAGCGCCCAGGTCGAGCTCAACGGAGAAGCCCTCGGCGGGCAGACCCCCATCGCCGACCTCGAGCTCCCCGCCGGCGATCACCACATCGTCTTCCGCCATCCGGAGCTGGGCCTGCAGAAGGCGATCGAGCTCCACCTCGTCGCCGGCACCACCCGCACCGTCGTCGTCACCCTCCGATAACTGGTCAACCACGGATGTGCAGCACGTGCTCCCGGCGACATCGGACGTAGGGGAAGGCCCGGAGCATGCCCGCGCCCGCGACGGGTCCACCGGGATCGCGAGCACCTTCTACGACGGCGGCTGCCGGCAGCTTCAGCCGAGGTCGCGGCGGCGGAAGCGTTCGGCGAGGTGCTCGGCGACGCGCAGGGCGTTGGCCTGGATGGTCAGGGTGGTGGGTACGGAGCCGGAGGTGGGCATGAAGCCGCCGTCGACCACGTAGAGGTTGGGGACCTCGTGGGTGCGACAGTCGCGGTCGAGGACGGACTTGGAGGGATCGTCGCCGAAGCGCAGGGCGCCGTGCTGGAGGACCCAGGTCGTGCCGAGGCGCGAGCGCGTCCACACCCTATCGCAGTCCATCGCACGAAAGAGCTCCTCGGCGCGGTCGGCGAGGAGGCCGGTGGCGAGGCCGTTGTAGGGGTGGTGGCGGATGGTGATCTTCGCCACCGGGAGGCCGAAGCGATCGCGGGTGCCGGCGTCGACCTCCACCCGCGACTCCGGCACCGGGACGAACTCGCCGAAGATCTCGGCGGCGAGGGTCCGTGACTCGTGGAAGCGGCGGCGCATCTCCGCCTGGAGGGCCCTGCCCCAGAGGGGAGGATCGGCGCTCATCGACGCCATCTGCGCGTTGGCGATGGGGTTGGGAGGGACGATGTCGAAGCGCAGGGTCCCGGCCTTGGGCATGGGCTGCCCCGGCGTGACGTAGAAGTCCTGGAGGCTGCGGCCGAGCCACATGCCGCGCCCCTCGAGGAGGCCGGGGATCCCCTTGCCGCCGCCGTCCACGTGGAGCTCGGCCAGCACCGAGGCGTTGGCGGAGAAGCAGAGGTTCTTGCCCACCTGGCCGGCGCCGTTGGCGAGGCCATGGGGAAAGCGGGCCGATCGCGAGTTCAGCAGGAGCCGCGACGACTCGATGGTGGAGCAGGAGACCACCACCACGCGGGCGCGCTGCTCATGGAGGCGGCCGCGCTCGTCGAGCCAGCGCACGCCCCGAACCTTGCCTTCCCTGCCCGTGACCACCTCGGTGACCATGGCCTTGGGGATCAGCTGGCAGCGGCCGGTGGCGAGGGCCTTGGGGATGAAGGTGGCGAGGACGCTGGACTTGGAGCCGTTCCAGCAGCCGAAGTTCCCACAGTGTCCGCAGAAGGTACACGCAGGTCTGCCGTCGTAGGCCCGGGAGAGCACCGCCCGCGGGGTGGGATAGGGATTCCAGCCGAGCTTCGCCGCCGCGGCGTCCAGGCGATCGGTGATCGGATGATCTGCGAGGGGCGGCAGCGGATAGGGCTTGAGCCGCGGCGGCTCGAAGGGGTTGCGGGAGGCGTCGCCGCTGATGCCCAGGAGGTACTCGGCGCGCTCGTACCACGGCTCGAGCTCCTGATAGGAGATGGGCCAATCCTCCACGCTGCTGCCGGCGGGCTTGCCGTAGACGGTGCGCTGGCGCAGATCGTCCGGATGCAGGCGGAGGAAGTAGCCGCTCATATGTGCGGTGCCGCCGCCGACGCAGTTGGCGATCCAGCCGTCGTCGGTGACGCGGTAGTCCTCGCCTGGCGCGTCCTGGACCAGGTGCGGCTCCAGGGTGGGCGGGGGGACGAACATTCCGCCGCGGGTGACGGCGATCTCGTCGTGCCTGGCGAAGTCCGGCAGGTCGAGGTACGGCCCCTTTTCGAGCACCACAACCCTCGCCCCGGCGCTGGCGAGCCAATACGCCAAGGTGCCGCCTCCGGCCCCGGAGCCCACCACGCAGACGTCGACCTCCTCCCTCATCGGGAGACCTCCGGGCCCGTCGGCTGTGGGGCGAGGACGGGGAGCTTCGTCCCTCCCGCCGGAGGCCGCCTCCCGATCTCGGCTGCGTGAGCGGCAGCCCGCGGCGCCACGCTCTGGGGGAGGCGCCCGCGCTCGGAGGTCGGCGCCGCGCCGGTGACGGCCCAGCCGACGCCGTTTCGGTTGCCGCCGTAGGCCGGATCGCTGAGGAAGCCCTCGAGGGTGAGGGAGATCAGGATCCGCAGGAATTGCTCGCCTTGCAGCGAACCTGTCTGGGTCTCGCTCAAGATCGCGTCCTGCTGCGAAGGCTCGAGGGCGGCGAAGCCCTCCTTGCCGAAGGAGCGTGCGGCGCGACGATCGAGGGCGAGGAGCCCGCCGACGATCCGCTTGCGGATCTCGACGAGCTCCGGGCGGCGCAGCTCAGCGGCGGCGAAGTCGATCACCCCAGCGTCGGCGGCGCCGGCCACGCCCTCGTCGCCAGGGAGGATCCGCACACAGGCCGCCTCCAGCGTGGCGAGCTGGGAGACGGAGAAGGGCGGGCTCTCGGCGGGGAGCGCGGGTGGACGAAGGTCGAGGGGCTCCTCCTGCGGCTCCGGACCGCGGCAGCGAAAGGCCGAGATCGCCGCGCCGAAGAGGGCGAGCTGCTGGAGGAACTCCCGGCGATCGGGCCGATCGGGCGCCTCTATCGAATCGCGATGCGCAGTCATGGCGCCTCCGATCGCAGCGTCTCATGAGAGCGCGAGCCGAAGGGGCGAGGAGGGGCCTCGCCGCCAGCGATCGATTCGCGATGCGTGCTCATTTCGTCTCCGATGGCAGCGTCTCATGACAGATCGTGCAGGTGGGTCGATGCTCGTCGACGAAGGCGCAGCGGCCGCCGGCCGGCAGGGCGTCGTGGCAGCGCGCGCAGCTCAGCTCCTCTCGCCGATCGGAGATGTAGACACAGCGATGCCCCCAACCAGCGGGTGCGGCTGCGGCAGCGGCGTGGCAGCTCCCGCAGGGCTTGTCTGCGCCAGCCGGGGCAGAGGCAGGAGGTGGGCCCCGCCTGGCGAGCAGGAAGGCAAGCAGCTCCCCCTCGCCGCCGGCCTCGTCCAACACCTCGGCGTACGCCGGCATCATGGTCGGTGGATGGGTGGACTCCGGATGGCGGATCGCCTGGCGCAGGGCCTCGGCCCCCAGGAGGCCCACCGCCGCGTGGTCTGGGGCATGGGCTCTGCGAATTGCGCCGGGCGGCGCGTGGCAGGCGATGCAGCCGAGCTCCACATAGCGCAGCGCCCCCCGCCCCTCGGCGGCGGTCTCGGAGGTGGCGCCGGGGATATGAGACGCGACAGGGGCGGCGTCCGCCTCGCCCCCGCGATCGACTCCCTTTGTAGCCTGCCCGGCAGGAAGGGCACCCCGGCCGACTGGCCCCGGCCCCATGCTCGATCGATCGAGGATCAGGAGGTCCTTCGGCAGCGGCGGGAGCGGCGCCTCCGGGAGCGACGGGTCTGTGCAGGCCAGGAGCACAGCCGCCATGGCGAAGGCGCTCGCACGAAAGGCCGTTGCTCTCACGGCGATCCTTCCACCCTCCACCCGGAGGCGATCGCGGAACGAGGTCGACTTGGCGCCGACGGCGACGCGGCCGCCTGGACACGATGCCTCCATGGCGGCGACGCTCAGGTGGCCGGAGGCTCTCGAGGCGCCCGTCGCGATGACGCTCCGTTGGCGGGCAGCCGGGATCGTCATAGCGTCAGGAGGTAGGCGATGAGATCGTCCCGCTCGCTCGGGGAGAGCCTGGCGGCGGCGCCGTGGACGGGGCCGTCCGCGAGAGGCGAGCGGAGCACTTGACGGAGTGGCAGCTCCTGCAGGGGCACGATGGAGCCGTCCACCACCTCGAGGCCGCCGGCGCCGCTGGAGAGGAGAGGGAAGGTGTCCCAGACCCCGATCAACGAGACGGGAGGCCAGCCCGGATCGAGGTGCATATCCTGCATCTCCTGCCGGAGCGGCAGCGCCAGGGGCGTCCCCGACGCGTGGAGCCGACCGCGGCTCGCCTCGTCCTGATCGGTGGTGAATTGCGGCGCGGGATGGCAGCCCCCACAGCCGCTGCGCCCGAAGATCGCGAGGCCGGCCAGCGCGTCGCCCACGCCGCCCCCGGGGAGCTCGAGGGCCCGCGGCAGGGCGCCGCCTTCGCCCACCCAGGGGTTGGGCAGCGGCACGATGGTCTCGGTGTAATGGGCGAGGGCCGCGATCTCGTTCCGATTGGGTCGCGGATTGTAGAAGCGATTCCGGCCGAGGACGTCCCGGGCGGTGTGCTTGAGGGTCGGCAGCATGGTCGGCGTGAAGTACGGGGCGCTATCCCGAACCCCTCTCATCGTCGGCGAGCGGTAGATCCGCATCGGCTGCCCCTTGGTGAAGAGCACGCCGCCGGTGCCGCCGTCCGGATGGCAGGTGTCGCAGCTCATCCGGGAGTTGCCCAGATCTGTGTAATAGGCGATCTCACCGAGCCGCCGCGCCGGCTGCCGGGTGAAGCCGTCCAGCTCGAAGCGCCGGCCCAGCCTCGGCGCAGACGGCGTGGCCACCTCCACGGCCTGCACCGCGCCGGAGAAGCGCGCCAACACCCAGAGTGTCTTCCCGTCCCCGGAGAGGCGCAGCGCGGTGGGCCCGCTGTGCAGCGACTCGCTGGCGCGCCCCTCCACCCCGAAGTCCACGGCAGGCCGGAGCCTCGGGGTGTCCTCCGACGCCGGGATCTCGATGGCGGCGAGGAAGGCGCCCCGGGCCTCGTCGTCTCCTGCGGCGAGGGCGGCCGCGCTCCAGATCTCCACCCTGCCGGTGGAGACGTCGGCCACGTAGAGGATCCCGCGATCGTCGTCCAACGCCAGGCCCTGGGGCATCCCCTGCAGCAGCGCCACGTGGCGGAGGAAGGCGCCGTCGAGATCCACGACCCCGATCCCCCCGCTCATGGTGACCTCCATCCGCTCCGGGTTGGGGCCGATGTTCGGCCCCGGGCTGCTCACGAAGAAGACGCCGAGGCGATCGGAGGCGGCGATGCCCCTCACGCGCTTGCCCCCCATCACCCAGCCTGCGAAGGCCTCGGTGTGGCCGCCGACGATGGGGACGCCCGAGCAAGGCGCCACCCGTTTCGTGGTCCCGTCTCTCAGCCGGGCCAGCGTGAGATCCTCGGTGGAGGCGTTGCCCACCAGGAGGTGATCGCCCAGGAGCGCGAGGGGCCCGGGATCGACGGGGCTCTCGATGCGGGCGACGAGCGCGCCTCTCTCGAGATCCACCTGCCGCACCGACTCGCCGCGATGCTCGCTGACGAAGGCGCGCTGCCCCGAGACGATCACCGATTGGAGGTTGGAGGCCACCGGGATCGAGCGCTGCGGTCCGGTGGGATCATCGGTGCGCAGCAGGCGCAGCTCTCCGCCGAGCTCACAGGCGACGACCAGCCACTCCGCGTCGTCGGGATCGCGATAGAGCGCCAGCGAGCGGGGGCCGTCTCCGGTGGGGATCCGCAGGAGCTCCCCGGAGGCCTCGATGGAGACGATCTCGTCGGTGGTGCGGGAGGCCACGAAGATCCGCCCCGCCGCCACCTCGAGATCCAGGGGCGTCGGGAAGGCGGCGTCGTTCACCACCGTGAGGCTGGCGCTCCCCTCCGCTCCTTCGAGGCGAAGCTCCAGCTCGGCGATGCTCTGCTCCGCGGGGATCGCCGTCCCCGCTGGGAGCAAGGCTGTCAGGTGCCCTTCGTCCACGAGGGTGGTGGGCAGCGATCGATCGCCCACCATGAGCCGCAGACCGGGCCGGAGGTTCTCGCCATAGATCATCAGCGGATAGTCGGCGTGGTTGCTGACCATCCGGGGACCAGCCGCCAGCAGCCGCGGCGGCGATGCGCTCGGCGCTCCCCCGTCCCGCGAAACGATCCCGAACAGGAGGAGGGTCACCGAAGCGACGACCGCTGCCAGCACGGCCTGCCGTACGAGTCTCATCCCTCGTCCTCTGGCGGCAGCTCCCCGGGCGCCAGTCCATGCTTGCGCAACAGGGTGTAGAGGTATTTGCGATCGATCCCCGCCACCCTGGCCGCCGCCGCCATATTCCCCTCGTTCGACGAGAAGAGGTGGCGCAGATAGATCCGCTCGAAGCGCTCGATCAGCAGCTCCTTCGCGTCCTTGAACGGCTGATGGACATCGACGCCGAGGCGGGGTCCGTCCAGCGGGACCTCCACCGGGAAGGTGGCGAGCTCCGCGAAGCCATAGTCGTCGGTGGCGCCGGCGCGCTCAGCGGCGTTGCGCAGCTCCCGGATGTTGCCGGGCCAGGTGTGCTGGACGAGGCGCTCGCGGGCGAGCTCCGCCAGCTCCTCCCAGCTCTTGGCGCCGGCGAGGAAGCGGCCGATGAGGAGCGGCACATCTTCCCTGCGCTCGCGCAGTGGCGGGATCGGAGCGATCACCACCGAGAGGCGGAAGTAGAGATCTTCGCGGAAGCGCCCGGCCAGGACCTCCTGCCGCAGATCCTTCTTGCTCGCCGCCACCACCCGGACGTCCAGGGGGATCGGCGCCTGGGCACCGAGCCGCTGGATCACCCGATCCTCGATGGCCCGCAGGAGCTTCGGCTGCAGATCCCTGGGGAGATCGTCGATCTCGTCGATGAAGAGGGTGCCGCCGTGGCAGATCTCCAGGGCGCCGCGGCGCGTCTGGGTGGCGCCGGTGAAGGCGCCGCGCTCGTGGCCGAAGAGCTCGCTCTCGATCAGATTCGTGGAGATCGCGCCGCAGTCGAGCACCACGAAGGGCCCCCGGTTCCGGGAGCTCTGCTCGTGGATCGCTCGCGCCGCCGCGCTCTTGCCCGTGCCGGTCTCGCCATGGAGGAGCACGGTGGAGTCGCTGGGCGCGACCTTGCTCAGGAGCGCGAAGAGCTCGCGCATCCTGGGGCTGCGGCTGACCAGGCCGCCGAAGGACTCCTGATCCGAGGGGAGCTCCACCGACTCCGCCACCGGCACGAAGCGCAGCATCACCTCGCCGGCGCGGATCCTCGATCCCGGCCGCAGGAATCCCTCCCGGATCCGGACCTCTTCGAGCCAGGTTCCGTTGGTCGAGTCGAGATCACGCAGCGTGTAGGAGTCTCCCTCCCGCTCCACCACGAAGTGGGCGCGGGAGACGGTGGCGTCCGCCAGGACGACGTCGTTGTCGGCGCCCTTGCCCACCGTGGTGATCCCCGGCCGCAGATCCCAGACCCGCCCGGGCTCAGGGCCTCGGAGCATCACCAGGCGGAAGCGCTGCAGCGCGGCGCGCAGCGGCTCTCCCGCCCCGATGACCCTGGTGCCGGCGATGTCTGCGACCACGCTGCTCACTTCGCATCGCCTCCCAGCTTCTGCAGCGCGATCTGCGCCTCGTCGTAGCCGGGGCGCAGACGCAGGGCCTCGGAATAGGCCGCCCGCGCCGGATCGCGCTGGCCCTTCTCCGCCAAAAGCTTGCCCAGCCAATAGTGCGCTTCGGCGAGCTCGGGCTCCGAGCGGATCGCGGTCTGTAGCGACTCGATGGCGGGATCGACCAGCCCCTTCCGATAGAGGGCGAAGGCCAGGTAGTAATGCGCCCGTCCGAGATCGGGCTTCTCCCTGATCGCCCGGCGGCACTCCGCCATCGACTCCTCCAGGCGCTCGAGGCGGAAGAAGGCCGAGCAGAGCTCCGCCCGGGCCTGCGAGTAGGCGGGGCGCAGCCGCAAGGCCTCCTCGTAGGATTCGATCGCCTTCTCGACGAGGCCCTTGCGCTCCCAGGCGTCGCCGAGCTTGAAGAGCGCCTCCGGCCGGAGCTCGGCGTCCTTCGCGGCGGCGGTGAAATACTGCACGGCGCTGTCTACCCGCCGCCGGGCCAGGCTCGCCTCCCCCAGCCGGAACTGCGCCGGCGCATAGGCCGGATCCGCTTCGATCGCGGCCTCATACTCCTTGTAGGCCTCGGTGGCACGCCCCCTCGCGACGAGGAGCTCTCCCAGGAAGAAGTGGGCCTCGGGATCGCTGGCGTCGAGCCTCAGCGATTGGCGGTAGCGCTTCTCCGACTCCTCCGCCTCTCCCTGCTCTGCCAACGACTTGGCCAGGAAGAAGAAGGCTCTGGCGTCGTAGGGGTTCAGATCGATCGCCAGCCGGAGCTGGCCCACGGCAGCGCCGGTCTTCCCCTCCGCCGCCAGCGCCAGCGCGGATTGCCTCATGGCAGCGGCGTCTCCCGGGCGCAGCCGCAGCACCTCCTGGTACTCGGCCTTGGCCAGGGCGATATGCCCCTTGCGAAAGAGCGCGTCCCCCAGAGCGCGGTGGCTGTCCGCCGACGCCGGGTCGAGGAGGACGGCGTCCTGCAGCGCCGAGATCGCGAGGTCGAGCTTGCCGTCCGCCAGGTAGGCGAGGCCGAGGTTGTAGGCCGCCTGGGTGAAGCGCGGATCCAGGCGCAGCGCCCCCTGGAAGGCGTCGATCATCTCGGGGATCTCCTTGCGCTTGCTGTGGATCACGCCGAGGTTGTTGAGGGCCCGCGGATGCTCGGGCCGCAGCGCCAGCGCCGCCTGGAACGCCTCGACGGCCCCGTCGAGCTCGCCGCTGCGCAGGAGGGCGACCCCGCGGTTGTAGGCGAAGTCCGAGTCCGACGCGTCGAGCTTCGCCGCCCGCGCATAGGAGGCGATGGCGTCGCGATAGCGCGCCTGCTCCAGGTAGATGTTGCCGAGGTTGTTATGGCTGGCGGCGTGGCCGGGATCCAGCGCGATGGCCTTGCCGTAGGCCGCGATCGCCTCGTCCACCGCGTGGCGCCTGCCGAAGGCTGCCGCGAGCTGGGACCAGGCCTCCACCTCGCCGGGGCGCAGCTCGGTGGCCTTGCGCAGCGCCGCCACCGCGTCGTGGATCAACCCCGCCCGCCGCGACGCGATCCCGAGATCGAGGAAGGCCACATAGCTCTTCGGCGCCAGGCCGGTCGCCGCCTTGAATTGGGCGATGGCAGAGTCGAACTTGCCGATCTGGAAGTAGACCGCCCCGAGATCCACCCTCGCGTCCGCGTCCTCCGGGCGCAGCCGCACCACCTGATCGAACGCGGCGAGGGCGCAATCGAAGCGCGCGCCAGCGAAGCAGCGCTCCGCCAGGGTCCGCTGGAGCGCGGGGTCCAGGGGGCTCCCCTGCACCGCTGCCTGTGCCTCGGCGATGGCGCCCTCGGAGCCATCCACCTCGGTGGCCGACTGGCCGATCTCCGCCTCCTTGGTCTCTCCGCCTGCGGCGTGGATCCCCGGTCCATCCGCTCCGTCCTCCACCTCCGCCGCCGCCGCCGCCGAAGGACTCGCCTCCTGCTGCGGGGCGGCGAGGGCTGACGCGGAGATCAGGGTGGAGAGGCAGGCCGCGATCAGGAGCCCCCGGCGAAACGCCCCGGCGCCGGAGACGCCCGGATCCTCATCTGGCCGCTCGTCTGTACATGCGTCCATCACCGCTCCCGCTGGGCCACGCTGCGCGAGCGATGCGCGCCTGCGATGGTCGAGGAGCCCTTCCGCCTCCCTGGGGAGGGCCACCGCACACACCGGCTGCCTGGGCCGGCGGGGCTCAATCGATCCAGAGTCCATGGTCGTGGTCTCCCGTCTTGCTGACGTATTCGCGGCGGCTGTCGCGCCAGCGCTCCAGGGCCTTGCCCGCCCGGGACTCGGCGTCCTGCACCGCCGCCGACGCCTGGGCCTGCTCCTGGGCACATGCCTCGTACTGCGCCTCGAAGGGCACGAGGTAGCGCGCCTTCACCGGCAGGCCGAAGCGCACGGCGAGCCGGGCCTTGGTGAGCTCGAAGGCGGCGCGGGCGCAGTAGACCTCCACCTCCGCCTCCTCCAGCCGCGCGACCCGCTGCCGCCTCTGCTCCTTGCGCCAGGCGACCAGCGCGGCCACAGGCGCCTTCGCCTTGCCGCTGCGATCCGCGACGTCCTCCCAGGCCTCGGCCCGTGCGACGCGATCGCTCGCCGCCGCCAACGCCGCCCGGGCCGCGTCGCGGCGATCGAGGGCGATGATCACCTCGTTCTCGGCCTCGAAGGCCCACCGCCTCCCCTCCACCGGAAACTCGTCCCGCAGCGCCTCGTCCACCCGCTCCGAGGGGATCCGCGAGGCCGACGACGCCCCGCAGGCGGAGACGCCGACGGCGAGGATCACCGCGCCCAGGAGCGCGGGCATCCGCCAGCCCCGACGATCCGATGGGAGCGCCGAGCGCGAGAGCAGCTCCGCGCCCGCGCTGGCGTCGACGCGCCGATCGCCTTTGAGCCTGGAGCGCAGCATCGCGCGCCATGGCAGGCCGGACGAGGGCGATGTCTTCGACGAGCCCCCCGGTCGACGCGAGCGCGGCTCCGCTCCCGCGCGGGCGTCGACGCGCCGATCGGCTTCGTGATTGGAACGCATCATCGCACCTCCGAGGCGCCCGAGATGAGGGCGGAGTCTCCGGCGAGGCGTCCGCCGGCCCCACCCTCCAGCTTCGCGGCTTCGGCCTGGGCCAGGCGCTCGTAACCATAGGCGCGGTAGAGGGCGGTGAGGTTCAGCCGCGCCCGCCCGTTGGAGTCGTCCTTGTCCAGCGCCGCGCGGAAGGAGTCGAAGGCCTCCTGATGCTGGCCGAGCTGGTAGGCGATGACACCCCGCAGGTTGAAGGTCTCGGAGTCCGCCCCGCCCTCCGACGCCTTATCCACCACGAGCTTGGCCTGGTAGGGATCGCCCGCGTGCAGATAGAGGGTCGCGAGCTCGGTGAGCGCCGCGTAATCTTTCGAATCCTTCGCGATCTTCGAGCGGATCGCCCGGGCGCGATCGGCAGGGGGCGCGCCTCGTCGCGAAGGCGCCTGGAAGCGCTCCTCCGCCAGGCCCTCGAGGGGCTTGCCCTCGAGACAGGCCCTGGCCGCTGCCGTGAAGACCTTGAGCTCCCCCGCCTTGGCGGCGCAGGTGGAGATCGCCTCCTCCGATTGGGAGCGGAAGCCCTCCGCCCGCCCCGAGAGAGCGGCGCGATAGCGCTCGGCGCCGCTGGCGTCGAGGCCCGGCGGCACGGGGGCCGTCTCCAGGAAGACGGCGGCGTCCTCGTAGGCCTTGGCCAGGCGGCCCAGCGCGGCCAACGCCCAGCGCGCGCTCTGCCTCTCGATCACATCGACCATCGTCTCCTCGAAGCGGGCCAACGCGGCGAACTTGGCCTGGATCACCTGGGCGTCGCCGCCGCGATCGCCGCCGAAGCGGATCCCCGCGAACTGCTGGTAGCCCTCGGCGGCGAGGTGGAAGCGCGCCCCGGCCACCGCCTCCGCGTGGAGGGGGTCGGCCGTGGAGACCGCCGCCGCCCGCTGGTAGGGTCCGTTGGCCTCACGGGCCTTGCCGCTGCGCTCGAGCGCCCTGCCCAGGCGGTACTCCAGGAGCGCGTTCGCGCTGCCGGAGCGGGACCGGCTCAGGACCTCGGCGCTGCCGGCGAAGTCGCCGCTGAGCTCCAGGAGATCGGCGAAGGCCAGGGCGGCCTCCTGGCGGCTGGCGTCGGAGGTCGATCCCGCCAGCACCGCGCCGAAGGCCCGCCGCGCGCCGGCGGCGTCGCCCACATAGGCCAGGAGCGTCCCTGCCGCCCGCATCGTCGGCACCCGGGCCGCTGGATCGATCTGGCTGGCAGCCGCCTGCTCGAAGTAGCGGGCAGCGCGCTCGAAGTCCGCCGCCTGCACCGACATCCGGCCCAGGGTGGCCAGGACGTCCGGGGCGACCTCCGACTTCGGATACTCGCGCAAGAGCTTCTCGCCCACGTCGATGACCTGATCGAGATCGTCGGAGTTGCGCGCGGTGATGAAGGCATTCACGAGGGCCCGCTCGCCGATGTCGGTGCCGGCGTGGCTGGCGGCGAAGGCCATCAGGCCATCCACCATCCCTTCGCCCCCACTGCCGGCGGCGAGGGTGACGCTCTCGAGGGCGCGGGTCTCGGCGCCGGTAGCCATGGCGCCGAGGTCGGCCCGCACCTTCGCCGGGAGTCGCTGATTCGACGCCATCCGCTTGGCGAGGATCACGAGGCCACCGAAGTCGTCTCTGGCGCGGAGCGAGTCCAGTGCGAGCTCCGCCGCGACCTCGCCTTCGGGGCGGGTGGGGAACTCCTCGACGAGGGCGGCGAAGAGCTCTGCGGCCTCTTCGTATCGGGACTCGTCGTAGTAACTCTTGGCCAGGTTGAACTTCACGGCGGCCGTATCCTTCGCCCCGGACCAGGTGGCGATGTAATGGCGAGCCGCGCTGCGCAGGCCCGCGCGGGCCTGGGCCTGGTGGAGGCGATCCAGCTTATGTGCCTGCTCGAGGGACTTGGCGTAGGAGGAGACCGCGCTCGCCGTCGCCCCCTGCCGCTCCGCCTCGGGCGCGCTGCCCATCACGGCCTCCCACGCGCGGCCGGCGAGGAAGCTCTGCCCCGCCGCCGTCCGGACCTCGGCGAGGTTCTGCCGGATCTGCAGCGCCTGCGGCTCGTCTCCGAAGACCTCGAGGTAGGCGTCGTAGGCGTCTCCCACCCGGGCGAAGAGCTCCGCGTCTCTGCGATCCGTCGCCGCCAGATGTCCCTTGGTGGCGAGGTCCCGCGAATAGGCCTCGAACTCCTGGCGCAGGTTGCCCCGCTCCTTCTCCCCGAGCCGCCAATCGAAGCGGCGCGAGAGGTAGACGCCGCCGAGGAGCTGGACGTCCTGCTCCACGTGGTCAAAGCGCTTCTCACGCACGACCCCGTCGTAGAGGCGCTGCGCCCACTCCACCGAGTCCTCGTTGTCGGCGCCCAGCGCCAGGAGCTCCCGATAGACAGTCCCCGCGTAGGTGTACTCCCCCTTCACGAACCAGCGGCGCCCCAGCCTGGAGAGGGCCGCGAGGTAGGTGGTGCGGGAGTCCGCCAGGCGGCGGAAGTAGCCGAGCTGATCGGCCGGCTTCTTATGGACCTCGGTGTAGGCGAAGACGAGATCCACCAGCGCCTCGCGGCGCAGATCGATCCGCCGGGAGGGAGCCCCGTCCCCCTCCTCGTCCAGGAGGTGGGTGATGGTGTCTTCGAAGAGCTTGAGGGCGCCGGGGAAGTCCAGGCGGTTCACCCGGACCCACGCCAGCTTGTAGCGGGCCATCGCGTGGGTCTGGGATTCTGGCGACGCCAGGATCGACTGGTAGAAGCGCTCCGCCTCTCCCAGCTCGCTCCGATCGAAGTGGAAGTCGCCGAGGACCAGGAGCGCCTCGTTGCGGTAGCGGCTCTGGGGGAACTCGGTGGTGATCTTGCCGAGGTACTCCCGCATCTTGTCGTAGTCGCCGAGCTCCCGATATTCGTGGGAGATGAAGAAGAGGACCTTGTCCCGATCCTGGAAGTCCGGAAACTCCTGGAGGATGCGATCGTAGATCCCGATCGCACGCTCCTTGAGCAGCCGCGCCTGCACCGAGGTCACCGCCCGCTCCCGGCGCTTCTGCCCCTCGTAGGCGATGAAGTAGTGGTAGCGGGCCTCCTCCACGTGGAGCTCCGCCAGCCGCAGATAGAGGTCGGGGAGGTAGGCCTGCCCACGGGCGCGATCGATCTGATCGCGGGTGGATTGGATCGCGAAGCGCACCTTGTTGACGTTGCGCTGCAGTCGGGCGATCTCGTCCTCCGGCGCCGGGGGCTGCACCACCCGCACCGAGGCGCAGCCCGCCATCAGCACGAGGAGAGCCACCGCCATGGCGCGGGAGGCGGTCTCCCATCGCTTCACGGCGGAGAGATCGTGAAGCGATCCACGAGATCGGCGAACCGGCGCCGCATTTGCACCAGCCTTCGGTCGCGGCGCGAAGGAGATGATGGCCTCCACCTTGCGCGGGGCTGCTCCGCCAGGGAGAGCGGGCCGGGGCGCGCCGGACGGGCTCGCGCCGGCCGAGAGAGCCTCGGGCCCCTCGGGATGCCTTGCCTTCGCCTTCATTCCACGCACCGATTCTCGATGAGGAAGCGCATGTCACCCAGCTCGTCGCTCCAGAACTCACCGTTGAATTTGTAGAAGTTCTTATCACCGGTCCGGGGCACCACCTGCGCCTCCGGTCGGCGGTAGACCTTGCCCTCGGCGTCGTTCAGCCGCTTGTGGATCGACACGCCGACCTCGTATTCGAGGAGGTTCGCCTGCTCGCGGGCGGCGAGGAGCCTCTCGGCGATCTCGTCGGCCCCCTGCTCCACCGCCAGCCGGCGGGTCCGCTCGAGCCTCGAGCCCATCAGCCCGTAGAGCTGCGCGAGGTGCGCCCGCAGCCCACCCTCCTGCAGCGATGGCCCCTCCTTCTCCAGGAGCGCGATCTCCGCCCGCGCCGCGTCGGCCACCCGGAGGACCGCGGCGACGTGGGGGCGGATCGAGGTGGCCAGGGCCACCGTCTCCACCTGGGCTGGCGGCGTCCCCGCTTCCACCGCCGTGATGGCGTCGCCGTAGCGGGCGCGGAAGGCGGCCGACGCGCTGCGAGCCGCGCGATAATGACAGAAGCGCTGGTAGATCAGCCCCCGCAGCACATAGGCGTCGGGGAGGAAGAGCTCCACATGGGCCGGCGCGCCGAGGGCGTAGATCAGCCCCATGGCATCGTGGAGCCTGCCCTCGCGGTAGTGGCCCCAGGCGCGCTCCAGCAGCACCTCGCCCCCGGGCACGTTGCGGGTCCCGTCCACCTGGCGGAAGGCCTCCACCGCCTCCGGAAAGCGCCCCGCCTCGAAGAGGAGCCGGCCCTGGATCAGCAGGGCCTCCTGCATCACGTCGGGGGCGGGATCGGCGGCGAGGATCGACTCCACCGCCTCCAACGCTCGCGCCGGTTCGTTGTCTCGCACCATGGAGACGGCCTGTGCGAGCCGGGCCCGCTGACCGTAGACCCCGTCGTCCTCGATCCGGCGGAACTCGTATTCGGTCCAGCGCTTGTTGCCCAGCCGCAGGTTGGCGATGCCTCGCTGGTAATGGAGGAAGTCGGCGAGATCGGGGGGGACGTTGGCGAGATCCGCCTCCGCCAGGACCCCGCGCATCAGATCTTCCTCGAGGACGAGGCCGCGGTGGCTCAGGGCCTCCACGCCGGCCAGCGCCCGGGGCAGGAGCTGCGGCATATGCCGCCGCTCGACGATATTGAAGTAATGAGATGCCGCACCCTGCGTAAAGCCCAGCTTCAGGAGGGCGTCGGCGAGGGCCAGCTCCGCCGCCTCGCGGCGCTCCTCCGAGGTGGGGAAGAGCTGCCACGCCTGATGAGCGTGGACGGCCGAGCTCTTCCAATCGGCCTGGCTCGCCGCCGCCAACGCCCGCTCGAGGAGGGCCTCCGCGCCGGCCACGCGCTTCTCTGCGGAGAGCTCCTCCCGGGTCTTGCCCACCGCCGCCTCCACCTGCCCCGTCGCCTCGGCGACGGGGTCGGCCCCGGCTTCGGCGACCTCCTCCCCTGGCGCCTCGCCGGCCGCCGGCGCCTGGCCGAGGGCCCGCGCCGGCAGGGCCTGGGCCCCCACCACCAGCGTGCCGACGAGGAGCGCCGACAGCAGCTCCGTCTTGGCCCTAGCGGACATTCAGGCTGATCCCCGCTGAGAAGAAGAGTTCATTACTCCTCGTGCTGGTATCGTCGACCGCGACGAAGTAGTAGTCCCGCGCGTCCAGCCGCAGCGACCAGGACTCCGAGAGGTAGAAGCGGAAGCCCAGGCCGAGGTTGGCGCCGACGTGGGTGCCGGCGTTCTCATAGCTGGCGAGGGCCGGCCCCACGGTGAAGAACATCTCGCCGTAGATCAGGCTGTCGTTGAACCAGGCGAGCTTGCCGTAGAGCGGCTTGAGCACCAGGTTGGAGTCGCCGAACCATTGGATCTTGGGGAAGCGGGTGGGCTCCGCGTTCCAATTGGACTGCAGCTCCTCCCGCAGATCGGTGTTCACGTTGAAGGAGTAGGCGCCGTGCACCATCTCCCAGGCCCAGAGGTCGGAGAAGTGCAGGGTGTAGGCGCCGCTCACGGTGTAGCCCTTGTAGAAGGCGTCGAGAGGCAGCGAGCCGCCGCCCACCGAGAACTCGTGGGACGCGGTGTACTTGCGGTTCTGCACCGCGTAGAGGGCGCCGCCCTCGTCCAACCCGTCGGCGCCGGCAGGCGTCGCTGCCAGCCCCAGGGTGAGCGCGGCCAGGATCGCAAGCGCCGGGAATCGATCGTTCGAGAAGATAGACAATTAGAACCCCTGCACGCTGAAGACGAACGGGAAGGTCACGGTCACGGAGCCGCCGGTGGGCTCGGGGAACCGCCACGATTTGATCACCGAGGCGATGCACGTCGCGACCGCCTGGCTTGCGAGAGAGGACGAGCGCACCCGGGTGGATGCCACGCTGCCCTGCGGCGAGATCACCCAGTCGAAGACCACCTTGCCCTGGAGGCCGGGGTTCGACATCAGCTGCCGCTCGTAGCAGCTCTGGACCTCTGCGATCCCGGAGTTGATCACCTTGAGGATCGCGCCGCGATCGAGGCTGCCGCCGGCGGTGCCGACGCTGCGGGAGGGCTGGCGCGCCACGGTGCCGCGGACCGTCCCAGCGCCCTTGCCGCCGCCTCCGCCGACCTGCCCCACGCTCTTGCCCGCCAGGACCGCCGCCGCCGCCCGGGTCTCGCGGCCCTCGCCGCCGGCCTTCCCGCCCCGGGAGAGGGTGACCTCGTCGCCGGGGACCTTGCCGATGGCGCCCGAGACCTGGAAGGTGGAGGAGGTCCCGGTGGGGACCCGCACCGCCGCGATATTCGAGACCGCCGCCGTGAGCTTGGTGTCGCCGGCGGGGATGATGTCGGCCAGCGCCGCCAGGGCGTTGTCCGCCGCCGTGGGCGCCGGGGCCGAGGGCTTCGGATTCGCCGTCGCCGCCGCCCGGGCCACCGGCCGGGAGCGCGGGGCCGGCGCCGGCTTGGCGGGCTGCGGCGTAGGCTCCGGCTCCGGCTCCGGCTCCGGCTCCGGCGCCTGCACCTCGGCCACGGGCTCGGGGGGCTTGATCTCGGGCTCCGGCTCCGGGGGCTTCTCCATCTCGAGATCCTTCAAGGAGATCTCGGCGAACTCCGCTTGCTCCATCACCAGGAGCTCGGGAGGCGCGAGCAGGGATTGGACCCAGATGCCGACGAGCATCAGGACGATGCCGGCCACACCCGTCAGCAGATAGCGGCGATCCTCCGCCGCTACCCGGAAGGAGAAGCTCTTGGGGGGCTGCAGCGGGGCCATGGCCCAGCGCACGAAGTAGCCGGCCCCGTCGATCCAGAGCTGGGCGCGATCCGCCTGCTGGATGTCGACGGCGTAGATCCCGCGCTTCTTATGGAAGAGGTGAGCGGGATCGCAGAGGCTCTGCAGCGATGTCTTCTTGCCGCCCAGCAGCAGGCTGCCCTCGTCTCCCTCCCGGAAGAAGAGTCGGAGCCGCCCCTTGCGCAGGACCTGCAGCATCCGCCAGGGCTTGCCGTCCTCTCCCCGGATCAGATCGTAGGTCCCGCCCCCCTCCACGCGGGCCGCGTCCACCAGCCGATCACCGCGGTGGCGGATCACCTCCACCACGGCGACGGCGGCCCCGCCGGTGGCTTCGTCCTCGACCACCACCGCCTCGAGGAGGGAGAACGCTGGGACGAAGCGCCGCTCCTCCTCGGCCTCCTCGTCCAACTCTACGGGGGCGTCGGGATAGGGGAGCGAGTCCAAGTCGGACGACGACGCGTCGGCAGCCGAGGGCGCCGCGACAGCGGCAGGCGGAGCCCTCCCCTCTTCGACCCGGCCGAACGCCTCGCCGGTCTCCCGCATCGCCGCGACGAGATCTCCCGTGGCGGGCGGACGCTGCGCATTCGGTCCAGTCGATCCAACTGCGACGAGGGCCCCGACTTCGCTCTCCTTCGAGAGGGCCTCCTGGGTCTCCCGCACCATCGCCGCGATGTCCGCGCCCCCGCCGCGCGGCGGCTTGGCCACCTTGACACCCGGCAGCGGTACCGCATCAGGCATCCGGCCCGATGTTGGCGGCGCTGACGCTCGGGCAGCGTCTGCCATCGGTCCCAAGGAGACGTCGATGGAGGGCGGCTGTGAGGGTGCCTGTGGCTCGGCGAAGACGGAGGCCGGGAGCTCCAGCCCGGAGTGGGTCCGCTCGGCGCCAGGAATCTCTTCCTCGTCGGCGGCGCCCAGGATCTCTACCTTGATGCGGGAGCCACCCAGGCGGATCTCGTCGAGGGCACCTATCGGCGTGGTGCTCACCCGCTTCCCGTTGACGAAGATCCCGTTGCTGCTGTCCTCGTCGGCGATGTGGAGCCCACCGTCCTTCACGAAGAGCACCGCGTGCCGACCGGAGACGAGAGGATCCTCGAGGCGGAGGCTCGCGTCGATCGCGCGCCCCACCCGGACCTGGCGATCGCCCGAGAAGATCCGCGAGCCGACGAAGCGGCCGCGGTCGAAGAGGAAGACCTCGAAGGCCACCGGCGCGGATCCCGCAGGTGACCCCTGATTCTCAGGAGGGGGGCTCAGCGGTCGCTCTCCTGCCCAAAGACCTCTTCCACGATCTCGCGGCGATAGCTGCGTCGCTCCTTGACCATGCTGCTCAAGTCGCTGCTGACCCTCTCGAAGAGGTAGACCGCCCCTGCCTTCGCGGTCTGCCCCTGGATCAGCCTCGCATCGAACTCCACCCGTTCGCCCCTGCGGAGGGCCTGGGAGTCGTCGGCGTCGGCCGTCTTCTCGGGGGGCGTCGGCGAGGGCGAGGCCCGCTTTGGCGGCGCCCGCCTGGTCACCGGCGCAGCCCTCCGTGCCTGGCCCTTGGCCGCAGCCTGGACCGAGCCCGGGATCAGCGAGAGGGCGAAGACACTCGCAGCAATCACGAGCCAATTTCGCACGGCGACACCTCCAATGCGGCGCGCGACAGGCCCGGGAAGCGATCGCTCCCTGGGCCGATCGATGATCGACGCTTCCTACCGAAGTTTTGAGAATTCGTACCTCGCGGGATCCAATCTGTCAAAAACATGTCCCCTCTCCCCTCCACTTCCGGGCGGCGGGGGCCCTGCCCTGGCCGAGCCCTCCCGCCCCTCGTGCAGCGACGGTCGCACGTCTCCAGCGACGGCTGTCCCCTGATCGGGTCTCGCATTCGCCGGGAGAGCTTTCGGCCATCGACGCGCTAGCCCTGCCGCTCCTCGGCAGCTGCGGCCGCCGGGCGACGCCACGTCGCCCTCCCCGCCATGGACCGGAGGGGGTCAGGCGCAGAGCATGACTGAAGGCAGCGATCAGGCATCTGCGCGGGGGAAGTCCGTCACGGCGACGTCCATCGGATCGCGCCCGAAGGCCCGACGCGTGGAGACTTAAAAAGCAAAGCCCCCAGCTCCTCACGCATGAGGGGCTGGGGGCTCGCAAATTAGATCCGGCG
>JBEBXK010000029.1:0-45095 GCA_040391605.1 Vulgatibacter incomptus
GCGCGGCGTTCAACGCCGACTTCGACGGCGACCAGATGGCCGTCCACGTGCCGCTCTCCATCGAAGCACAGATGGAAGCGCGCGTGCTGATGATGAGCACCAACAACATCCTCTCGCCGGCCAGCGGCAAGCCGATCATCGTCCCCACCCAGGACATCGTGCTCGGGGTCTATTACATGACCCGGGGCAGGGAGTTCGCCAAGGGCGAGGGCAAGCTCTTCGCCGGGCCCGACGAGGTGCGGGCCGCCTACGACCACGGCGAGGTCGAGCTGCAGGCCAAGATCGTCTGCCGGGTCGAGGGCAAGCGCCAGGAGACCACGGTGGGCCGGGTGCTCCTCGGCGAGATCATGCCGTCTTCGGTGGCCTTCGAGCACTACAACAAGGTCCTGGGCAAGAAGGAGCTCGGCGGGCTGATCGATCTCTGCTACCGCCTCTCGGGGGAGAAGGAGACCGTCCTCCTCGCCGATCGACTCCGGACCGTCGGCTATAACAACGCCACCAAGGCCGGCATCTCCGTCGCCCTGAGGGACATGATCATCCCGACCGCCAAGGCCGCCTTCCTGGAGGAGGCGCAGACGGAGGTCAAGGAGATCGACGAGCAGTACCTCGAGGGTCTGATCACCGACGGCGAGCGCTACAACAAGGTGATCGACATCTGGGCGCAGGTGACCGAGGAGGTCGCCACGTCGATGATGAAGCAGATCTCCACCGAGATCACCAAGAAGGACGGCGTGGAGCGGGAGCAGGCTTCGTTCAACCCGATTTACATCATGGCCGACTCCGGCGCCCGGGGCTCCGCCCAGCAGATCCGGCAGCTCGCCGGCATGCGAGGGCTGATGGCTCGGCCCTCCGGCGAGATCATCGAGACGCCCATCACCGCGAACTTCCGCGAGGGGCTCACGGTGTTGCAGTACTTCATCTCCACCCACGGCGCGCGAAAGGGGTTGGCCGACACCGCCCTGAAGACCGCCAACTCCGGCTACCTCACCCGCCGGCTGGTGGACGTGGCGCAGGACGCGATCATCAACGAGATCGACTGCGGCACCATGGACGGCATCACCGCCTCCGCCCTGATCGAGGGCGGCGAGATCATCGAGCCCCTCGGCGAGCGGATCCTCGGCCGGGTGGCCCTGGAGGAGGTGCGGGATCCAGGCTCGAACGAGGTGCTGGTCGGCGCAAACGAGGAGATCGACGAGGCCAACGTTCGCGCCATCGAGAACTCCGGCATCGATCGGGTGCGGATCCGCTCGGTGCTCACCTGCCAGGCCCGGCGCGGCATCTGCCGCGAGTGCTACGGACGGGACCTCGCCCGTGGCCGCAGGGCCAACGTCGGCGAGGCGGTCGGGGTGATCGCGGCGCAGTCCATCGGCGAGCCGGGTACCCAGCTCACCATGCGGACCTTCCACATCGGCGGCACCGCCTCCCGGCGCGCCGAGCAGTCTACGGTGGAGAACCGCACCGCGGGTACGGTCAAGTTCCAGAACCTGCACACCGTGGAGCGTCTCGACGGTTCGCTGGTCACCATGAACCGCAACGGCGAGCTGGTGATCGTCGACGACTCCGGCCGCGAGCGAGAGCGCTACGTGGTGGTCTACGGCGCCAAGCTCCTGGTGAAGGAGGGTGATCGGGTCGAGCCCGGCACGCTGCTGGCGGAGTGGGACCCCTACGCGATGCCGATCCTCACCGAGGTCGGCGGCGTGGTTCACTTCGGCGACGTCGTCGAGGGCGTCACGATGTCCGAGCAGCTCGACGAGGTCACCGGCCTCTCGCGCAAGGTGGTGGTCGAGTCGAAGGACGCCGACACCCGGCCGCGGATCACGATCAAGGACGCCGCCGGCGTCGCGATGCTCCTCCCCGGCTCTGACCAGGAGGCCCGCTACTACCTGCCGGTGGGCGCCAACATCAACGTGGCCCACGAGGACGAGATCGGCCCAGGCCACGTCCTCGCCCGCATGCCGCGGGAGACCACCAAGACCAAGGACATCACCGGCGGTCTGCCCCGGGTGGCCGAGCTCTTCGAGGCTCGCAAGCCCAAGGACTTCGCCGTCGTCTCCGAGATCGACGGCGTGGTCTCCTTCGGCAAGGACACCAAGGGCAAGCGCAAGGTCCTGGTCACGCCGGAGGAGGGCGGCAAGCAGCGGCCCGACCTCGCCAAGGAGTACCTGATCTCCAAGGGCAAGCACATCAGCGTGCACCAGGGCGATCGGGTCACCGCCGGCGAGCCCCTGATGGACGGCGCGGCGAACCCCCACGACATCCTCAAGGTGCTGGGGCCCCAGGCGCTGGCTGCCTTCCTGGTGGACGAGATCCAGGAGGTCTATCGGCTGCAGGGCGTAAAGATCAACGACAAGCACATCGAGGTCATCGTCCGGCAGATGCTGCGCCGGGTGCGGGTCACCTCGGTGGGCGACACCAACTTCCTCGTGGACGAGCAGGTGGAGAAGTTCGCCTTCGAAGAGGAGAACGATCGGGTGGAGGCCGACGGCGGCGTCGCCGCACAGGGTGAGCCCCTGCTCCTCGGCATCACCAAGGCCTCGCTCTCCACCGAGTCGTTCATCTCCGCGTCGTCCTTCCAGGAGACCACCAAGGTCCTCACCGAAGCGGCCATCTCCGGCAAGGTCGACCACCTGCGCGGCCTGAAGGAGAACGTGATCATGGGCCGGCTCATCCCCGCCGGCACCGGCGTCGGCTCCTACAAGCACGTCGACATCGAGGTCGAGACCCCGGTCGACGCCGTCACCGAGGTCGAATCCGTCCTCGCCGCCGGCGAGTAGCCACCTCTCCTTCGGTCTCCGGACTACCAAGGCCAGGCCCGCGCAGCACGCGCGACGCCTGGCCTTTTTCGTTCGGGCCCCCGGCTGGGGGCGAGGCGCTCCGATCGCCTCGAGACGCGGCGCCGATGTGCAAATCTCGGTGCCATTTGATTGCAGGAGCAACAATTGGATCGCAGGGCATTCGCCGGGAGTCGCATGAATCTCATCTGAAGTCGGTCGCTTGGATCCTCCATGTTCATCGGTAGACGATGTATCGATCCCTCTGTTTGGGGGGTGTCTATCGGATGCTATTGCGATGAATCCGGCGGTCGTGCTTGGCTGTGAGCTGATGTAGTCAGTCTAGATGGAATCCCCGGGTGACTCGTGCCCTGAGGTTGAAAATGAATCGGACCGCAAGACTCTTTAGCTCTTTTGTTGCGCTCTCTCTCCTGATCACCGCATGCGGCGACGACACCAAGAAGCGGCCCGTCGATCCCGCGGCAGCGACGATCGTCGCGTTCACTGTGGAGCCTGGCTCGGTTATGCCGGGCGACTCGGTGCTGGTCTCCTGGGAGACCAAGAACGCGTCGGAGATCACGCTCACCCGCAACGACCTCCCCGTCGACCTCGAGGGCGCCGCGGTGGCAGAGGGGACGGTCTCGGTGACGATCACGGAGGCCTCTACCTTCGTGCTGGAGGCGAAGGGCAAGGGGGAGGGCGTGGCCACAGAGACGCGGAAGGTCGAGCTGATCTCGACGTCGAGCCCCGCCATCCTCTCCTTCGTCGCCTCCCCCAGCACGGTGGCCGCAGGTGGCACGACGACGCTCTCATGGGAGACCCGCAACGCTGACACGATTCGGATCGTCGTCGGAGGAGGCGATGAGGTCGAGTTGGGCGACGTCAATCCGGCGGAGGGGAGCGTCGACGTGGTGGTGGATGCGACCTCCACCTTCAAGCTGATCGCCGAGCGAGAGGGAGAGGAGCCTGCGGAGCGGGAGCTGACCGTGGCCGTCGAAGGTCCGGAGGTTCGCATCGTTTCATTCTCCGCGGACCCCATGGAGGTCGATGAGGGCGGGAAGGTCACGCTCTCGTGGGTGACGGAGCACGCCGACACCATTCAACTCTTCGATGGCGTCACCGAGCTTCAGCTCGGCGCTGCAGCTCAACCCGTCGGAAGCTTCGAGGTCTCTCCTGCCGGTTCTACGACCTACAGGCTCGTGGCCTCCGCCGGTGAGGCCCAGGTCGAGCGGGACGTGAAGGTGAAGGTGAAGGGCTTCCCCACCGCCAACCTCTCGGCCCAGCCGGCGGTCATCACCTTCGGTGGAGAGGCGATCCTCTCCTGGGAGACCACCGACGCCGAGAGTGTCAACATCGTCGACACCTTGGGGGCGCCCGTGGAGGGCGGCCCGTTCGAGTTGAACGGCAGCGTGGCCGTTCATCCCGCCTTCACCGAGACCTATACCCTCGTCGCTACGGGAGCCGGCGGGAAGGTCACCACCGACTCCGCCCAGGTCGAGGTGACGCCGGTGATCCTGAGCTTCGAAGCATCGGATCCCGGACCCGCCGGCGTAGGTGATGTGAAGGAGATCCGCTGGACCACCGGCGGGGCCCTGGAGGTCATGGTCTCGAACTTCGACGGCGCGAACCAAAGCTTCACTGGCGCATCCGCCCTGGAGGGGAGCGCCTCGCTTCCCATGGGCGCGGGCGGCAGGTTCCAGATCGTCGCCACGAGTGGAGCCCAGACTGCCACCGAAGAGTTCACGATCACCGTCGTCGAGAGCCCCAACATCGGCAGCTTCTCGGCGAACGAGGGCGTCGTCAGCCTCGTCGACGGCTCCGCGATTTTGACCCTCTCCTGGTCCGCCGTGACGCGGGCCACCGCGCTCGAGCTCGTCGCTGACACACTCGGACAGATCCCCCTCGGGAGCCGCTCCCTCATCGCCGACTCGATCGACGTCGAGATCGACGCGGACACCACCTTCACGCTGACCGCCTCGAACGCCTCGGGGGACGCGCTCAGCACCGTCGTCGTGCGTGCGGTGCCGCTCCCCGTGGTGAGCTCGTTCTCCGCTTCTCTCGATTATGTGGGCGCCGGTGAGACGGTTGAGCTGAGCTGGACCACGGTCGACGCGACCAACGTCACGATCGAGGAGAACGGCACCCTGATCCCCGGCCCCCTCCCCGCGTCCGGGACCCTTGAGGTGGAGGTGTTGATCGCGACGACCTTCGAGATCAAGGCCTATAACGACGCGTTGGATTTCGACAGCGACTCGATCTCGGTTCAGGTGGGCGCGCCAGAGATCCTCAGCTTCGACGCCTCCTCGGTCCACGTCTGGTCGGGATCCGCGGTCACCTTCGAATGGACCAGCCGAGGCGCATCGGAGATCGACCTCACCGTCCGCGATCTCGCCGGGGGCCAGCCTTCCTCGGTCTATTCGTCAATCACTCGGGGAGGCGTGGAGGCGGGGGAATTCATCTCGGCGCCGCTGACCGACGTCGGCCTCTTCGAGTATCGCCTGGAGATCACGAACTCCCTGGGGACGGCGATCTCAGAGATGATTCAGGTCAGGGTCGGCGACGGCCCCACCATCGACACCTTCAGCCTCAGCCCAGCGGCAGGCGTGGCGGCGGGTTCCGAGCTGACCATCACCTGGGCGGCAGGGGTGGATCCCGACGGGGTCGTCCCGACGCTGGCCTTGGTGGCCGATCCGCCGGGGACTTACAACCTCCCCGCCAACGCGGCTGCGGGGAGCGCCTCCTTCACGATGGCGGATCCTGGGAGCTATACCTTCACGCTCACCGCCACCACCTCATCGCCTGGCTCGACACCCGCGACCCGCGAAGCGACCACGACGGTCTTCGGCGTGCCCGCCGTGACGCTGGTGGCAGATCCGATGGTCTTCGACGAGGACATCCACGCCTGGGTCAGCCTCGACTGGACCTCCGAGAACGCCGACACCTCCCTCCAGCTCTTCGAGCTCGACGGCGCCAACCCCCCCATCCTCCTCGAGGATATCGCAGCGGGATCTCGGCCAAGCGGCACCCACGTCGTCGTCCCGACGGCTGCCACCACCTACCGCATCGTCGCCACCAACGGCATCTCGATGACGGCGCAGGAGGAGGTCACCGTCACCCTGCAGGGGACCGAGATCCTCACCTTCACCGCCACGCCTCCCGCCTATCCGAATCCGCCGGCGCCGCCCGCCATCGGCGTCGTGGCCGGTGACGAGGTGAACCTCGAGTGGACCACCAAGAGGGCGACGGACGTGGCCCTGGATTTTCTCAGCGGGATGAGCTTCAGCGAGACCTTCGAGCCGTATATCGACGTCTACGGCTCGGGGGGTACCAGGGTGCAGCTCACCGTCGAATGGTGCTGCGGCTACGGCGACGAAGGCGAAGGCGACCTGGTCTTCCCGGCGGGCTTCACCTTCCCCTTCGGCGGGGTGCAGCAGACAGGCGTCAAGGTCTATGCCAACGGACTCCTCAGCTTCGACAGCGTATCCGGTGCCGGTTCCGGCTTCCAGAACACTGCATTCCCCGAACCCAATCGGTCCTTTGCCCACATCGCTCCGTTCTGGGACGATCTCGAGTTCTTGAACAACGGAGCCTCGGCGACCGGCGACATCTACTGGCTCAGTGGAAGCGACGCAGACGGAGACTATCTCGCGATTGAATGGCGCGACAACGCGTTCGCGGGGACTGCTGCCCACCTCACTTTCGAGGTGATTCTCCGCTCCTCAGGCAATTTTGAGTTTCGCTACGGCACCATGGAGGGGGCCTCGGGACCCACCGCCCGAGCCGACGGGAGCTTGGCGACCATCGGCTACCAACTCCCGGATCGGAGCCAGTTCCATACCTTCAGCCACGCAACTGCGGTGCCTGGCGGGTTGTCGAACCGCAGCTTCGCCTATACACAGGACGCCAGCCTCGATGTGAACGGGAGCTATGCCTGGAGCCCCCTCGGGGGAGCAGGCGTCACCACGCGGTCTGCGACGCTCCTCGCCAGCGGCAACGGCACCGATTCCAGCACCCTGAGTGTCCAGGTGCATCCGAGGGCGGGGCTCACCGTGACTCCGCCCGCCGCTGATCCCCTGCGCAACGTTCCATTCACACTCGCGTGGACCACCCAGAACGCGACGGGGCTCACCATCGTCGATCCCGATGGCGCCGAGGTCTACACCGCCCCGGCCAATCGGGTGGCGTCCGGCTCCGCCCAACTCACCGCGCTGGCGACAGGTGCCGTCGTCTATCAGGTGGTCGCCACGGGGGCGCTGGGCCATGAAGTGGTCAGGGATGTTCCTCTCACCGTGATCTCAGCCGACTTCGGCATCGCGTCGTTCACCGTCAGCGCAGACGAGGTAGACTTCGGAGATCCCTTGACCCTGAGCTGGGAGACGGGTGACGCGGACGTGTTCGAGATCACCGCGAACGGAGAACCCCTGGTCCTTCCAGGGACCATCGATTTCGACGACGATGCCTTCACGATTCCATCGATGGGGGGGACGACGACCTTCGTCCTCACCATCACGAACCTCGGGACCCAGGCGACCCGGACCGCGGCGAGGACGGTCCGAGTTCGAACCTTCACCTTCGATCTCGTGGCTGACCTCTATGACGTCCCGCCAGGCACTCCAGTCACCTTGAGCTGGGCAACGACCTCCCTCTCTGGAGAGCCCATCAGCGTGACCGTCCCCAACTATCCGATGGAGGAGGACCTCAGCGGAACGAATGCGTTCATCGAGATCGCTGGGCTGCCGGATGTCGTCCCAATTTCGCTCTCAACGGACGATACGGGCAGCTCCACGCATACCTTCGCCAGCGGATTCTCCTTCCCGTTCCAGGGGCAGGTCTACACGAGCGCCATCGTGAAGGCGGACGGATTCATCTCTTTCGCCTCCTCCTCCTCCACGACTGGCGATAACTACGCGCTCCCAAGGACCGGGAGCTCCGATGTCCACCTGGCGCCATTCTGGGATGATCTCCACCGGCGCAGTGGGACCATCCTCGCGGGCCCGGTCGGGGATGACTACGTGATTTCGTGGAACCACTACAGTCAGTATTATGGGTCCGCATCCAATCCCTACGATCTGAACTTCCAGGTGGTGCTCCATCCTGGTGGGACCTTCGAGTATCGGTACGGGACGATGTCCCCTCCCACTCCTTCTCCGGCGACCACCAGTTGCTATCCGGACACGTGCGAGAACGAGGCGAACGGCTCGAGCGCGACGATCGGTTATTCGATGCATTCGGGGACCGTCGGCCATACCGTGCATTTTGGCGGCACCTCGAACGGCGCCTCCAACACGCCGTTCCCGGGAGGGCTGCAGGACCGCACCTTCCGATACGCTGCACCGGCGTCGTCCGATATCGTCATCACGCCGAACGCCACAGGGACCTACGAGGTCTGCGCGACGTCTGGCGGCTTCCGGGAGTGCAAGTCCGTAGAGATCGTCGCGGAGTTCGAGATCCTCTCTTTCGACGCGAGCGCCCCCGTCATCGACCGGAACCAGACGATCGACTTCTCCTGGGCGACGAAGAACGCCGACACCCTGACTCTCAGGACTGGATCCACGGTCATCGCGACGGAGGCCGACGTCGATCCGGATTCAGGCGTATTTTCCTTCACGCCAACAGAGACCGCGACCTACACGCTCGAGGTTGGGAACACCCACCTCAATCAGACCCGGACAGCGACCAGAACGGTGACGGTCAAGCAGTTCGGCCTGGATCTCCAGGCCTCGGGCGGAAGCGGCATCGCCGGCGATCCAATCACCCTCACCTGGACCGCCGATAGCTTCTCGGGAGAACCGTTTGTCCTGACGACCCCGATGGAAGAGGTCAGCGGCTCCTCTTTCTACGAGGATATCAGCCTGAATCCCGGGCACGTAGCCGTCATCGGCGCTGGCAGCACCGGAAGCCCGAGCTCGGACTCCGCGGTGATCAACCACAGCTTCGCAGATGGCTTCACCTTCGATTATCTGGGTCAGCAGTACACGAGCGTCAGGATCGCCATGGACGGCTATCTCTCGTTCGATACCAGCACCACGACGAGCGCCACCAACGAGGCTCTTCCCAGCACGTCCGCCGCGGGCAAGCGCGTCCAGATCGCGCCGTTCTGGGACAACCTCTACGCGCGTGGAAATGGAGCGGTCCTCGTCCTCTCCTCGCCGACCGAGTACGTGATTCAATGGAGCCACGTCAGCATGTCGACTGGGTCGAGCACCTCCATGTCACACGACCTCAACTTCCAGGTCGTCCTCCTGGCTGACGGCTCGTTCCAGTTCCGCTATGGCCTGATGGAGGGCCTCAGCGCCCCGGACGTCAGCTCCAGCTGCTTCCCCAACACCTGTGAGGATGAAGCGAATGGGTCGGCTGCGACCATCGGCTACCAGAACTTGGCGGGGACGGCGGGGCAACAGCTCCACTTCGGTGGAGCGTCTCCCTCCGCGACCAACTTCCCTTACGCTGATGGCCTCTCCGGTCGGGCCTTCGAGTTCGTGCCCTACAGCTCCGATGGCTCGGTCACGATCACCGGGTACGATACGAGGGATTATTCCATCTGCGCCATCTCGGGAACGAGTGTTGAGTGTACGCGGCCCCTACGAGTGGTCGCTGACTGGCGCATCGTCTCGTTCACTCCGAGCGAACCCGCCGTCCCTGCTTCCCAGCCGGTCACGTTGGGCTGGCAGGCCATTGGCGGCGAGGCAGTGACCCTCTTGTCGACTGTGGGCGGGGTGACGACGGAGCTCGGCATGGGGTCATTGGACCCCGACTCGGACAGCTACGAAGACCTCCTTTCGGACGATACTACCTACACACTCGAGCTGCACTCGTTCGGGCGGGTGAAGAGGGCGACTGTGCTGGTTCGGGCGAGGACGGTGGGCGTCAGCGTTGTCGGATCGACGACCTCGGCGCTCCCAGGCGAGACGGTCACCCTCACCTGGGACACGACCTCCTTCGCGGGCGGTGACCCATCGGTGAGCTCCAACTTCGCCGGCGGGCTCCAGGAGATCCCGGCCACCTTCGAAGACATCAGCGGCAGTCCCGACGCGATCATCATCGGCTCAGGCATCACCAATGACAGTGCATTCGGCATGGTGGACTTTGACACGGCGAATACGGGGTTCTCGTTCCCTCACTTCGGCACCGACTACGATTCCCTCCTCGTGAGCATTAAGGGCATCATCCTGGGAGGGACGACCAGCATTCAATCCCTTCCATGGCAGAATCAGACGCTGCCGACGTCGTCGACGAACGATCACAACAAGGTGATCCTCGCTCCGTATTGGGGGGATCTCCTCACCGCGAACAGCGGCGCAGGGGTGTTCTCCAAATTCGTGAGTAACCCCTCCGGCCTCGACTACTTCATCATCCAATTCCACAAGATGTCGATCTGGAACAACTCGGGGACGAGCGTGACCTTCCAGGCCGTGTTGTTCTCCGACGGAACCTTTGAATTCCGATACGCCGACATGCTCCCCCTGACCAACTCTCTGGCACAGGGGCATGGCCGAACCATCGGCTATCAGGCCTCTGGTGGCGGGGATGGAGGTATGTTGCACTATGGAGGAGTCTATACGGCCACAGCCCCGAACCCTGGCAACGTCTTCCCTGGAGGAATGTCGAACCGGGCGTTCCGATATGAAGCACCTATGTCGCTCTCGGGATCGATGGTCGTGACCCCCTCGAAGACCACGAGGTACGAGATCTGCGGTGTCGAGGGAGGGTACTCTGAGTGTTCATCGTTCCTGGTGGTTGTCCCAGAGGCGGGGAACGCGATCATCACCGAGGTCATGATCGAGCCTACGGGGGGACCGACGGACCAGTGGTTCGAGGTACGAAACCTCTCGGGCGCGACCCTCGACCTGGAAGGATGGGAGATCGTCTCGGGTACGGCGAGCCACCTGATCACGGGCCCTCTGGAGATCGCCCCAGGCGCCTACGCGACCCTCGCGGCCTCCGCCGCTCCGGGCTTCGTTCCTGACTATGTCTACGGAGGGGGAGTCCCGCTCGGGAGCGCCAGCAACGGAGAGGTTCTGCTCTTCGCCGGGAATCGCCTCATTTCCGAGATCCGCTGGGACTCGACATGGTCGATGGCTCCTGCCGTGTCCATCGAGGCGGATCCCATGCGTCTGGTGCCCGGCGTCTTTTCGTTCACCTCATCCGACATGTACTGTCTCTCGACTGAGACCTACGATGGGGGCGCGAACGCCGGGACCCCGGGGCAGCCGAGTCCCGGGTGTTCAGTCTCGGAGTACGTGCCAGATTTCCTCAGCCTCCGTCCGGCCATCGACATCTCCCAAGTGGGCCATGCGATCAGCGGGCTTACCGCGTACTCCACCATGGGCTCTGCGAACCTCTCGTTCTCCTTCCCGTTCTACGGACAGTCGCATTCGACCATCTCGATCTCTTCCAACGGCTTCATCACGATGACGGATAGTCTCTCGAGTTCGTACATCACGAACGTATCGCTCCCTTCCACTGCAGCGCCGGCGAGCTTCGGCCTCATCGCTCCCTTCTGGGACGAGTTCTCCTACTCACGCTACACCGCTACCTTCCGCATGGCTGAGGTGGAGGTCGGCGGTCAAACCGTAGCAGTCCTCCAATGGAACCGCGTGGGCCCCTGGGATCTCTCGACCGCCGAGGCTACGTTCCAGGCCCAGCTGTGGGAGAACGGAGATATCGTCTTCGTATACGGCACCCTTGGTGCGGACGGAACCTACTCGCGCGGAACGAGCGGGACCGTAGGGATCCAGGCGCCGGGTACTTCAGGTACGCCAGAGTCGATCCAGTACAGCTACAACGCTCCCCTCCTCAAGGAGGGCATGACGATCGAGTTCAAGAAGAGGTAGCTCGGGCCATCGTCCGCGCGAACAACGACGGGTGCCTGGCCTACACCGGGCATCCGCCGTCGTCGTTCTCGGCTCATCGTTGCCAAGTCGGAAGACCGCGTTCAGCCTGACTCCGGCGAGACCAGGATCTCCTTTCAGCCCAGGCGAAGGAGGAGTTGGCGTTGAAACGGCTGAGTACGAGGGAGTGAGACGTAGGCGTCGAAAGGGCCTGTGGCTGGCGATCATGGTTCGTGGAGTGTTCCTTAGCTTCTCGTTGCATCCGGATTGGACAACGTCATCACTTGGGGAGTTGCACGATGCGATGCGCGGCTTTGCAGTCTCTCTCTCACGTAGCCTGTTCGGCTGAACTTGGGACAGACGCTGAGAGTGGCAGAAGAAGGGATGGGTGAGCCCTTCCTTCTCCTTATCCCGACACGCACTCTTCGCTGGAGGATGTTGTGAGAGCTGGGATCGGAGTCTTAATTTGTCTATTTTTTGTTTCATGTGGTGACGACCCGACCGTCGCCCATCTTCGTCTCAGCGATGCTCAGGAGATTCGAGTGGATGTAAGCGTTGATGTGGGGCCGGCATCTTCGTATCCCAGTGTTCGTCTATACATCGGTGGGGGATTTGAGGCGAAGTCCGGTTGCGAGTTCGATCATTCGCTTCGCGCAGATGTGGCTGGTCTCCCTTTCTGGGTGGAGTCGCATGGCCGCGCCGGCCCAGATGGCTGTACGCCGGCTGTGCTCGCTTATGGAAACGGAGCGCCAGAATACCGGTTGGAGCCATGGGACCGTACGCCACCGGGGCTCATTTGGGATAGGGTGGTCGTGGGTGATTCGAGTATGGAGATTTCGTTTGACGCTCTCGAACTGATCTCCAGCTGGAGTTGGGGAGTAGGGGGGGCGCCAGATGCGTTCCGGGGCGGGGAACGGGCCTGGGCACGGATCAGCCCCGGAGGCCTATTTGATTTTGAGGCCATTCCGTTTGAGATCAACTTTGCTGGCGGATTGGACCCTGGAACGGGATATCACGTACGTCCCGAGCAGATTTGGGTCATCCATCGGGAGCGGGGCTTCGAGCTCTTTGATCAGTTGATGTATTTCGATTTTCCGCAAGGAGTGCCTGTGGGAACGACTGGCTACTTCCGCCTTTCGGTTCCTGAGGTTCCGCTCAGAATCGAGAACTGTAAGAATGCCGTTTGTTCAGGAGCGATCCACCTTCATCTCTCAGATTCCTTGAGAAAGGAGGTAGTTCCGTAGCGCTGCAGTGGGGCCGGTAGCGCACACGGATCCCATGCGGCAAGAGTGGGTCTCGTTGAGCTCATGCCTCTCGAGTTTCAGTCGAGGTCGCGGGCGCGGAGGTCGTCTTCGTCGAAGCCGAGGAAGTGTCCCACCTCGTGTAGGAGGGTGACCTCGATCTCGTCGATGAGCTCCTCGCGGCTGGAGGCGAAGCGCTCTAGGTTGCGTTGATAGAGGACGATGGAGTTGGGGAAGTAGGACCAGGGGTCGAAGGTGCTCTGATCCTTGCGAGGGCTCCCGCGGAAGACGCCCAGGGTCGAGGGGGAGAGGGGATCGGGGCCCTGGAGCTCCTCGATGCGCGGGATCGGCTCCACGGCGATGGCCACGTTGGAGAGATAGGTCCGGACCTGCTCGGGGAGGTCGGTGAGGGCCTCCTCGACGGCGCGATCGAATTCGTCCTCGCTGAGGCGGACTGGCTCGGGGAAGTCCTCCGGCGCGATCGATCGTGCCTTGGCGAAACGCGACTCGGCCGCCTCCTGATTGCCGCGATGTTCGTGGACGAGGCCGAGGGTGTGGTGGGCCCAGGCCGCGTCGGGATCGTCTCGGAGGACCCGCTCGAGCTCGGCGGCCGCCTCGTCGAAGCGGCAGAGCTCGAAGAGGGTGGCACCGCGCTCGAGGAGCACCTCGGGATCGTCTCCGAGGACCCGTCGGGCCGAATCGATGCGCTCGAGGGCTGACGCCGGATCGCCCAGCGCCGAGAGCCCCGCCGCCTCGAGGAGCTGGAGCTCGGCGACGATCTCCTCCTCGTCCAGCTTCTTCGCCACCCGGATGCCGCGGCGGCAGAGCTGCAGGCCCTCCTCCATCGCGGCCTCGTCGTCGGCGGTCTGGTGGATCAGCAGATCGGCGGCGCCCCAGAGCGCGTCGATGTCGTCCTTGTCGAGGTCGAGGGCCTCGCCGTAGGCGTCCAGGGCCTCGTCGTCCCTCTCCAGGGCGATGAGCGATTCGGCGCGGGCGCAGCGGGCCGTAGCGGAGCGAGGCGCGAACTCGCACGCCTCGTCGGCGACAGCGAGCGCGCGCTCCGCCTCGCCGCTCTCGAGGAGCTTCCCGCTGCGCAGGATCAGCTCGTGGAGGCGATCGTCTGGTTTCGTTCCCATCGGCTGAGTGTAGGAGGGCGCCCCCTCGGGAGCAACCGCTCGAAACATTGACTTCGGAGGGGTGGGTGTGGAGACTGATCGCCTCTTTTCGAACTCTTCTCCGGCAGGGCCGTCCTGGTCGGGAGACTCCCCATGCCCCGCACCTTGCTGCTCGCGGACGACTCGATCACCATGCAAAAAGTGGTGGCGATCACCGTCGCGCACGAAGATTTCAACGTCGTAACCGTGGACAACGGCGAGGACGCACTGGCCAAGGCCCGCGAGCTGAAGCCGGCCATCGTCGTCGCCGACGTGGTGATGCCGGGCATGAGCGGCTACGACGTCTGCGAAGCGCTCAAAGCCGATCCCGCGACCCGGCACGTGCCGGTGCTCCTCCTGGCTGGGACCTTCGAGGCGTTCGACGAGGAGCGGGCGCGCCAGGTGCAGGCCGACGGACATATCTCCAAGCCGTTCGAGAGCGGAGCGTTTCTCGAGGTGGTACGGCGGCTGGCAGGGGAGGGCGCGACGCCTTCCGAGCGCCAGCCTCCCTCGGCACCGCCTCCCGTCTCCACGAGCGCGCCGGCGATCCCTTCGATCCCGATCCCCGAGGGGATCCGGCCACTCCCGCCCCTTCCGCCACCGCCTCCTGCGAGCCCGGGCGCTGCGGAGGCCGCGCCAGCCTCCAGGCCGAGCTGGTCGCTCCCGCCGAGCCCGCCCAGCGCGGCGGCTGCCTGGCCTCCTCCGCCGCCTCCCGGCACGTCCGCCGGCGTGTTTGGCGATGTGCTGGAGCCGACGCCTGGGCCATTTGGCGGTGCGCGGGAGCCTTCAGAGGGGCTCTTCGGCGGGGACGCCGGGGGACCCACGTCCAAGGCCCCGTCTCCGCTGCCCCCCGCAGCGATGGAGGCGACGCCGGGGCCCTTCCGCGCTCCTGCATCGCCGCCGGAGCCCGCCTCCTTCCGCGCGTCGCCAGCCGCAGGAGGCTCGCCTGAGGGCCTCTTCGGTGCGATCTCCGACGAGGCCTCTACCTTTCTCGAGCCCGAGCCCCCCGCGGCCTCGCCGACTCCGTTCGACGAGCTTCTCCATACGCCACAGGTCGCCATCGAGCTGCCTGATCTCGGAGCGTTCGATCTGGACGAGGATCCCGCGGTGCCCACCGCAGCGACTCTGCCTTCCGCCTCCGCCGGGCCGCCGGCCGGACGCTCTGTTTTGGCCGCGCCTGTCGTCTCCGCCGGACCGCCGGCCGGACGCTCTGTTTTGGCCGCGCCTGTCGTCTCCGCCGGACCGGCTGCTGGACCTCCCGTTCCCGCCGGGGCGACGACGAGCCGCGACGCGGGCTGGGCACTTCCGCGTGCCGAAGCCACACCATCGGCCCCCATCATCGCCGATGAGGACTTCGTCGACGGGATCCCGGAGATCGATCTCTCGGCAGGGCCGGAGTTCGCCGCCAGCTTCGAGGGCGAAGACGGCGCTGTCTCAGAACAGCCGCCCGTCGGCGCGGTAGGCGATGGGGACTTCGACGCGGTGATCGATCTCGAAGAGGAGATCCTGGTCGACGACCCCTGGAGCCTGGACGAGCCAGAGGCTGCGGCGCATCGTCGGCATGTGGGCGACGCCCCCTTCGCCGGCTCCTCCCGGCCTCAGCCGCCGCCCCCTTCCGTGTCTTTTTCTCCCTCGATGGCGCCCGTGGCATCGAGCATCGAGGCCTCCCTCGGCGCGGCAGCTTCGCCTCCGGCTGCCGCGGCATCGGTCCAGGCGCCGAGCGCCGCGGCCTCCTTCGCAGCCCCAATGTCGCCTCTGGCTGTCGAGACATCGCTCCAATCGCCGAGCAACGAGGCCTCCTTCGGCGCGGCAGCGTCGCCTCCGGCCGCCGGGGCATCTGCCCAGGCGCCGAGCGCCGCGGCTTCGTTCGCAGCCCCGGCGTCGCCTCTCTCTGCCGAGGCAAGATCTCCTGCGCCCAGCCTCGCCTCCCTCTTCGATGCAGCGGAACCAACCGCTCCGACCGAGGGGGCCCCTGCCGTGAAGCCTTCGTCGCCGTCGGTGGATCTCGAAGCGCTGGTGGAGGGTGCCTCCGCCGAGATCGTGGAGCGGATCGGCTGGGATGTCGTGCCACGGCTGGCCGAGGCCCTGCTCCGGGAGCAGGTGGCGGCGGCCTCCCGGGACGTGATCGAGAAGGTGGTCTGGGAGGTCGTGCCGCAGCTCGCCGAGACCATCCTCCGCTCCGAGCTCGATCGGCTGGTCCGCGAGAGGCGGGTCAGCGGAGTATAGCGCGAAGCTTGGCCCTTGCCTGCGAGGCGCCGGGCTGGCAGATCACCGCTCACCATGAGCGAATCGAAGACCGAGCTTCCCAAGGGCTACGAGCCCGCCGACGTAGAAAAGCGCTGGTACGGCCATTGGATGGAGCGCGGCTATTTCCGCGCCGCCGACGAGTCGGAGAAGCCTCCCTTCTCCATCGTGATGCCGCCGCCGAACGTCACCGGCTCGCTGCATATGGGGCATGCGGTCTTCGTCACCCTCCAGGACATCCTCACCCGCTGGAAGCGGATGAGCGGCTTCAACGCCCTCTGGCTGCCCGGGGTGGATCACGCCGGCATCGCCACCCAGATGATCGTGGAGAAGGAGCTCCAGAAGACCGAGGGGATCTCGCGCCACGAGCTGGGCCGCGAGAAGTTCGTGGAGCGGATCTGGGAGTGGAAGGAGCGCTACGGCAGCCGGATCACCGAGCAGCTCGAGGTCCTCGGCGCCTCTCCCGATTGGGAGCGTGAGCGCTTCACCCTGGACGAGGGGCTGTCGAAGACCGTGCGCGAGGTCTTCGTGCGGCTCTACGAGGAGGGGCTGATCTACCGCGCCAACCGGCTGATCAACTGGTGCCCCAAGGATCATACCGCCCTCTCCGATCTGGAGGTCGATCACGAGGAGGGCGCCAAGGGCGAGCTCTTCGAGTTCGCCTACCGGCTCAGCGACGGGAGCGGCGAGATAGTGGTGGCCACCACCCGCCCAGAGACGATGCTGGGCGACACCGCCGTGGCCGTTCACCCCGATGACGAGCGCTACAAGGCCCTGATCGGTAAGACGGTGAAGCACCCGTTTACCGATAGAGAGATCCCGATCATCGCGGACGCCATCCTGGTCGATCCGGCCTTCGGCACCGGCGCGGTGAAGATCACCCCGGCCCACGACTTCAACGACTTCGAGGTGGGCAAGCGCCACGGCCTGGAGTCGATCAACATTCTCACGCCGGACGGCAGGCTCAACGACCGCGGCGGCCCCTTCGCCGGCCTCGATCGCTTCGAGGCCCGAGTGGCCGTCAAGGAGCGCCTCGAGGAGCTCGGCCTGGCCCGGGGCGAGAAAGACCACATCCTGCCGCTGGCCCGCTGCCAGCGCTGCCACTCGGTGGTGGAGCCCTACCTCTCCACACAATGGTACGTGAAGGTCGCGCCGCTGGCCCAGCCCGCCATCGAGGCGGTGGAGCGGGGCGAGACCGTCTTCATCCCCGAGAGCTGGACGAACACCTATATGGCGTGGATGAACAACATCCACGACTGGTGCATCAGCCGCCAGCTCTGGTGGGGTCATCGGATTCCGGCGTGGTATTGCGACGGCGACCACGTCCAGGTGGCGCGAGAGGTGCCGTCGGCCTGCGGGATCTGCGGTTCCACCAAGCTGCGGCAGGACGAGGATGTCCTCGACACCTGGTTCTCGTCGGCGCTCTGGCCCTTCTCCACCCTGGGCTGGCCCGAGGAGACCCGGGCGCTGAAGACCTTCTACCCCACCACTGTGATGGAGACAGGCTTCGACATCATCTTCTTCTGGGTCGCCCGGATGATGATGATGGGGATCCACTTCATGGGAAAGGCGCCCTTCGAGACCGTCTTCCTCCACGCCATGGTGCGGGACGAGAAGGGCGAGAAGATGTCCAAGACCAAGGGGAACGTCATCGATCCCCTGGACGTCACCGAGAAGTACGGCGCCGACGCCCTGCGCTTCACCCTGGCCTCGATGACCGCCCAGGGGCGCGACATCAAGCTCGCCGTCGATCGGGTGGCGGGCTACAAGGCCTTCGCCAACAAGATCTGGAACGCGGCGCGCTTCTCGCTCCTCCATCTGGACGCCGCCGACATGTCCGGCCCCGTGGACGATTCGCGGATCTCCGACGCCGACCGCTGGATCCTCACCCGCTTCCATCGAGCCTCCGCCGACGTGATCGCTGCGTTGGAGGCCTTCCGCTTCAACGAGGCCGCCTCGCGGGTCTACCAATTCATCTGGCGGGAGCTCTGCGACTGGTACATCGAATTGGTGAAGCCGCGGCTCTACGAGGGGAGCGCCGAGGAGAAGGCCGCATCGGCCCGTGTGCTCCGCGACGTGCTGGAGGGCAGCCTGCGGCTGCTGCATCCGCTGATGCCCTTCGTCACCGAGGAGATCTGGCAAAAGCTGCCTCGCGCCCCCGGCGACCCCGAATCGATCATGATCGCGGCCTACCCCGTGCCGGATCCGGATCGCATGGCGGATCCCGAGTCGGATCGCTTCGACACCCTGGTGGAGATCGTGCAGGCCGTCCGCTCGCTGCGGGTGGATCTCTCGGTGCCCGACGGCGCCGAGGTGGAGCTCTTCTTCGACGCGGATCCGGCCAGGAGCGCCTGGCTCGAGGAGCGGGGGATGTGGTTGGAGCGGCTGGCCAAGGTGAAGCGCTTCGTCCCTCGGGCGAGCGAGTGGCCCGAGGAGAGCCCCTCCGTCCTGGTCCACGGCATCGAGCTGCGGCTCCCCATCACCGGTCTGGTCGATCGGGTGGAGCTCAGCGCCAAGCTCGCGAAGGAGGCCGAGAAGCTCCAGCAGGAGGTGATCAAGATCGAGAAGCGCCTGGGGAATCCCGGCTTCGTCGCCAAGGCGCCCCCGGAGGTCGTCGAGAAGGATCGCGCCCTGGCGGAGGAGATGATCGCGCGGCTGGCGAAGGTGCGGGAGAACCTCGAGCGGATCTCGAAGGCGTAGCGCGGCTCCTGCGGCGGACTTGGAGCAGATGCTGGCGGAGATGCGGGCGGACCTCGCGGCGATCTCGAAGGCGTAGCGCGGCTCCCGCCGCGGACTTGGACCAGATGCTGGCGGAGCTGCGGGCGAACCTGAAGGTGCAACGCGGCTCCCGCCACGGACTTGGACGAAAGAGGAGACGATGGATTCCTTGGACAGGCTGATCGAGCTGGCGCTAGCCGAAGACGTGGGGCCCGGTGATCTCACCAGCGAGGCGTTGATCCCCGACGACGCCTGGGGCAAGGCCGAGTTCCTCTGCAAGGAGCGGCTGGTCCTCTCAGGGATCGAGCCGGCCACCCGCACCTTCCAGGCGGTCGACCGACGCTGCCAGGTGCGCTTCTTCGTGGAGGAGGGCAGGGTGGTGGAGCCGGGTACGGTCTTCGGCGCGGTGGAGGGCCCGGTGCGCGCGCTCCTCACTGCCGAGCGCACCGCCCTCAACTTCCTCCAGCGGCTCTGTGGCATCGCCACCCTCACCCGGAGCTGGGTCGACGAGCTCGCCGGCAGCCACCTCCAGCTCCTGGACACCCGCAAGACCGTCCCGGGGCATCGGGCCCTGGAGAAGGCGGCGGTTCGGGCTGGCGGCGGTCGCAACCACCGCTTCGCCCTCTATGACGGCGTGTTGATCAAGGACAACCACCTGGCCGCCGTCGGCTCCATCGAGGACGCCATCGGCAGGGCGCGGAGCCGCGCCCCCCTCCTGACCAAGGTCGAGGTGGAGGTGGTGGACGTCGCGGGGGCGGAGCGGGCGGCGGCTGCGGGGGCCGACGTGATCCTCCTCGACAATATGAGCGACGAGGTGGTCGCGGAGGCCGTGCGGATCATCGCTGGGCGCGCGGTGGTGGAGGTCTCTGGCGGTATCCGCTTTGAACGCCTCCGTAGCCTGGCGGCCACCGGGGCCGACTTTGTAAGCGCGGGCGCGGTCACCCACCAGGCCCGCGCCGCGGACATCTCTTTCAATCTGGTCTGAGCGCCCCTCGGCGCAGCGTAGAGCTTTTTCCCGCCGGGACAGGTAGTCTCCCCTCGCATGGCGACGACGACGAGCGACGCAGATCTGGTCCTGGCCTTCCTGGTCGAGGCCGAGGGAGAGCGGGTCTCCGCCGAGCTCCTCGCCGGCAAGCTGGGCCTGCATCCCGCCGCGCTCTACCGCGCCATCGAGAGCCTCCGCTCCCGGGGCTTCGACGTGGAGTCCCAGCGGGGCCAGGGCTACCGCCTGCTGTCCACGCCCGATCGCCTGGACCCCGCCGAGATCACCGCCCACCTCAGCACCAGGGAGCTGGGCTGGGCGATCCACCACCACGCGGTCCTGGCTTCGACCAATGACGAGGCCCAGCGGTTGGCGAAGGCCGGCGCGGCCCACGGCGAGGTGGTCATCGCCGACAAGCAGACGGCGGGGCGGGGCAGGCGGGGGCGGGGCTGGGTGAGCCCTGCCAGGGTGAACCTTCACCTCTCGGTGATCCTGCGGCCGGAGTTGCCGCCCCAGCGCGCGCCGGAGCTGGTCTCGTTGGTGGCGGTCGCAGCGGCGGAGACCCTCCTCGGCTTCGACGTCCCCGTCGGGATCAAATGGCCCAACGATCTCGAGGCCGACGGCCGCAAGATCGGCGGGATCCTCCTGGACCTCTCCGCGGAGGCAGGACGGATCCACTTCGTGGTGGTGGGTCTGGGCCTGAACCTCAACGCCAGCCGCGAAGACTTTCCGGAGGAGGTCCGGGACGTCGCCACCAGCATCCGCCTCCAGCACGGGGGCCCCGTCTCCCGCGCGGAGGCTGCCGCCTCGCTCCTCGGGGATCTGGAGCGCTGGCTCGATCGCTTCGAGGCGGAGGGCTTCGAGCCGGTGCGTGCGCGCTATTCGGAGCTCTCTTCCATCCTGGGGCAGCCGGTCCGCCTCATCGAGGCCGAGAGGACATTGGAGGGCGTGGCGGAGTCCATCGACGAGTCCGGCGCCCTGATCGTCCGCAAGCAGGACGGGAGCGTCGAGCGCTTCCTCAGCGGCGACGTCACCTCGCTGCGCAGGTCCGGGTGAGAACATGTTGCTGGTAGTTGATGTTGGAAACACCAACACGGTGGTCGGCGCGTTCGATGGGGAGACCCTCGTCGATCAGTTCCGTCTGGAGACCCACCCCCACCGCACCTCGGATGAGTGGGGCCTGCTCTGCCAGCTCGCGCTGCGGGAGCGGGACGTGGACCCTCGCCGCATCCGGGCCGTGGTGGTCTCTTCGGTCGTGCCGCCGCTGCAGCACACCCTCGAGTCGATGAGCGAGCGGTACTTTCGGACTAGGCCCCTCTTCATCGGACCCGGGGTCAAGACGGGGATGCCCATCCTCTACGACGATCCCCGGGAGGTGGGGGCCGATCGGATCGTCAACGCGGTGGCCGCCTACGACCGCTGGCCAGGGCCCTTGATCGTCGTCGACTTCGGCACGGCCATCACCTTCGATCTGGTCACCGCGCGGGGAGAGTACCTCGGGGGCTCCATCGCCCCCGGGATCAAGATCGCGGTGGAGGCCTTGAGCCGGAACGCCTCCAGGCTCCCCAGGGTGGACCTCGATCGGCCCGCCAAGGCGATCGGCAAGAACACCGTCGCTTCGATGCAGTCCGGGATCATCTTCGGCTACGCCGCCCTGGTCGACGGCCTCTGCGCGAGGCTCGGCAAGGAGCTGGGGGGCGAGGCGCCCAAGGTGGTGGCCACCGGCGGCCTGGCGTCGCTGATCGCCAGCGTCTCGGAGGCCGTCTCCGAGGTCGACGAGTTTCTCACGCTGGCGGGGTTGCGGCTGATCTACGATCGTAATCGCTGACGGAACCTCTGGGCCCTCGCTACGATAGTGGAGGCCCTTGGGGCTGTACGCGCCCCCCTCGCTTCGTGCATGATGCGCCCATGCCTCAGCTTCAGCCGAACCGGGCGGCAAGCCCGGTGCCGCCCGGCTTGTCGGATCTGCTCGCCTCTGGCGACGAGGCGTACGAGCGTGGCGATCGGATCGCCGCGCATAGCGCCTACCGCGATGCCCAGCGCCTCGACGCCAACGATCCGGGCCTCCTCTCCCGATTGGGGCTGACCCTCACCCTCGTCGCACGCGACGAGCTCAAGGGCATCGCGTTCTGCGAGGAGGCGATCCGCCGGGGCGGCGAGGAGCCGGATGCCCTCTGGAGGCTGTCGGTGGTGTATCTGGCTACCTTTCAGAAGGACCGCGCCATCCGGGCGATGCGGAGGGGGCTCCAACTCGCCCCCACCCATCCCAAGCTGCTGCTCGCCATCGATGGAATGGGGATCCGTCGTAGACCGGTGATTCCCTTCCTCTCCCGCTCGAACCCCATCAACAGATTTCTCGGCAAGCTCCGCCATAGGCTCGCGCCGCCCAAGGTGGACGAAGAGACATGATCCAGGAAGCCATCCTCCTCGACTCGGAGCCGGGGATCTCCCTGGATGTCCTGGCGCCGGCCCTGCGCAAGCACGCCGATCCCCAGGGGCCGATCGCGCTGCGGAACATGGGGGCCAAGCTCCTTGTGCCGGCCTCGCCCCACGACGCGATCTGCCTGCTCTATCTCCTCGCCTTCGATCCAGACCACTCCATCCGCGACCAGGCGCTGGCCACCGCCGACGCGCTCCCGGATAGGATCGCCCTCACGGGCCTGCGTGACGACTCCGTACCGCCGCAGGTCCTCTACTGGTGGGCGGATCGCGTGGCGGAGAACGATAAGCTGGCGGAGCTCGTGGTGCTCAACCAGGCCACCCCCGACGACGCTATGGCGCTGCTGGCCTCGAGGGGCTCCGATCGGATCGCCGAGCTGATCTCGCAGAACCAGCTCCGGATCCTCCGCGACGAGGGGCTCTTGCGAGCGCTGCTCGTGCAATCGAAGCTCTCTCGGGCGGTGAGCGATGGGGTGGCCGACTTCGCCATTCGATCGGGGATCTACCTGGAGGACGTGCCGGCGCTGGTGGAGTCCCATCGGCGGATCCACGGCGACGCCCCGCCGATGCCCCCTGGCGAGACGGCGGCCTCCATCCTCGCCGAGTTCGTGGCGGAGCTCTCCGAGGAGCACGACGACTCGATCGAGGAGGTGAGGCGCGCGACCCTCACCCAGCGGCTGATGAAAATGAGCGTCGCGGAGAAGATCAAGCTCGCCACCCTGGGGAACAAGGAGGCCCGCGGTCTCCTCCTGCGGGACACCAACAAGCTGGTCTGCGTGGCCGCCGCTGGGAGCCCCAGGATCACCGAAGGGGAGATCATCATGCTCACCAACTCGCGGACGGTCCACGAGGAGGTGCTCCGCGTGATCTACTCGAATCGGGAGTGGCTGAAGATCTACCATGTGAAGCTGAACCTGGTGCGAAACCCGAAGACACCGCTGCCGACGGCGCTGCGCTTCCTGCCCCATGTGCGCCCCGCGGAGCTCAAGGATCTGAAGGACAATCGGAACGTGCCGCAGGCCGTGCGGAACGCTGCCCGCAACCTGATGCTGAAGTCCAACGCCAACCGCTGATTCGAGGCGAGCGATCGTGAGAAGGAGCCGCAGCGCACAGCGCGCGTGAAAGATCCCCCCGCCTTGCGGAGGCGGGCGATTGCTTCAATGGCCCTGGGACAGGGTGGACAGGCCGGAGGCGGAGAGCGTCAGTTCGCTTCGCGCTCCTTCGGCTCGACGGATGGCTCGGTGCCCAGGAGATGGAGGGCATCGACCAGGCTCTTCCGGATCGTCGTACGGAGCCGCACCTCCGCCTCGAGCTTCTGGTAGGCGGCGATGACCCGCCCTTCGTGGCGCTCGACCTCGGCCTCCAACGAATCCTTCTGTCGCCGCAGCACCTCGACCTCGTCGGCGCCGGCTTCGAGCTCTTCCAGCCGGTCACGAAGCGCGGAGGCCTCGCCCTGTGTGGAGGCCAGCTCGGCGCCGAGCCTCGCGTTTTCCTCACCGAGGCGCGCCACCCGATCCTGGAGATCGGGGAGCATCGCAGCGTCCGCCTTGTAGGCGACGAGGTTCGCCTCGTACTCCCGATCCTGATCGACCGACTCGTCGATCCGTGCCTGGAGGCTCCGATGCTTCGCCTCGACCTGGGCGAGCGCGGCCTGGCTGCGCGCTAGCTCGGCACGATCGGACGCCGCCTCGAGCCGCTGGGCCTCCAGATCGCGGCGGGCGTCGGAGAGCTGCAGCTCGAGCTCCGAGATCCTGCGATCCGGAGGACCAGGGCTCTCGTCGCTCCATGGCGTGTCGAGGACGGCCGGGGCCGCGTTGCCTCGCTCCGGCTTCGCGGCGCCATTACCGAGCGAGGGCGCATCGAGGTCGAGGTCCAGCCGCGGATCGAAGGTCGCGTCGTTCGCGGCGGCGTCACCGTCACCGTCCAGGGAGACCTCCTGGCTTCCGTCGAGCTCGTTCTCGATCGCCGCGGTGGTGTCGTCCAGCGAGATCTCCAGCCCGTCGTCGATGTCGTCGTCGAGAGCCGGAGCGGTGTCGTCCAGGCCGTCGTCGGGGGCACCCGCGATCGCCAGGGTGGAATCGTCCAAGGCGACCTCCACGCCGGGGTCGGGCACGTCGCCGTCGAGCGTGAGGTTCAGCTCACCCTCGACGGCGGTGATCCCGCCGCTGGTGGAGATCCAAAGTCCGGGGTCGGCAGGTGAAGTGGCCGCGGCATCGACCTCGTCGAAGATCTCGTCGATGAGATCGTTCGCGTCGAGGATCTCGACCGCCGCTGCTGCACTCGCTCCAGGGGCAGCTTCATCGTCGAAGCCTTTGAGGAGCTCCTCCGCCAGATCGAAGGTGGCGCCGTCGTCCTCCGGGGCTGGGGGCTGTGGGAAGTAGGGTCCGAGGAGCTCCACCAAGGCCCGCGGCCCGAAGGGCTTGAGGAGATAGTCGTCCGCGCGTGTCTTGAGCTTTCGATGCTCCTCGAAGGTCTCGGCGGTGGCGAGGGAGGAGGTGAGCACCAGCGGGATCGAGCGCAGCTCGGCGTCCCTCTTGAACTTATTACACCAAGAGAAGCCACCGGTGAGACGGTCGCCCAACTCGACGGCGAGGACGATGGCGGCGGGTGTGTGGGCTTTGGCGAGCTCCATCCCCTTCTTGCCGTCGGAGGTCGTGGCGACCTCGACGCCTCGGGCCTCCAGGGCCTGGCGCAAGGTCGACGCGAAGGACACGTCACTCTCGATGATCAGCACTCTCATGACCCTGCCTCCCCGACGCAGATCAGGCCTCGAGATCACGAGGAGCGCTGCCGCATTCGCACGAAGGGTAGAGTGACCGTAGACTCGGCACCACGACGTGTCAAAGAAGCGACCGTCGTCGGGATCCATCGCTCGATAGGAGGGGGCATCTAGGAGCAGAAGTGCTCGAGATCGAGGCGAGCCCTCCATTGCCGATCGCCGCCGCCCCTCGAGAGGGCGGGTGACTGAGCGATTCTGAGGGGTCTCTGCCCTGGCGGGCTGACGCCTTTGTCAGCGCTCCTCGACCTGGGCGACGAGCTGAAGGACGTCGCTCTCGTCGAGGTCGGAGACGAGGGAGTAGACGATCCCCTTCTTCCGCCAGAGGGCGACGTTGTAGCCCCGCTCGTTGGCCAGGATCACGTCGTGGCCGGCGACCTGCTTGCGGTGCCCTGCCGGGAGCTGGACCTCGCCTCCGGGGTAGACCAGCAGCGTCATCCTCGAGTGCGGGCTCTCGCCGCCGTAGACGATGTACGCGGCTTGCGTGTCGCGGACGTTGGCCAGGCGCGCCCCCACCAGCTTGGCGGTGGGCGATCGGAAGATGGGCGCGCGGACGTTGAAGTCGACCTTGCCGCGGAACCAGGAGTCGACGTCGCCGGCTGCCGGGGTCACCTCCACGGGCAGCGCCCGGGCGTGCTTGTCCACGGCGTCCGCCACCATGTCGAGGGAGCCAAGGGCCTCGACGGGCTTGTCGGCGATCACATAGCCGGTGCTGGCCACCACCACCAGCCCCGCGGCGACAGCCGAGTAGGCGGCGAAGCGGCGCAGGTTCTCCGCCGATCGCTCCCTGGCGATGTCGCGGCGGATGCGGGTGCGCAGCGCCGCTGGAGCGGCGGTGACCGCTCTGTCTGTGCAGCCATGGAGGAAGGATCGAAAGGCGAGCTGCTCTGCCACCCGCTGGCGGCATGACTCACAGCTCGCCAGGTGCAGGGCCGCTTCGGCGCTCTCACTCGGCCCGAACTCCCCGTCGGCGTAGGCGGGGAGCAGGTGCTCGAGATCCTGGCATTCCATCAAACGATCCTCTTGGAGCTGCACGTCGAATGACCTCTGCTCAGCTGGTTGCGCGCTTGCGCCGGTATTCGACCAGATCGGTGGGGCTCTTCGGCTTCTTGGGCGCCAGGGCCGCGTCGATCGCCTCGTCCGAGACCATGCCGGAGCCCCGGGCGAAGTCCTTGAGCTTCTTCTGCAGCAGCTTGCGGCCGCGGTAGAGGCGGCTCATCACCGTACCTACCGGGCAGCCGACGATCTCGGCGATCTCGTTGTACGAGAAGTCCTGGAGGTCTGCGAGGATCACCACCAGCCGGAAGTCGATGGGCAGCTCGTCGATGGAGCGGAGCACGTCGTCGGAGAGCAGGCGATCGAAGAAGAACTGCTCCGGATTGGCGGCGTAGTCCGTGGCGCGGCGGCTGATGAAGCGCTCGTGGACCGTCTCCTTCTCAGCGCCCTCCACCACCGTGCGCTCCTTCACCTTGCGGCGGTAGCGGTTGATGAAGGTGTTGGTGAGGATCTTGAAGAGCCACGCCTTGATGTTGGTCCCGCGCTCGAACTTGTCGAAGAAGCGGTAGGCCCGCAGGAAGGTGTCCTGGACCAGATCCTCGGCGTCACGCTCGTTCTTGGTCAGCCGCAGGGCCGCGGAGAAGAGCGGATCCAGGTGCTCGAGCGTCAGCTCCTCGAACTCCCTGCGGGTGGCGTTGGTGTGGCGAAAGTCGAACACTGCGATTTCTCCCTCGCCCCGGCTCGTGGCCGTCGCGATAGAGGTAAGGATAGCTCCAAAGCCCTTCTCTCTATTGCAACTTAACCATTTCGACCGCTCCAACAGGGAGGAGCCTGCTCGTATTCCGAGCGGTCGCCATGAAGACGGGCCGCTGCCGGCGTCGACGGCTCGGGGCGTGACGCGGCTCGTCCACGATCGCTTCGATGCACCCCGCGCGCCAGCCGTTGCGGCGGCGAGCCGACGCGCCCCTGCACGCCTCGGGCGATCGCTCTAAAGGCGGCCCGGGATGGCAGGAGGGAGCTTGTGGGGAAGAGCGTGGCCCGGAGCCGACCGCCCGCCCGGAGGGAGCGGGCAGGTGGCGACTCGTGACAATTCGGCAAGGTGCGATGCGGCGCGGTGGTCATCCTGTCGACCGGGGACCCGCAAACCGCCGTCGCTACGCCAGGCGAGAGGCGATCGCGCGCAGGCTGCCGATGGAGCGCCTCCTCTCTGCTGCTCGATCGCCTCGCCTTCGAAGATGGTGCTACTTGGCGAGCGCGGACTCCAGGGGCGTGTAGGGCATGTCCAACGCCGTCGCCACCGCCTGGTAGGTCACGGCGCCGCCGTAGGTGTTGATCCCGAGGGCCAGCGCGCGATCGGACTTCGCCGCCTCGACCACGCCGAGCTCCGCCAGCCGGATGCCGTAGGGCTCGGTGACGTTGTTCAGCGCGTAGGTCGAGGTCTGCGCCACGGCGCCCGGCATATTGGCCACGCAATAGTGGACCACGCCGTGCTTGATGAAGGTCGGGTTGTCGTGGGTGGTGGGGACGCAGGTGGCGATGCAGCCGCCCTGATCCACCGCCACGTCGACGACGACCGAGCCGTCCTCCATCTCCTGGATCATCTCCTCGGTGACGAGCTTCGGTGCGGCGGCGCCGGGGATCAGCACGGCGCCCACCACCAGGTCGCTGGCGAGGACCGAGGAGTGGATGTTGTGCTGGTTGGAGAAGAGGGTGGTGACCCTGCCTCCGAATACGTCGTCCAGGTAGCCGAGGCGATCGAGGTTGGTGTCGAGGACGGTCACCTCGGCGCCGAGGCCTAGGGCCATCTTGGCGGCGTTGGTGCCGACGGCGCCGCCGCCGATGACAGTGACCCTGCCGCGACGGACGCCGGGGACGCCGCCGAGGAGGATCCCCTTCCCGCCCTTCTCGCGGAAGAGGCTCATGGCGCCCACCTGCACCGAGAGCCGCCCGGCGACCTCCGACATCGGCCGGAGCAGGGGTAGGGAGCCGTTCGGGAGCTGGATGGTCTCGTAGGCCACCGAGGTGGCCTTCTTCTCGACCAGCACCTTGGCCAGGGCCGGGACGGCGGCGAGGTGGAAGAAGGTGTAGATGGTCTGGCCCTGCTGGATCCGCTCGTACTCCTCGGCGATGGGCTCCTTGACCTTGACGATCATCTGGGCGCGCTTCCAGACCTCGTCCGCGGTGTCGATCATCGTGGCGCCGGCGGCGACGTAGGCCTCGTCGGAGATGAAGGAGCCGAGGCCGGCGCCCTTCTCCACGAGGACCTGATGGCCCCGTGAGGTCAGCGCCCGGACGAAGCCGGGGACCATGCCAACGCGATACTCACGAACCTTGATCTCTTTGGGTACTCCGACAATCACGGCAGCAGACCTCCAGCAAACGGGCATAAACGGCGGCGGAACCTACAGCGGCCCGCTCGCTTGGGCAAGAGGTGCAGCGCCGAGCGAGCGCCGGCGCCGCTGCTTCGGATCGCCGCTGCGAATGAGGCGATGCCTGGAGCATCGTGGTGGTGAGTGCGGTTGCGCCCGTAGCTGCGGCGCCGCCTCTTCGGATCGCAGCCACGGTCGGCGACCGGCATGGCGTTCTTCCCCCGCATTTGTTAGCAATCGGCCCGTATCGCCATCGCCCGTACCGTCATCGAGGGATCGCCCCGGCAGGGAGCTGCCGCGACGTCTTCACGCGCGCACCGCGGCAGAGGATGTGAAGGGATCGGGAGCCTGCGAGGAGCGGGAGCAAGCCCTGCGACTCTCGCTCTTCGGGAGAGGGCTCGTGGGCCTCGTTCGCTACCGGCTCGTCAGAGGATCATCCGATGTCTTCGCCCCGCCTGCTCTTCGCCGACCCCGAGGGTCGCCTCTACGATCACCCCAGTCTGCTCGCCGCCGCGCGCCATGGCGAAGCCGTGGGAGAGCCCGACGAGACCCCCGTGCCGCTCCCGGCCTTCGGGCGGATCACCTCGCTCCCCGGCAGGCTCCCAGTGGGCATCGATCCCGAGACCGGCGCGCCCGTCGTGCTGGACGAGGTGACCATCGATCGCAGGACCTTCGCGCCGACGGCGGTGGGCGCGTTCCTGGAGCCGGGCTGGACCCGCACGCTCCTCCCCGCCGACGAGCCCCTCCCGGACGCGCCGATCCTCCCGCAATGGGCCTATACCGCTGCCGGCTGGGGTGAGGAGGGACCGGTGGTCTGGGCCCTCCACACCGATCGTCGCACGCATTGGGATCCCACCCGCTTCTCGACGCCGGAGCTGGGGGGCCTGGTCCAGGCCCGCCTGCTCGCGGACACCGGCAATCGGATCCTGCGCCAGCTCAAGACCTGCGCGCTGGAGTACCGCTGCTTCACGTCCCAGAACCTCTTCTACTGCAGAGACGAGGCGGCGATCCCGGCCTCGATCATGTGCAACGCCCGCTGCGTCGGCTGCATCTCCGACCAGCCCGAGGACGGCCCTCCCGCCTCCCACGAGCGCATGGATGATGCGCCGCTGGCAGACGAGATGGCGCGGGTGGGCATCCATCACCTCCTCCACGCGAAGGGCCGCACCATGGTCTCCTTCGGCCAGGGCTGCGAGGGAGAGCCGCTCACCCGCTGGAAGGTGATCGAGCGGGCGATCCGCGCCATGCGCGCCGCGACCGCCCGCGGCTCCATCAACATCAACACCAACGGCTCCCTAACCGAGGGGCTCGACGCGCTCTTCGCCTCGGGACTCGACGCCGTGCGGGTCTCCCTGAACTCGGCGAACCCCTCGCTCTACTCCGCCTACTACCGCCCCATTGGCTACGACTTCTCCGACGTCGACCGCTCGATCGGCGTGGCGCGCGAGCGGGGCGGCTACGTCGCGCTCAACCTGCTGCTCTTCCCCGGCGTCACCGATCGGGAGGGAGAGGTCGACGCCCTCTGCAGCCTGGTCTCCCGGCATCGGGTGGATCAGGTGCAGACCCGCTCCCTCTGCATCGACCCCCAGCAATACCTTGCGGTGGCGGCGGGCGCCGAGAGTACCGGCGATCCCATCGGAGTCCCCCAGCTCCTGGCCCGCCTGCGCAAGGCCCGCCCCGGCCTCGTCATCGGCAACTTCGCCCGTGGCCTCGACGAGCGATCGACCTCGGCGGGCTGACCCCAAAGCGCCGCGGAACGCAGCAGAGGAGCGGACGCGCGCTGCTCGCGCGTCGGGCCGATGAGGCGCAGCGACCAGGCCATCGGTTGTCGTACGTGGAGCCTCATCGGGGGTCGCTGCTTTGCAGGGACCTCGCGGCTGCCATGGATCACATGAGGCCCGCCGCCGCTCTTGGGCGAACACGGTCGATCGCGGAGCCAGTGAGGCTCGAAGGGTGTGTCGATTTCCTCGAGGGAATCCGCCCGCTTGCCCGAATGGGAATCATTCGGACGACCAACGGTTGAATGAACGAGCGCCTCCTTCGTCTGCTGATGGAAACCGAATCGGAAGCGACTTCCCGGAGCACGCGGCATCCAAGGCAAGGAGACGATGAGGCGGCGGGCGGCAGCGCTCCCGCCGGGCAGCAGCAGCTTCGGCGCGATCGCAACGCGACGAGGCATGAGGTTTCGCCCAGCGGTCAGGATGACGGCCAGGGCGTAAAGAACTTCCGGGGACGGAGCGGCCGGCGGAGCAATTCATCGCTCCCGGCCGACGTCAGCAGAAGCGGAGCGAAGCTGCTCCGCGTTCCCGCCCGGTGGAGGACCCGGAGCCTCCGCCCGTCTCGCGAGCTGCGCGGAGCCGCGAGGCAAACCCGCCACCGCGCCTCTCGAAAAGAGGCTCGCCGCGGGCGCACGACCAGCGCCCGCGGCGAAGCTATTTTCCGCCGCTCACCGCAAAGAAGATCACCAGCACGGCGATGGCCGCCGCGAGGCCGATCGCCAGCGGCCGACGAACGCGAGAGAAGCTGATCCGATGATCTTCGCCGACGTCGACGGCGACCACCGCCTCGTCCAGCGGATGGCTGAGCTTCAGGCGGCGGAGCCAGAAGAGGGCGGCGATCACCAGCGGCGCGGAGACCACCAGCATCAGGAGTGCGTCGCCCACCGGGAGCTCGTCGGGGCTCTGCTCCGCGAGGCCCGTGAGGAGGATGGCGGATGATGCGCCGTTCTGGATGGCGTGGGCGAGCATCGAGGGGAAGATCGAGCCGGTCCAGATCCGGAGGAGGCCGAAGACCAGGCCCAGCGCGAAGAGGGCGACGATCGACGCGGGGTTGAAGTGCACCAGGGCGAAGAGGGCGCTGGTGACCAGGACCGCGCCCTTCGCCCCGTAGCGCGCCCCCAGGATCCGCATCAGATAGCCGCGAAAGAGCAGCTCCTCACCTATGGGTGCGAGGATCACCACCCCGACCACCAGGAGGATCCCCTCGCCGGCGCCGGGGGTCTCGAAGAGCCTGCCGACGTCGAAGCGCTTGGCGATCTCCGGGCCCACCGCGAGGCGGTTGAGGGCGTTCAGCGCGCCGGAGGCGAAGAAGCCAACCACCGCCGCCGCGATCACCGGGGCCCACGCCAAGGGGGAGGGCGCTCGTATCGCGAGGAAGGGGCGCGGCCGAAAGTTCATCGCCCGCACCATCAGCAGGGTGAGGCCCGCGAAGATGAAGAGCTCATCGAACGCGATCCCGAAGGAGGGATTCGCCGCCTGGACGAACGATCCCACGCTGAGGTGGATCACGAGGACCACCAGCAGGAAGGCGTAGGCGGGGCGGGAGGCGACCCAATCGGCGTCGGTGGAGAGGAGGTTCAAGGGGGCGAAGTTCTTCATGCCGCGGCTGGTACGTCAAGGACGACGATCCCCGAGAGCCGTGTGCAGGATGGATCGGCGGAGGTCGTTTGGGATAGGGGCAACGTTCGCTCATGCACGCCGTGGCGCACCGCAGGCGGCGGGCTGACCTCGCTCGACGATCAGCAAGATGCGCGTCGGAGCGTGGCTTCGGCAGGAGACCAGCCTCGGGCGGCAACGATTCGACCGACGGGCGAAGTCGGGAGGGGCCCATCGCAGGTTGCGTCCATTTGGAAAGCTTCCCTTTCGATCTGCAGACGCCGCGATTAGCGTCGGAGGATGAAGCTCCCTCAGCTCCCGCGCAGGCGATTGCGCTTCGAGTGCACCCGCTGCGGCGCCTGCTGCCGCCGCCCGGGCGTGGTCTATCTCGCCGCCGACGAGCCCGCCCGCCTGGCGGCCTTCCTCGGCCTGGGCCTGGCGCAGTTCCGGAGTCGCTACCTCAGCGAGCTCCCCGACGGCGAAGGCTGGGTGATCGAGGTCGAGGGAGACGCTGGCTGCCCCCTCCTGGATGGCGATCTCTGCTCCGTGGAGGCCGTGAAGCCGGGGCAATGCCGTGCGTATCCCTTCTGGTCCGAGCTCGTCGACAATCGCCCCGCCTGGCGACGCGAGGCCGCTCTTTGCGAAGGGATCGGCAAAGGTCCGGTGATCCCCTCAGACGAGGTGAAGCGGCTCCGCGCCCTTGACCCCGGCTCCTGAACCCGGATGAGGTGTGATACCAGGGGGCGGTCTGATTGAGCACCCAGTCTGATGGCATGAATCCACGACGTGACGCGAGGGGGACGTCCTCAATCCGACTCGAGCCAATAGGTCACGAAGGGCCAGCGGGCGTGGAAGACGATCGCGTCGGCGGCCTTGGCCTCGATCGTCGTCGCCTCGCCCGCCAGCATCGCCAGCGACTCGCCAGGCGCCTCCTGCCAGGTCCAGCCGTCCGCGACGAAGAGCAGCGAGCCGTCGTACATCGAGCCAATCGCATGCCGGCCGAAATCCGGATGGAGGATGGATTTGATCTCCCCCAAGAGATCGGCCGCCGCGAAGGCCATCCCATCTGGCGTCGGCGTGTCGAAGACGATGCGGGCTCCGACCAGAGGGAAGCCTCCTTCGGTCACCACCACTCGGAGCGGTAGCGTCCGCCAGGAGTCGTCGGAGATCACCGTCAAAGACGCGGTGGAGCGCACGGCGTCGGCGTCGTGCAGGGCGAGTCGGAATCCCGCGGCCCTTCCCGAGGACTCATGCCAGCGCGGCAGGGTCGCGGAGACTTCGCCCGAGACACGATCGATCACGATCAGCGCCGCTTCACTCCCTCTGCGGCGGCGTACGCGAACCAGCCCTTGGTCGTCACCTCGCTCAGGACGTCGGCGCCAACGCAGTCGACGTCCCGGAATCGAGATCATGCACGCGCGCGCAGGTCTCCGTCCCACAGGGATGGGTGCAGACGGCCAGGTTGCCGTCCGGTGAGGCGACACAGTCGATGGCGCGTGGACTTACGCGCCAAGAAATCGAGGAGCCACGAACCCGCCGGAGCGGCGCATTGCGCCAGCGCCTGGTTGGCGGAGATGCCATCGAGAGGCAGGATGAACGTCGATCCAAGGGAGGGGCAGTCGGCGATCAGCTCGACCTGCCCGGCGAGCCTGGCATGGAGCCGTCCATCCGAGTCGATCCACGCGAAGGTCGCGAAGTCGTCGTCCCCCGTGACGGACGGGGCATCGACTGCATCGTCCGTCCAGACCTGCGCTGTCCCGGCCCGGCTGTTGAACACGGAGAGGGAATGAGGCGATGCACCTTCGACGCATCCGAAGATGATCTCATCGCCGAACTCTCCCCTCGCATCCGAGCAGAGGACGCCGCTCGACGGCGGTGATCCGCCCAGCCATAGGAGCTCGCTCCCACCCCCTAGTCGCACGACGACCCCATTGCCTCGGCTCCAGGCGGTGGACTCGACGTCGGTCAGGGAAGTCACGTCGCAGGTGGCCAGGTCGAGAGCGCCCACGGTCCACGTCGACGCGGCAGGCTCCGTGTAGAGCATGGTCTTGCAGTCCGATGTGGCGGTGGAGACCGCAGCCGCAATAGCGGAGCTTCGGTGCGTCGCGAAGTCGATGCAATCGAGCGTCCGCACCCTGGTCCCGCCGGGCTGATCGATGTAAGGGCCGAGCACCGCGACCCTCTTGGCTTCTGACTCGCGAACGAACTGGCTGCCCTTGGGCCCGACCCAGGGGTCGCCGAAGTCAACCGCCACACGGAATGGCTCATTATTCCAGAGACCTTCCACGACGCGCCACCCTCGCTCGTCGTCCAGGCTCTCGGTGGTGAGCCACCACTCCGGGGAAACTCCGGGGTGGGAACAATCGAACCGGCAGCCAGCGAATAGAGCATACGGTCGTCCCCGACGAAGAGGGTGAGCGCCTTGTCCGAGAGGAGACCCACGATCGGTGGCGCTTCGACCTGGTCGAGGGCGCCGTCCATGAGGTCGAGCCGGTAGAGCGACTCGCGGCCCCTCAGCGTGACCCACCTCTCCCCGGGATCGGTCGCGATGACCAAGAGCTCCTCGCCCGCAAGCGCTTCGCGGCTGGCTCGCGCTCCGTCGAAGAGGTAGGTGCGTCCATTGGAGAGCGTGACGATCGCCTTCCGATGTGAAGCATAGCCGACTCTGTCTCCCTGAGCCGGGCAGGGTCGGATCCACTTCGGTTGTCGGGAGAGCATAGTCAATCCTGCCAAGCTCCTCCCGTCGCGTCGCGGAAGCGGTCACTCTCCGGGACGAGCGCGGCGATCGGGCATGAGAAGCGTCCACCACCAGCCGTAGCGCGGGGACGAGCTTTCGGGATATTGGAGATCCATGTCGAGAACGAATCGGACGCTGGCTGGGCGCAGGATCGTCTGGGGCTTCGGCGGGGGCATCGCCGCCTACAAGGCCTGCCACGCGCTGCGCCTCTTCATGCACGCCGGAGCGGAGGTTCGGGCGGCGATGACGGTCGGGGCCACGCACTTCGTGAGCCCGCTCACGGTGCAGGCGCTCTCCGGTGGCTCGGTCCTGACGGACGTGCTGGAGCCGGCGCAGGACGCGCAGTACGGGCACCTCGACCTCGTGCGGGGGGCCGATCTGATGGTCCTCGCGCCTGCGACCGCCGATCTGATCGCGCGGGTGCGCGCCGGCATGGGCAACGACGCGGTCACCACCTCGGCGTTGGCGACCCGCTGCCCGATCCTGGTGGCGCCGGCGATGAACGTCGCCATGTGGGAGAACGAGCTGGTCCAGGCGAACGTCGAGGCGTTGCGCGGCCTCGGACGCTTCCACTTCGTCGGGCCGGCCTCGGGGCTCCTCGCCGACGGCGACGTCGGGGCAGGGCGCCTGGCGGAGCCGGAGGAGATCCTGGAGGTGGCGCTCCGGCTGCTCGCGCCGCAGGATCTACGGGGTGTACGAATCACCATCACCGCAGGCCCGACCCGGGAGCACCTGGATCCGGTCCGCTACCTCAGCAATCCGTCGACGGGACGCATGGGCTACGCCCTCGCCGCGGCCGCCCGCGATCGAGGCGCGGAGGTGACGCTGCTCTCCGGCCCCACCGAGTTGGAGGCGCCGGCGGATGTGAGGGTGGTTTCCATCGTTTCCGCGGAGGAGCTGTTGGGCGCGGCCCTCGAGCGAGTGAGCGACTCCGACGTCTTCATCGCCGCGGCGGCGGTGGCGGATCAGCGGCCGGCCGCCAGGGCGGAGCATAAGGTAAAGAAGCAGCCCGGCCCGGAGACCCTCGTGCTGGAGCGTACGCCGGACGTCCTGGCGACCTTCTCCGGGAGGGTGCGGGGCAGCGCCCCTCGCCCCGTCTTGGTGGGCTTCGCCGCCGAGACCGAGGAGTTGGAGGTGAACGCCAGACGGAAGCTGGTGGCCAAGAACCTCGATTTGATCGTGGCCAACCTGGTGGGCCAGCCCGACCGTGGCTTCGGCAGCGAGGACAACGAGGTGCTGCTGCTGGAGGCGTCGGGAGAGGCCCATCCGCTCCCACTTCAATCCAAGGCCGAGGTGGCGGGCGCGATCCTCGATCGCGTCGCGGCTGTCCTCTCGAAACGTTAAAGGGAGACGATGAGCGATCAGGCACAGACGATGGGAGAGCTCGCCGAGGTGGCGCGGGAGCTTGGACGTCATCTCCTCTGGGCCCGCGAGCAGGGGGAGCGCGAGCTGCCGGCGGCGCCAAAGATGGTACATCCTGCTGGGGGGCAAGCCGCGGCGGCCCGAGCCGTTGCGATGCCCACCTCGATGGCGCCCGCTTCGATGTCATCCGCTCAGGCGGCATCCGCTTCCATGGCGCCCACCTCGGCTGGGCAGGCTGTGGCGCGGCGGCGCGAGAGGTCGTCGGAGCGCGAAAGGGCCCAGGGCGCCTGCGTCCATTGCGAGGCCGGGGCGTCCGACTCCGAAGTTCTGCGGGAGGTGGAGCTCGTCTTCGTCAGCGAGTGGCCCGAGGGTGGGGAGCCGGGACGGCGCGCGTTCGAGGGTGAGGCCGGCGCCCTCTTCGACAAGATGCTCGAGGCGATGGGCCAAGGGCGGCAGAGCGTCCACCTCAGCTATCTGCTGCCTTGCGGTCAGGCGGGCGCCTCCACTGGCGCGGAGAGCGCCTGTGAGCCGCTGCTGCGGGCCAGGCTGGAATCGCTCCGCCCCAGGGCCATCGTCGTGCTGGGCCAGCAGGCGGCCCAGCTACTCCTTGACGTCGACACACCGATCGCCGGGCTCCGTGGGCGCTGGCATCGGTATCGTGGCATCCCCCTGATGCCGAGCTTTCACCCAGCGTACCTGGCTCTACGCCCCAGCGAGAAGGGCAAAGCCTGGGAGGATCTCAAACTGGTGATGGCTGAGAGTTCGTGAATCGATCACGAGCCCAGTGGCGAGCGGGTACTCGAAGGAGCCCTTCGCCCGCAGCGCGTGTGAAAAATAGCCTCCTGCCCGCCGCGGAGGCGATCCTTTACAGGCTTTGAGCCACGGAAGGAGCGGCGCCAAGGCCAGCGGGCGGTCGCTCGTCTCCCCTCCGATACGTTTGCATTGCTGGTACAATGCGCTTACCCGCGAGCCCAGAGAGATCATGTCCTTCGCCCCATCCCGCCGCAGCCTCCATGGGCTCATCCTCCTCGCGCTCTCGATGTTGCTGGGGGCGTACGGTCTGGCCGCTGGAGCGGAACCCGATGCAGAGATGGTGCGGCCCGAAGGCCCCGGCGCCGCCGAAGCGGTCCCCGGGGTGCCTTCGGTGCGCGTCGTGGCGAGCTGCTCCCTCCACGGGACGGTGGACGGCGGCTCGGCGGCCTACCTCGTCGACTGTGTACGCCGCGCAGAGACCGGTGGCTACGAGGCGTTGCTGGTCCGCATCGACACTCCTGGCGGCGCCCTCGACGCCACCCGGGAGATCGTCCAGGCCTTCCTCGGCGCGAAGATCCCGGTGCTGGTCTGGATCGGTCCCTCGGGTGCCCGGGCCGGCAGCGCGGGCGTCTTCCTCACCCTGGCCTCCCACGTGGCGGCCATGGCGCCCGGCACGAACATCGGCGCCGCCCATCCCGTCCTGGGTGGCGGCGAGGATCCCGAGAAGGCCGGCAAGCATATGGCCGAGAAGGTGGTCAACGACACCTCCGCCTTCGCCGAGGCCATCGCCAACCAGCGCGGCCGCAACGCCGAGTGGGCGGTGGCGGCGGTCCGCGACAGCGTCAGCGTCACGGCGGACGAGGCGGTGCGGATCGACGTGGTGGACCTCCTCGCCGGCTCCGAGCGCGAGCTCCTCGATCGGGTGGAGGGCCGGACGGTAGAGTTGGACGACGGACCCCGAATCCTCCGGACCCAGGGCGCGCGGGTCGAGCCGCTGGAGCCGTCTGCGAGGCAGCGCTTCGTCCATTGGCTGGCGAACCCCGCCATCGCCTACATCCTCTTTCTGGTGGGAGGGCTCGGCATCGCCATCGAGCTCGCCCATCCGGGCGGGATCGCGCCGGGGCTCTTCGGCGCCATCTGCCTCGTGCTGGCGATGATCGCCTTCTCCTCCCTGCCGATCCAGGCGGGCGGGGTGATCCTGATCCTCTTCGGCCTCGGGATGATCGTCGCCGAGCTCTTCGTCGCCAGCGGCTTGCTCGGGGTGGGCGGCGTGGCGCTCCTGATCCTGGGGGGCGTACTCCTGGTCGATCGCTTCGACACGGGATGGTTCGTCGATCGATCCTTCGGGATCTCCTGGGCGCTCTTGGGGCCCACCGCGATCCTCCTTGGCGGCGCGGCGATCTACGTGATCCTGCGGGCGGCAGAGGCGCGGAAGATGCCACAGCGCGGGGGAGACGCCGGGTTGATCGGAGAAGTGGGCCGGACGCTGTCGACGGTCGACGATTCGGGCGGTGAAGTTTTCGTTCACGGTGAGAGGTGGCGGGCGGTCTCGGATCGCGCCATCGCTCCTGATGTCGCGGTGAAGGTGCTGCAGGTAGATGGCCTGCTGCTCACCGTCGAGGAAGAAGGCAGAGATGGCAGAGCTAGGTTGGGTGGCAATTCTGGTGCCGGCAGCGATCGTATTCTTTCTCTTCGTGTCGGGAGTGAAGATCGTCAATGAGTATGAGAACGGCGTGATCTTCCGGCTGGGCCGCTTCACTGGGCTCAAGCGCGCGGGTTTCCGATGGATCATCCCCTTCGTGGAGCGGATCGTGATCGTGGATCTGCGCACGGTGGTTCGTGACGTCCCGCCACAGGACGTGATCACCCGAGACAACGTCAGCGTGAAGGTCAGCGCGGTCGTCTACTTCCGGGTGATGCAGGCCGACCGCGCCGTACTCCAGGTGGAGGACTTCTTCTACGCCACCTCGCAGCTGGCCCAGACCACGCTGCGGGCCATCCTCGGGCAGGTCGAGCTGGACGAGCTCCTCTCCCAGCGCGAGCGGATCAACTCGGATCTGCAGAAGGTGCTCGATGCTCATACCGGGCCTTGGGGCGTGAAGGTCTCCAACGTGGAGGTCAAGCACATCGACATCCCCTCTGACATGCAGCGGGCCATCGCCAGGCAGGCCGAGGCGGAGCGCGAGCGCCGCGCGAAGATCATCGCGGCCGAGGGCGAGCATCAGGCAGCCGAGAAGCTGGCCCTCGCCGCCGACGTGATGGCGGTGAACCCCACCACCCTTCAGCTCCGCTATCTCCAGACCCTGGTAGAGGTGAGCACCGGGGGTAACCACACCATCATCCCGATCCCGATCGACCTGCTGCAGGGCCTGGGCAACGGCCTCGTGAACCACGTGGCGAAGGCCCCTCCCTCGGTCTCGCCCCCAAGCGCTCCCTCCGGCGAGAGCGCGAGCACGAGGCCGCTGCAGATCGACTGAGTGTTTGTGAAGAGGTTCACAGACACGGGGGGCCGGAGGCGAGCGAACGCAAGAGACGGCGCGAATTGGAGGAATTGCTCCCGCGCTGCGGGGGCGATTCTTTCAAACGCCCTCGGGCGCAAAGGGCTTGCGGCCCCTGCGGCGCTCGGATAGCAGGGCGTCTCCCTTCAGGGGCCCCGTCGCCAGCAGGCGGTGGGCCCAGAGCCAGGAGACGCTCCATGTCCCGCGCCCTCGATCCGTATGGCCTCAGTCGGGTGTTCCGCCCGGTCGGCGTCCTCCCGCAGGCCGCCGACGCGGTCGATCCGTCGCTCCCCGCCGGCCCCGACGAGCTGGTGATCGACGTCGATCACCTCAACGTCGACGCTGCCTCCTTCAAGCAGATCAAGGATTCGGTCGGCGGCGATCCCGTCAAGATCGCAGCCGAGATCACGCGTATCGTTCGTGAGCGAGGCAAGATGCATAACCCGGTCACCGGCTCCGGCGGCATGCTGATCGGCAGGGTGCGCACCGTCGGCCCCTCGCATCCCGCGGTCGAGACGCTGCGCCCCGGCGATCGGATCGCGACCCTGGTCTCCCTCACCCTCACCCCCCTTCACCTCGACGAGGTCACCGAGGTCCACGTGGACAACGATCGCGTGGACGTGAAGGGCCACGCCATCCTCTTCGCCTCCGGCGTCTGGGCCAAGCTCCCCGACGACATGGCCGACACCCTGGCCCTCGCCGCCTTGGACGTCTGCGGCGCCCCTGCCCTGGTGGAGCGGATGGTCTCGAAGGGCCAGACCGTCCTCGTCCTGGGCTCGGGAAAGAGCGGCGCCCTCTGCTGTGCACAGGCCCGAGACAAGGGGGCACGGGTCCTGGCCCTGGACATCTCTCAGAATGCCGTCGACACCCTGGTCGGGATGGGCCTCGCCGACGAGGGCCTGGTCGCGGATGCCACCAAGCCGGTGGAGGTCCTCGAGAAGGTCCGTGCTGCCACCGGCGGCGCCCTCTGCGATGTCGTCATCAACTGCGCGAGCGTCCCCCGCACCGAGATGAGCTCGATCCTCGCCGCCAAGGATCGCGGCGACGTGATCTTCTTCTCGATGGCGACGAGCTTCACCGCCGCCGCCCTCGGGGCCGAGGGCGTGGGTAAGGACGCCGCCCTCTACATGGGCAACGGCTTCGCCCACGGCCATGCGGAGCTCACCCTCGACCTGCTCCGCAAGCACCCCAAGCTCCGCGCCCACTTCGAAGCGCGCTTCGCCTGATCGGAACAGAGCCTGTGAGGGAGCCGCCTCCCTGCAGGGAGGAGATGAACCCCTCACACGCGCTGCGCGTGAAAGGGGCTCTAGCGTTCGCTCGCCTCCGGCTCGCAGTCCGTGAATTTCTTCACGAACTCTGCAGTCAGCCGCCGGATTGGCGGATGGAGACGAGGTCGTCCCGGAGGAGGTCACGGCCGAGAAAGGTTCGCTCGGATCGGGCGAGGCCGTCGTTGACCGCGTCCAGGAGCTCGAGGAGCTCTTCGGCGGCCCGCCGGGCTGGGAGCCTTCCCTCGAGGACCTCGGCGCAGCTCTGGTGCACGGCCATCCGCTGGAAGTGATGGTGCTCCTCGAGTCGGCTCGCGCGCACCTCGCCCCAGGCGTCGATGTCTCGCAAGGCTGGCTCGAGGATCTCCTCTTCTTCGTGGAAGAGGTCGGAGAGGGCCTCCTCGAGGCGGATGGCGATGGAGTGGAGCGCGCGATAGCTCTCGCGGTTCTCGAGGACACCGCTCGCGATCCACTTCGCCTCGTCGAGGAGATCGTTCATCCCGCGCCTCTCGGCGAGGATGCGTTCACGAATCTCGCTGGGATCCATTTTGAGGCGCCTCCGGATTTGGGGTTCACCCAGACACTCTGTGCATGATCGATCCCTGTCGCATGGATGGGCCGAGGCGCTCGAGGTGGCGGAGGCTACGGATACTCGGAGTGGCTCTGCAGAGCCCCCACGATCGATCTCCCCGTGAACAAGCGGGCACCGAATCGTTCAGCTCGCGCGGCCCTTCGTCAGGCGGGCGAGCATCCAGACCTCGAGGGCCTGACCCGCCACGTAGACCGCGGCGAAACCGAGGATGAACGCCATCGGATTGACCAGGGCGAGCTTGATGGCGGCGAGCATGAAGGCGCCCAGGAAGAGCATGCGAAAGAGCATCCCCATCACGACGATGGCGAGGGCCTGGTTGAGCTTGAGCTTCCGGGACTCGGCCCAGAACGCGCCGCCGATGGCAGAGAGGGCGGCGACGGTTCCGCCGCCGATCCCCCACATCATGCCGACCGCCATCTCGGCGTCCTCGCCGCGGAGCCGGAAGGCGACCGCCAGGACGACCGCGACCACGAGACCGAGGAGTGTGAGTGCCTTGCCGAGCATGAGGTTCCTTTCCAAAGGAGTCCCTCCCAACAAAGGGGGTGGGAGCCTCCTTTTGCAACCGTTTTCACAAGGGCGCGATGCCCGCGCATGGCCCTGCACGTCCGCCGCGGGCACTGTGTCCCGCCTCCGAAACCTACGCCGCGGCCACCGCCGCAGCTTCGGGTTGAGTCCGACCCGCACCTGAACGTCCGCCGCGGCAGTTCCGGGTTGAGTCCGGCTCGGCCCTGGGCGAAGGTGCGCCCGTGCTCCGCGCTGTGCTCTTCGACCTGGACGACACTCTGCTCCCCGAGGCCTCCGCCGTTCGGGAGGCCCTCACCGCCACCTGCCAGCCCGTGGAGGAGCGGCTCGCCCTCGCGCCGGGGGGCCTCGTCGGGATGGTGGAGGCCGTCGCTCATGCGAGCTGGGAATCGCTCGATCGCATGGGGATCGAAGCCCGCTTCGGTGTCACCTGGGAGGAGTGCCTCTGGGGTCACTTCGGCCCTGCGACTCGCCTGCAGATCCCCGGGCTCGCCGGCCTGGCGGCTATGCTGCGCAGCCGGGTCTTCGCCGACGCCCTCGCTGCCTGCGGCGTGCAGCTCCCCATCGCCGCCGAGCTCGAGGCCCGCTTCGAGGCGGAGCGTCGGCGGCGCTTCGTGCCCTTTGCCGAGGCCTCCTCCCTGATCGACTCCCTGAAGGATCGCGCGCTGCTGATCGGCTGTGCCACCAACGGCGCCTCGGAGCTGCAGCGCGAGAAGATCGTCACCTCCGGCGCGGCGGGGTGGTTCGATGCCGTCACCATCTCCGGCGAAGAGGGGATCGGAAAGCCGGATCCGACGATCCTCCTGCGCCTCTGCGAGCGTCTCGAGGTCGCTCCGGCCGACTCGATCTACGTGGGTAACTCGCTGCGGCGCGACGTCGCCTCGGCAGCGGCCGCCGGGATCCGCAGCGTCTTCGTCGAGCGCTTCGAGCCGGAGGTCGCGACCGATCGAGGGGGCGTCGCCGAGGCTGTGCCCACGCCGGATCGGGTGGTCTACGAGACCCACGGGATCCTGGGCCTGGTCGACGGCATGAGAGCGGGGCGGGCCTTCCGTGTCTTCGACGGAGAGGGCGTGGCCCTGGCGGTGGATGAGCCCGTGCGCGACGGCAGAGGGTTCGTGACCCGGGTAGGCGCCGAACGCGACGAGCTGCGGCCGGCGGTGCGCGGCGCCACGGTCGAGGCCGTGCTCCAGGCCGGCTTTCGCAACCTGCGCGCGCGCTCCGGCGCCGGCAGCTACCGCCACGAGCTCGGTGAGCCCATAGACTGGGACGCGCTCCTACGCTGACCGAGCCGTGATCCTCGCCCTGCACCCATCGCGCGAAGGTTGCAGGAGGGGAGGTTCGCCGGCATATATACGCGCCTTATGTCCAACCAGCCTCAGACCATTCCGCCGCCGCCGGGGCCGCATGCGCCTCCCCAGATCTTCGTCGCCCCGGAGCGCATCGCGCGAGCCCGGGAGCTCGCGTGGAAGATCACCGCCTCAACCTTCGAGCTGATCGAGCGCCACACCACCGTCTCCACCGAGCGGACGGTGCTGCGCCTCTTCGGCATCTCCGGGGCAGGGCCGCAGGGCGTCCCCCTCGCCAACCTGATGGTCGACCGGCTCCACGAGGCCGGCGTCCTCGATCGCGGCGCCGCCTACTGGCTCGGTCGCGCCATGAGGCTGGGCGGCCGCTCGCCCACCGAGATGATCGAGGCGTTGATCCGCCTGCCCATCGAGGAGCTGCGCAAGCCCCTGGGGGCCGAGGAGGAGGCGGCCATCCGCAGCGAGATGCGGATCGAGGCCAAGGCGGCCATGGCCGAGCTGAAGGCGCGGGTGGAGCAGCGGGACGCGTTGAAGAAGGGCTTGAAGATCGGTTCCTCGCCAGACGGCGCGCCGCTGAAGTACCTGATCGTCGCCACCGGCAACATCTACGACGACGTGGAGCAGGCGAAGAGCGCCGCGCAGAACGGCGCCGACATCATCGCCGTGATCCGCTCCACCGCGCAGTCGCTCCTGGACTACGTGCCCCACGGCGCCACCACCGAGGGCTTTGGCGGCACCTTCGCCACCCAGGAGAACTTCCGGATCATGCGCGAGGCCCTTGACGAGGAGTCCAAGCGGCTGGGGCGCTACATCCACCTGGTGAATTACTCCTCCGGCCTCTGTATGCCGGAGATCGCCTTCATGGCGGCCTGGGAGCGCCTGGACCACCTCTTGAACGACGCGATGTATGGGATCCTCTTCCGTGACATCAACCCGCATCGCACCATGGTGGACCAGTATTTCTCGCGGCGGATCTGCGCCTACGCCGGGATCCTGATCAACACCGGCGAGGACAATTACATCACCACCGCCGACGCCTACGAGGCGGCGCATCAGGTGATCGCCTCACAGTTCATCAACGAGGCCTTCGCCCACCGCGCCGGCCTTCCCGACGAGCTGATGGGCCTGGGGCACTCCTTCGAGATCGACACGGCCTATCCCGACACCCTGCTCTGGGAGCTGGCGCAGGCGTATCTGATCCGCGGCTGCTTCCCGAACCATCCGCTCAAGTACATGCCGCCCACCAAGCATAAGGACGGCGATATCTTCTTCGCCCACGCCTACGACGCCATGGCCGATCTGATGGCCATCTGGACGAGGCAGGGGATCCAGCTCCTCGGCATGATGACCGAGGCGATGCACAACCCCTTCCTGATGGATCGCTACGCGGCGCTGAAGATGGCCGACTACATCTACCGCGCCGGCGCCTGGCTCGGCGACGAGCTCCAGATCAACCCCAACGGCCGCATCGCCCAACGCCAGCAGGAGGTCTTCGAGGAGGCGGTGACCATGCTCGAGGAGGCTGCCGAGATCGGCATGTTCGACGCCATCGCCAAGGGCCGCTTCGCCGGCGTGAAGCGCCCCGTCGACGGGGGCAAGGGCCTCTCCGGCGTGGTCGAGAAGCGTGACGACTACTTCAACCCCATCCTCGAGATCCTCGAGGCCGAGAACGGCGTGATCCTCCCGGACGGACGCCGAGTCTCCAAGGCGGAGGTGCCGCGATGAGAGCCGCCAGAAAGCCTGCCCAGCACATCATCCGCCCTTACGGCGACCGCAAGGACGACGGCCTGGTGCAGCTCTCCTTCGTGCTGCCGGTGGCGGCCTCGGAGAAGGCCAAGGAGGCCGCCCGTCAGCTCCTCGGCAAGCAGGGCTTCGTGGACGTGCTGGTGGCCCAGATGGAGTCGGCGGGGGAGGGCTACACCTTCTTCGTCTGCTACGCCAAGACCCAGCTCTTCCTCGACTACGCCGAGATCGACGTCCCGGAGGTCAAGATCCACAAGCTGGGCTTCGACGATCTCAACGACGCCATCGACGACGAGCTCGGCCGCAAGATCGTCGTCGTCGGCGGCTGCACCGGCACCGACGCCCACGCCGTCGGCATCGACGCGATCATGAACATGAAGGGCTACAACTCCGACTACGGCCTCGAGCGCTACCCGATGATCGA
>JBEBXK010000030.1:0-41288 GCA_040391605.1 Vulgatibacter incomptus
GTGGCTGCCTTCTTCGCTGTGGCTGCCTTCTTCGCGGTGGCTGCCTTCTTCGCTGTGGCTGCCTTCTTCGCCGTGGCTGCCTTCTTTGCGGTGGCTGCCTTCTTCGCTGTGGCTGCCTTCTTCGCGGTGGCTGCCTTCTTCGCTATGGCTGCCTTCTTCGCTATGGCTGCCTTCTTCGCGGTGGCTGCCTTCTTCACTGCGGCCGGCTTCTTCGCTACGGCTGCCTTCTTCGCTACGGCTGCCTTCTTCACGACGGCAGGCTTCATCGCGGCGGCGGCGGTCGCCGTGGCGAGGGCGGCAGGCGGGGCGTGCTCGTCCGTCTCGACGGACGTAGGCAGTGACTCGATCCTGGCTGCGGCAGCGGCGACGGCGGAGCTGGCTTCCTGCACCTTCGCCGCGGCGCGGGTGGCCCGTGTGGACGTCGCCGCCTCTCGTGCCTTCTGCTGGGCGACGTGCTGCAACATCGCTTCCTGGAGGGCCGCGCGCTGGGGCGCCTCGGTCTCCGCTGGCGTCTCCGCGGCGGTCTGCGACTCGCTTCGTTTGGGGGCCTTGGCGGCGCGCGACTCCTCCTTGGCCCGGCTCGCCTCGATCTCCGCTCGGGCGCGGTTGGCGTAGCGAGTGAGGATGGCCGAGCGCAGGCGATCGATCAGCTCGTATTCGTAGGCGACCACGCCGCCCACCACCTGGAGCCGGCTCTGCTCGACGTCTTGCTCCGCGACGTTGAAGAGCACCAGCGGGCTTCCCCGGGTGGCGGCCGCGCCGCGCAGCTTGGCGCCGGCCTCGCGGCAGAAGGCCGGGAGCTTGGCGCAGTCGATGGCGATGACGTCGGGGTCGAAGGCGGTGGCGAGTTGGAGGCAGGCCGGCCAGGACGGCTCACCGCGCCCCACCTCGAAGCCTGCGCTCTCGAAGGAGGCGGCTCTCGCGCCGATGGTCTCGTTGTCGAAGCTGAGCAACAGCACTTTTGGCATGGGGCACTCTCCCGTGGAACGCAGCCCGGCTGGTGGGGCGGACACTCTCGCTGCTATGTCCGCAGCGTACACCGAGTCATTGCCCAAGACGAGACAATGACTCAATGTTTCGGCACTAGGGAGAGACTCATGGGTGCGCCCCGAGCCATGCTACATGCGCTTCCATCACGTAAGCGCATGTTTTACCTAGGCTTATGGAGCGCGCAACACATAGAGGCCACCGTTGGTCGCCGCGTAGAGCGCCCGGGGCGTCACGGTGGAGTCCAGGTAGATCTGATTCACCCGCAGGCCGGCGGGGACGAGGGGGCTCTGCTCCCAATCGCCCGAGGCAGGATCCCAGCGCCAGAGCCCGCTGGAGCCGGTGGCGACCCAGAGCTTCCCATCGGCGGGATCGAGCTCGAGGCTGGTGATCATCGAGTCTGGGGTGCCCGCCACGGACCACCACCTCCGCGGCGCGTGCTGCATGGCGGAGAGGCCCATCCCCCACGAGCCGACGTACATCCTGCCCTGGGAGAGATCGCCTGCTACCGCATGAAGGTTCTTGGGCACCTCGATCGGGCCGAGGTGCTGCGGCCAGGTGTCGACCAGCCACTTCACCCGATTGTAATCGACGAAGCTCATCACCGTATCCATCGGCGACGGGGGCAGGGCGGCGACCTTCCAATGGCCGGCATAGAGGAGGTTTCCCGAGACATCCGTGTTCACCGACCACACATAGCCGATGGCCTCGGAGCCGGTGTCGTCGAGGAAGATCGCATGCCGATGGTCGGCATAGTCGTCGCCGCGGATCAGGGTGACGGCGTGGTTGCTTCCGACGTAGACGTCGCCGTGGTTCGGGCCGCCGATCACCCGGGCCAATGAGAAGATCATGCGGGTGTGGTCCATCCAATGCGCGTTGGAGTTCTGCAGCTGGTAGTGGTGCTCGAGCTTCAGCGAGCCATCCGGTTGGAGCGCCATGCGATCGACGTCGCCGTAGAGCTTGTCTTCCTCGCTGAGGTTCTCCGGCGACTCCTCCCAGGCGTCGAAGCCGAGATAGACCTTCCCCTCGTCGCCCCCGACGAGGCTCAGCACCGGATAGCCGCGATCGAATTGGCCGCCGGCGTCGGTGCGGGTGAAGCCGACCGTGCCGACGGGCATCGCGTAGGCGGCGGCGCCGTCGATGGCGTAGACGTTCTGGGCGTCGTCGACGCCCACCCCGGTGACGACGCCGGGGATCCCCTCCCCTGGGCCGTAGCGCAGGACCTCCACCACGGGCCACGGTCCCTCGGGGCCGTACTTGGGTGGGTCGTCCGGAGGATCGGGAGGCTTGGGGGGATCGACGATGCTCGGGCTGTGGATGGTCTCGTTTCCAGGGCCGCAGCCGAGGCCGACACCGAGGATCAGGGAGCCGGCGACGAGGCAGGACACGAAGAGTCGTGGGGTCTTTCTCACGGTACACACCTCCCGACTCCCGGTTAGCAAGGAGCGCGCCGCGGGCGGCAGATGCTCTCGAGGGAGCTGTGCCCACCTTCGGGGCGGCGGAAAGAGGCCTTGGCGACGGGGGGACCAAGACCGTTCTCCACGCCTGTAAGAAAGTCGCCCCACGAAAGGACGATCGTTTCCCTCTCGCTGCGCGAAGGGCCTTCCATGCGTTCGTTCGCCTCGGGCCCGCTGATTGGGAAGGGTCGTGCTTGACGAATCGCCCCCCGATGCGTTGGATGCGCTCGCAAACAGCGAGCGAACGCTGGCCCGGTCGATGGCCCCGGCGTCCCGCCTGAAGCAGGCGAGCACGATCGGGGCTTCCAGGACCACCGCCCCTCTGGGAGGAGATGAACGTGGCGTACCATCCGTGGCATGACGTCGAACTACCGGCCAACCTCGAGGATCCGATCCCTGCCGTGATCGAGATCCCGATGGGTTCGAAGGTGAAGTACGAGTTGGACAAGCGATCCGGCCTGATGATGGTCGATCGGATCCTCTTCTCGGCAGTCTACTACCCGGCCAACTACGGCTTCGTCCCCCGCACCTTCTGCGGCGACGGCGATCCGCTGGACATCCTGGTCTTCTGCCGCGAGCCCATCGCGAGCCTCTCCCTGATGCGGGCCACGGTGATCGGCGTGATGAAGATGCGGGACGAGATGGGCGAGGACGACAAGCTCATCGCGGTCCACACCGACGATCCCGAGTACGCCTCCTACTCCGACATCTGGCAGCTCCCGCCGCATCGACTCCGCGAGCTCAAGCGCTTCTTCGAGGACTACAAGGTGTTGGAGCGCAAGGCCGTGGTGGTCTCCGATCCCCTCGGTCGTCGCGAGGCGCTCGAGGTCCTGCGCAACGCGGTGGAGCTCTACAATCGGATGCGATCCGACCTGATGGAGAAATACTCCAGCCGGCCGCCGACGATGCCCGGCGACTCGCCTCCCGTGATGCCCTCCCTCGAGAAGTCGATCGCGCGGCAGGCCAGGCGGACCAAGGCCGGCGGCGCCAAGGCCGGCGGCGGCGCGAAGAAGGCTCGGGCCTCCAAGGCCGCGGGCGCTGTGAAGCCCGCGGACACCGCCAGGGAGGGCATCAACAAGGCAGCGCCTTCGCCGAAGCCCTCCCGCGCAGCGAAGGCGCCCGGCGCCGCGAAGAAGCCTCGGGGTGGCAGAGAGAAGTAGCGGCGCGGTGTGTGACGAGCTCTTGCGCTCGTGCCTCCGGCACGTAGAGTCCGTGAGATCATCGACGAACTCGGCTGTCAGCGGGAGCCGGACGCAGCCTCCTGGAAGGGGAGCGCCCAGACGACCGGCACTTTGGCGGAGTACCAGCCATCCGCCTCGTCCTTCTTGCGGACGAGGATCTGCCCGTTGGCGCTGCCGAAGTCGAAGAGATCGCGGGTGAGGCGGACATCCTCGCGGCAGTAGTGCTCGAGGAGGTCGAAGCGACCCTCGCGATACCAGGTGATGGCCTGGAGGCCGTCGCCTGCCTTCGTCGCCCCAAGGGTGGGGCGGCAGCAGCTCTCCAGGCTGACGCGATGCCCAAGCCGCGCCTCGAGGTCGAGGAGGAGGTCGAAGGTCTGGACCGCCTCGAGGGGGCGACCGTCGGCGTAGGGCCGGAGCACCGCGAGGTCGAAGCGCTCGTGGTTGAAGCCGATGACCTGCCTGGCGGCGAGGAGGCGATCGATCAGCGCCCCGGCTTGATCCTCGAAATAGGTGGTGAACTCCTCGCGCTGGTAGGACCACACCACCGCCAGGGAGAGGCCCAGCCGCTCCGGCAGGCGCCCGCCGACCTCGGCGAAGGCCCGCTGGGTCTCGAGATCGAAGACCAGCACCTCGCCTGCTCCGTCGTTGGCCATATCTTGCCTCCTTCTCACGGGACTATCGCAGACCCCACTGACATTCGGTGCGTAGCTTGAGGAGGGTGGGACGACTGCATCTGGGGACCAGCGGTTATGCGTATCCGCATTGGAGGCGGCTCCTCTATCCCGAGGGGATGCCGCAATCTCGATGGCTCTCACGATACGCGGAGGTCTTCTCCACGGTCGAGATCAACTTCACCTTCTATCGGCTTCCCACGGCGCATGCGGTGAGGCGTTGGCGGGAGGAGACGCCAGAGGGTTTTCTCTTCGCCTGTAAAGGCAGCCGCTACCTCACCCATCGACGGCGGTTGAACGAAACCGGCGAAGGGCTGCGCCGCTTCTTCGATCCCTTGCGGGAGCTGGGAGCCAAGCTGGGCCCGGTGCTCTGGCAGCTCCCGCCACAGTGGACGAAGCCCGATCCGGATCGCCTCCTGGCCTTCGCCTCGCACCTGCCCCGGGAGGTACGGCACGTCTTCGAGTTCCGGGCGGAGGGCTGGTACGCCGACGAGATCCTGGACGCGCTGGACGAGCTCGGCGTCGCTGTCTGCGAACACGACCTGCTCCCCACGCGGCCGCCTCGTACGACGGGAGACTTCCGTTATCTACGCTTTCACGGTGCGTCGGCTGCCTATCGAGGCCGCTATGGCAGGGACGCCCTGCGAGCGGTCGCAGACGATCTGCGATCCCACGAAGGAGAGGCCTGGATCTACTTCAACAACGACGAGGGCGGCGCCGCGCTGCAGGACGCCCTGGACCTCTCCGAGCTGCTGGGAGAGCGTCGGCCGCTGGTGCGGCGCGAGGTCTTGGAGTCGACGCATCGTTGAGCGTTCGGTCGACGCTCGCGACGTGCCAACGGGAAGCATCGCACGCTCTCGCGCCGAAAGGACTGCCGCGATCCAGGCTCCTTCGGCGCGGATCGCCTCAGGAGTCAGCGGCGAGGCGCTGGCCGCCCCAGATGCGTCTCGAAGTAGGAGGTGATCCGGGTGTAGAGGCGGGTGGTCACCAGCGGATCGGGGACCATATGCGTGAAGCCCGCCAGCGGCAGGAAGTCGTGATCCTTGCCGGCCCGGAAGAGGGCGTCCGAGATCTTCAGCGCGTGGGTGAAGTAGACGTTGTCGTCGGCGGTGCCGTGGATCACCAGGAGCGGCCGGCTGAGATCCTTGGCGTAGGTGAGGACCGAGCTCTGCTCATAGGCCTGGGGGCTGGACGCGGGCAGGCCGAGGTAGCGCTCGGTGTAGTGGGTGTCGTAGTCGCGCCAATCCGCCACCGGGGCGCCGGCGACGCCGACCTTGAAGACGTCCGGCCGCCGCATCACGGCCATGGACGAGAAGTAGCCGCCGAAGGACCAGCCGTAGACGCCGACCCGCTCCATGTCGAGCTCGGGGAAGCGCGCCCCCAACGCCTCGAGGCCGGCGACCTGATCGGCCAGGGGGACGCCGATGAGGTCGCCGTGGATCGCGCGCTCCCACGCCCTGCCGCGGCCGGGGGTGCCCCTGCCGTCGAGGGAGACCACCACGAAGCCGTGATCCGCGATCCACTGCTGCAGGTGCCAGCGCTCGCGGGCCGAGGTGACCACCTGGGCGTGGGGACCTGCGTAGACGTAAGCCACCACCGGATAGCGCAGCTTGGGATCGAAGTTCCTCGGCCGGATCACCGCTGCCCGCATGGCCTGTTCGTTGGCGAGCTGGACCAGCTCGAGGTTGGGGAGGAAGGCGGGGGTCTCGGCGACCGAGCGCAGCTCGCCGATCGGGCTGCCGTCGGCGCGGCGCACGGTGAAGCGCTGCTCGCCGGCCAGGGAGGAGAGGGTGTGGACGTAGACCGAATGATCGCCGGCGAAGGTGGCGTCATGCTCTCCGGGATCGGTGGTGAGGGGGATCGGCGCGACGAGATCGCCCGACTTGGGCGGATCGAGGGAGAGGCGGTGGAGGTGGCGCTCGGTGGGGTTGGCCGAGGCGATCACCACGGCGGTGCGGCTGTTCTCGTCCACGTCGACGAGGCGCTGCAAGCCGAGGCCCGGCTCGGTGAGGACGCGCTGGAGCTTGCCGCTTCGTGATCGAAGCTCGAGCTGCCACTGCCCGCGGCGCTCGGTGGTCCAGAGGAAGCCGCTACCGTCGGGGAGCCAGCGGGGCACATCCTGATCCAGGTTCAGCCAGGCGGCGTCGCGCTCTTCGAGCAGGACGCGGGTCTCGCCGGTGGAGACCTCCACCTGGAGGAGCACGGCCTCATTCTGCAGCCGGTTCTGCACCAGGAGGGTGAGGGGCGCGCCGGCGGTCCAGTTGACGGTGGCGAGGTAGGGGTAGCGCTCCCGATCCCACTTCACCCAGGTGGTCGCGCCGCCGGACGCGCGGACGATCCCGAGGCGAACGTCGACGTTCTTCTCGCCAGGCCGTGGATAGGGCCAGCTCTGGGGCTCGGCCTGGGGACGCATCGGATCGGCGATGTAGGAGGTCTCTACGCCATGGGTGTCGGCCTCCTCAAAGGCGACGAGGTTGGAACCCGGCGACCACCAATAGCCCGCGTAGCGATCCATCTCCTCCTGGGCCACGAACTCCGCCAGGCCGTTCGTGATGGTGGGGCTCGCCTTGGTGGTGAGCCTGCGCTGGGTCTTCGATTGGATGTCGATGATCCAGAGATCGCCGTCCCGCACCACGGCGACCTTCTGTCCGTCTGGCGAGAAGCGGGGGTCGCTGGGGAAGCCGCCGTCGTCCGGCAGCTCGACGATCGCGCCGCTGGATCGCTCGATCACGAAGAGGCGCTCGGAGAGCGGGACGAGGATCTTGGCGCCGTCCTTGGAGAGGCTGAAGGAGGCGATCCCGCGGGAGGCCATCCGCATCCGCTCGCGGCGGGCGAGCTCCTCCGCGGAGAGCTGCTCCTGGGCGCCCTGGAGGATCGCGTCGGCGGTGAGGAGGACCTTCTCCTCGCCGGTGGAGGGATCGAAGCTCCACAGATCGTTGACGAAGCTGCGGGGGCCGGAGCGAAGGAAGAGGACGGCGTCACCGGTGGGAGTGACTCGGATCCCGGTGGGGCGGCCGAGGCGAAAGCGATAGGTCGCGGCGTATTGCTCGAGGAACGCAGCCTCGGCGACGTTGGCGGGGATCTCGATGGCGGGCTCCGTGTCGACTGGGGCCGGAGGCTGGCTCGGGCTGCAGGCAGCCAGGGCGGCGGCAGCCAGGCTGGCCCAATGATGGATTGAGGCGCGCATGGAGCAAGCTTGTACCCCTTGCGGGGGCCGGCATCAAAGACTCCTCCGCTCTGCCATCGCTTATTTGTAGAGCACGGCGGACATCCGGGCTCGGTAGGTGTCGGCGAGCTCCGATCGCGCCCCCACCGCTTCGAAGACGGCCAACATCGCGGCGCGGGCTTCCTCGCCGGCTCCTTCGCGCGGGCTGAGGGAGACCACCTCCAGCAGGGTGCGGAGGGCGTCTTCGTGGCGTCCGGCGGCGGCGAGGGCCTTGCCCAGGGCCACCCGGCTCTCCAGGTCATCGGGCTGCTGGCGCGTCCGGGCCTCCAACTCCTCGACGCTCCGCCGATCGCTGGCGCCGAGTTGGAGTCGCAGCTCCGCCACCGCCTGGGCGAGGTCCGGGGCCTCGTCGGGGTTCATGAGATCGAGGTGCCGCTCGGCCATGGCCCGGTCGCCGTCGGCTGTGTCGAGGCGCGCCAGCTCCAGCAGCGCGGCGGGATGCCTGGGCCGCAGCTTCAGCGCTTCGTCGAAGGCGGCCCTCGACTCCGCCAGCCGCCCTTCGGCGGCGAGGCTGCGGCCCAGGTCCACCTTGGCGTCGGCGGGGCCCGGTACGAAGCGCTCGAGCCAGGATCGGATCTGCGTCTCGGGGAGGGCGCCTACGAACTCGTCGACGATCTGACCGTCGCGGAAGGCCTTCACCGCCGGGATCCCTTGGACCTCATGGCCGCTCGCCAGCTCTTCGTTCTCGTCGACGTTGACCTTCGCCAGGCGAAAGCTGCCGCCGTGCTCCTCGGCGAGGCGCTCGAGGATGGGGCCGAGGACGCGGCATGGGCCGCACCATGGCGCCCAGAAGTCCACCACCACGGGCCGGCTCCCGCTCTCTTCGATCACCTCGCGGGCGAAGGTGGACGAGTCCACATCGACGATCGTTGCGCCTGCCGCTGCCATGCTTCCTCCTTCACTGCTTCGCTCCGAACCTTATCGCCCACGGTCGAGCGGCGCAGCCTTCTTCGCGCTTCAAACACCAAGGGTGAAGACCCATTCCTCTCGCTCAGCGTGCATCGCGAGAGGGACCCTCCAATCATTCAGAGATCGTCACGAGAGCCTCGGAAGCGAGCCGGAGCGCAGCCAGACGGCCGATCTCTGGAGAAGCCGTCAGTCGAATACAGAGAAGTCCGGGGCCTCTTCGGCGGTTCGAGCCATGAGGGGGACGAAGGCGCCGGCCACCACCGGCACGGAATGGGTGAGGAGGCCGTCGGATTTGCGGAAGGCCATGATCAGCTCACGGCCCCCAGGGCCAATGGGCTGGACGAGGATCCTCCCCTCGCCGAGCTGCTCCCCGAGGCGCCGGGGGATCCGCTTGGCGGCGGCGGCGACGACGATCGCACCGAAGGGCTCCAGGGACTCGCAGCCCTGGCTCCCGTCGCCACAGAGCACCCGGACGTTGCGGACCCCCACCCGCTGGAGGTTGCGCTGGGCCTGGGCGGCCAGGTCGTCGAAGCGCTCGATGGAGATCACCTCGGCGCAGAGCCTCGCGAGGATGGCGGCCTGATAGCCGAGGCCTGTGCCCACCTCGAGGACCCTATCGTGACGGGTGAGGCGCATGGCCTCCACCATCTGGGCCACCAGGGACGGCTGGGTGGTGGCCTGGCCGTGGGAGATCGTGATGGGCTCGTCGCGATGGGCCAGGTAGCGGAAGCGGGGGGGAACGAAGGACTCGCGGCGCACCGAGCCGATGGCGTGGAGGACCCTCTCGTCGCGCACGCCCGCCCTTCGACACGCTTCGACCAATGACGGCGGGTGCGGGAGGGACTCGGGCGGGATGGACTTCACTGGAGAACACAGGCGATCCGGCGGGCTCCCGTCAAGGGCGCGAGGCGCAGATCCGGCCCGAATGCGGGGGCGATGGTCCGCCCATCCGAAGGGGATGGCCGAGGGCCCATGCGCCCGCGCGCCTGCTCATCGGCCCCGAATGGCGTATGGCGATCGACCCTCGTGTGCGGGCCGGACCCTGCCTCGGACGTCAGCGGATCTCCTGATCGGACGCAGGCGTCGTGGGCGGGAGCCTGGCCCGGACGCCCGCGGTCTCCTCGTCGGACGCAGACGCCCATGGGCGGGATCCTGGCGCGGACGCTCGTGGATCTCCTCGGAGGCTCGCGTCCGCGGATGGGAGACGACCCGTCGTCGGGCTGCATCCGCCCGGCAAGCGTCCCTATCTCTTGCCAATCGGGGGGAGCTCACGCCCGCCCCCACGATTGACGCCGTAGCCGGGACGGGTTTGAGGCCAGTCCCCAGGGGAGCCGGATGACGAGTTGGGCCTGGTTCGCCGCGTCGCTCGGGGCGGCCATGTGCCTCGCCAGCCCGTCCGCTGCCTCGGCCGTGGAGGCGCCGGCGCCCGTCGGGGACCAGACCTTCAAGGCCCAGGCGCAGCTGGGGATCCAATTCTTCCCCGGCGCCGCGGCACATCTGGTCGGCAGCGGGCTGGCCTATGGCGTCGCCATAGGCTGGAAGCCCTCCCCGCTATGGGGTCTGGAGCTGGGCTACCAGGGCGCCAACTACGAGACCAGCGAGGATCTCATCGGCCCGGCGGTCACGATCGTGGAGAACGGCGCCGGGCTCCTGCTGCGCTTCGGCCCCAGGCTGGGGATCTTCGAGCCCTACGTCATGGCGGGGGGCGCGTTCTCCATCGTGACCGTCCGCAGCAACGATCCGGGGATCAAGCACGAGATCGAGGACGACACGCTGATCAAGGTTCCCTTCGCCGTCGGCCTCGACGTCCACCTCCAGCCGAGCGATGCCCCGCTCACCGCCACCCACGTGGTGCTCGGCGTCCGCGGCGCCTACAAGCTGGTCTTCTTCGACGACTTCCTGTCGGTGAGCCAACGCGGCGCCGATCAGATGGAGGCGACCTTCCTCATCGGCGTCGGCTTCTAGGGTCATTGGGCATCTCCGCCGCCGGCAGCTTCGCTCGCTCGATCGTCGCGCGGCGGCGGCGGCGGTCGCTTAGGATGAGCGCGATGGATATCGCGACCACGCATCTCTCGGCGGATCTGGACGGCATCGCGTCGCTGGTGGCACTGCGGCTCCTCGAGCCGGGGATCGAGCTGGGGCTGCCGGGGTCGATGGACTCGGTCTCCCGCCGCTTCTGGGCGGAGGAGGGCGGGGCGCTGCCGGCGATCTCGAACCTGGCGAAGCTGCGGCGGCGGATCGAAGGGGCGCGCCTCGGGCGCCTCCTGGTGGTGGACACCGCGTCCCCTGCGCGGATCGGCGAGATCGCGGCGTGGGTGGAGCGCTTCGACGAGGTGCTCGCCTACGACACGCATCCGCCGGCCGACGGCGATCTCCCGAGGGCTCCCATGGCCGACGCGGCGGCCTGTGTCTCGGTGCTGGTGATGCGCCTGGCCGAGGCGGGGGTGCGCCCCTCTCCCCAGGAGGCGGGGCTATTTCTCCTGGGGATCCATGAGGACACCGGTCACTTCACCTTCCCGGGGACCCGCGCCCTCGATCATCGCGCCGCCGCGCTCTGTGTCGAATGGGGGGCGCCGGAGGAGTGGGTCTCGCGCTATGTGCCCAAGGGCTTCACCTCGCGGCAGCTCGGCTTCCTGGAGGCGATGTCGCGGTCGGTGGTGCACGAGGAGATGGGGGGGATCCCGCTGAAGCTGCTCTCGTTGGAGTTCGAGGAGTACGAGCCGGATCTCTCGGTGCTCCTGGAGCAGCTCCGCGCCGCGGAGGGTTGGCCCGCGGCCTTCCTCCTGGCCGGCGGCGGAGATCGGGTGGACGTGATCGGACGCAGCGCAGGCGCCGTGGACGTCGCCGCGGTCCTCCGCGGTCTGGGCGGCGGCGGGCATCCGTCGGCCGCGAGCGCGGTGCTCCGGGGGACGACCCTCCACGAGGCCCGGGCGATCCTGCGGGGCGCCCTCGAGGAGGTGTTGGAGCGGCAGCGCCTGGCGGGGGCCGCGGCGGTTCATTCCTTCGTTCACCTGCCGGCGTCGTCATCGATCGGGGAGGCGGCGGCGCTGATCCACCAGCGGCGGATCGACTCGCTGCCCCTGACCCGGGGCAAGGGGCGATCCCTGCGCTACGTGGGGATCGTCAGCAGGCGGGACGTGGACGCTGCCGTCCACCACGGATTGGGGTCCCGGCCGGTGGAGGAGATCAGCGCGGCGGCGCCACAATGGCTGGCGCCCGATCGGCCCATCGCCGAGGCGCGGGAGATGATGATCGCGGGAGCCGGACGGCTGATCCTGGTGGGCCACCCTCCAGGCGAAGCGGTGGGGATCCTCACCCGCGGCGGGGTCTTCCGGGCGATGGACGAGCCCCGCCTCATGGCCGCCGGCGAGGCTCGTCAGGAGAGCTCTTCGGGCGCCGCGCCATGGAGCCTATCGAAGCAGCCTGGCGCGGGGGCGAGTGTCTCAGCGCCTCCGAGGGCTCCGTCGCCTGGGCGGGTGATGGAGCTCATCCGGCAGGGGCTGGGCGAACGCTGGCCGCTGGTGGAGCGCCTCGGCGCGATCGCCGAGGCGTGGGGCCAGGGTCTGCACCTGGTGGGTGGGACCGTGCGGGATCTCTTCCTCGAGGCGCCGATCCGCGACGTGGATCTGATGCTGGAGGGTGAGGCGCCTCGGCTGGCGAGGGAGGCGGCGCGCCGTTTCGGCGGGACGGTGGAGAGCCACGAGGCCTTCGGGACCGCGTGCTGGATCGGGCCGACGGGGGCCAGCGTGGATCTGGCCTCCGCCCGCTTCGAACACTACGAGAGGCCCGCGGCCCTGCCGACCGTGGCGCTGCACGCCGGGCTGCGGCAGGATCTCTTCCGTCGGGACTTCACCATCAACGCGATGGCGATCTCGGTGGACCCCCGGCAGGCGGGCGCGCTCCTGGATCCCTATGGTGGCCTCGCCGATCTGCAGGCGGGGCGGCTGCGCGTCCTTCACGGCCTCAGCTTCCACGACGATCCCACCCGCGCGTTTCGGGCGGCGCGCTTCGCGGCGCGGCTGGACTTCGAGCTGGCCCCGGAGACCCTGGGCCTCCTGGGCGCGGCGCGGCGGGCGGGGGCCTTCGAGAAGCTGGGCCGCGAGCGCCTCGGCGCCGAGCTCGATCGGATCCTGGGTGAATCGGCGGCGGTGCAGGCCTTCCGCCTGCTGCGGGGGTGGCGGCTGCTCCACGCGATCCACCCGCGCTTCTCTGGCTCGCGAGGCTTCATCGAGCGCCTGGGCAAAGCGAGGACCGCAGCCCATCGGGTGGAGGGCCTCTGGGGAGAAGGCGCCCCCTCGCAGGCCCAGGTGCTCTGGATCGCCCTGGCCTCGGCGATCCCGCGGGGCGAGCGCGAGCCCCTCGATCGGATGGTGCCGGGGGGCTCGAAGCTGCGGCGCGCGCTCCATCGGGGGCCCGAGAAGGCGAGGGGTGTGGTCCGCTCGCTCGCCAAGGCCACGCGGGGCTCCGACGTCGCCGCCCTCCTCGAGACCCTCGAGCCCGCCGAGCTGGTCTACGCCCTGGCCCTCGCCACAGGCGAAGACGAGGCGCAGTGGATCGAGTGGTGGATCCGCGAGGGGCGGGCGATCCGCTCGTCGGTGAACGGCGACCGCCTCCTGGCCTTGGGCTACCGCCAGGGGCCTTCGCTCAAGCGCGCCCTCGACGCCGCCCGCGCCGCAGCTCGAGACGGCCTGGACGACGCCACGCAGCTCGCCGTCGCGAAGGCAGCCCTCCAAGCTGGGCGTTGAGGCCCCCGGCGACTCGAGTGCGCAGCCACGCAGGTACCGCGGTGGATATGGCCCTCGACTTGAACTTGAACTAGGCGGGCCGGAGGCGAGCGAACGCCAGAGGGAGCCCTTCGCGCGTAGCGCGAGTGAGAGAATCGCTCCCGCCTGGTGCGGGGCGATTCTCTCGCTGGCTCCGAGCGCGAGCCGGAGGCGAGCGAACGCCAGAAGGAGCCCTTCGCGCGTAGCGCTGGCTCGGAGCCGTCAGACGCTGAGGCCGCCGTCGACGTCGATGACCCTGCCGTCGAAGTAGTCGCATTCGAGCACGAACTTCACCGCGAGCCAGATGTCCTCGGGAAGGCCCGTGCGGCCAACCGGGATCGCGGCCACCAGGGCGTCGTGGGCCTTCTGGTTCATGCCGGCGGTCATAGGCGTCTCGATCATGCCGGGGGCCACGGCGCCTACCCGGATGCCGAAGGGCGCAAACTCGCGGGCCCAGGTGACGGTGTTGGCGGCGAGGGCGGCCTTGGCTGCTGTGTAGTTGGACTGGCCGCGGTTGCCGTGGCGCGCTACCGAGGAGAGGTTGACGATGACGCCGGGGCGGCTCCCCGACTCCACCATCTTCGCCACGACCTCGCGGGTCATGAAGGTGGCGCCGGTGAGGTTCACGGCGATGACCGCGTTCCATTGATCGGCGGTGAGCTTGGTGATGGCCCCGGTGTTGCGATCCTTCTTCACCAAGAGGCCGTCCCGCAGGATCCCTGCGTTGTTGATCAGCCCGTTCAGCCCGCCCATGGCCTCGTGGGCCGCGGCGACGAAGGACTCGCAGTCCTGCTCGTTGGAGACGTCGAGCTTGCGGGTGTAGATCCCCTGGGGCAGCTCGGCGAGGCCGGCTTCGTTGACGTCGCCCACCGCGACCTTGGCGCCGGCGGCGTGGAGCTGCGTGGCGAAGTGCGCGCCCATCCCCTGGGCTCCGCCGGTGACGATGATCTTCAGATCCTGTAGCTGCATCTCTTCCTCGAATCGGCCGACGGGCCTGGTCGTAGAGGTGGGCCTGCGATGGGCTCGGCCCGGATCCCTCTTGGGGTGGGCTTTGCGGCGAGAGGCTTTTGCCTACCGCTCCAGGCTGCACAGGGCCATGAAATTCGTCTATAGACCCAGAGCGTGCGAAGGGCTCTTCCAGCGTTCGCTCGCCTCCGGCTCGCAGGGTTCGAGATCTCTTCGTGAACTCTTGGCCGACCTTTTTCGAGGATCGAGGACCTCCATGCGCAAGGCGATGACCATCGCCGGCTCCGACTCCGGCGGCGGAGCCGGGATCCAGGCGGATCTGAAGACCTTCCAGCGGCATGGCGTCTTTGGCACCAGCGCGCTCACGTTGGTGACGGCGCAGAATACCTTGGGTGTACAGGCGATCCACCAGCTCCCGCTGGAGGTGATCGTCACCCAGATCGACTCGCTCGCCGCGGATCTCCGGCCGGACGCGGTGAAGACGGGAGCTCTCGGGACGCCGGAGGCCATCGAGGCCGTGGCCCGGGCCGTCGCTCGCCACGGGCTGGCGCCGCTGGTGGTCGATCCGGTGATGATCTCCAAGCATGGCGATCCGCTCCTGGGCAAGGACGCGGTCGAGGCGCTGCGCCGGCACCTGCTCCCGAAGGCTGCCCTCCTGACGCCCAACCTCCACGAGGCCGCGGCGCTCCTGGGCCATGCGGTCGAGGGCGAGGAGGCGATGCGGGAGGCCGCCCGTGCCCTCGCGGCGTTGGGGCCGGCGGCGGTGTGGATCAAGGGCGGCAGCCTCCCCGGGGACGAGGCTGTGGACATCCTCTTCGACGGCGAGGAGCTCCATCGCTTCGCCACCCCCAAGCTCGCCAGCCGCAGCACCCACGGCACCGGCTGCACCGCCTCCGCCGCCATCACCGCGGGCCTCGCGCTGGGCCGTCCGCTGCGGGACGCGGTGGGGGAGGCCAAGCGCTTCATCCACGCGGCCATCGCGAATGCCCCTGGACTCGGAGCTGGCGTAGGCCCGGTCGATCACCTGGGCCGAACTGGAGGCGAGCGAGCGTGAAGGGGGCTCATGGCGCGATCGCGCGAGCTGAGAGTTCTTGACGAGACCACACTTTGGCGAGGCCAGCCAAGGCGAGCGAACGCTAGAGAGAGTCCTCCTCAGGCACCGAGGGAAGCGATCTTCCGCGCAACGCGCGGGAACTCTTGATGGTCCGGACCTCCGATGCCGCGGCCCTTTCGGGTACCTATCCTTGGTGCATGCCCCACGTAGTCATCATAGGCGGCGGCTTTGGTGGTCTCGCCGCGGCCAAGGCTCTGAAGAAGGCGGACGTCGAGCTCACCTTGATCGACCGCTGCAACTACCACCTCTTTCAGCCGCTCCTCTACCAGGTCGCGACCTCGGGCCTGTCGACCACGGAGGTGGCGACGCCGATCCGCGCGGTGCTCGCCAAGCAGGCCAACGCCCGTGTGCTCCTGGACGAGGCCTGCGAGGTGGACCTCGATTCACGCCAGGTGATGCTCTGTGACGACCGACCGCTGGACTACGACTTCCTGATCGTAGCCGCTGGCGCGAAGACGAATTACTTCGGACACGCTGAGTGGTCGCGCTTTGGACTCGGACTCAAGGATCTGGATGACGCCATCGAGATCCGAAGGCGGGTGCTCCTGGCCTTCGAGGCAGCGGAGCGCGAGCCCGACGAGGCCATCCGCCGCAAGCTCCTCTCCTTCGTGGTGATCGGCGGCGGCCCGACAGGGGTCGAGCTCGCCGGCGCGATGGCGGAGCTGGCGCGCTTCACCCTCTCGCGCGACTTTCGCAACGCCAGGCCCCAGGAGGCGCGGGTGCGGCTGGTCGAGGCGCTGCCGACGATCCTCCCGACCTTCCATGAGAGCCTCGCGGCCAAGGCCGCCAAGCACCTCAGTCATATGGGCGTGGAGATCCTGACCGAGAAGATGGTGAGCTCCATCGACGAGGAGGGCGTCCACTTCGACGACGAGCTGATCGAGGCCGGGACCGTGATGTGGGCGACCGGCGTGATCGCCAGGCCCCTGGCGAAGACCCTGGGGGCCGAGCTCGATCGCGGTGGGCGGGTGATCGTCGACGCCGATTGTTCGATCCCCGGTCATCCGGAGGCCTTCGTCATCGGCGACATGGCCTGCTTCCATGGCGATGAGGGCAAGCCGCTCCCGGGCCTGGCGCCGGTGGCGATGCAGCAGGGGCGCTCGGTGGCGAAGAACATCGTCCGCACCCTGGAGGCCAAGCCGCGTGAGCCCTTCGTCTACCGCGACAAGGGCGTGATGGCGACGGTCGGCCGGTCCAAGGCGGTGCTCGAGAGAGGCAGGCTGCGGCTGGATGGGATATTGGCCTGGATGGCGTGGCTCTTCGTCCACATCGTCTACCTGATCGGCTTCCGCAACCGCCTCGCCGTCCTGGCCGACTGGACCTACTCCTACTTCACATATAAGCGGGGAGCACGGTTGATCACCGGCAGGCGGATGGAGCCCGGCCTCCCCGCCGAGGTGGTGCAGCCGTCGGAGATCGAGCTCGACGCAAGGCGCAAGCGCGCCGAGGAGGAGCGGGCGCGGCACGCGGAGCGCCACCCCGAACTCCAGCAGGAGGAGCCACCCCCTCTTCATCACTGAGAGTCGTTAGGCTGGCTACGAGCTCCACGCGCCGGAGGGGGAGCGCCGACGAGAGCCCTCTACTGACCCTGGATCAGCTCGATCTTGTAGCCGTCGGGATCTTCGACGAAGGCGATCACCGTGGTGCCGTGCTTCATGGGGCCCGGCTCGCGGACCACCTTGCCGCCGGCTTGGCGGATCTTCTCACAAGTGGCGTGGATGTCCTCGACTCCCAGCGCGACGTGACCGTAGCCGTTGCCCAGATCGTAGCTCGCCTTATCCCAATTCCACGTGAGCTCGATGGCGGGGTGGCTCGACTCCGGGCCGTATCCTACGAAGGCGAGGGTGAACTTGCCGTCGGGGTAATCCTGCTTGCGCAAGAGCTCCATCCCCAGGACCCGCGTGTAGAAGTCGATCGAGCGGTCCAGGTTGCCGACCCGGATCATGGTGTGAAGGATTCGCATCCGATCTGGCTAATGGAGAGGAGGGTGCAAGTCCATGGGAAAGAAGGAGAGCACGATGCGGGCGATGGTCCTCGAGGCACCCCGACGGGAGCTGGTCGAGGCGCGCCTGCCCATCCCCTCGCCAGGAGCCGGCGAGGTCTTGTTGCGGGTCCGGGCCTGTGGTGTGTGCCGGACAGATCTACACATCGTCGATGGAGATCTGGAGGCGCCCGACCTCCCGCTCGTCCTCGGCCACGAGATCGTCGGGGAGGTGATGGCCCTGGGGCAGGACGCCAGCCGCCATCGGGTCGGCGATCGGGTCGGGGTCCCCTGGCTGGGCTGGACCTGTGGTCTCTGCCACTACTGTGAGTCTGGTAGGGAGAACCTCTGCGATCGGGCTCGCTTCACCGGCTACCAGCGGGACGGCGGCTATGCCGAGTATTGCGTCGCCGACGAGCGCTACGCCTTCCCGATCTCGTCAGCGTACTCGGATGAGGCGGCGGCGCCCCTGCTCTGCGCCGGGCTGATCGGCTACCGCGCCCTGCGAATGACGGGGGAGGCCAAGCGGCTGGGGCTCTATGGCTTCGGCGCGGCGGCAACCCTGGTGGCCCAGGTGGCGCGCTGGCAGGGGCGCAGCCTCTACGCCTTCACCCGTCCGGGCGACGCCGAGGGCCAGGCCTTCGCCAGGGAGCAGGGGGCCACGTGGGCCGGCTCATCGGAGGAGGCGCCGCCGGCGGCGCTGGACGCCGCCATCCTCTTCGCGCCGGTGGGTGAGCTGGTGCCCGCGGCGCTCCGTGCGGTGGAGAAGGGGGGCTCCGTGGTCTGCGCCGAGATCCACATGAGCCGGATCCCGGCCTTCGACTACGAACTCCTCTGGGGCGAGCGGCTCCTCCGCTCGGTGGCCAACCTCACCCGAAACGACGGAGAGGCGCTCCTCGCGCTCGCGCCCCGGATCCCGATCCGAACCATCACCCGGGCCTTTCCCCTGGAGCGGGCCAACGACGCCCTCAACCTCGTGCGCACGGGAGGCTTCCGCGGCGTCACCGTCCTCCTCCCGACCTGAGCCCTCTCGCGCGGAGCGCGACCTGAAAGAACCGTTCGCGCCTCCGCCGGGCGGTTCCTCATAGGGTTTGAAGCGACGAGGCCATCAGCCACGCGGCAGCATGTCCTCGGAGATGTTGGGATCCAGGTACTTGCTCATCTTGTGGGTGAGGTACTCCTTGGCCTTGTTGCGCCAGAGGATCCCCGGATCCTTGCCGTCGAAGGTGACGATGCCCTCGCGGACGGTGACGGTCCCCTCGATGGCCACCACGAGGTAGCGGCCCTTGATCGCCGCCTGATCGCCGTCCCACGTGACGCCGATGCCGTGTTTGTTCTGCAGATAGGAGCCGAGGGTCTGCAGCCGCGCCTTGGCTTCCGAGACTGGGAGTCGGGTCGGAAAATCGATGTGCATGGCGACGCAGGCTACCACTCCTCGCCGCCGGGCGGGGCCAGAACCGCGCCCGCGACGGCGCTTCAGCCGTCGAGCGGGGCAGGGGAAGGGAGGCGGCGTTGACGGAGGAGGGCGAGGGCGGCCACGGCCAGGGGCAGGAAGCCCGCAGGCCCCGCGGTGGCGCTGGCGCCGCCGCAGCCGACCGCTTCCGGATCGTCGTAGCTCAGGCCGTCGTCGATGCGACGAATGTCACCGAGCTTCGGAGGCTTGGGCCGACTCGTCGACGTCCCAGCGCTCTCGTCACTGCTCGAGTACGATCCAGTGTCGATCCCGGTCGCGCTCTCGCTGGCTGGCGCGGCGAAGATCATCGGCGCTGCCTGGTTCGTCGACGTGGACGTCGAGGCCGGGTTGAGGAGCACCGACTCCGCGCCGCGGGCATAGGCCGAGGTCGCCGCTTCACGGAAGTTGATGACGACGATCCCGGCGTGGGCGGAGCCGATCGGGGCGGCTACGCTCAGGACCGTGAGGGCGATCATGGTTCCAAGTCTCATCGCTCATCTCCGTCGATGCGCCCGTTGGCGCAGAATCCATAGACCAAGGTGTAACGCCGGCCCGCGGCCCGCTGCTTCATCTTTTCGGCGGCGCCACGGATGAGTGACTCCGCCGTCGCAGGGCTGCCATATCGGCCCTCGCTATAGCGAAGCATGGCGCGGCTCGCGACGCCCGGCGTGGAGCGCTGTAGGGCACAGCGCTTCAGGGTCTCGAGGAGCCGCTGCTGCGGTGGAAGGTTGGGAGGGACGTCGGAGGTCCCGAAGATCACCCACGAACAGGCGTGCCGTTCGTCTGCCGGCACCTCCGACGCCTCGTTCAGTGCCTCGACCAGGTCCTGCTCGTAGGCGGCGCAGAAGGCTTCCTGCTCCGCTTCGTCCATGTCGAGGTCGATCTGCGCGACGTAGCCGACGGAGGGATCGTTCGCGAGCCGGGTCACCGTTGGCATCACCAGCCGGGCGATGCTGGTGAGGAGCCCCTCCTGCCGATCCGTGTCGATCAGCCTGGCAGGTGCTTCGTAGCGTTCGCCGCTCTCGACGATGATCCCCTCGCGGATCAGGCGCCTGAGCTTCCGCTGGGCGACGACGAGATCGCGCTCGCCCATGGCCTCCGCCAGCTCGTCGAGGCTCGCGGGGCCGGACATCACCCGGACCACCATGGGGAGGCCGTCCGAGAGCGCGTCCCAGCCCGTCTCGCTGTGGAACTTCGCGACTTCCGGGCTCATCAGTTCAGCCCTCCGTTCCGGTCCGCGGATGAGCTCCCGGCGGGGTTGAAGATGTCGTGGAAGATCTGCCAGGCGACGCTCTTCGGTGGCATCTCATGGGGGTTCGTTCCAAAGAACCGTCGGAACTCGCTCTGGTTCTTGGCGCCGCTGACGAGCCAGAGGGCTGCCTTGGTGGCCAGGCTGGTCCTGGCCATGAGATTTCGATAGCTGGCGGGCAGGGCGTTCTCTCCGGTGCTCAAGGTCTCGTGCAGCTCACGCAAGACCCGGGCCAGCTTCAGGAGGGTGGTCTCGGGCAGTCCGTGGAGCCTGGCGATCCGCGCGACGGTCTGGGCCTCCACCGCCAGATCGAAGCGCTCCTCGATGTCGTCGCGATCCCATTCGTCGCGGGCCTCCGCGCCGGTGCCGTAGAAGTCGCGGAGGACACCGGCGAAGGCGGCGCTCTCGAAGGCAGTGGGGGAGGGATTGGGCAGCGCGAAGACGGCGTCGCGGACCAGCTCTCGCAGCCTGCGCACCGACTCCTCGCGGGCTGCCACCAGGGCTCCCTCGATGTCGGAGACGGCGCGTCGGGTGATCCCGTCGACCTCGGTCCAGCCGCGATCGTTGGCCGCCTCCCTGGCGAAGGCCTGGGCCAGCTCCGGGATGTCCTCGCGGCGGGTCCACAGCGGGCTGAGGGCGACCTTGGCCGGCGCCCTGTCCAGGAGATCGCGGCGGAAGCGACCGTCGGCAGCGAGCTGCACCAGGTCGACGTTGGAGACCAGGACCAGCAGAGCGTTGGTCCTCTTCAGCGCGGTGGAGCCCACCGGCCGATACTCGCGCTCGCCCAGGAGACGAAGCAGCCGGCCCTGGGCGTCCGTCGAGAGGTTCTGCACCTCGTCGAAGACCAGGGTGCCGTTCTTCGCCCTCTCCAGCAGGCCGACGTGATCGGCGGCGGCTCCCGTGAACGAGCCCCGCTTATGGCCGAAGAGCGTGCTCTCGAAGAGCTGCTCCGGGAGGTTGCTACAGTTGATCTCGACGATCTCGCCGTCGCGCCCGAGCTCGCTCTTGGCGAGCTCGTGGATCAGCGAGGAGATGAGCTCCTTGCCTGTGCCGGTGGCCCCAGAGATGCGGACCGCGTCGCGGCCCCGTCTGGAGAGGACCGCGGCCTGGACCTGCGCCGCCGTCTCCTCTCGGAAGCGGGAGCCTACGATTCCCAACCTGTCGAAGCTGCCAAGGAATGCGCTCATCCTATTCCCCTTTCGCCGTGAGGGGGACCGTCAACGCCACGGCAGCTTCGATGCTAGCACAAGCAAGCAGCTTCATCCCGAGACCGGAAAAACGAACGGCCCCCCACCCCGGAGCTGCTGGGGTGGGGGGCCGAGGTTCGTAGGTGCGTCTCGTGTGGCTAGTAGATGCCCTTCATCGAGGTGTCGCCGAAGCTGTAGGTGGTCATCGCCTGGCGGAGGAAGAAGGGGACCTCGGTGTAGCTCTCGAGCAGCAGGCACGAGCGGTTGGATTCGCAGGTGCACTCGGAGTTGTCGGTGGCGTTGCAATGCTCCGGGATGGGTCCGAGCATCCAATCCTCGGTGAGGTGGATCATGGACGGATCGAACTTCACCTGCGGCAGTCCGTTGGCCCCGAGGACGGGGATGTACCAGTCGGGCTCGCCGTCGCCGTCGAGGTCGGGCCCCGGCGTGGTGACGAAGGCTCTGTCCGTCAGGATGTTGGCCCACTCGAGGACCCGGGCCGCGATCCCCCTCTGGACGACCTTGCCGAAGATGGTCTCCTTGCCGAAGGTCTTGGCGACGTAGATCTTGCCGAAGGGGTCGTGGAACTCGATGCGGTTGGGGAAGCCAGGATCGTTCTCCGCGCCGAGCTCCCAGATCCGCATCTCGTTCAGCCAGCCCTGCTTTGCGTTCTCGGGCAGGTACATCAGGGTCATGGCGATCAGGAACTTCTGCTGCTCCCAGCCGACCTGGGGGTCGATGGGCCGCGTCCGCACGGGGGCGGAGTTGGAGCATAGGAGCGTGTCGTTCTCCGCGAAGCAGTTCTCCGGACCCGACTTCGGCAACCAGCTGGTCCAGCCGATGCCGTGGGTCGGGAACTTGAAGACGCCGTCGATTTCCGCTTTCCCGCTAGAGTTCAGCGCGATCCGCGGGGCCTTGATCTCGTCGTCCCCGGTGAGGTTGTTGGCGAGCCACCGGCGGTAGCCGTCGGGGAAGAGATCGGCCAGGGAGACCGAGCGGTAGCGCGCGTCCGTGAAGTCGTCGAGGCTCGAGTTGACGAAGTTGTCCACCGACTCGGTCATCAGCATCGGCGCCCAGACCTTGTCGTAGTAGGAGCCGGCGTTGATGGTGTAGCGGTTGTCGAACTCGCCGCGATCGCGGGCGAAGGAGTTCTCCATCAGCTTGCCGCCGAAGCCCACGTTTCCGAAGTTACCGGTGGCGCCGGTGGGGATCACCAGCTCCGGCGGCCTCTCCGGGTTGTCCGGTGACGAATCGAAGCGGAGGACGGGATCCGCGCCATTGCGCCACGTCACCGGGTTGTGCTTGCCGGCCTGAGGGCGCGCGATCATCCGGGTGAAGTGATCGAAGGCGATCGCCGCCGCGATGAGGTTGTCCTCGTAGGCGTTGGACTTGACGGCGGCGACCCAGAGGCTGGCGGAGTCGTAGCCGATCTCGGTCGAGAGCTTGCGGTAGAAGTTGGTCTGGAGACCGAGGCCCTTGGCGGCGTCTCGGAGCTTCTCGTTGTATCGGGAAAGGGCGCGATTCGCTGCGCCGCGGACGCTGAAGGTCGCGCGGTTCCGGCGGTAGTTGTCGAAGATGTGGTTCATCTCCTGCTGGGTGATCAGGAAGTCGAAGAACTCGTAGGGGTCCGCGCCGTTGTCGTGGCGGAAGACGCTCAAGTTCCCAAGGTCCGCCCAGCTATCGGTGGCGAAGCCGTAGGGCACCCGAACCCGGCGATCGGCGTCGATGGCCGGGCCGCCGCGGTAGTTGCGGACCGGCGTGATCTCGTCGTCCGTCGGGAAACGCAGGGAGGAAAACGGAACGTAGTCGACCTTCTGCTGGCGGCAGCGGGTGTACTCGCCATTCACCTTGACGAAGAGGCCATCCAGGAGGGGATCCCACTTTCCGTCTCGCTCCTCGTTCCATACGGCAGGGACGTAGTCCATCGGATCGACGACGTAGCAGTCCTGGATCACCTCGAAGACGTTCTGGATCTGCGAGTAGTGGAAGGGGACGGCGTTGTTTACCGCGTTGTCGGCGCCGATCGAGGGCTTGATGCCGACGGTGCCGCCGAAGTTGTCCATCTTCTCGAGCATGCCCGTGCCGCGGGGCTTGCCTGCCTGGTAGCTCTCGTCCTTGAAGACCGCCGTCGTACCGCCGTAGAAGTAGCGGGTGGCGGCGAAGTCGTAGGCGCCCAGGCCGAGGAGATCCTGGGTGGCCTCACCGGCGTAGTCCATCACCGAGGAGTGCATGAACATCTGGATGAGCTGCTCGCCCTGATGCTTCGTGACGGGGTCGAAGTAACGCGGACCCACGCAGCCCTCGGGCTCCCTGAGATCGGTGCAGACCTCGGTGCGGGTGCCGTTGTCGGTGCGGAGCTGCCAGTACTGCGGGCGGTAGCCCCAGGCGTCGGACGAGCTGACGAAGTTGTGGCGAAGGGCGATCGAGTGCCCGATCTCGTGGGCGATGACGGCGTAGTTGTACTTCTCCGCGATGTACCGCCGCATCTTCTCAGCGCGATCGATCTGCTCCTGCTTGGACTTGAAGCGGTCGAAATCGCCGAACTTCCGCTGGAGGTGGGCGGAGAGGTTGGCGAGGGCCACCGGCGCCGGGGCGGCGACGTCGATCATGCAGGTGCCGCGCTCGGCCAGGATGAGCTCCTTCCGATTGCGGAGCTCACGATCGAACGAGGGGCTCGCACCCTGGAAGGGGGACGCGAGGGCGGTGCCCAGAGCGGATTGGGCGAGGCCCGCCTGATCCACACCGGCGTATTGCTGCATGGCCTTGGTGGTGAGGGCGGCCTCGAGCTGGGTGCCGATGGCGGCCTTGCGGCGCGCCTCGTAGAAGGGCTTGCTCTGGCTCGTGGAGTGGGCGTCGGCGCGGATGCCCCGAAGCTCCATGTCGGTCTCTCGCACCCTTTGCTGAACCTGCCGGGGCAGCTGCTGAAGGTCTGCGGCCCGGAACTTCTGCAGCGAGAGCCCGGTGACGTCCGCCAGGATCTGGTCGCGCTCGTTAAGGGTCATGGGGGAGAGGGCGCTGCCGCCGCTGCTGGCGGCCTCGGCGACCTTGGACCAATCCTGGACGTACTGGCCCTCGGTGACCTCCTCGGTGGTGAGCTCGCCGGCGGCGTAGCGCGCCATGTCGATCAGGCCCTGGCTGGCGATGTCGGTCACGTGGGACCAGACGTTGATGCTGGCCGCGACCTTCTCGCCGGTGAGAGGATCGTGTGAGTCGACCATGATCCCCCAAGGCGAGGGAGTCTGCGGGTTCTTGATCACGTTGACCTGGTGGTAGCGAAGGTCACCGATGCGGGCCTCGATGCCCACGCCACACTTGGCGATCATCTCGCGATCGCCGGTCTCCCGGGCGTCGTCACACATCTCGGCGGTGATGTGTGCAGGGAGTCGCGGGTAGCCGCATTCGGCGGGATCGCCGTGCTCCACCGGGCTGTGGCAGAGGACCACGATCCGATCCATCTTCGAGATGGCGATCACGCCGGGGGAGTAGCCCCGCGCCTTGCCGATGTCGTTGGCGAGCTGATCGCACTTCCCGGCGTATTCGGAATAGGCGCGGCCCCAGAGGCAGGAGTCCACCTCGCGGGAGAGGGCCATCGCGTCGTCGTTCTCATCCTGCTGGCCGAAGTAGATCGGGTACTGATCCGCGCAGGGCCGGTCCTTGCCGCTGCCGGTTGCCTGACACTCTGAGTAGCGGGCGGCCATCACGGCCGCGCGCATGGCGGTATCCCACTCCTGCACCGCGCGCTCGGTGCTCTCGAAGTATAGGGGCGCGCTGCCGGTGGTGTAATACCAGGGCTGCGGACGGATCTCTCGCTCCCGATAGGGGAGGGTGCACGTCTGGGTGAAGGTGTCGCACTGCGAGCCGTTGCCCACCGTTTCGCATTCGTCGGCCGTGCCGTTTCCGGCGAGGTCGCGGTTGGGATCCTCTCCCGCCTTGGTGGTCTTGGGGGTATAGCACTCCACCGGGCCCTCCATATTGACGGGGTCGGCGTAGTAGTGGCTGCGCTGCCAGATGTTGTAGCGGTTGACGAAGCGGTACTCGCGATCGTCGGTCATGCCGTAGTTGCGGGCGTAGCCGGCGCGCTCGGAGAGGAAGGCGCCGTAGGCCTGGAACTCGTAGCCGTCCATCTTCATCGGCTCGTAGTCGTTGTTCGGCACCCTGCGGAACGACTGGCGGAGGGTGAGCTCCACCGGGTTGCAGTTGGCGGTGGGGCCGGTGCCGCCGGCGAAGTCAGTGGGGAGGAAGCAGGCGGGGAAGCTGTCGATGCCCCAGCCGAGGTGGCGCAGGTCGACCTGCTGCGGGACCGCGAACGCCTTGGTGGTGATGTCGAAGTAGCCCTCGTCCAGCGCGAAGCGGGGGGCGTCGAGGCTCGTGGGATCGTTGACGTAGTAGCTCACCGGCTCGTACTTGATGCCGCCGTAGATCCCCAGGAGCGAGAGGGTGTCGAAGTCGTAGGAGTCGGTGTTGAGGTTGGACGACCAATCCACCCGCATGTACTTGCGCTGATACCAGGGGCGATCCGAGGTGTTCTCCTCGATGATGTTCAGCTCTTCGCCAGTGGTCGAGTTGTACGAACGCTGGATGTCGAAGTGCTTCTGGATCTTGAACATGGCGGCGACGACACCCTCGTTCTTGAGGAAGCCGGTGCCGGTGCCGCGGCCGTCGGTGCCATCGATCCGCTCATGGGTGAGGCGGCCGATCAGGTAGTTCTCCTGGATGGTCCACTTCAGCCGCGAGAGCTGCTGGGTGTAAGTCGACGTGAAGAGGCCGGACTGATCCGCGCCGTAACCGACGTCGACCAGGGTCGCCTGCGAGTAGAACTCGGGGTCGTCAGAGGAATCCTGGAGATTGTCTCCGACGAAGAAGGTCTTGTCGAAGACATCCGGCTGGACCCGATTGACCGGATCGCGCTCCTGGCCGCAACCGGCCGCAGCCACCAGCAGCCCCAGCGCGACGGTGAGCGTCGAGCCTCTCCACATCTTGGTACTCCAACTCATACTTCCTCCGAGGTGGTGGTCTTCGATGAGACCACGCTCACGATTACAGCTTGGCGACGAGGGCATCCACGTCGAGGTTCAGCCCGAACGTGAAAGCCGTCAAACGGTTGAAAAAGGGAGAGCGACGGGTCGAGTCCGGCGCCTGCTGCGCGCCGGCGGTGGTGACGCCGGCGGAGAGGGTGAGCTCGTCCAGCAGAATATAGGCGACCCCGAGGCCGAAGACGCTGATGTAGCGGTTGTTGGGATCGTCGCTCCTCGGCTTGAGGTGCTCGGTACCGCCGCTGACGGGGACCTCCGCGTCTCCGAGGGCGTAGAGGTGCTGCATGCCCACCGCCATGTTGGCCGAGAGGATCAGATCGTCGACGGGGCGCAGGGTGACGCTGGGGCCGACCGAGACGTCCCAAGGCGAGTTCCGGAAGCCCGTGTTGCGGAGTGGGTCACAGGAGGTGTCGGCGCAGCCGATGATGCCGTGGCCGTCGTATTGCCCCGTGGTGGCATCGTAGATCCGCTGGTTGAAGCGCCCCGTCAGCGAGAGGTTCAGGCCCTGCAGAACGTCGAAGCTGCGCGACGCAGTGATCGAGGGGCTCATCGAGACGAGGAGCGACTGCGCGGTGGAGATCTTGGAGAAGGGGACGCCGACGCGAAGGGAGCCGGAGAGGCGGATGTCGGTGACGGTTTCGTGCCAGCCCAGGTAGATCAGCTCCAGGAAGAGATCGCTCCACTCCGTCTCATGCTTCTTGGTGGTGTAGTCGGAGTCGGTGAGTTCCTGCTGCAGATCGAAGCGGAGCCGCCCGAGGAAGTGGTTGCTGATGGCGTACTGCGGCATCAGCGTGACGCCGTGGACGTAGACCGGATTCCAGGTCAGCTCGGCGTCCCGCTTGAGGCCGACGGCGGCGGAGAAGTGATCGTAGCTGATCGAGCTGCCGCTCCAGGGGCTCCTCGCGTCTTCGTCGCCGCCCTCGGTGTAGACCAGGGACTTGGTGATGTCGTTGGCGGCCGCCTCGCCGATGGGCAGGGCGAACACCGCCAGCGCGGCGATCCCCAGGAGCTTTCGTAGATTCATTCGGTCCTCGAGTGCGGGTACGGCAGCAGCGCAACTTCGCCGCGATCGACTTCGTAGCGGGTTGCAGACCTCGTGCCGTGTCCAGGGCGCGGGAGTTAACCCGGAAACCCAGGGGATGGCAAGAGGTCAGGCCCCAGTGTCCCGGATCGTTCGACGGTGTGGGGTGCGTAAGGGCGAAACCTTCGTTCGAAGATCCGAACCTCAGGAGTCCGCGGGTAGAAAGATCGTGCATTTCGCAGGGGCATGGGTGGGCACCCTGCGTGATGACGCCTCTCGCTGAATCGCGTCAGAAGCGGAGGGAGAGGCCAAGACCGAGATCCAGGAGGGGCGGCGCGCGGTAGATGCCGCGTTGGGCGGCGGCGGCGAGGCCCGGCGGAAGGCCGGCAGGGAGCGTCGATTCGTCGAGGTCCGGGTTGCCGGGGATGTCCAGGGCGAAGTGGAGCTCGCCTTCGGAGCCGAAGTGCCAGGCCATGAAGGCGTTGACGTCGAGGTAGGTGAGCAGGCGCACCCGCCAGTCGAAGCGCGCGAGCATGGATCCGTCGGTGAGGCTGCCCAGGAGGCTGGCGATGAGGGTGGTGTCGTTCCAGCTCCCGGGGCCGGCGGCCGAGGCGTAGGCCGCCAGATAATGCCGTCCCAGGTAGAGGGGGACGAAGTCGCCGGTGAAGAGGAGCCAGGGGTAGAGGTCGGTGTCGTCGTAGCCGGCGCCGTTGTAGAAGTACTCGGTGCCGACGCTGATGCTGTCTTCGTCGGAGATGGCGAAGGCCACCTCGGCGCCGGCAACCGCCTGGGGGATCCACTCGCTCTTTCGGCTGTAGGCCTCGGGGACGACGGGGGGATTGAGGCGGATGGGGCCGCGGTAGAACGGCCGCTCCTCGCCGTGGATCAGCGCCGCCTCCGCCCGCAGGTCGAGGAAGGCCAGGGGGAAGGAGATGTCACCACCCACCCGCAGGGGCCCGTCCTTGCGCGCGGCGGTGGAGAGGGAGATCTCGGTGTGGCCGATGAGCTTCTCCACCCGCAGCGCCCCGCCCAGCTCGTCGGGGCGCGCCGCGTTCTCCAGATCGGCGATGGCGTAGAAGTTCCAACCCGAGGCTTCCACCGGGAGGTGGAGCTTCAGCAGACTGACGCCAAGGCGCTCGTCGATCACCGCCAGGGGATCGCGACGCTGGAGGTTGAGGAAGTCCGTGGGGTTCCAGAAGCGGCCGGCGCCCCAGCGGATCGGCTGACGGCCGACGGTGACGTAGAGGCGCCGCTCGATGTCGAACTTCAGCCAGAGCTGATCGAGGTCGCCGCGGGTGCCGCCTCGTCGCTCCTCTCCGATGACGCCCGGCTGGTCCGCGTCGAGGAAGTAGTGGGTGACTCGTCCCCGCACGAAGGCCCTGAGCCTGTCGGTGGGGCGGGCGTCCAGGTAGAGGTCGAGGAGGTTGGGGGCGTCCAGGGGGAAGGTCTCGGGGATCCCCTCCGACGACGCGCCGTAGTTCATCCGCAGGTAGAGGCTGCCGCCCACGTCCAGCTTGTTCTCGCGCATGCCCATCCGGCGCTCGATCTCGTCGCCGGAGAGCAGGCGGCCTTCATCGCGCAGCTCGTCGGAGGTGACCGGCCGATCCGACGGGGCGGACGCGGAGATCGTCCCGTCGTCCGAGCCGCCGAAGATGTCCGAGTCCCTCGCGTCGCCGGAGGAGGCCGCGCCGCCGTCGCCGAAGAAGGCGGCGTCACGCGGATCCGCGGAGGGAGCGGTGTCCGCGCCGCCGAAGATGTCCGCGTCCCTCGCGTCGCCGGAGGAGGCCGCGCCGCCGTCGCCGAAGAGGTCGGCGTCTCGCGGATCCGCGGAGGGAGCGGCGTCCGCGCGGCCGGCGGAGGGCGGCGCCGTCGTCTCGTCCTCTGGGTCGGCCTCCCCGAAGAAGAGGGCGTCGCGCGGATCGGCGGTCTGCGCCCCAGCCGCGGACGGGAGGAGGACGGCCAACCACGCGACGGCCAGGAGGCCGCGGATCATCGGCTCTTGCTCTCCAACCAGGCCTTGGTGAAGTAGCTGTCGTCCAGAGCCGAGAGATCGACCGTGCGCAGGACGATGGTGGTTTGGTTGCCCTTCTCCACCTCGTCGAAGATTCGCTGCTCCTTCGGCACCCAGACGTCGGTCTTCTTCACCGGGCTCTTCACCTTCATCCACTTGGGGAAGTATTGGGTGCGCATCAGCCTTCCGGAGAGGGCGTATTCCTGGCGCTTGAGCATGTTGTGGGTCCCCTGCTCGATCCAGAGATGCATCACAGGAAACGCCACGTCGGCGCCGTCTTTGGCCTTGAGCTCGAGGTGATCGGCGGTGAGCTTGCCCAGCTTCTCGACCCCAACCCACTTCGCCGTGAAGTCCTCGGCGACCCGCGAGCGATCGAAGTCCTGGCGCCGCGAGTCCGTGCCGCCGATCTTGTCGCGCTCGGTGCGACGCTCCCACTTCCCCACGGTGGGGTCGTAGAAGAACATGTTCTTATCCACCCGCAGGTAGCCCTTGCCGGCCTCCTCCTTGGGGCGGAGGAAGAGGATCACCAGCTTCTCGGTGACGTCGCGGCGGTAGACCACCGCCTCGTAGACCTGGTCGTTCTTATCCTTCTCCTTGCGCTCGATGAAGGCGAGGGCCTGGTAGTCGCCCACCGAGTTCTGCCGCTCGTCCTGCTCCACGAGGAGGGCGTGGGCCTCGGCGTCGGTGAGGGCTCCCGCCGGCAGCGCGAAGAAGAGGGCGGCGAAGACCGCCGCGATCTGGATTCTCATCGTTTCTCCGAGCGCGCTGCGAGGGCCGCGAGAGCGCATTTTCGAGCGGGGCGTCGTTTTAGCCCACGTGCTGGATGGCGTTGACCGGACGCATGCGGGCGGCACGCGACGCCGGCCAGAGGGCCGCGAAGCCGGTGACCAGGGTGAAGAGCAGCACCGATTGGACGAGCTGCGCACCCTGCACCGAGAGGTAGAGCGTATCGCTGAGCATGATCATCCGCGCCGCCTCCGAGGGGATCGGGATCTGCGCGGCGTTGAGGACGCCGGCGAGGGCGCCGCCCAGGAGGCTCCCCGCCGTGGTGGCGACGAGGCCCAGGATCAGGGCTTCGGTGACGAAGAGGAAGAGGACCCGGCGCTTCTTCATGCCGATGGCCCGCAGCGTGCCGACCTCGGAGGTCCGCTCGCGGACGCTCATCCACATGGTGTTCATGATCCCCACCACGATGATCAGCATCAGCACGCCGATCAGGAAGATCGAGACGCCGTTGAAGCCGGCGATGGTCCACTTGAGGAAGGCGCCCTCGTCCTCCCAGGTGGTGAGGTCGAGGCGCTGGCCGGTCCAGCCTTCGGCTGCCAGGGGCTCGAACTTGGTGAAGAAGGGCTTGCCCGCGTCGTAGTCGAGGACCTCGAAGCCCCTCTCCTTGAACACGCCGTCCAGCCTCGCGCGCACCGTGTCGGCGTCGGCGATGTCCTTCAGGTAGAGCATGAAGCCGCCCGTGGCCTGCTCCTTCATCTGGTAGAGGTCGCGGATCGTCTTCTTGGACACGAAGGTGAACCAATTGCTCATCATCCCCATGTCCTGGGCGATGGCGACCACGGTGAGGTCCACGGTGTTGGCGGCGCCGCGGATCGACTCGGCGCTGATGGTGACGTTGTCGCCGATCCCGACCCCGAGGCGCTTGGCGTGGGCGGTGAAGAGGAGGATCGTGCCGTCCTGGCCGATCTTCGAGCGATCTCCCAGGACGCGATCGCCGCCGCCCTCCTTATAGTCCCGCTCCTTGGCGAGCTGGATCCTCTCGATGAAGCGGCCCTCGTTGGCGGCCTCGATCCCGCTCAAGGAAGAGATGGTCGAGCCGGTGTCGCTGATCAGCTTTCCGAAGCCGGCCACCCGATCGATCATGAAGTCGAGCTCGGGGGTGTTCTCCTCGATCACCTTCCGGATCGGCGCGGGATCGGTGAAGAGCGGCGCGACCTGCCCCGGGCTCAGCTTGAAGTAACCGGCCACGTTGACGTGACCGGACGAGAGGGTCGTCGCGGTCTTGATCATGTTGTCGGTCAGCCCCTGCGAGAGGGCCAGGAGGACCACCAGCAGCGTGGTGACCATGGCCAGGGCGAGGGAGAGCAGGAGGCTGCGCCGCCGGGCCTGGAGCAGGTTGCGCAACGAGACGATCAGGTAGATGCCCATGGCGCTATTCCTTGGTCTGCATCGCCACGACGGGGGCGGTGCGCGCCGCGATCCGGGCGGGATAGAGGGTGGAGATCACGCTGACCGTGAGGATGGCGAGGAGCCCGACGCCGAGCTGCGTCCAGCCTACGCTGGGGTAGAGCGCCGGTCCGCCGAAGAGGAAGATCAGGAAGTCCGAGGAGGAGGCCGGGAGCCCCACCTCGCCGAGGAAGAGGGTGAGGCCCGTCGCCGCCCCGGCGCCGACGCCGCTGGCCAGGGCTCCGAGCACCAGGGTCTCCACCAGGAAGAGGGCGAGGACGAAGCGCCTGCTGGCGCCGATGGCCCGCATGGTGCCGATCTCGGAGACGCGATCCATGGTGGCCATCACCATCGAGTTGTTGATGATCACCAGGGCCACCAGGAAGATGATGGCGATGGTGATGTAGAGCACCGCGCCCACCACCGTGATGAGCTGGCCGACGATGCCGGTGACCTGATTCCAGGGGAGGGCCTGGAATCCCAGGCCCCTCTCTGCGCTCAACGCCTGGAGGCTGGCGATGGTCGCGTCGAGGCGGGTGGGATCTTCGAGGACCACCGCGGCGTGGATCACCGTGCCGTCGTCGAGCTGATCGGGGTCGAAGGTCTCGTCGGCGGCGGCGTCGGTGGGCGGCGCGCCCGTGGTCAGCGCCGCTACTCGATCGGCGATGTCGATGGCGTCGTCGGAATCTTCGTCGAGACCGGCGAAGGCCGGCTCATCCTCCTCGTCGGAGCCGCCGAAGAGGGCGTCCTCCGCCTCTGCGCGGCTCAGCGCGTCGATGCCGACCTCCTCGCGGATCGAGTCCAACTCCTCGCGCTTCTCCACCGTCATCAGCCCGAAGAGATCGCGGAAGGACATCAGATCCATGAGGCAGTAGACGGAGGCCAGCGCCGAGCGCTCGAGGCCTTTGAACTCGAAGGTCCCGTAGATCTTCAGGTTGATCGCCTTGGGGTAGCCGGCCCGGGTCGAGGAGCGGAGAGTGAATGTGTCCCCAACTCTCACTGCGTACAGGCGGATCTTGGGCGCGATCTCCTCGTAGAAGAAGGCGCGGCGCTGGTCGAAGTTCTCGTCGTCCAGCTCGAGGAAGGCCGCGAGCTTCTGGTCCAGATCTCCCTCCGCCTCCGGGAGCAGGCGCCGCAGGGAGGCGTCGAGGGCCTGGGCGTCGTCCGGATCGAGCTCCCTGGTGATGTAGCTGGTGAAGCGGGCGAGCTGCTTCACCGACTGCTGGAGCGCGGGATCTTCCGCCAGGGTCTTGCCGTCCAGGCGGCGGGCCTCCTCGATCTTGTCGATGCCCCGGGCGATCCGGTTCTTGAAGTTCTCCTCGTAGAAGGTCTTGTTGAAGAGGAAGCCGCGATGCCCCTTGGGCACCATCTCTCCCTCGACCATCCGGAAGCTCTCGAAGCTCTCGGTGAAGGCGTCCAGATCGGTGCCGATGAAGGGGATGAAGACGTTGGTCGCCGTCTCCCCGAGCTTGGCGATCCGCGTGTCGAGGAAGTCGAAGACGGGTCGGGGATCCTGGAGGAAATCGCTCCAGAACTCGTCCGCCGCCGCGGTCTTCAGGTCGGCGATGGCCTCCTCGATCTCCTCGGTGTTGGAGAGGATGTCGAGGCGCAGCCGGTAGTCCTCCTGGAGCATGCCGATGGCCCGGCGGAGCTTGCGGATCAGGCGATCGCTCGTCGCGGGATCGCCCCCGTCCATCGCCGCCTGGAGCTCCTCGAGGGTGCGGTCGAGCTCGTTGCCCAGCAGCGGACCGGCCACGTGCCGGCCCATGGGCACCACCGCCTTCACGTTGGGGATCGAGAGCGCGGCCTCCTTGATCTCGGCGAAGGAGTGGAGGACCCCCAGATCCTGCTCGGAGGCGGCGTCCGGGCCGGTGAAGGCGAGCTGATCCTTGGCGTCCCTCGAGAGGAGCTGGATGTGGCCGGTGAGGCTGCCGGTGACGCTGGCCTCCATCGCCCGCTCGACGTTGGCGAGGAGGGTGGTCCCGAAGACCAGGAGGAAGGTGCCGAACGCCAGCAGCGAGCCGACGATCAGCACCTTGATCCGATGGCCGAAGAGGCTGCGCAGCGAGAGCCGCAGCAGCAGGCCGAAGGAGATGCGCCCGGCCATCACGCGGCCCCTGCGGCGTCGGCGCTGGCGTCGTCCACGATCCTGCCGTCGGCCATCTTCACCACGCGGTCGGCCCGGCCCATCACCATGGGGTCGTGGGTGGAGAAGATGAAGGTGGTCTTCTCCCTATGGTTGATCTCCCGCATCAGCTCGATGATGTTCTTGCCGGTGGTCGAGTCGAGGTTCGCCGTCGGCTCGTCGGCGAGGACGATGGCAGGGCGGGTGACCAGGGCGCGGGCGATGGCCACCCGCTGTCGCTGGCCGCCGGAGAGCTCGTTCGGCCGCTGCCGGAGCTGCGGCGTGAGCCCGACCTGCTCGATCACCTCCCGGACCCTGGCGTCGCGCGCCTTGCGGGAGAGGCCGCCCTGGAGGAGCAGCGGGAACTCGACGTTCTGGTAGAGGTCCAGGACCGCGATCAGGTTGAAGCTCTGGAAGATGAAGCCGAGCTTGTGCAGGCGCAGGTTGGTGAGGCCGCTGTCGTTCAGATCGGAGGTCGACTGACCGTCGATCCGCACGACACCGCTGGTGGGGGTGTCCACGCAGCCGATCAGGTTGAGGAGGGTCGTCTTGCCGGCGCCGGAGGGCGCGGCGATGGCGGCGAACTCACCCCGCTGGATGTCGAGGCTGACATCATGCAGCGCCCGCACCTTCAGCTTCCCGAGGGGGTAGTCCTTCACCACATTCTTGATCTCGACGATCGCCATCACGCTCGCGCTCCTTGGTCCTGAACGGAAATGCTCCCGGGGCTGAACGATCCCCTGGGGACGTCTTGCTAGCACAGCTTCGCCCCGCGATCTCCAGGCGAGCGAGTTCGAATTTCGTACCAGCCCCTGACGCCCCCGGGGACGGAAATTCATCGGGGAAAATGACGATCGGGAGGGCGAGGGGGCGCCTGCCAGGCGTAGGGGGTTTCGGCACATCGTGCGCCTCCTCGCGCCCGGGCATGTGTTTGCTGGCCCCCGGCTTCGCGAGAGCCTGTGAATACACTCAAGAGCCCTCAGCCGAGGCAGGGTCGGCGGAAGACGCAGCGGGCGCAGGCGGCAGGGTCTTCGGTCCGGGGGAAATCGTCGATCCGCGCCGCGTTCGCTGCCGGTTCGACGAGGAGTCCCCTCATCCTCTCGATGGAGGCGGCCATCCGGCCTTCGAAGCCGCGGATCGCCTCGTCGTCCACCGGGACTGCCACCTCTTCCAGCGAGGGGAGGTAGACCACCCTGCAGTCGATCTTCTGCAGGGGGACGTCCCAGGTGGAGCGGGCGTACATCGCGTAGCCCAGGAGCTGCTCCTTGTCGCTCTCTCGCGGCTTGCCCGTCTTCCAATCCACCACCACGACCGCGTCGGCCTTGCGATACGCGAAGTCCGGCGCCGCGTAGATCTTGACGCCTTCGTAGGGGAAGGAGCCCAACTCGTCGATGGGGAGCCAGCGCCCGGGCTCGAGCGACCTGGCGATCTCCAGCCAGCGGGAGCCGAAGAAGGCCGAGAGGCAGCGCTCCACGTGCTCCCAACCCGAGCGCCACTCCTCGTCGGGGATGGCCTCGTCGTACTCGTGCTCCACCAGGCCAAATGACTTTCGGAAGCGATAGCTCTTCTCCCGCGACTCCCGGAACTGGGCCCGCATCGCCGCGCGCACCTGCTCCGTCAGCGCTGCCGGCTCCACCGCGAAGCCGTCGCGGACCATGGTGAGGATCCGCTTCAAGGCGTCATGGACGGAGGAGCCGTTCCAGGCGTGGCGGCCGGTGAGCTTCTTGAGGGTGTAGAGCTCCTTCACTTCAGGAGAGGCGTCCCGCTCCCAGCCGCCCCAACTCCCGTAGTAGTGGAGGAAGTACTGCCTTGGGCACTCGGCCAGCTTCTCGTGGCGGCTCTTCGACCAGGAGAACTCGTTCTGTAAGACTCTGCGCTGATAGGCCATCGCCTCTCACCTCTGCTCGAAGAGCTTCACGAAGCCCTTGTTCAGCCAGGCGCCGCCGTCTACCACCAGACAGGCGCCGTTCACGTAGGCGGCATAGTCGCTCGCCAGATAGGAGGCGGCCCAGGCGATCTCCTCCGGCCTGCCGAAGCGGCGCAGCGGCACGTCGTCGCTGACGGCTTTCGCCACCTCGGGCACCGAGAAGAGCCGCTCCGCACCACCCGTCTCCTCGATGGGGCCGGGAGAGATCGCGTTCACGCGGATCCCCTGCATGCCCCACTCCACCGCCAGGGTCTGGGTGAGGCTGAGGACCCCTGCCTTCGCCGCCGCCGAGTGTACCGTCCCCGGCCCCCCGGTCCAGGCGTAGCTAGCGACCATGTTGATGATCGACCCGCGCTCGCCCGCCTCGAGGAGCCGGGTCCCGAAGGCATGGGTGCAGAAGTAGGTGCCGTTCAGGACGATGTCGATCACCGCCTTCCAGCCATTCACCGAGAGCTGACTCGCCGGGACGACGAAGTTGCCGGCCGCGTTGTTTACCAGGATCTGCGCGTTGCCGAAGCGCTCGCTCACCTTGGCCGCCACCTCCTCCACCGCCTCGTGCTGGCGGACGTCCACGGTGTACCAGGCCACCGCCGCCCCCTTGGCCGCGCCGGCGCGGATCGCCTCTGCCGCCTCCTCGAGGACCTCCTGCTTGCGCGAGGCGATCACCACGTTCGCGCCGAGGCGGGCGAACTCCTTGGCCATGGCCAGTCCCATCCCGGTGCCGCCTCCCGTCACCACCGCGGTGCGGCCCTTCAGCGTTCCTTCAGCGAGCATCTCGACAGCCTTCCTCTCTTCCCGAAAGCCCGGGAGCTTTTCAGTTGCTTCGCGCCGCTGCACATTCTTCCCGCTTGGCGATTCTTCCGGGACCATCATGGTCCAAGCCGGGTGGCATGGGGAGGGAAGCTTCCCAAGTGCCTTCCTCACTGCCGCCCTCTCATCGCCCCCTCGACTGGAGGAGGGAACGGGCTGCGGGCTTGCCGCTCTCGCTCCTCCGCGGTACGCAGGCCGCCGCCCGCTCACCCCTACCGGAGCTCGTCGACAAAGATGGAAGCCGCACCTGCCGTCACCCTATTCAGCGATCGGGAAATTCAGAAGCTCCGGGCGTCGATGCTGACCTGGTATCGGGAGGTCCGCCGCGATCTGCCCTGGCGGCGCACCAACGATCCCTATGCGATCTGGATCAGCGAGGTGATGCTCCAGCAGACGCGGGTCGAGACGGTGCGGGGCTACTACGAGCGCTTCCTCGGGCGCTTTCCCACGGTGGAAGCCCTGGCCGCGGCGCCGATTGACGAGGTCCTCTCCCAATGGAGCGGCTTGGGCTATTACGCCAGGGCCCGCTCCCTCCATCGCGCTGCGGCGATGATCGTGGAGGAGCATGGCGGCGCGCTCCCCGCCGATCCCAAGGCCCTCGCGGCGCTGCCGGGCTTCGGCCCCTACACCGTTGCTGCCGTGGGGTCGATCGCCTTCGGCCTGGACCTTCCAGCCGTTGACGGCAACGTCGCGAGGGTCTTCACCCGCTGGACCTGCCGCGAGGGTGATCCTCGTGACGCCAAGGCCCTCGCGCATTTTCGTCGCCTCGGTCAGACGCTCCTCCCCTCCGGCGACGCGGCGGATTGGAATCAGGCGCTGATGGAGCTCGGCGCCTCCCTCTGCTCACCCGGAAATCCGGCTTGCCTCGGCTGCCCGGCGGCCTTCGCCTGCCGGGCCCACCTGGCGGGGAGAGAGCGCGAACTCCCGCCCAGACGAAAGGCGAAGGAGCGTCCGATCCTCCACCTCGCCGCCGCCCTCATCCGCCGGGGCGACGAGATCCTCCTGGCGCGTCGCCCCGACAGCGGCCTCTTCGCTTCGCTTTGGGAGCTCCCGGCGGTGGAGCTCGCCGGCGACGCCTCGCCGCGAGAGCAGCTCGCCCGCTGGCTGGCCCGAGCTTCCGATGCGGCGATCGTCGCCGAGAACCCGGCATCAGAGGTCGTCCAGACCCTCACCCATCGAGAGCTGGCGCTCACCGTCTACGACGTCGAGCTCCGCAGGGATGCCGCCTTGCGGATCGCCGAGCCTTATGTCGACGCCCGCTTCGTTGATCCGGAAGGCCCGCTTCCGGGGGGCCTCTCCAGCGTCACTCGCAAGGCATTGTCCGGTAGCCTCAGGTGAATCTTCAGACGAGTGAGGGGTTGGATGATGCGCCGCGGTGGCGGTACCCACCGCAGGCTCGCCTCCGCTGTGTGAAGGGATCGCCTCTTCCTCGAGCATGGGAGATCTTGGTGCAGATCCTGAACGCGAGTGAAGCGCTAGAAAGAGCCCTTCGCGCGCGGCGCGTGTGAGAAAATGGAATCCGCCTTGTGCGGGGTGATTTTTTACAGATTCCGGCGAAGGAGGAGATGAGATGCCCGTGGCGGTGATCGAAGGACGCGAGCTCTACTACGAGGACAGCGGCGGGGACGGCAGGGCGGTGCTGCTGCTCCATGGCTTCCCGCTGGAGTCGGCGATGTGGGCGCCACAGATCGAAGCCTTGGGCGGGGAGTATCGGATCATCGCGCCGGATCTGCCGGGCTTTGGAAGGTCGGCGCCGCCGCAGGATCCGATGACCTGGCGCCTCTCGGGTTACGCGGACGCCGCCAAGGGGCTCCTCGATCGGCTGGGGATCGAGCGGGTGGTCTTGGGCGGCTTCTCCATGGGCGGGTACGCGGCGTTCAGCTTCCTGCGTCGGCATCCTGGGGTGGCGGAGGCGTTGGTGTTGGTGGATACCCGCTCGGGGGCGGATTCGCTGGAGGCGAAGGAGGCGCGCACCACGCAGCAGGAGGAGGTGCAGGCGACTGGGATCGAGGCGCTGGCCGAGCGCCTGCTCGCGGGGCTGCTGGCGCCGAAGAACCTGGGCGACCCTTTGCTCTGTCGGCGGGTGAGGGCGCTGATGGAGCAGCCGGCCTCGGGCTATGTCGCGGCCCTGGAGGCGATGAAGCGGCGGCATGACGTGACGCCCGAGCTGGGGAGGATCGAGCTGCCGACCCTGGTGGTGGTGGGGGCGGAGGACCAACTCACGCCGCCGCCAGTGGTTCGGGCCATGGCGGAGGCGATCCCCGGCGCTCGACTGGTCGAGATCCCGGGGGCCGGTCATCTCTCGAACTTCGAGGAGCCAGCGGCCTTCAACGAGGCGCTGGCCTCGTTCCTGGGAGGGCTCTAAGCTCTTGGGTGGAAACTTCCTCGCCGGACATCTGTTCGTCGAAGGGAGACCAGGAGAGTGGTGAACCCATGGAGAGTCGTTCAAAACGTAGCCCCCAGCCTGCTCCGCAAGCCCGATCCCTGGATGGGATCCGGCGGCCGAGCCTCCTCGTCACGGAGGTTCAGGAAAGGGGGCCGGTGGGGGATGAAGGGATCAACCGCCTCGCCGGCGGGGTGCCTCCGGCGCTGTTGGTGAAGGCGCTGCCGATGGCGGAGGAGGTCGAGGAGGCGCCTGCTGAGGTCTCGGCGAAGACCCCGGCTGTTGCGAAGGCGAAGACACCCGCCACGGCGAAGGCGAAGGAACCCGCCACGGCTAAGGCGAAGACACCTGCCACGACTAAGGCAAAGGCATCTGCCGCCGCGAAGGCGAAGCCATCCGTCACGGCGAAGGCCAAGGCACCCGGCACGGCGAAGGCGAAGACAGCCGCCGCGACGAAGGCGAAGACCCCTGCCGCCGCGAAGCTAAGGACACGCACCATAGCAGCCGCTAAGACTGCCGCAGCGGCGAAGGCCAAGGAAGATCTCGTCGCGACGACGACGCCGGCCGCGGCGAAGGCGCTGACGTTGGTGAAGGCGCCGGTCGGCAAGGCCAAGGCGCTCACCGCCGAGGAGACGAAGGCGAAGGCGAGGGAGCTGGCCTCCACCTCGGAGGTGAAGGTGCGTCGGATGCATCGGCGGGATCTCAACCGCACCTGGGAGTTCTTGAAGCTGGTTTTTCGAGACGTGAACCGCGAGACGGTGGAGTACCAGCGCCCGCGCTCCAAGCTGCGCTTCGTGGAGGTCTACGAGGAGGACGGCGAGCAGCTCCTCTTCGAGATCGGCGATCAGATCGTCGGTTACGTAGAGTGTGCCTTCGACGCCAGCGGCGCGGACAATTGGATCAACCCCCGCTACTTCGACAAGCGCGGCATGCGCCCGCTCTACGTGGATGAGCTCGCGGTGCATCCGGATTACCAGGGGTACGGGGTCGGCGGCTTCATGCTCGATCAGGCGCAGCACCTGGCCAGGGTCCGTGGGTGTACGCACCTGGTGCTGGAGGTAGCCGAGAACAACAAGAGCGCGCTCTCCTGGTACCACAAGCGGAACTTCTTCCGCCTGGACGCGGCGATCTTCCTGGCGCAGAAGGTGCCGGCGGAGCCCGAGCTCCTTCCCTCCCGGCGGATCCCGATGAAGCGAGGAGCCAAGGCGGTGAAGCCCGCGAAGGGGAGCAAGCGCACGAGCCGCACGGCCTCCACCCGCCAGCGTCGCAAGTAGATTGTGCGGTGCGACGACGGAGGATGATGCATCTTAGAGCCATGGGAAATCGCGTCCGGATCCTGGTGGCCTCGCTGGCCGGGCTGGTCCTGGCAGGTGGCCTCTTGTTGCAGGCCGAGCCGGTGGCGCGCAGCCTCGCCAGGATGCGCGCCGCGGTTTTCCAGGCGTCGCCTCCACTTCCGGATGAAGCCATGAGCCCGGACGAGCCTTCGCCCGTGCCCAATCCGGAGGGCGAGGGGAAGCTCGCTCCCCCGGGGGATGAGGTGTTGGGCGGGGAGGGGGTCGAAGGTGGCGAGACGGTGGAGGGTGGAGAGGCCGTCTCTCCGGGCAGCGCGGTGACCGGGGAGAACTCGGGCCTCTCGTCGGGGCCAACCACGCCCCAGCCTCCCACCGGCAGCGAGCCCTCCATGCCTCCGCCGGGGCCGACTCCGCCGCCAGAGGCGGGGGAAGAGGCCGCCGCGGCGTCCGAGGATGAGCTGCATGATCGGATCGCCGAGATGGAGGCGCGGTTGGCGGAGCTGGAGGGGAATCAGTCGGCGGAGATAGCCGCCGCCGAGGCCCGGATCGCGGAGCTGGAGGACGAGCTCGACGAGCTGAACGGGCGGGGCGTGTTCCTCGAGCAGAACCGGAGCGAGCGGATCGAGAGGCTGCGGAGCGGTATGGAGGGGATCCAATTCGCCGAGGGAAATCTGGCGGTGGGGAGCTCCGATCTCGACGGCGATCTCGATCAGATCGCGGCGGAGCTGGGTGGCGCGGCCGCCGACGCCGCCCGCTACGCGGGAGAGGACGAGGCGGGGTTGGCGACGAGGGCACAGGCTTCGGTCCAGGCCGCCCGTGAGGCCATCGCCCGGGGCGATCTCTATGCGGCTCGGATGTCGTTGGGCTATGCCCTGGCCCAGGCCCGCGCGGCGCAGGCTGCCGCCGAGGCAGGCTCCCAAGACCTCTTCCGCTGACGGACCACCCGAAATCTGCTGCGCGCCCGCCCGCTTCGTGGGGCCTGTGCTCCCATGCTCATGCACTCCGATGCTCACTCACATGCGAGCCTGCGAGCCGGAGATGAGCGAACGCTAGAAAGAGCCGTAGCGCGCAGCGCGAGGGCGATCAGCGCGCCGCCTTGGAGGCCGCCGTCGCCGGCGCTACGGCGAAGGGCGAAGGCCGCGGCTTGCCGTTCTTGTATTGATTGGGCCAGACCATCTCCTCCCAGCCGACCTCGGTGGCGGCGTGGAGGGTCCAATGGGGATCGGAGAGGTGCGGACGCGCGAGGGCGCAAAGATCGGCGCGGCCGGCGGCCAGGATGGTGTTCACCTGATCGCCGGTGGAGATGTTGCCGACGGCGATGGTGGGGATCTTCGCCTCGTGGCGGATCTGATCGGCGAAGCGGGTCTGCC
>JBEBXK010000031.1:0-40853 GCA_040391605.1 Vulgatibacter incomptus
TCGAGGTCACCTTCGACATCGACGCCAACGGCATCGTCCACGTCTCCGCCAAGGATAAGGCCACCAGCAAGGAGCAGAAGATCGCCATCACCTCCTCCTCCGGCATGTCCAAGGAGGAGATCGACCAGGCCATCAGCGACGCCGCCGCCAACGAGTCCGAGGACAAGAAGCGCCGCGAAGAGATCGACGTCCGCAACCGCGCCGACACCATGGCCTACCAGACCGAGAAGCTCCTCACCGAGAGCAAGGACAAGCTCCCCGAGGCCCTGGTCGCCGACGTCACCGCCAAGGTCGCCGCCCTCAAGGCGGCCATCGAGAGCCAGGCCCCCGCCGCCGAGCTCCAGACGGCCATGGACGAGCTCACCGCCATCTCCCACAAGATGGCCGAGGAGATGTACAAGAGCGTCAGCGACGCCGCCCCCGGCGACACGCCGCCCAACCAGGCCGCAGGCGCGGCCCCCGGCCCCGGAGCCCCCAACAACGCCGCCCCCCAGGACGGCGTCGTCGACGCCGAGTTCGAGGAGCAGCGCTAAGCACCTCGCTGGCTGAACAAGACGAAGGCCCCGAGGCCACGCCCCTCATCGGCGTGCCCTCGGGGCCTTCGTCGTTTCAGGTCCTCGTGCGCGCGCTACGACAGGCCACTGGGCAGGGCCCTGTGAGAGCTGGCGGAACGTCTGACCTGCCACCCAGAACTGTTACAGAACGGCAAAAGCCCCGAAGCCACGCCCTTCATCGACGTGCCTTCGGGGACTTCGCCTCTCCGGGGTACCGAGGTGCCCCGACGAGTCCACAACCTTCTCACCAGACTCGAAGCCTTGACGGATGACCCATGTCTGTCCACGTAGCGCATAAACCCTTGGATTTGGATCGGTTTTCCGCAGGCTCTTGCCTCCCAGATCGGCCTGTGATCCCCTGGGCGCCGACGGAGCCAGCGCCATGGCGGAACTCGACGGCAAGGAGTTTGAGGAAGTCTTCACACGCATCCTCCCGGATGAGCTGATTCGCAGTTTGTCGAAGAAGCTCGGGGTGGTGGAGCGAGAGAGGGAACTCGACGTCGTGATGTTCACTCGCGCCATGGTGATCGGCGGCCAGTCCCACGAGGGCGGACGCCAGGCCGACATGCTTCGCGCCTACGTCGCGAGCACGGGCACGGAGCCAGCGCGCTCTGGTTTTACCGGAAATTCGATAAGGAAACCGACGGGTTCACCCATGAGCTCCTCGACCATGCCATGGCGTGCTCTCGGGCAGAACCAGCGCTTCTCCCTGGCATCCTTGGCGGGGTGACCGATTGGCGCATCGCCGATTCCAGTACCGTCCGCCTTCGAGACGACGAGGCATTGAAGGCAGCGTACCCAGGCGCCGGAGACTACGCGGCGATCAAGGTCCACAAGATCTATTCGATTGGCCGAACGCAGATAGTGGACTACCACTTCAGCCCAGCCCGAGAACACGATTCGAGGCACCTCGTGATCGATGAATCGTGGCGCGGCTATGGCCTCCTTGCAGACCTCGGTTACGCCAGCATCGCGCGCCTTCGCGATTGCGAAAAACAGGGCGTTCAGTTCGTGATTCGATTGAAGGATGGATGGAAGCCGCGCATCGACCGAATCGCCCGAGGCGAGGTGACCGGAAAGTGGATGGAGGGATCGGATCTCGGCCTTCTCATCGAAGAGGAAGTCCTTCGACTCAATGGCAAAGCGATCGACTTGGATGCGTGGATCGGCGGCGGAGTCCACCCGATCCCGGTCCGTGTCGCGGGAGCCAGGCTCCCGGACGAAAGCTAGGTTTCTACCTGACGAACGTGCCCAGAAAGACGCACGGGCCTAAGCAGATTTCGACTCTGTACAGGCTTCGACGGCAGATCGAGTCCGACAACAAGATCGACAAGTCCTGCATGAAGCTGGACAAGATCGATGCTCGCACGCCGGAGTCCGTGAGAATCGTCCTGCGGGCCGCACTGATCGGCTCGATCCTCGTGAACTTCATCGTCCACCGAGCCCACTTGAAGGAGGGACTGCGGGTCCGGAAGAAGGTTCGAGATCGAGCTCCAATCCACCCAATGGCCCTGGCGCGGATGCTCGCGGTAATGGCGGTGATGGCGGTGATGGCGGTGATGATCGGTCGGACGATGAGGGACCCCGACTCGGCTGCCGCCCTCCTGGGAACACATCGCTTCCGCCGCACTCGCGGGAGGGCGTGATCCGAACTGACGAAACGCACCGAGCGTTCACGACGAGCTCCGCGGCTACCTTCGACCGTCAGCGAGAGGCCGAGCTCATGTGAAAGCTACAAGTTCCAAGGCCTTGGAGATTAAGTGATCAGACATGAGTGGCCGGGACAACCCCTCGTCCCGCCTCAGCTTGCTTTCATTACTTACTTTTCATAGACTACCAGATCCATTCACAAAAAAGGAAGAGACATGCAGCATCGATCTTGGTCGCTGAACCTCATCGCTGGATCCTTCGCGCTTCTAGCATTGGCATGTGGAGAATCCGATGACGGCGGTAAGGGCGGCGGCCCAGCTGGCACCCTCTCCGGTTCCTGGCGAGCCCTCGGCGAGGTCGATACGGGTAGCGAGCACAGTCAATACGTCTCCCTCACCGTCGCCGATGGTGTGCCCTATCTCTCCTTTGAGAACACATCCAAGCTCGGCAGAGCCGGGATCGTCAGCTATGCAGATACAGCATGGTCCTTTGTCGGAGATCCTGGGGATGGCGGGCAGAACGCCAACAACATCCGCACCCGCGTACACGGAGACCATGCCTACCAGATCCATCGTTCAGCCCACGGTGTGAGCGGCGCATCCGGGCAGAGCCTCAAGCTGCGCAAGTTGGATCTCGAGGACGCCGAAGCCAGCTGGACGACGATCATCGATCATCTCTGGACCAGCCCCGGGGGTCTCGATGCACAGATCGAGATCGACGCGGAGGGCAGGCTCTACCTCGCTGCCACTCTCTCCTCTCGGAAAAACTCCAACCTCGATCTCTACGAGATCCGTCGCTCCTCGGATGGTGGCTTCACCTGGGAGACCCTCGGTGACGCATCCAGCCTAGGGGTGGAGCTCAAGGCAGGCGGCCCCCTCGCTGTCTCCACCGAAGGGACGGTCTACGCAGCGGTGGAGCGGATCGAAGGCGACTCCTCGGTGGCGACCCTCCTTCGATACGATGAGAGCGGTTGGGAGAAGCTCGGGGACCTCCCTGCCCAGGGTGCTGGCGTGACGATGATCGCTTGGAGAGTCTCCGTAGATCCCTCAGGCGCTCCCGTCGTGGTGGTGGCGCGAGAGGCGGAGGGCGCCGAGGATGAGATCCGCGCCTATGGCTTTGCCTCCGGGCAATTCAAGCTCCTCGGCGGAGGCCCGGCGTTCTCGGGCTTGTTGAACCCCCACCGCGAAGCCATTGATATCTCTTTTTCCGGGGATATGCCCTACGTCGTCTACTCCCATGGGCCTGGGGCGGATCAGCTCATGGTCTCCGGCCTGCATAAGGGCCGCTGGCGGGATACGAGCAGCGAGCCGCTGTACACCGCGATCACCGACTACGCGCTGGCCGATTTCGATGGCGCCCCGCTCCTCGTCTATAGCTCAAATGGGAAGATCACTGCCCTGCGCTTCAATCGTGATTGAGCACGAAGTCCTTCGGGGCTGAGCCGGGCCCTGCACTCTACGTATCAAGAGGGTGCATGGGCTCGAGCGGGAGGTTCATCACGCGCTGGAGTCCGACCCTCCCGCCTCCAAGAGGTGGAGGGAGCGGCGCCAAGGGGATTTCTCCGGCGCCGCCCGTCATCAGCGCGTGATCCCCGTGCATGCGGAACGGGATTCCTTAGAGGCGACCACGATCAACGCACCGTGCTTGCAGGGGGCTACCGCTCCCTTGCCCGTTACTTGGACGACGCCCTTGCGGACATAGACCGCGAGACGGTCAAGGATCTGATGGCGACTATCGTTGAAGTGATCGACTGGAGGCCGAACCCCGCGAACCCCAAGGTAGGGGAGGCCAAGATCCAGATGTTCGATCTTCCTAGGGGGTTGAGAGAAGGAGGACGGCCAGGAGAGTCCATTTCTGGTTCTCCCAGCCGTCCAGCGTGGCGAGCGATGAGGGATTCGAACCCCCGACCCTTGGCTTCGAAGGCCAATGCTCTATCCAGCTGAGCTAATCGCCCACAACGAGAGCGGTCTACCGTTTCGGCAGGCGGCAGGCAAGACTTGATGTGCGGCGCAGCGCGGCAGGGGTGGTCAGCGCCAGACGACGGTGCAGGAGCGGGGCGGGCGGGTTCGCGTGGAGCCGGCCTCGCCGCGTTCGGAGGCGGCGTGGTGGAAGACCTCCTTGTCCGGGTCGCGGTCGATGGTGATCCAGCGATCGCCGCAGGCGGGGCAGGTGGGGCCGCGTCGGAGGCGGAGCTCTTCGATGGCCGCCCTCACCCCATCGACGGGATCCATGGTGATGATGGTCTCGAGGAGGGAGTCGGGAACGGCTTTGCGGAGGTGGGTCATGGATTTCAGACTCCTTTGGGGTTTCTCCTCTAGACGCACCAGCCTCGGATTCCCCTTCAACCCATGGGTGATTCGCCCAGCCGACGCCCGGCGCGCAGAAGAGGCGGGGCTCGTTTCGAGTGAGGAGCCCCCAGCCGCCCGGGCCAGGCGCCCTGCCCCTACCGTTCGGCGAGCTCGGTCTTCACGGTGCCGTGGGCGGAGGTGAGCATGGCCTCGAGCTTTCCCACGGGGGCGGCGGCGGTCATCTTCACCGGGAGCCGGCGGGCGTCGGTGGTGAGCCAGACGGAGGCGGCGGTGGTGGCGTCGGCCTCCTGGGTCTCGAGGATCTTCAGATCCATCACGGCGGCCTGGAAGGTGCCGGCGGGGGTGGTGACGACCTCGAAGCGGTCGAGGGTGGCGGAGATGGTGATGGGCTTGCCCTTGCGCATGGAGCGGAAGGTGACGGTGTCGCCCACCTCGTCGGGCAGCTGCGAGCGCAGCAGGTAGAGACCCGAGAGGCCGTCCTGTACGTCGGCGAGGCCCGAGTCGAAGTGGATCTCCTTGTCGTCCCGCTTGCCATCCTCGAGGGTGCGCTCGCGTACGTTGCCGGTGTTCTGATCGAAGCGGAGCTCACGGCGCCGCAGGCCGCCCCGCTTCTCCGAGCTGAAGCGGCAGAGGGAGGGGATCAAGCTATCGTCCACGGAGCAGGTGGCGCTCTGTCGCAGGCCGAGAAGGGAGTCGGAGGCGCCCACGGTCCGGCCGTCTGCAGTGAATCGGAAGCCCTCCTTCGCGGTGCCGCTCACCTGCAGATTCGCCTCCGCGGTGCGCAGCCCCAGGAGAGAGACGTCATAGGAGAGCTTCTCCCCCGGAACGAAAGGCAGATCTTCTTTCGAGGCTGCCCGCACCTCACTCGGTGATGCATGCTCCGGCCGGGCGGGCACCGGCTCCTCGTTTGCCCACGCCCCGGTAGAGACGATCGATGCTCCCACTGCTGCTGTGACTACCCACTTCTTCATGTTCATGGCTCGGCCTCGCCCTTTGTCATGCCTCGTTGCCGGCGCGCCCACGTCGGGGAGCGCCGGATCTCGGCGAAGCCCACTGCCTTCGACCGAATCACTCCTCCCGTTGCCACATGCATCCCCGCGATCGATCGCATGGTGCCACGCAGGCGGAGGTGTGCGTCAATCCCCGCACCCCCTGCGAGAGCTGGCCATGGATCCCGGCGGCACGCTTGCAGCGAAAAGAGTTGGCTCGGCAACCGGGGGTGCCGCCCGGGCCATTCCCCGTTCACGGATCTTCACGATCGATCTCCGCACCGACAGCCGCCCTCTCGCTTACGAGACCATGACTCGTCGCCGGAGCCAGAGCGTCACGCAGAGGAGCGCGAATACAGTCGCGCCGTTGGCGCTGGTGCAGCCACAGCCGTCGCCGGCGCCCACCTCCCGCACGCCGGAGCGCGTGCTGCATACGGTGGTGGGGCCGTCCTTCGGGTAGATCTCGCAGATCCCCAGGCGATCGTCCGCGGCGAGGATCCGCTTCGACGTCTCCCCCGCTCCCGCGGAGGCGAACATGGTCGACTGAGGATCGGTGGCGTGATCGAGGCCGAAGAAGTGCCCGATCTCGTGGGTGGCGGTGTTCTGCAGATCGGTGGAGACGCAGGGCGGCCGCCTGCCTCGGCTGCAGGCAGGCGCGTCCACGTCGGTGAAGTCGAAGTTGGCCTCGTTGAACTCGATGTCGGCGTCGAGGAGCTCGCCGGTCTTCTCCCGGAAGGTGGTGGTCGTCACGGCGATCACGTTCTGATCGAAGCTCCAGCAGCCCTGCGCGCCGTCGCAGCCTTCGTCGGATCCGCAGGAGTCACCCTCCTCCACCCCAGATGGACAATTCAACGGGCGAAAGACCAGCAGGTTGTCGTTGGAGCCACCCTGCCGGAAGCCGGTCGCAGCGGAGGCGACCGCGCCCTGGTAGCGGAAGGAGAGATCGGTGCAGGCGACGTCGGACCAGGTATCAAACGATCGCTGCGCCGCCTCGAAGGTCCGGTCGAAGCCCAGGGCCGCGGCGCCACCCTCCTGCAGCGACCAGTCGAGGGCCCGCTCGTTCCAGAAGAGGCACATCGCCGTACCGGGGACCACGCTGCGCACGTAGGCGAAGGCCGCTCCCGGCGCGAGGAACCAGCCAGCGCACCCGACGATCGCCGCGGCAAATGAAGCCAGCCGGCGGCATGGCGACCGCAGCGCCGATACATCCGCGACGGGCGTCAAGAGAAATGATGTCAACCTGCGGGCCGCCAGCGACACACCCTCGATGGGCGCCACCGCAAATGAACTCAACCTGCAGCCGCGCCTCGCGACCCCGGGTGCCAGCTTCTCCGTCCGCTCCGCACCCTCGGCTCCGACGCAGCCTGTCTGCCCCCTCACCCTTCCCCCTCCGGATCGCTACCGCCTCCGCCTCCATGCCAGGAACGAGCCGAGCAGGCCCGCGGCGATCAGACCTTCGACAGCCGATCCCCCGGCTGCCGAGCAATCGAAGGAGTTGGCGCCCTGCCGCTGGCGCCCGATCTTGCAGTCCCGTGGGTCGACCTCGGAGCCGCAGCGTCGTCGCTCCCCGCCCGCGGGATAGATCGTGCAGAGCGCCTCCACGTCGTCGTCGCTGAGGCGCCGCTTGGAGGTCTCCCCTGGCGCGGCGGACCTGTACATGGCCGCGTCGGCCCGCACGCTATGGTCGAGGCCGATCAGGTGGCCGATCTCGTGGACCATGGTGTTCTGCAGATCCATCGCCACACAGCCGCGCTCATCAGCGGACTCGCAGGGCGGGCCATCTTCGTTGGTGAAGCGGAAGCCCGACGCGTTCAGCTCGACGTCGGCGTCCAGGATCTCGCCGGAGCAATTGGACGAGGTCACGGTGGTCATCGCGATAATCCCCTTGTCGTACTCCCAGCAGTCGTAGGCGGAGGCACAATCGAAGCGTTCGTAGCAGGGGTCGCCGCTGGGCACCAAGGACGCGCAGCTCCGATCCCGGACGAGCACCACGCTTCGATTTCCCCCCTTGGCATCGAAGCCCACCTCCCGCGCCCCCGCGCGGCCCTCGGAGAAGCGGAGGTCGGAGCAGGCAGGCGCCTGCCATACGTCAAAGGAGCGGCGGATCACGTCGAGGGTCTCGACCTCGGGGATGGCGCCTCCCATCGGATGCGCCGGGCTCCAGACAATCGTCCGACCGTCCCAGCCCAGGCAGACGGAGGTCTCCCGAGCGGTGGATTGGACCCAGCCCAGGGCGCTGCCCGCCGGCGCGCAGACGAGGGCGAGGAGGAGGATGCGCCTCATCGAACCGTCGCTCGCACCCGCGCCTCTAGGTCCGGCAAGGGGACGGGGACGGCCAGCGGTGATCGCACCTCCTCCTGCGACGACGGATCCACCAGATCGAGCCCCGTGAGCTCCTGCACCGCCACCGGCGGCCCATCCGCCTCTCCACGGACCTGCAGCTTGCCCTGGGCCATTCCCACCACCTGGGTGATCCCCGCGCCCCTCGCGCGATCGGCGTAGCGCAAGAAGACGACGGTCTCCTCACCCACGGTGAACCGCGGCATCCCCGTCACCACCTGGGTGATCCCTTCGAAGGAGCCGCCCGGCACCCGGATCTCCAGGGACGCGCCGGGGCTCCCCTTCCAGGCCTCGTCCACGTCGAGGCGGACGATCGTGGAGATCCGCAACCCATCCACAGACGGCTTCGACTCCGCAGAGGCTACCCGCCCCCGCACGACGAGGTCCGCACCTTCCGAGAGCTCATCGACCGTCATGGGGAGCATCATCGACGCCGAGGCCGGCGCCGCCAGCAGCAGGGCGGTCCCAAGCGCCGCGATCCGTCCGAGTCTCTCTCTCAAGGGGCGATCCTTTCTGGCCAAGGCCCGATCGTAGCATGGGAAAGATGTGCGCGGCGTTGAAGGTGTGCGGCCAAGCTGCTACATCCGGCACCCTCTCTTCGGAGGTGAAGACATGTCCCACCAGCCCAGGGTGCGCTTTGCGCCCTCCCCCACTGGCTATCTCCACATCGGCGGCGCCCGCACCGCCCTCTTCAACTGGCTCTACGCCAGGCACGCCGGCGGCAAGTTCGTCCTCCGGATCGAGGACACCGACAAGGAGCGGAGCACCGACGAGAACACCGCGGCGATCCTCGAATCCCTGCGCTGGCTCGGCCTGGATTGGGACGAGGGCCCGGAGGTCGGCGGTCCCCACGCGCCCTACTTCCAATCGCAACGGGGCGCCCTCTATCGAGAGCGGATCGAGCAGCTCCTCGCCGAGGGCAAGGCCTACCGCTGCTATTGCACCACCGCCGAACTCGACGCCAAGAAGGCCCAGGCCCGCGCCGAGAAGCGGCAGTACCAATACGATCGGACCTGCCGCGATCGGGCCGACCAGCCCGAGCTGCCCCATACCGTGCGGCTCAAGGTGCCCCTGAAAGGCACCACCGGCTTCGACGACCTGGTCTACGGCAGGATCGAGGTGGCCAACGAGAGCCTGCAGGATTGGATCATCGCCCGTACCGACGGCTCGCCCATCTACAACTTCGTCGTGGTGATCGACGACATCGAGATGGGGATCGACGTGGTGATGCGCGGGGAGGACGGCCTGAACAACACCCAGCCGCAGCTCACCCTCTACCAGGCCCTGGGCGTGGCCCCGCCCCGCTTCGCCCACCTCCCCTTCATCCTCGGGCAGGATCGCTCCAAGCTCTCCAAGCGGCACGGGCCCGTGTCCGTGACCCAATACCGCGACGACGGGATCCTCCCCGAGGCGATGCTCAACTTCCTCGCCCGCATCGGCTGGAGCCATGGCGATCAGGAGCTCTTCACCCGGGAGGAGCTCATCGAGAAGTTCTCGGTGGAGGGCGTGGGGAAGACAGCCGGCGTCTTCCCGGCCGACAAGTTGATCTGGATCAACCACGAGCGGATCAAGGCGATGGAACCTTCGCTGCTCGCCGAGAAGGTGCTCCCCTTCATCGAGAAGGCGGGGCTGCCGATGGTGCCACGAGAGACCCTGGAGGAGATCTGCCGGCTGCAGCAGGAGCGCTCCAAGACCCTGGTCGAGCTGGTGGAGATCTCCCGCTACTTCTTCGTGAGGGTCCCCCCCGAGGAGAAGGCGGCGACCAAATTTCTCCAAGGCCCCTCCCTCGACTACCTGCGCGAGGTCCGAGAGATCATCGCCTCCACCGCGGACGCCGCTCCATCGGTCCTGGAGCCCCTCTTCATCGCCATGGCCGAAAAGCATGGGATCGGCCTGGGAAAAATCGCACAGCCAGTGCGTGTGGCGCTCACGGGCGGAACGGCCTCTCCGGGAATTTACGATGTGATCGCGCTGCTGGGAAAGGCGGAGTCCCTCGCCCGGATCGACGCCGTCCTCGCGGCGTCGTAGCCTCCGGCCCATTTTCCCGTTGACCACGGCGCGAGGCTGCCCTACAAGGCCTCTCGTCGATGCGGCTGCAACTCCCGCGGCGAGGAAGTCCTCTCGCTCATCGGGGGTTGCCACCCGCAGAAACGTATCCCGTTGGGGGATCGTCTAACGGCAGGACGTATGACTCTGACTCATACTATCTAGGTTCGAATCCTAGTCCCCCAACCAACTTGACAGCGCGGGCAAGCAGGCGTAGTAGCTTCCCGCGCAAACGGACGACTTGGCAACCGGTCGCCGTTGAAGGATGTGTGGCCCGTTCGTCTAGCGGTTAGGACGTCGGCCTCTCACGCCGAAAGCATGGGTTCGATTCCCGTACGGGTCACCAACCAGTAGTGGAGGGCCAGCCAGTGAGAGGGCTGGCCCTCTTTTTTTAATCTGCCCTTTCGAGCTGCCCCGACGCCGCGGGAGGCTTATTCGATCGCGCCCGCTGGTTCCCTTGTCCGCAGGAGGTGAACCCTTGGCATTCCAGGCCCCGCTCTCCATCCGGGCGACCGAGACGTCGCTGCTCTACTCCCAGGCGCGAGCCGAGCGGATGGCGTGGCTGGTACGCCTGCGCTGGATGGCCCTCGCCGGCGTGCTCTTCGCCGCGCTGGCCTCACGCTTCATCGGCCTCGGCCAGATCAACCTCCCGGTGCTGGTGGCGGCGGTGATGGCGGGCGCCGTCTACAACGCCTACCTCCACGTGGACATCCGCGAGCGTCCCGAGCGGGTGTGGGAGCCCCTCTACCAGGCCGTGGCGGACTTCGGCGCCCTCACGGTGGTCCTCTGGGCCTCCGGCGGCGTCCGCAACCCCTTCGTCTCCCTCTTCTTCGTCCACGTCCTCCTCGTCAGCGTCCTCTCCGGCAGGCGGGCGGCGCTGGTCGCGTCGGCGGTCGCCCTCCTCTGCGCGGGCTTCCTCGTCATCGTCGACGCCCTCCCCCTCCTCCAGATCTCCGTCTTCGCCATCGACCCCCGCTACGCGGGCCTCTTGGACACCGCCGCCTTCGTGGTGACCCTCCTCGCCGCAGCCTATGTCGCCGATCGCGCCGCCTCGGAGCTCGCCCAGCGCCGCCGGGAGGCCAAGGAGGCCAAGCGCGCCCAGGCCCTCGAGGCCGAGATCCTCCTCTCGGCGATGGATCGACTGGAGGTCGGCGTCGAGATCCTGAGCCCGGAGGGCAGCCCTTCCTTCCGCAACCGCCACCTCCTCGAGCGCCGGGGAATCCTGCCCCATTGCCCGCGGATGTCCCACGGCTGCGAGCCCACCCGCGAGCGCTGCCCGGTGGACGAGGCCCGCGAGGGCCGAAGCGGCTCCTGCCGCTTCTCCCGGAACGAAGCCGGCGGCAAGGAGCGTGTCATCGAGCTCCTCTCCTTCCCCCTCTCCGACGAGAGACCCGCGCCGGTCCTACGCCTCCACCTCGATCGCACCGAGAACTTCCTCGCCGAGCGCAAGCTCCTCTTCGCCGAGCGCTTGGCGAGCCTCGGGCGCACCGTGCAGGCCGTCGCTCACGAGCTGAACACGCCGCTGGCGACGATCCAGACGCTCGCCGCCGATATGCGCGCCGCCCTGGAGTCCGCCCCGCCTGAGGCCAAGGCCCTGGCCGAGGACCTCGACGAGTCGGCCCTGGTCATCCTCGACGAGATGCGCCGCTGCCGGGCCATCACCCAGGATCTCCTCTCCGGCCGGGATCAGCTCTCGAGCAACGCCGCCGACGGCCCCTCCTCCGTGGGGACCGCGGTGCGCCGTGCCGCGACCCTGGTCTTCGGCACAGGTCAGACCCGCAGCCGCCTGATCCTCCCCGCGGAGCTCGATCGGACCTCGGTGGCCATGAGCCCCGATCCGCTGGTGCAGGTCTTCGTCAACCTCCTCCAGAACGCCGCCGACGTCATCGAGGACCGTCCCCAGGCCAAGATCACCGTCGGCGTGGAGCGTCAGCCCGGCGGGCGGATCTCCATCCGCGTGGACGACGAAGGCCCCGGCCTCCCCCCCGGCTCCCGCGATCGGATCTTCGAAGCCTTCTACACCACCAAGCCCCAGGGCAAGGGCACCGGCCTCGGCCTCTACACCGCCCTCAACCTCGTCCGCGAGGCGGGGGGCCACCTCGAGCTCGGCAGCTCCCCCCGCGGCGGCACCCGCGCCACCCTCGACCTCCCGGCGGCAGAGTCCACGCCATGAGCCCACTGCCTCCACACCTGATCACGGGCCACTGCGATCCCGCCCGAGCTTCCGGTGCCAGACTCCACGCAATGAGCCAACTTCTTCCACTACTGAGCGCGATCCACCTCCAGCCTGGCGGCGCACATCCGAGCCAGGCCCGACCACCAGGCGGCAGCTCGCACGCCACGAGCGGTTTCCCTCTTCCGCCGATCGCGCCCCACCTCGAGCCCGGAGATCCAGCGCCTTGAGCCAGCCCCGCCCCCGCATCCTCATCGCCGACGACGATCAGGCCTTCCGTCTCGCCATGAGCAAGGCCCTCGGCCGCCTCGGCTTCCCCATCGACGAGGCCTCCAGCGGCGAGGAGGCCGTGGCGGCCCTCCGCGCCGGCGCCGCCGACGTCGCGCTCCTCGACCTGCAGCTCGGCGATCTCGACGGCCTCGAGGTGCTCCGTCGGGCGCAGGGCAGCCCCACCCGCGTCATCGTCGTCACCGGGCACGGCACCATCGGCGCCGCGGTGGAGGCCATGCGCCTGGGCGCCGTCAACTTCGTGCAGAAGCCCGTGGACGCCCCGGCCCTGCTCCCCCTCCTCGACGACGCAGCGGCAGCCGCCCGAGATGCCGATCCGACGCCGGACGCCGCCGTCCTCGGCATGGCCGGCACCAGCAGCGCCCTCGAACACACCCGCCGCCTCATCCGCAGGGCCGGCCCCACCGACGAGACCGTCCTCGTCACCGGCGAGAGCGGCGCCGGCAAGGAGCTCATCGCCAGGGCTCTCCATCAAGAGAGCAAGCGCTCCCGCGGCCCCTTCATCGCCCTCAACTGCGGCCAGGCCCACCGCGATCTCTTCGACGCCGAGCTCTTCGGGCACGTGCGCGGCGCCTTCACCGGCGCCACCCACGACCGCCCCGGCCTCTTCCGCGAGGCCGAAGGCGGCACCCTCTTCCTCGACGAGATCGGCGAGCTCCCCCCCGGCGCCCAATCCAAGCTGCTCCGCGTGCTAGAGACCCACACGGTCCGCCCGGTGGGCGGATACCGCGAGGAGCCCGTCGACGTCCGCGTCGTCGCCGCCACCAACCGCGACCTCGGCGCCGAGGTCCGCGAAGGCCGCTTCCGCGAGGATCTCTACTTCCGTCTCAACGTCCTCAGCATCGGCGTCCCCCCCTTGCGCGAGCGCCGCGAAGACATCGAGGTCATCGCCCGCCACCTCCTGGGCCGCATCTCAAAGGAGCGCAACCGGGCCTTGGCCCTCTCCCCCGAGGCCATCGACGAGCTCCGCCGCTACGACTGGCCCGGCAACGTCCGCGAGCTCGCCAACGTCCTCAAGCGCGCCGCCATCTTCGCCCACGCCGACACGCTCTCCGCCGACGACATCCGCGAAGCCATCGGCGGCTCCATCTTCGGCCACCCCGAGGCCCGCGCCGCCATCCACCCAGCCCCACCCCCCGCCTCCTCCCCCGAGCCCCCCACCGACCTCACCCTCGCCGACCTGGAGAAACAACACATCCTCGACACCTTCGAGCGCATGGGCGGCAACGTCACCCACGTCGCCCAGGCCCTCGGCATCGACCGCCGCACCCTCCAACGCAAGCTCAAGGGCTTCGGCCGAGAGATCGGCGAAGACTGACCGACACCAACGACTCGACGTCGCGGAGCTCAGTCGCCGGCCAGGAGGGCCGGATCGAGGAGCTTCTTGGCCTCGTCGGGGGGGAGGAGGCCGTCGGCGACGACCTGCTCTTCGATAGTGCGGCCGGCGGCCATCGCGCGCTTGGCGACGCCGGCGGATTTTTCGTAGCCGAACCGCGGAGCCAGGGCGAGGACGAGCTGTTGGGATCTGCCGGCGTAGGTGGCGCAGCGGGCGGTGTTGGCGGCGAGGCCGCGGATGCAGCGCTCCTCGAGGACGCGGATGGAGTTGGTGAGGAGGGTCTCGGCCTCGAGGAGGGCGTGGGCGGCGACGGGGAAGAAGACGTTGAGCTCGAGTTGGCCGGAGGCGTGGGACCAGGACACGGTGGTGTCGCAACCGATGACGCGGGTGCAGACCTGACCGACCATCTCTGCGATGGAGGGGTTGACCTTGCCGGGCATGATGGAGCTGCCGGGCTGGACCTCGGGGAGGATGAGTTCGGCGAAGCCGGTGGTAGGGCCCGAAGCCAGGAGGCGGATGTCGGCGGTGATGCGGTAGAGGTCGGCGGCGAGATCGCGGAGGGCGCCGGAGAGCGCGGCGGGTGGCCGGAGAGATTGCATGGCCTCGTAGAGGTCCTCGGCGGGGTTGAGAGGGAGCCCGGTCTGCTTGGCGAGATCGTCAACGACGGCCTCCCGATAGCCTGGGGCGGCGGTGAGGCCGCTGCCCGTGGCGGTCCCGCCGATGCCGAGCTCGCCGCAGCCGGCGGCGGCCCTCTCGATGGCGGCGCGATGGCGCCGGACGTTGGTGGCCCAGGCGCCGATCTCCCGGCCGAGCCTGATGGGGGAGGCGTCCTGGAGGTGGGTGCGGCCGCTCTTGATCACGCCGTGGAAGGCCCGGGCCTTCTCCTCGAGGGAGCGCTCCAGGATCTCGAGAGCGGCGAGGAGGGGTTGGGCCTCCTCGAAGGCGGCCAGCCGCATCGCGGTCGGGAAGACGTCGTTGGTGGATTGCGCGTGGTTGACATGATCGTTGGGGTGGACCTTGCCTTTGCTCGGGGAGCGCGCGCCGCCGAGGAGCTCGCTGGCGCGGGAGGCGATCACCTCGTTCACGTTCATGTGGTGGGAGGTGCCGGCGCCGGCCTGGTAGGGGTCGACGACGAACTGATCCGCGAGGGCGCCACCGAGGATCTCTTCGCAGGCCTCCCCGATCGCCGCGGCGATCTTCGGGTCGAGCTCGCCGAGCTCCGCGTTCGCCCGGGCCGCCGCCAGCTTGATCCGCACGGTGGCCCGGACCAGGGCCGGATGGGGTCTCAGCCCGGAGATCGGAAAGTTCTGCAGGGCGCGGGCGGTCTGCGCCCCCCAATATGCGTCCGCGGGGACCTCGATCTCTCCCATCGGATCCCGCTCGATTCGATTCTTGGACATGCCATCAGCCGTATCCGCGACCCCGAGGCCCAGCAAGACAATCCGAGCCCTTCGACCGAATGCCCCGGTTCAAATCGAACAAAGATCGCTGCCGCGGACAGAGCGCGACCTGGGGAAGATCGCGCCGGACGCATCCAACCGGCCCCCGGGGAGATCCGCGGAGGAGCTCGGCCGCGCCAGGTGGGCGGCTGCGGCCTCACACCGGAGCGCTCGGAGACTGGCGGCGCCGCATTCGTCCGGCAGATCCCGTCGTCGCACGAGCCCGAGCAGCACACGCTCCCGCCAGCCTCACATGATTCGCCCCGTGGGCACACAGCTCGAACCGCCCGAACCGCCCCGCCCGGCCTTGCCTCCGACGCCGCCGATCCCTAGCCCTCCCGATCCGCCGATACCCAACGCTCCCGCCGCGCCGCCGCTGGAGGCTCCCTTCGGGCTGCAGCCAAGCAGCCCCCCCCCCCCGCACGCCCACCTCGCCCTACCCTCTTTCCTAATCGCAGCCCATCTTGTAGATTTTGGATCTCTACTTCGTAAGGAGATCGGCCATGCGCTTCCGCCCCCTTCTCATCCTTCTCGCGATCCCGCTCCTCGCCGCCTGCGGTGACGGCATGGGCCATGTCCGACTGGTCGCCGGCGACCAGGGTGCTCAGGCGCTCACGCAGGCCCTCACCGCCCGAAGCGCCGAAGACTTCGACGCCATCCGACTGAACGTCGTGTCCCTGCGCCTGCGGATGAGGGACACCTCGGACGGCGACGACGGATGGCGTGAACTCCTGCGCGACGAGGATCGCCCCTTCGTCCTCGACCTGCGTCGGCTGCTCGCAGGCGAGCTGGTCCAGCTCGCGGAGGGCGAGATGCCGGTCGGAAAGATCACGGAGATCCGCTTCGTCCTCGACGCGAAGGATCCCGGCCACGCCCTCCCTGCCGGGGGCGCCGATCCGGCCGATCGCGTGGCAGTGCGCGTGCCCTCCGGCACGACCTCGGGTCTGAAGATCAAAGGTCCGGCCATCGAGGTCGAGGAGGGAGCGACCCGCGAGCTGCGAGTGGATTTCGACGTCCACGCGTCGCTGACGGACGAGGAGGACGGGCTCCGGATCCGCCCGGTGATCCGGCTGCGCGGCGTCGACGCCATGCCCGCTTCGGACTGAGCCTCTCTTCGCATGAAAAGATCGCCTCCGCCTCCTCCTCGGGCGCGGAGCTCGCGAGATCGGGGGCCGCACCGGGGAGCGGCGTCCCTCGCCAAGCTTGCCCGTGCTCACTTCTCGATGGCGGCTTGCGGCACCACCTTCGCACGCCGTTGATTTTCAACGCTTCGTGGTGGAGGCGGGCGCCGGCTTTACAGCCACCGGTGGACGCTTCGATCTGGGGGCGGCGGCCGCCTTCGCCGCGACCCTCTTGCCGGCGCCGAGGGCATTCTCCTGCCCCTTCGATGCAGGCTGCGCTGGCGCGCTCGCCTTCCCCGTGGCACGGGCCGGGGCGCCGTCCAGCCTGGCGACGAGCGTCTTGGGAGCGACCGCGCGGAAACTCTCGTCGATCCAGGCGCGGAGGATGGGGACCGGGAGCTCTTCTCGCGCCCCAAAGCGCGCGGAGACCCAGCCGCTCTTGCCCAGGCCGTATCCTGTCGGCTCGGTGAAGGGCAGCGAGAGCGCCGCCTCGTTCGAATGCGGGAGCTTGACGCTGAGGCTGAACGTCCCCGGCTCTCCGCCCACGAACACGAACGCCTTCGCCTTCACCTTGATCACCCGGTGGCCCCACGGGAACGCCTCGTGGGTCTCCGGATACGAGAGCGCGAGGTCCCGCAGCGCGCGCACGTGGGGGTTCTTCAGGTCTTCGTCCGCCATGGGCTCCTCCGCCGTGAGCGGCATCGTACCGCAGAAGACGTTCCCGCTGGATCCGGACACTGGCGATTTCCCCGTTCACAAACGAGGTCCGGGGTTCGCGTAAGAAAGAACCTCTTCCAGCTACTTCTGGACGTGGCCCTCGCCGATCCATCCCTTGCGGCGGAAGAACCGGACCATCCCCAAGACGGTGAGGACGCAGATCCCCCAGAAGGCGGCATAGGCCCAGGTCCAGTCGAGCTCGGGCATGACCCTGAAGTTCATGCCGAAGACACCAGCCAGGAAGGTGATCGGGATGAAGATCGTGGCGATGATCGTGAGGACCTTCATCACCTCGTTCATCCGATACGAGACCGAGCTGAGGTACAGCTCGAGCATCCCCGACGCCATGTCTCGATAGGTCTCGATCACATCGATGAGCTGCACAGCGTGCTCGTGCACGTCCCGCAGGTACGTCCTCACCGTCGGCGACAGGTTCGGCGACTCGCCGGATTGCAGGTCGTGGATCATCAACCGCATGGGCCAGATCATCCGCCGAAGCTCCAGCAGCTTCCGCCGGATCGAGTGGAGCTCTCGCGAGATCGCGGGCGAAGGCTCGTCGATGATCCGGTCCTCCAACCCCTCCAGCACGTCCCCGAAGTGTTCGACGACCGGGAAGACGTGGTCGATCATGGAGTCGAGCATGGAATAGAGGAGGAAGCCGCAGTCGCCCAGCCGCAGGGTCGAGCCCGGTGCCTGGAGGCGCTGCTTGATCGTCGACCAGCCGTCGGCGGAGCGATCCTCCTGAAAGCTCAGGAGCGTGTTCCTGTAGAAGAAGATGCTCACCTGCCCCGGCGTGAACCCATCGCCGTCGGCCTGGCGGCGGTACATGCTGGCGACGATGAAGAGATAGTCGGGATAGGGCTCGACCCTGGGGCGCTGCGGGACTTTCAGCGCGTCCTCGGCGGCGAGGGTGTGGAAGCCGTAGGCTTGGCGAAAGCGGTTGATCACCTGCGGATGCAAGCCGGCCACGTTCACCCACCGCACCACAGACCACTCCGGCCTCGGCCGCGAGAGGAAGGCCTCGGGATCCGTCACCTCGATGGTCTCCACGCGCTCCGGGCTGTAGTCGATGCAGGTGAAGGAGACCGCCCCAGGCTCGGGAGGCACGTCGACGAGGGGCGAGCTCTCGATCCCCGGCGGCGAGCCTGGAAAGATCGGGGAGGGAAGGCGCACCTTGCGTCGCCTTCTGGGGCGTTCGAGACCCTTGCTCCTGACCTTGCCCGTGGGCTCCGGCGAAGGTCCCTGCGTGCCCGGGAGCACCTCGAGAGTGGGCTCCCGTTCCGTGCGATTCGACCGTTTTGCAGACATCCGCGCATTCTATCAACCAAGCCCACATCGAGGAGCATCCTCGACCTCGCGTGGCGTCCAGGAGGCCAGCTTTTTTCGAGCGCCACCATCTTGGGAGGATCGCGATGAACAGATGCCGCTTCTACGAGCGTATTTCTTGCAGATGGGCGAGCGAAGCCCGCTCCGCTAGGGATTGCTTGGGTGCCGTGGCCCGTAGCAGGGCGGCGGTGCCGGCGCCGTAGACCAGGTGCGCGAGGAGGCCCCGGGCGGTGACGCCGGTGGGATAGCGCCAAGGCCAGTCGGAGAAGCGCAGGGCGGGGGCGAGCAGGTTGTCGCCGACGATCCAGACCGCGAGGCCCCACGCCATCCCCTCCCAGACGGTCGGGCGACGTGGGACCAGGAGGCCGAAGAGTCCGCCCCAGGCGGCGCCGCTGCCGTAGTGGACGAGCTGGGAGACCCGCGCCTTCTGCCGCTTGGAGAGGTGCCTGGCGCCGAGGCCTTCGAAGATACGCCGGGCGGCGGTCTCGGTGGCGTTCTCGTCTGCCCCCTCCGGCTCAGCGGGAAAGCGCGGCGCGCCGCCTGGCGTAAAGCCGGTCGGGATCTTCGAGAGGAGCTGGGTCTGGGCGAGGGTCATCGCGCCGGTGCCGGCGAAGCCCGCCACCATCCCCTTCCCGACGACCTTCCAGACCGGCTGGTGCTTGCTTCGAAATCCAAGATCCATCTCTACCTCCTGGCAGGAGGAAGATGGCAATGGGGCGCTCCCGTCCGCAGCCGTCGCCCGCTCTCATGACCGGTCAAGAGCCTGGACCAGAGGCGCCTCGCAAGTCTCCGAGTTCCGGCGCGGCATCGCCTCGTCACCCACGCCCCCCCGCGCCGCCTGGCTCCCGGACCTCCCCGCCGTGTGGTGTGCATCGCCTCGAGGCCCGCGACGAGAGAGAGGCCGCCCCATGCCAGATGATGGGAGCGGCCTCTCTGGCATCTACTCGCTCGAAGCGGGAGATCAGCCGATGAGCATCTGCATCGGATTCTCCAGGACCTTCTTTACGGCCTGGAGGAACTGCGCACCCACGGCGCCGTCGACGATGCGATGATCACCCGAGTAGCCGATGCGCATCCGCTTGCCGACGACGATCTTGCCGTCCTCCACCACCGCCTCCTCGCGCATCTTGCCGACGCTGACGATGGAGGCCTGGGGCGGGTTGACGATGGCGTAGAAGTGCTCCACGTCGAACATGCCCAGGTTGGAGACGGTGATGGTCCCGCCCTGGTACTCGTCGGGCTTGAGCTTGCGATCCCGGGCCTTGGCGGCGAGCTCGCGGACCTGGCGGCCCAGCTCCCCCAGGCTGATCGAGTGGGCGTCGCGGATCACCGGGGTGATCAGCCCGTCGTCGAGGGCCACGGCCACGCCGAGGTTGACGGTGCCGGGGATGAAGACGTTGGACTCGTCCAGGAGCTGGCCCTGGACCCGGGGGACCTGCATGGCAGCGACGGCGACGGCCTTGAGGACCAGGTCGTTGACGGAGACCTGGACCTCCGAGGACTTCGCCTCCTGACGCAGCCGCATAGCGGCGGCCATGTCGACGTCCATGGTGAGGTAGAAATGCGGCACCTCTCGCTTGGACTTCTGCAGGTTGCGCGCGATGGCCTTGCGCATCTGCGACATCGGCACCGTCTCTCCCGGCAGGACGCCGGGGGCTGCGGCGGGACGGACGGCGAGGCCGACGGGGCCCGCCTTGCGCGCAGCCTCGACGTCTTCGCGGACGATGCGGCCGGAGGGGCCGCTGCCCTGGACGGAGAGCAGGTCGATGCCGTACGCCGCCGCGAGCTTGCGGGCCAGGGGCGACGCCCGGACCTTGTCACCGTTGGCCTTGCGCGGCGCCACCGGGACCGGTGGTGCCATGCCGTGGCCGAAGCCGAAGGTCAGGCCGACGATCTCGCCGGGGGCGCTCCGCGGCTGGTAGCGGACGGGGCCGGCAGGGGCCGCTGCCCGGGTGGCCGCCGCAGCGGGCTTCCACGTCACCTTCTCGCCCTGGGCGGAGGACGGCGCTGCCGCAGGAGGCTCCTCGGCTGGCGCCGGAGCGGAGACCTCGCCGGAGGCGGCGTCCACCGCGGCCTGCCAGTCGTCGCCCGGCTTGCCGATCACCGCGATCACGGAGCCGACCGGCGCCGAGGCTCCGTCGGCCACCAGGATCTGGAGGACGGTACCGCCGTCGTAGGCCTCCATCTCCAGGGTGGCCTTGTCGGTCTCGACCTCGGCGATGGGGTCGCCGGGCTTCACCTGCTGGCCCTCCTTGGCGATCCACCGCTGGATCGTCCCCTCCGTCATGGTGTCGGAGAGCTTCGGCATGAAGACGGCCTTGGCCGAGGTCTTCTTCGCCACCTTGACGGGCTCGGGCGCAGCGGCGGGGGCGGCGGGTGCCGGGGCCTCCGCGGCGGCCGGGGCTTCGACGCCCTCGGCGACCTTCTTCCAATCCTCGCCCGGCTTTCCGATCACGGCGATCACCGCGCCCACCGCCGTGGTGCTGCCGTCGCCGGAGAGGATCTTCAAGATCGTCCCGCTCTCGTAGGCCTCCATCTCGAGGGTCGCCTTGTCGGTCTCCACCTCGGCGATGGGATCGCCGGCTCGGACCTGCTCGCCCTCTTTGACGAGCCACTTCTGGATGGTGCCCTCGGTCATCGTATCCGAGAGCTTCGGCATCTGGATCGCGCTAGCCATGGATCAGCTCTCCCTACGAGCGGACGTTGAGGGCGGTCTTCACACCGGCGACGACGCTATGCTCGTCGGGGCGGGCCAGCGCCTCGAGAGTCTTCGCGTACGGCATCGGCACGTCGGCGCCCGTCACCCGGATCACCGGGCTGTCGAGGATGTCGAAGCAGGCCCGCTGCACGATGTCCGAGATCTGCGCGCCCACGTTGAAGTAGGGCCAGCCCTCCTCCAGGACGACGCAGGCGCCGGTCTTCTGCACGCTGCCCACGATCATCGCCTCGTCCAGGGGCCGGATCGTGCGGGGGTCGACGACCTCCACGCTGATCCCTTCCTTGGCGAGGAGCTCCGCGCCGTCGAGGGCGATCTTCAGCGCCTTGCCCCAGGCGACGATGGTGCAATCCGTGCCCTCGCGCTTGATCTCGCCCTTGCCGATCGGGACGGTGTACTCGCCGTCGGGGACCATGCCCTTCCAGGCGTACATCGTCTCGCTCTCCATGAAGATGCAGGGATCGGGATCCCGGATCGCGGACTTGAGCAGGCCCTTGGCGTCGGCCGGCGTGCCGGGGACGATCACCTTCAACCCAGGGAAGTAGGCGTACTGCGCCTCGAACCACTGGGAGTGCTGGGCCGCCAGGCTGTGGGCCGCGCCGTTGGGGCCGCGGAAGACGATGGGGCAGCTGAGCTCGCCCGCCGACATGTAGTGCATCTTGGCGGCGGTGTTGACGATCTGATCCATCGCGAGGATCGCGAAGTTCCAGGTCATCACCTCGATGATCGGCTTGAGGCCGGCCATGGCGGCGCCGACGCCCAGGCCGCAGAAGCCCAGCTCGGAGATCGGTGAGTCGATGACGCGGCGGGGGCCGTATTTGTCGAGGAGGCCACGGGAGACCTTATAGGCCCCGTTGTAGGCTCCGACCTCTTCGCCCATGAGGAAGGTGTCGGGGTCGCGCCCCAGCTCCTCGTCCAGGGCCTCGTTGAGTGCGTCACGGAAAGTGAGTTCACGCATTACTTAGTCTCCCCATGACCCATGGGATCCACATAGACCTCCGTGTAGAGCTCCGAGCCATCGGGCCACGGCGAGTCTTCGGAGAATTTGATCGACTCCTCCACCTCGACCTCGATGGCCTCGTCGATCTCGTCGAGCTCCTTCTCCTTGGCCGCCTTCTTGGCCAGGACGTAGGCGCGCATCTTGGGGATGGGATCGTTCTCCCGCTCGGTGTCGACCTCGTCCCGCGTGCGGTAGACGGCGGGATCGGACATCGAGTGCCCGCGGTAGCGATAGGTCCGCGCCTCGAGGAGGGTCGGCCCCTCGCCTGCCCGCGCGCGATCCGCCGCCTTCTTCACGGCGTCGTACATCGCCAGGGTGTCCATGCCGTCGGCCCAGACGCCGGGGATGTCGTAGGCCGCGGCCCGCTTGTAGACGTCCACCACCGCCGAGGAGACCTCGATGGGGGTGCCCATGCCGTAGCGGTTATTCTCACAGATGAAGATCGCCGGGACCTTCCAGAGCGCGGCCATGTTCAGCGCCTCGTGGAAGGCGCCCTGGTTCACGGCAGCCTCGCCGAAGTAGCAAACGGTGACCCGCTTGTCGCCGCGGTACTTCGAGGCGTAGGCGGTGCCGAGCGCCAGGGGGATCTGCCCGCCCACGATGCCCCAGCCGCCGTAGAAGTGGCGCGAGACGTCGTAGAGGTGCATCGAACCGCCCTTGCCCTTGGCGACGCCAGTGGCCTTGCCGAAGAGCTCGGCCATCACCGGCCCCGCCGGCGTGCCGCGCCCCAGGATCTGGGCATGATCGCGGTAGGCGCTGATCATGTAATCGTCGGGGTTGATCGCCGCCTCGGTGCCAACGGCGACCGCTTCCTGCCCGATGTAGAGGTGGCAAAAGCCGGCGATCTTCTGGAGCGCGTACTGCTGGGCACAGCGCTCCTCGAATCGACGCATCAACTGCAACTGCCGGTACATCTTGACCAACGTTGCCTTGTCGAGCTTGTCCGCCAGCTCGTAGGTAGGCTTCGCCACATAGACCTCCTGAAGACCAGTAAACGCCGGGAGAGATAGGTTTTTTGATCCCCCAGGTCAAAGGAAATTGCCTGGCGCCCTCGTTCGCCCGGCGGAAGCGCAGACGTCGGGCGGATTCGTGGTGCCACCCTGCGGGAGATTTCTGGTAGAACGGCGCGGCCATGCCCTGAACGCTCTCGAGCGACTTCAAATGGAGGAAGTCCGTGCTTCTCGCGGGAAAAAAGATCCTCATCACCGGCGTGCTCACGCCGCAGTCCATCGCGTTCCTCGTCGCGGAGCTCGCGCAGCAGCAGGGCGCGGAGATCATCCTCTCCGGCTTCGGCCGCGGGATGTCGCTGACGGAGCGCAGCGCCAAGCGCCTCGATCCCGTCCCCGAGATCGTGGAGCTGGACGTCACCGACAGCGCTCACTTCGGCGCCCTGCGCGAGACCCTCGCCGCCAAGTGGGGCCGGGTGGACGGCGTGCTCCACGCCATCGGCTTCGCGCCGGAGGACGCGCTGGGAGGCAACTTCATGAACACTCCCTGGGAGAGCGTCCAGATGGCCTTCCGGATCTCGACCTTCTCCTTGAAGGAGTTGAGCGCGGCGCTGGCCCCGCTGATGCCCAAAGGATCCGGCATCGTCGCCCTGGACTTCGATAACACCACGCAGGCGTGGCCAACCTACGATTGGATGGGGGTCTGCAAGGCGGCCCTGGACTCCACCATGCGCTACATCGCCCGCGACCTGGGCCCCCAGGGGATCCGGGTGAACTCGCTGGCCGCGGGGCCGCTGGTGACCATGGCGGCCAAGGGGATCCCCGGCTTCAAGACCCTGGAGAAGCGCTGGGCCAAGCAGGCGCCGCTCGGCTGGGACTCCCGCACCCAGCACGAGGCGGTGGCGCGCACCGCGGTGGCGCTGCTCTCCGATTGGCTCCCCGCCACCACCGGCGAGGTGGTGCACGTCGACGGCGGCTACCACGCCATCGGCGCGGCCCCGATCGATCCCGACCTGGAGGAGAACTCCAAGGCCAACGAATAGGCCGGCTTCCGCGACGTCAGCGCCGGTCGATGACGCCCGCGGGGCACCCCAAAGGCCAAGGCATCGCCTGTCCCGATCCAGTGTGAATCAGTGATTCACACTCTCGCATAGGGGCTCCGCGCGGCGGGGATGAGCCCGGCCTGCGGGATCTACCGGGACACCGACTCGCGGACCGCGGCCAGGAGGCCGTCGTCGTCCGATCGCCTGGCGATGGTGATCCGGCTGACCCCTGCCCGAACGAGGGCGCCCGCCGTGGTCGTGCCGATGGAGACCGCCCCGACCCGCTCCATGCCGGCGGGGCCGGCGACCGCCAGCAAGGAGTCGACGGCGGAGGGGCTGGCGAAGACCACCACCTCCATCCGCCCCTCATGCAGCGCCGCCACCAGCGGCGCCAGCTCGGCGGGGGCGACGCGCAGCGTGCGGTAGGCGGGGCGCGCCTCCACCATGGCGTCTCGCTCTTCGAGGCCATCTGCCAGCTCGGCCCTGCCGCCCTCCGCGCGAGGCTGGAGGAAGCGGCGGCCCCGGATCTCCTCACCCATGGTCTCGGCGACAGCCACTGCAAGGGAGGCGCCGTCTTCCTGCTCGGGGACCACGTCGACCTGCACGCCGATCCGCGCCAGCGCCGCTGCCGTCCCGGCGCCGACCGCGCCGATGAACAATCCCTCCAACGACGAGAGCCTGCCTCCGGCAGCCTTGAGGCGGAGCCAGAATGGCTCCACTGCCGCCGGCGAGGTGAAGAGCACCCCGTCGAAGTGGCCCTCGAGGACCGCGGCGATCCCGCGATCGAGGGGCTCCCAAGAGATGGGAGGGGCGCGGCGGATGGCAGGGCAGCTCAGCACCTCGGCGCCCAGGACCTCGAGGCGTCGCCCCAGGGCGACGCCGGACTCCGCGGGCCTGGTGAGGGCCACCCGGATCCCTGCGAGGGGCAGAGGCTGGCTCAATGGGGGACTCCGACCGAGGCGCCTTCCAGGGCGTCCAGGATCTCGCGGGCGCCAGATGCCAGGAGCTCGTCTGCCGCGGCGACGCCAATGGCAGCGGCGTCCATCGCCCTGCCCTCTCGGTCGGCCCGCAGGATCCGGCTGCCATCGGGGCTGGCCACCATGGCTCGCAGGCTGAGCTGATCCCCCTGCACCCTGGCGTGGCCGGCGATGGGCACCTGGCAGCCGCCCTCGAGCGCGGCGAGGAGCGCGCGCTCCGCGGTGACCGCTGCCCGGGTCGCGGGATCTTCCAGCGCCTCCACCAGCCGCGCCACCTCGGCGTCGCCTGCGCGGATCTCGATGGCCAGCGCGCCCTGCCCGATGGCGGGGATCGATCGCTCCACGTCGAGGACCTCGGTGGCGGCGTCGCCTAGGCCGAGGCGCAGCAGGCCGGAGTACGCGAGGATCACACCGTCCACCTCGTCGTCCGTCTTGGCGAGGCGGGTCTGGACGTTGCCGCGCACGTTGACGATCTTCAGATCCGGCCGAAGGGCCAGGAGCTGGGCCTGGCGTCGCAGGCTGCTGGTGCCGATGGTGGCGCCCTGGGGGAGCGCCGCCAGCTCACGGTAACGCGGCGAGCAGAGGGCGTCGCTGGGATCCTCCCGCTCGGTGATCGCGCCGAGGACCAGCCCGGGAGGCAACGAGGTCGGCACGTCCTTCAGCGAGTGGACGGCGAGGTCGGCCCTGCCATCCAGGAGCGCCTCCTCGATCTCCTTGACGAAGAGGCCCTTGCCTCCGACCTTCGCCAAGGGCACATCCAGGATCTTATCACCGGTGGTGACGAGCATCAGGAGCTCGACCTGCCTGCCGCTATGTGCGCGCAGCCGCTCCGCGATGTGTTCTGCCTGCCAGCGCGCGAGGGCGCTGCGTCTGGTGGCGATGACTAGAGGCTTCAAGTTCAGTCACTCCCTATGGGTGGCCAAGCCGCGCAGCCGCTCCGAACTCTTCGGCCTGCCAGCGTGCGTGGGCGCTGCGTCTGGCGGCGATGAGCCGCGACTTCAAGATCAACCACTCCCTGTGGCCAGGATCGGTCGCCCGGGCCCCGCGGGCCGTCTGGCGACACCCGCCTCGCTCCCCTGCTCTTGGGTGGGAGGCGCGTCGGAGGCCGCGAGAGATGCGGCAGGCGCCGCGCCATCATGCGCCGCGATCTCCGCCTCGATGCCGAAGAGCTCGGCGGCGGCCCGGAGCATCGCGCCGTCCTCGCGCGCCCCCGCCTTGCGGATCTGCGCGGTGGGCTCGTGGAGCAGCTTGTTCAAGATCGCGCGGGAGAGCGCCTCGATGCCCTGCCGCTGGGCCTCGTCGAGGCCGTCGCCCAGCCGCGCGAGGGTGCGCTCGACCTCGGCCCTGGCGATGGCCTCGCCCCGCTGCCGCAGCTCCCGTAGGATCGGCGCGGCCTCGCTCCGCATGGCGGCGACGAAGGCGCCGGCCTCCTGGCCCACGATGGCCTCGGCCCGGATCGCCTCCTCCTCCCGGGCACGTCGGTTCTCGTCGATGACCTTGTCCAGATCGTCCACGTCATAGACGTAGATCCCGTCGAGGCCGTTGACGTTGGGGTCCACGTCCCTGGGCACCGCCAGGTCGATGAAGAAGAGCGGCCGATGCCGGCGGGCCTTGCGGGCGGCGTGGGCGATCTCGAGGGTGATCACCGGCTCGGGGGCCGCGGTGGAGCAGACCACCACGTCGGCTTCCCGCAGACATCTGGGCAGAGAGTCCCAGGGATGGGCCTCGCCGCCGACCTCCCGGGCCAGCTCGTCGGCCCGCTCGCGGGAGCGGTTGATCACCATCAGCCGGCTCGCGCCGGCCCTCTCGAGGTGTCGCGCCGCCAGAGCGCTCATCTTGCCGGCCCCCACCAGGAGCACGGAGCGCCCCTCCACCGTGCCTAGGATCTTGGCGGCGAGCTCCACGGCGGCGTAGCTCATGGACACGGCGTATTTGCCCACCTGGGTCTCGGTGCGCACCCGCTTGGCTACGGCGAAGGCCCTGCGGCAGGAGCGTCCGAGGAGCCCACCCACCGCACCGGCGGCCTCGGCCGTGGTGAAGGCCTCCTTCACTTGCCCGAGGATCTGCGGCTCACCCACCACCATGGAGTCTAGGCTGGCGCACACCCGGAAGAGATGACGGATCGCGTCGAGGCCATGGCGCTCGTAGAGGTGGCCGTCGATGCCCCGATCGCCGGCGCTGAGGTAGTCGCGGATGGCGCGCCCCGCCGCCGCAGGCTCGACGCGAACCGTGGCGTACACCTCCACGCGATTGCAGGTGGAGACCACCACTGTCTCGGCGATGGAGGGGAGGCCCCGCAGATCCTCCAACGCGCCCTCGAGGACGGAGTCGGGGACGGCGATCCGCTCGCGGACCGCGATCGGCGCCGTATGATGGGAGAGCCCCACCACCACGAGATGATCGGAGGTCGCGCTCAAAGGGACACCCCGGTGAAGACACCTGCAAAGGCTGAGGTGAGGAGGACGAAGCCGGCCATGGTCGCCCAGGCGACCCGGCGGCCGCGCCAGCCGATGGTCTGCCGGAGGAGCACCACCAGGGCCACCACGAGCCAGGCCAGGAGCGAGAAGCCCTCCTTGGAGCGGAGCGCGAAGAAGATGCCGGTCTCGCTCTGGGAGAAGAACGCGCCGGTGCCGATGGTGATCGAGAGCATCACGAAACCCAAGAGCACCAGCTGATAGTTCAATCGATCGAGGAGATCCAGCGAGGGCAGCCTTCGGAACATGGCCCCCGGCTTCTTGGCTTTCACTTCTCGTTCCAGCAGCAAGTACAAGAGGGCCACGACGAAGGCCAAAGCGAAGAGCGCCACCCCGCCGACGGCCACGCCGATGTGCAGCGGCAGGATCGGCCCGTCGAAGGGGCGGTTGCCCCCTACCTCGGCAGCCGGGATGGCGTGGGCCGGGAGGAGCGTGGCCACTACCAGAGGCGCGACGAAGGCGCCGATGGTGGGGATCCGATACCAGCGGCCGAGGAGGAGGTAAGCGCCGACCACGAGGAAGGCGATGAAGGAGAGACCCTCCGCCAGCCGGAACGCGCCGCCCCGAGAGATCTCGAGGAAGCGCATCGCCACCGCGACGCCGTGGAAGCCGAAGCCGATGAGGAGCGAACGGCCGGCCAACCTGGCGCGCCGCTCGGTGGCCTTGGCCAGGTGCGCGAAGAAGATCACTGCGGCTGCGGCGTAGGCGATCAGGCCGAGATGGAAGAAGATCGTGGCGCTCACGTGACGGCTCCCGGGCCAGCGAGGCTCCTGCCCGCACACACGGCCGGCGCAAGGTCCACACCGGGAGCGCGGGCCATCCGCATATGCCAGCTAGCGGAAAAAGGTGGAGAGGAGATCGGCTCCCTCTGTCTCGTCATCCTTCTTCTCCCCATCGACGTTGGCGCCCTCGGCGTCCCCCATGGGGCCCTCCACGGCACCCCCTTCCAATAACGGGGTCCTGGCGATAAAGCCCGGGATCACTTCATAGACCACGTCGCCCAGGAGGACCGAGTCGCCACAGGGATCGGCGCCCAGCTCCCGAAGCTGCGCCTCGGACTTCACCCGCCCCAGCAGCGCCGCGTCGTCGGCGCCGTCCAGCAGCTCCACGAAGCGATAGCCGCCGTCCAGGGCGAGGGTCGGCCCCGACGGCAGGAGCTGCAGGCCGTCAGCCGTGACGTCTGCCTGCTCGTGCTCGAGCCACTCGTCCAGCAGGGTCTGCGGCACGAAGAGAAGTCCGGACATAGGCAGATCCTTCGGCGACTACATCGCCTTGTTCAGCGCGTCGACCAGCTTGCTCTTGGGGACAGCGCCTATCACCTGATCGATCACCTTCCCCTCCTTGATGACGAGGAGCGTGGGGATCGAACGGATGCCGAAGCGCGCAGCGACCTGCTGGTTCTCGTCCACGTTCAGCTTCCCGATCTTCGCCTTGCCCTGGTACTCGCGGGCCAGCTCCTCGACCATCGGTGCGATCGCCCGACAGGGCCCGCACCACACCGCCCAGAAGTCGACCAGCACGGGATCCTTGCTGTGGAGGACCTCGGTCTCGAAGTTGGAATCGGTGAAGGTGATCACATCGGAGTTCGCCATCTTGCCTGCTCCTCGAAGGGGGTTCGGTCTATTTGGATGTCCGAGCCACGCCTTCGATGCTCGGCGCGGCGTAGAGTCCATGGATACGGCACGCGGATCAGCGGATCAAGAGAATCGACCGCTGCGGGTGGCGACGTTGGCGAGGATGCCGATCGAGATCAGCACCGTGATCGCGGAGGAGCCCCCGTAGCTCATCAGCGGCAGCGTGACGCCGACCACCGGGAGCAGCCCCGAGACCATCCCGATGTTCACGAAGACATGCCAGAAGAGGAAGGCGACCGCCCCGACGGCGAGGAAAGCCCCGTGGCGCTCACGGGCCTGGATCGCGATCCGCAGCCCCAGTAGGCAGAGCAAGAGGAAGAGCCCCAACAGGAGCAGCGCGCCGCGAAACCCCCACTCCTCTGCGAAGACCGAGAAGACGAAGTCGGTATGCTGCTCGGGCAGGAAGGAGAGCTGGGTCTGGGTGCCCTGGGCCCAGCCCTTGCCCGCCCACTGGCCGGAGCCCACGGCGATCATGCTCTGATTCGCGTGATAGCCGGAGCCGAGCATGTCGGCCTCGGGGTTCATGAAGGTGAGCAGGCGCTTCTTCTGGTAGTCGTGGAGCACGAAGAACCACGCGCCCACCGCGGCGATCGCGCCGCTCCCTGCCACGAGGAGCAGCGCGCGCCAGCGGATGCGGGACGCGAGCACCATGGTGCCGCCGATGGCCGCCACCATGGACGCCGTCCCCAGGTCGGGCTGCTGGAGGATCAGCAGGAACGGGATCGCGATGATCAGCGCGGGCCGCCAGAGATCGCTCAGCCCGTAGCCCCCGGGCTTCTCTCCCTCCTCGTGGTAGAAGCGCGCCAACACCACGACCACCGCCAGCTTGGCCAGCTCCGAGGGCTGGAGGCGGATGGGTCCGAGGACGAGCCAGCGCTGGGCCCCCATGACCGTCTGCCCATGGAAGTGGACCGCGACCAGCAGGATCATCACCAGCCCGTAGGTGGGCCAGGCCACGGAATGGAGCCTGCGGTAGTCGACGGAGAGCGAGACCAACGCGACCCCCAGCCCGACCCCCAACCAGGCGAGCTGGGAGATCCACACAGGGGCGTGGGCCACCCGGGACGCAGAGGCGAGGTTCAGCACGCTGATCCCCGCGATGGCCAGGGTGGTGGCCAGGAGCCCCCAGGGCATCCGCCGCAGCAGATCGGGCCGACGCCCCGGCACGCCCAGCGGGCTCATCCTGCCGCCCGCGCCGCGCGATCGAGGAAGGGGAGCTCCGGGCCGCCCGACGGGGCATCGATGGAGGCCGGCGGCGCCGCTGGCGCGATCTCCCGATCTACGCCGTGCGCTGGCGCGGCGCGATCCTCCTTCATCAGCTCGAAGTAGCGCTCCATGATCCGCATCGCGATGGGCTGGGCGTCCGATCCGCCGTGGCCGCCGTGCTCGTTCAGGACCACGACGGCGATCTCCGGCTCCTCCGCCGGCGCGTAGACCGCGAACCAGGCGTGGTCGCGGTTGAAATAATCCATCTGCTCCTTGCGCAGGCGCACGTTGCCGATCCGCACCACCTGGGCGGTGCCGGTCTTCCCGGCCATGCGCGGCTCCTTCAGCCGCCTTCGATAGCCCGTGCCTCCGGGCTCGTTCATCGTCTTCTCCAGGCCCCGGCGGATGATCGCGAGGTTCTCGGGCTTGACGCCCAGGCGGTTCTTCACCTCGGGGAGGAAGTCCTCGACGACCGTCCCATCGGCCCGCTCCACCCGGAGGACGAGCTGCGGCCGGTAGACCGTGCCGCCGTTGGCGATGGTGGCGTAGACCATCGCCATCTGCAGCGGCGTGACGTTGCTGTCGCCCTGGCCGATCACCGCGTTGAGGGCGAGGCCCTTCTGGTATCCACCGGGGGTGACCTTGTCGTGGTAGGCGACGGAGGGCACGACGCCCGGCACCTCGTAGCCCAGGTCGAGGCCGGTGACCTTGCCCAGGCCCATCCGCTCGGACATCTCTGCCATGACGTCGATGCCCAGCTTGTCCGCGGCAGCGTAGAACCAGGTGTCGCACGAGACCTTCATCGCGTCCTCCGGGCTCATATGCCCGTGGCCGGACTCCTTATGACAGCGCCAGCGTCGTCTACCCAGAGTGTAGCCGCCGCCGCAGAAGACGTCATGGGTGAAGCCATGCTCCAGGGCGGCGAGCTGGGAGACCACCTTGAAGACCGAGCCCGGATGGTAGTGGTTCTGCGTCGCGCGAAAGAGCATCGGCTCCAGGGGATCTTCCATGATCTCCCGCAGCTCCGCCCGAGAGATCCTCCCCGTGAGGCGATTGGGATCGATGCCCGGCTTGGAGACCACCGCCAGCAGATAGCCTGTGTTCACGTCCATCACGACGGCCGTGCCCGCCGTCTGATCGAAGGCCTCCTCAGCAGCCGCCTGGAGCCTCGCGTCGATGGTGAGGATCACGTTGGCGCCGGGCTGGCTCGGGACATAGCGCTGCTCCTGGGGGATCATCGCCTCGAGCTCCGGGAGCTTGCGGCCCTTGGCGTCTGCGACCACCCGCTCCAGGCCGTCGATCCCCCGGAGGCGGCTCTCGAAGCGCCGCTCGATCCCCCGCTTCCCCAGGTAATCGCCGGGGCGGTAGCCGCCTCCCTCCTCCCGGGCCTTCTCGAACTCGTCGGGGCTGATCTCGCCCAGGTAGCCCAGGAGATGAGCGCCCATCTCTCCGGCGCGGTAGTTGCGGTGGGGGGCGCCGATCACGTCGACGCCGGGCAGGAGATCCTTCCGGGCCTCGACCACGTCCAGTGCGTCCCTGGTGAGGTCCTGTTGTACGAGCACGGGACGAAATCGCTCGAGACCCCGGGCCTTCTCGTTGGCGGTGACGACCCGGATGAGATCCTCGTCCTCGAGGCCGAGCTGGCCCGCGAGCCTGCCGATGACCTCGTCGCAGTCCTGGCAAAAGGCGGGGGTGAGGTAGACGTCGTAGCTCGGCCGGTTGTCCACCAGGATCCGGCCCTTGCGATCCACGATCATCCCGCGATCCGCGGGCACCCGGAGCTCCTTGACGAAGTTGCCGGAGCTGCGGGCGAAGTAGTCCTCGCCCTTGCGGATCTGCAGGTACCAGACCCTGCCGGCCAGGAGGAGGATCCCAAGGGAGACTGCGACGCCGAGCCAGCCGAGCCGCCCTTTGAGCTCCCGCTCCTCCCTCGCTCTGATCGACAGCTTCATCTACGCCTTGCGTTCCGAGGTCCGCTTCTCCAGCTGCTGGAGCATACCCTGGATCGGCAGCGCCAGCGCGGCGGTGAAGATAGCCTGGGGGAGCACCGCCAGCCAGGCGATGCGCCCGGGGCCCCCGCCGGCCTCGGCGACGAGCTGCAGGCCCCCGAGCACGCCGAGTTGATAGATCGCGCTGGCCCCCAAGGTATAGACCACCCGACCCACCGCTGACGAGAGGCCGGCCCGCGGCGCCGCGATGCGCCCCGCCGTCCAGATCGCGACGGCGAGGAAGCGGCAGAGCCCCGGCGGGCCCTGCACGAAGAGATCGGCGACGTAGCCCACGGCGAAGGCGGCGAGGGCCCCCTCGACCGCTCCCAGGCGGATAGCGAAGAAGGTGACGAAGATCATCGCCAGATCCAGGCGGACCACCTTCGGCCCCCCGTGGACCAGCAGCCCCGCCTGAACCTGAAAGAGGATCAGCGCGAGAGCCGACCAGAGGAGCACCCGCCAGAGCCGGAGGAGCTCGCTGCTCGGCCGGGCCCCCAGGGCGAGGCCGCCGATGATCTCGCGGTGCGTGGAAGGATCGCGGCGTTGGTTCTCCAGGCCGCGCCCGCGCCGTCCGCGACGAGATCTCGAAGGGGTTGACGAGATCCCCCCGGCGTGGGGGGACGGGAGCCCCTCGGCGCTCCCGCCTTTGCTCGCGGCGGGCTCGCGGCGAAAGAAGCTCACGGCGCGCCGGGAAGGACGGAGGCCGTCTCCTCGTAGAGCTGCACAGTGGGGAGCTCGCCCTCCCCCAGCGGCGAGACCACCACCAGGACCTCCTCCAGGGCGTCGACGTTGACAGCGGGGAGAATCTCACCCTCCAGGTACATGCCGAAGGCCGCCCGGCGAATCGCGCCGATGCGGCCGATCACCAGCCCCTTGGGGAAGACGAGATCCGTGCCGGAGGTGATGAGGATGTCGCCGGACTCGATGTCGTCGGTGCGCAGGGCGTTGGCGAGTTGCAGGGCACCGTCCTCGCCGGTGCCGCGGACGGTGATCCGAGCCCGGCTGCGCTGGACCCGCGCCGCCACGGACGAGCTGCCGTCGATCAGGAGCAGGACGTCGGCGGTGCGCCCGTAGGTGGCCACCACCTTGCCCACCACTCCATCGGCGGTGACCACCGCCATGCCGGGCGCCACGCCGTCGCCCACGGAGGTGGCGATGGTCACGACCCTGCGATGGGTAGGGGAGACGCCGATCACCGGCGCTGCCACCGAGCGTCCGGGGCTCGCCCGGGTGAAGGCCAGCAGCTCATGCAGGCGCTCGTTCTCCAGCTCGGATTCAATCCGCTCCGCCAGGCGCCCCTTGGCCTCGGCGAGCTCCACCTGGAGGTGCTGGTTCTGCTCCCGCACCGAGCGCAGGTCCACATAGGAGGACCAGACACCAAGGACGGCGCCGACCGAGACGTCCATCGCCTGGCTGATCGGCGCAGAGATGGCGAGGCAGAGCTTGTCGAGCGAGGAAAGATCCCGGCCCTGCTTGGCGTTCGCGATGTACGTCCCCGCCGGCAGGAGGAGGAGGACGGCCACGAGCAGGAGCTCGCGGTAGCGTTGTAGGAAGGCTAGCAAGGGCTGTTTTTTCCTCGCGTTGAGTGCCTTGCATTACGCCAGAAATCTCCCTAGGGTGTCAACCTTTTCACCGACTTACCCGCCTCAACCACCGGCCGCCTGGACCCAGGCACGCACAGGCTAAAGAGATATGCTCGACAAGCTCCGCGACAGCTCGCGCTCCTTCGGGATGTACCTCGTCTTCGGGGTGCTGATCCTCGTCTTCGTCATCTACTTCGGGCCTGGCAGCAGCGGCTGCACGGGTGGGGGCGGCATGGGCGCCAACGACCCCTTCGCCGCGAAGGTGAACGGCGAGACCATCAGCTGGCGGGAGTTCGAATCCGCCTACGGGAACACCTACCGCGCCTACCAGCAGCAGATGGGCGAGCGCTTCGACGCCAACATGGCCGAGCAGATGGGCCTCAAGGGCAACGTCCTCGACCAGCTGATCACCCGCCGCCTGCTGATCGATCAGGCCAGGGCCCAGGGGATCTCGGTTAGCGATCAGGAGGTGGCCACCAGGCTCCGGGAGATCACGGCCTTCCACAAGGATGGGCAGTTCGACTTCGGCACCTACAAGAGCGTGCTCCAGGGCGCGTTGGGCCTGAGCCCCGACAGATTCGAGCAGCAGATGCGCGAGGACCTCCTCCGCGAGAAGATGGTGGCGCAGCTCCGCCTCTCCGCGAAGGCCTCCGACCAGGAGCTGCGCGCGGAGTTCGACAAGGAGAACGACAAGGCCGATCTGGTGGTGGTCCGCTTCATGGCCTCGCAGCTCCAGGCCGAGGCCACGCCCGACGCCGACGAGATCGCCGCCTACCTCGCCACCGAAGAGGGCAGGAAGGCTGTGACCGACGAGTACGAGGCCAAGTCCTTCCGCTTCAAGACGCCCAAGCAGGTGAAGGCGCAGCACATCCTCGTGAAGGTCGAAGAGGATGCGGCCCAGGCCGACGTCGACGCCGCCACCGCCAAGCTGGGGGAGGCGAAGAAGGAGATCGAGGGAGGCGCGGACTTCGGCGCCATCGCCGAGAAGCTCTCGGACGATCCCGGCTCCAAGGACAAGGGGGGAGACCTGGGCTTCTTCGGCCCCGGCACCATGGCCAAGCCCTTCGAGGAGGCCGCCATGGCCCTCGAGCCCGGCCAGCTCTCCGAGCTCGTCCGCACCCGCTTCGGCCTCCACCTGATCAAGGTGAATGAGGTGAAGCCCGCGGAGGACAAGCAGCTCGCCGACGTGGAGTCCGAGCTCGCCACCGAGCTCCTCGCGGCGAAGAAGGCCAAGGACCTCGCTCGGAGCAAGGCCGAGGCCGCCCTCGCCAGCGCCAGGGGTGGTGAGAGCCTCCTCGCCCTCTTCCCGGCTCCCGCGCCTGTGGAGGGAGGCGCGCCTTTGACGGCGCCCGCCGCCCCTGTGGCAGAGAAGACGGGCAGCTTCTCGTTGGGCAGCGACTTCATCCCGCGGGTGGGATCGAGCGCCGCCCTGACGAAGGCCGCCGCCGCCGCCGCGAAGGGCGACCTCCTCCCCGAGGTCTTCGAGGTGAACGGCAACTTCCTCGTGGCCCAGGTGGCGGAACGCCAGCATCCGGATCCCGCCGTCTTCGAGGCGACGAAGGACGAGGTCCGCAGCCGCGTGCTCCGCAAGAAGGAGAACGAGCTGGTCGAGTCGTACACCCAGCAGCTCCGCGAGACCGCCGAGGTGGTCACCAGCGCGCAGCTCCTCCCGGAGGCCCGCGGCTGACGAGCGCTTCGCGCGTAGCGTTGGCTGGCCTCCGGATTGCGCAGAGCCTGTGAAAAATCGCCCCTGCCAAGATGGGGGGCGGTTTTTCACCCGCGCTTCGCGCTACGGCTCTTTCTAGTTCTAGTGTTCGCTCGCCTCCGGCTCGCACAGCGCCTATGAAAAAATCGCCCCTGCCAAGATGGGGGCGGTTTTTCACCCGCGCTTCGCGACTACGGATCTTTCTCGCCTTCGCTCGCCTCCGGCTCGCACAGCGCCTGTGAAACGATCGCCCCTTGCCAAGATGGGGGCGTTTTCTTCACACGCGCTTCGCGCTACGGCTCTCTCTCGCGTTCGCTCGCCTCCGGCTCGCACAGCGCCCCTGCCCGAGGCGGGGACGTTTTCTCATTCGCTCGAGAGGCGGAGCGGACCCCGTCCCGACTCCCCCCCTTCACCCGATACATCGCCTGATCCGCCTCGCGCAGCAGCTCCTCGGCGGTCTTGCCTTGATCGGGGAAGGTGGCGACGCCGAAAGAGGCGGTGAGTCGTACTCCCTCTCCTTCCGCCTGGAGGAAGACCCTCTCCTTGATCAGGCCCCGGATCCGCTCCGCACAGGCGAAGGCCTGATCCGGCGAGGTCTCCGGGAGCAGGCAGACGAACTCGTCGCCGCCGTAGCGGATGGGGACGTCCGCCGTCCGCAGCCCCTGCCGCAGCACCTCCCCGCACTCCCTCAAGATCGCAGATCCCGCCTGATGGCCGTGGCGGTCGTTGACCTTTTTGAAGTGATCCAGGTCGAAGAAGATCAGCGAGAGGGGGTGGCCATAGCGGCGGGCCCGATCGACCTCCGCCGGCAGGACCGCGTGGAGGTGCCGCGCGTTGAAGAGGCCGGTGTGCTCGTCGACGACGGTGAGGTCCTCCACCCGCTGGAAATTCCGGGCGTTCTCCAGCGCGATGGCGGCGAAGTCGGCGATCGAGGCGAGCATCCGCAGATCCGACGGGGCGAAGGCCGGCTGGGCGGGGCCGTTCACCAACTCGATGACGCCGACGGTGCGCCCCTTGATCCGCATGGGGACAGCGACGATGGAGCGGGTGGTGAAGAGGGTCTCTCGATCGAAGCGGGCGGAGAAGCGATCGTCGAGGCTGACGTCCGGGACCAGGAGGGCCTCGCCCCGACTCGCCACCCAGCCGACGATCCCTTCCTTGCCGCCGACGCGCAGGCCTGCGAGGCGCTCTGCGCCGGGGCCCTCTGCGAACTCGAAGACCAGATCGTCGGTGCCTTCCTCCGCCAGGAGCAGCGACCAGTTGGTGGGGCGCAGCAGCTCGCCCACCTTCTCCATCAGGCGCGAGAGCACCTCGCGGATGTCCAGGGTCGAGGTGAGCATCTTGCCGATTTCGGCGAAGGCCCGGAGCTCGTCGACGGTCCGGTTCAGCTCATCGAGGAGGTCCTTTCGTTCCATGTCCATCCCGCGATCGAATAGCGTGCGCCAGGAGACTACTTGAGGGCGTGGCACCTTCCAAGATGACGGCAGAACCGCCGGTGGAGATCCGATCGCATGGCCCCTTCGAACCTCCGCCTGATCCTCGCCTCGGGCTCGCCGAGGCGCCGCGAGCTCCTGGCGGAGGCCGGCCTCTCCTTTGACGTCGTGATCCCCGACATGGTCGAGACCGTCCTCCCCGACGAGGCGCCCGCCGAGCTGGTCGTCCGGCTGGCCCAGGAGAAGGCCCGCTCCCTCCGCCAAGGGCTGCCGGAGGCCGCGATCCTCGCCGCCGACACCGTGGTGGCCCTGGGCCTCCGGATCCTCGGCAAGCCCGGTGATCCCGACGAGGCCCGGGCGATGCTCCGCACCCTCGGGGCCCCCGCCGGCTCCCCCAGCTGGCATGAGGTCTGGACCGGCGTCTGCCTCGCCGCCCCTGGCGAGGAGGATGCCTTCGCCGTCCGCACGCGGGTCGCCTTCCGCCCCTTGGACGACGAGGAAATCGACCGCTACGTCGCTACCGGCGAGCCGCTGGACAAGGCGGGGGCCTACGGGATCCAGGGCCGCGCCGCAGGCTTCGTCCTCGCCATCGAAGGCTCCTACACCAACGTGGTTGGGCTGCCGCTCGCCGAGACCCTGCTCGCCCTCCGCCGGGTCGGAATCACTCCACCTCATCCGCGCTAAGCGTTCGTGAAGAAGCCACGGGGACTCTGCGAGCCGGTGGCGTGCGAACGACAGGAGGAGCCGTAGCGCGCGTGAGAAGGATCGCCCCCGCCAGGGAATGGGCGATTTTTTCACAGGCTCCGGATCGCGCCCCGCCCGGGGGGCCGCCGCCCGGGCGAGCGGTTGCCGCCCGGGCGAGCGGTTGCCGCTCGGGTTGGGGCACCCTACGGTGTTGGACCGCTGCACTCGCGACTCTTCGGGTGCCGAGGATCCAAACCCCCGTAAGGGATCTCGTGCGATCCGCCCGACTCTTGCCGCTCCTGCTCCTCGTCTTCGGGTGGCCCTCGCCGGCCCCGGCGACCACCATGCCCTTCGCCCGGGAAGGAGGCGGCCGCCACCCGGGGCTGCATCTCGAGCTACCGGAGATCGAGCCCTCCGACGGCTACGAAGAGGTCTACATCGTCCCCCGGCGGCCGGGACAGAATCGGGTGCGCTGGTACGGCTTCGAGTTCCGGGAGGTCCTCCTCCCCCAGCTCCCGGGAGCAGGTGTCCGACTCTTCTACTATCAGTCAGAGACCCAGGCCGCCGAGGTCGCCGCAGGGGTGATCCGCGACCAATACCTGCGCCTCGCCCGGGCCTTCGACTACCTCCCCGAGCGGGAGATCCCCTACGTCCTCTACGCCACCCACCACGAGTTCCAGGCCACCAACGTCTTCCCCATCAGCGAGGGCGTCCTCGGCGTCACCAGCCCCAGCGAGCTCACCCTCTCCCTGCCCTTCTTCGGAGATCTCGAGCAGTTCCGCCACACCTCCACCCACGAACTCGCCCATGAGTTCACGATTCAGCTCGTGCGCTCGTCCGGCGAAGCGGCGAAGCGTCCGCCGGGCCTCGGCGGCTTCCCGCTCTGGTTCATCGAGGGCCTCGCCGAGTACACCTCCTACGGCGGCATGGATCCCGACGCCGCCTTCGGCCCCCAGCCGGCGCGGGGCGTCTCGGGGCCCAGCCTCCCCGGCCTCGACCCCGAGACCGAGGCCTGGGCCCGGGATCTTCTCTACGAGGCCTCGCCCTTCGAAGGCTTCCTGATCCCACCGTTCTACTCCGACTATCCGATGGGTTTCGTCCACACCTACAAGCTCGGCCAGGTCCGCCTGGCTTTCCTCGGTTCCACCTTCGGCAGGAGCCTGATCCTCTGGCTCCTGCAGAACGCCAGCATCATGGGCTCGAGCGTCGAGGGCGGCCGGGGGGGCACAACCTTCCCCGATCTGGTGAAGCTCGGCACGGGCCACGACCAGGCCACCATTGAGCAAATGTTCTCCGACTGGCTCCAGCGCCGCTATTTCCCCGCCTACGATCAGGCGCGGACCCGGGTGCCGGGCATGGCGCTGATCGACGGCCTCCCCACCGAGCCCGAGATGGTGGTCGCCTCCCCCGACGGCGCCACTCTCCTGGTCCGCGGCTTCGATCGCGAGCTCGGCCAGGGCTCGCTCTACCTCCTGGACGCAGCCGATCCATCGCGCTCGCAGCTCGTGGTCAAGGACTCCAAGCCGGGCCTCGAATCCCTCCACATCATCTCCAGGCGGACCTTCACGCTGAGCAACGATCGCGTCGCCTGGATCGGCCGGGCGGGACCGGCGGACGTGCTCCACGTGGCCCGGCTCGAGCGCACGACGGAGGGCTCGGACGATCTCTTCCGCATCCGCGACCGCCGCTCCTTCCAGTTGGTGGAGCACGACATCCTCGAAGCAGGTGATCCCAGCTTTTCGCCGGACGGCGCGGCGATCGCCTTCTCCGGCGTCGACACCAATGGATTCAAGGACGTGTACATCATGGAGCTCGAAGGGGGCTTGGGCACCGTGCGGCGGATCATCGAGACCCCCTACTCCGAGAGCGGCCTCTATTGGTCGACCGAGGGGATCTACCTCGCCACCGACGCGGCGCCAGTGGGCAACGCCAACCTGAGCCTCCTCGATCCGGCCAGCGGCGGCCTGACCCTGGTGGTCGCCGACGACTCGCTGAAGGAGTCCCCCACCCCGACCCCCGCCGGCCTCCTCTACGCCTCCGACCTCGGCGGCCGCTGGGATCTCCATCGGATCGAAGACGGCGTCTCCGTCCGCATCACCGACGTCACCACCCAGATCCGCTCGCCGGCGCCGGGGCCTGAGGGGAGCGTCTACGGGATCATCATCCACAGCGGCCACTTTCGCCTGGCGCGGGTGCCGCCTGCCTCGATCCTGCGCCTCGATCCCAGGCCGCCGATCCAACCGGGCTACGATCCGACGCCAAGCCCCCTGCCCACCCTCGGCCTGCCGCCCGAAGGCCCCGCCTACCACCCCTTCGACCACTTCAGCATCGATATGGGCGGGGTCGCCGTCGGGACCCAATCGGTGGCGGTGGGCGGCGTCTCCTTCTCCGATCTGCTCCGCGACAAGATCCTCGCGGTGCAGCTCGCCGTCTACGGCAGCCTCGACTTCACCGACGCCAGCGCGATCTTCCTGGATCGCTCCAACCGCACCACCTGGCTGGCCGGCGTCTTCCACACCTTCCAGCCCAAGCGCGATCGGACCTTCTCCACCCCAGCCCTCCCAGCGGAGCCGGACTTCTACCTCGAGCGGGAGTTCGGCGCGATGGGCGGACTCTCCTATCCCTTCAACCGCTTCGAGCGGACCGATCTCGTCCTCACCTTCGAGGGGGTGCATCGCTCCCGCTTCACCGACAAACGAGGCACCCGGGAGGAGGTCTGGGATCAGCTCACCGGCGGCAGCGAGCCCCAGCTCATGCTCACCTGGGGTTACGGCCTGGACACCATCCGCTACCACCCGCTGGTGGGCCCCATCGCAGGCTCGAGCCTGCTCTTCTCCCTCGGCGGCTCGATGCTCCCCGATCGTCTGGACGGCAACGACGGCTTGAACGCCTTCGGGCAGCTCGACGCCCAACATTACATCCTCCTCGGAGGACGCTCCACCGTCTGGACCCGGGTGGCGGCGGGATCCTCCTTCGGCGGCCGCTTCTCCCGCCAGTTCTACCTCTCGAGCGTCGACAACCTCCGGGGCTTCCATTGGGCCGACGACCGCCTCCTCGGCACCAACTTCTACGTCGCCAACGCCGAGGTCTCCTTTCCCCTGGATTGGCTGATCCGGGTGGCGATCTTCGAGGGGCTGCGGGGGGTGGGCGCCGTCGACTTCGGCGGCGTCACCGA
>JBEBXK010000032.1:0-36681 GCA_040391605.1 Vulgatibacter incomptus
ACCGAGATCGATCCGATCTGCGCGCTCCAGGCCTGCATGCTCGGCCTCGACGTGGTGACCCTGGAGGACGTGGTGGACACCACCGATATCTTCGTCACCGCCACCGGCAACAAGGACATCATCACCGCCGAGCATATGCGGCGGATGAAGCATAACGCCATCGTCTGCAACATCGGCCACTTCGACAACGAGATCGATATGGCCGGCCTGGAGCGAATGCGGGCCAAGGGCGAGGTCGAGAAGATCGAGATCAAGCCGCAGGTCCACGAGTGGAAGTTCAAGGCGACGGGCCGCAGCATCATCGTCCTCGCCGAGGGGCGGCTGGTGAACCTCGGCTGCGCCACCGGCCACCCGAGCTTCGTGATGTCGAACTCCTTCACCAACCAGGTGCTGGCGCAGATCGATCTGCAGGCCAACGCCGAGAAGTACGGCAGGACCGTGCAGACCCTCCCGAAGCACCTCGACGAGAAGGTCGCCCGACTCCACCTGGACGCCTTTGACGTGAAGCTCACCAAGCTGAGCAACGATCAGTCCAAGTACATCGGCATCCCCGTCGAGGGGCCGTACAAGCCGGATCACTACCGCTACTGATGCAGCGGAAGACCGGCCTGCGAAGAGGCTCGTTCGCAGGCCCTCGTCCGCTGACCCACCGCGAGACCGGCTACGAGTGGGAGTGGGTGCGGGCCGTCGTCTACTGATCCGCCGGGAGGCCGGCCCACGCGATGGTCCGATCGCGGGCCCTGGTCCGCAGCGCGCCGGCTGCCCAGACGATCCCTGCAGAGAAGGAGATCGCGCCGCCGACCGCGGCGAGGATCAGGCCGAGGCGGGGGAGTCCCTCCGGGAGGGCGAAGCCGAAGGCGGGGAGGCCGGCCATGGCCAGGCCCAGCGACATGATGACGAGGCCCGCGTTGTGGAGCCACATCCCGGCGGCGAGGCGGGCGCCCAGGGAGGAGAGCACGGCGATCATCAGGCCGAGGCTCACCACGCCGAGGAGGAGGACGTGGAGGTAGAGGATCGCGAGGTGGCGGGAGTGGACCGCCAGCCCTGCGAGGCCGAAGCCACCCGCGGCTGCGAGGATGGCCTCCAGGCCCAACCAGAAGGCGAGCCAACGTAGCGACCAGCGGGCGGCGGAGGTCTCGGCGGAGGTGGCGGCGCGCCAGAGGGCCAGGGCGCCGAGGGCCGCCGGGACCAGCAGCGCGATGGCCGCGCCTCTGCCGAGGGCCCCGAGGATGCCGTCGGCGCCGCCGGGGACGCCAAGGGGGAAGGTCAGCCAGGCCAGGGGCCAGCTCAGCCGGAGCTGCCAGCGGAGCAACCCCTCGTCGAAGCGCACGCCGAGTGAGCTGGCTCGTGACACCAACAGGCCCACCACCGAGAGCAAGAAGAACCAGGCGAAGTTGTTGAGGAAGGAGAAGACAGCCAGGGATTTGTAGAGGGCGGGTGCGTCGAAGGCGGAGAGGATCACCCGGGCGACGGCGCCGAAGGAGGCGAGCACCAGGTAGACCATCCCCATCCGGAGGAAGGCGATGTCGATGCCGCGCTGGCCGCGGCCATGCTTCACGAAGAGCGTCACGGCGCCGATCCAGATCAGCAGGGAGAGCGACGAGATCACGATGGAGACCGTGGAGTAGCCGCCCTGGAGGAAGGAGAGGAAGGTGGCGGCGGAGATCCCGACGACGGAGGCGAGGAAGAGCCTCGGCGCGGCGCCCAGGCGCTGGAAGGAGAGGGTGAGGATGCCGAGGGCGCCCCAGCCGAAGTAGAGGGTGTGGGAGTGGGCGTGGAGGGCGTTGGCGAAGACCAGCCCTTCGAAGGGGAAGACGAAGAAGGTCCGCAGCACGAGGCCGAGGCCCGTGGCGAGGAGGTAGAAGCCCAGCGACGCGTGGAGGAAGAAGGGCGTGGGTGTGGTGGAGCCTGCTGGCGTCGCTGCCGTTTGCGTGACTCGTTGGGCGGAGGGCAAGGGCGTCGCGTGATCTCCTCGTGACGAGCGGAGGCGGGAAATGGGATCGGAGCTGGCCGCCGTCCGCCTGTCTCGTTGGTCGAAGGGCGCGGCCGATGCGTGGTCTTCTCGAGATGAGCAGAGGGAGGCCATGGGATCGGAGTCTGCTGCCATCTGGCCTGCCTCATGGGGCGGAGCGACGGTTGATCCCCTTCGCGCCCTCTCCGGCAAGAGCACGACGGGGCGCCCGACGGCGTGGAGCCGGTGGGCGAACCATCCATGGTTCTAAGGGATTTGGGCGCAGGCGCAAGCCTGCCTCCGGTTGACGATGCGGGGCCGGCTGGATAGGGAATGCGCTCTGGCCCGCCCTTCGGTTGAAGAACGCCATCACCTCGCAGACGGAGCTCAAAGCCTTGTCCACCCTCTCGACGCCTCCCGCGATCCATCCGAGCACGCGCGATCTCCTCGATTTCATCGACGCCAGCCCCACGCCGCACCATTGCGTGGCCGAGGTCTCTCGTCGGGCGCAGGCGGCGGGCTTCGTCGCCCTCGACGAGCGCGCGCCCTGGGATCTGCAGCCTGGCGGCGCGTATACCGTGGCCCGAGCCGGGGCGATCCTTGCATTCCGAGTGGGGAGCGGCGATCCGGCGGCGGTGGGCTTTCGGCTGGTAGGCGCCCACACCGACTCGCCGAACCTGCGGGTCAAGCCAAGCGGCGCCTTCGGCAAGGAGGGCTACCTCCAGCTCGGGGTCGAGGTCTACGGCGGGGTGCTCCTCCACACCTGGCTCGATCGCGATCTGGGTCTGGCGGGGAAGGTGGTCCTGCGTGGCGCGGATGGGGTGGGGTTGGAGTCGCGGCTCCTGCGGATCGATCGCCCGCTCCTCCGCGTGGCGTCGCTGGCGATCCACCTCGATCGCGAGGTGAACAAGAAGGGGCTGAAGTTGAACACCCAGCTCCATCTGCCGCCGCTGCTGGGGCTGTCTCCCGAGGCCCACCCCGAGGCGTTGGCGGACCTCCTGGCCGAGGAGCTGGGGGTCGACGCCGAGCGGATCCTCGCCTGGGAGCTCTCCCTGGCCGACACGCTGCCGGCGTCGGTTGGAGGCCTGCGCGGTGAGTTCATCTTCGCGCCGCGGCTGGACAACCAGGCCTCCTGCCATGCGGCGCTGGCGGCTCTCTTGCGGTCCAGGCCTGCCGCTGCCACCCAGATGACCTGCCTCTTCGACCACGAGGAGGTGGGGAGCGCCTCCACCTCCGGCGCGGGAGGATCGCTCGCCGAGGACGTGATGGATCGCATCCTGGCGTCGAGGGGTGGCCCGGCAGACAAGCCCCGCTCGGTGGCCAACTCCTGGCAGATCTCGGCGGATATGGCCCACGCCATCCATCCGAACTTCAGCGAGCGGCATGAGCCGCATCATATGCCCCGGCTCAACGGTGGGCCGGTGATCAAGGTCAACGCGCAGCAGCGCTACGCCACCGACGCCGAAGGGGAGGCGCTCTTCGAGCTGCTGTGCCGGGAGGCCGGCGTGCCTTGCCAGCGCTTCGTCAGCCGCACCGACCTCGCCTGTGGCTCCACCATCGGGCCGATCTCCTCCACCCGATTGGGGATCCGCACCGTCGATGTCGGGAACCCCATGCTCTCCATGCACTCGATTCGGGAGCAGGCGGGGGCCGAGGACCACGAGCGGATGATCGAGGTGATGGCTCGATTTTACGCGGTCTGAGTTTCGGTTCTCGAAGCACCACTGCAGCGAAGGGGCCGCTCGGATCTCCGCTCCTGCTGGGAAGGCATCGCCGCGCAGACGATCCGGCGGCGCAGCTCTGATCTGCGCCCGGAGCCGATGCGTCGAATTGTTCGCCGTGGACACCCGGCGAGGCGCGGGTGCTCCAAGCGTCTGGCAGCCGACACCGCGATCTCCATCTCCCGTGTGAGGGGCGAAGCCGGCGATTAGATTCGTTCGGGTCGCGCTCTTGGCACGCGACGTGAGGGCTCGGCTCCCTCGCGTCGATGGACGCGGCCGCCTTCACCCCCTCCAGGAGACGTGCCGACCATACCTCTCGATCCACCGACCGCGTACGGCCTCGCCGCCCTCCTCGTCCTCCTCGGGACGAACATGATCCGGGCGGGGCGAGGACGCGCCGCGTATCGGGTCGCGATGTTCTTCATCGTGATCTTCGCGCTCTGTGTGCAGTACTTCCTCTTTCGCTGGCCGGGGTGGATGTACAGCTATCTCGTCCCCGAGACCTCGGTGGCGCTGGGTTGGGTCTCGCCCGCGTTCTTCATCGCGGTGGTGGGGGCCGGCGCGGCAGGCGCCGCCGTCTCGCTTCACGTGATCCGCGCGGGCAAGATGGGCTGGGCCGTGGCCAATATGCTCTTCGGCCTGGGCGCCTGGGCCCTGATCTGGATCGTCACCTGGGATCAGTACTTCCGGGTGGGGACCTACGAGAGCTACCACGCCGGCCTCGCGCCTCCGGTTCGCGAGGTGGTGTCCTTTCAGCACGCCTTGAACATCGTCGGCGCGATCCAGGTCATCGTCGGCTTCGGCGCCGCGGTCTGGCTCGTCTCCCAAGGGATCCGCGCCCGACGGCTCGCCCGGATCCAACCCGATCCCTCGCCCATCGAGTGGCGCGACGCCGGGCAGGATCCCGGCGCGGCCACGCCGGCGCCGTCGATCATCGAAGGTGGGATGATCCTCGGCAAACGTCCCATCGACGGCGGGCCATTGGAGCCATTGGCCGCCACGCCCCTCGCCGAGATCCGTGGGATCGTCGAGCGAGCGAGGGAGGCACAATACAGCTGGTCTCTGCGCTCCGTGGAGGAGCGGGCGGAGATCCTGCGGCAGGCGGGAAAGCGCCTCCTCGCCAGGGCCGAGGTGGCGGCGGATCTCCTCGAGATGGAGAACGGCAGGCCCAAGGCCGAGAGCTACCTCTCCGAGATCGTCCCCAGCGCGGATCTCTTCGCCTATTGGTCGTCGAAGGGGGCGCTGCTCCTCCAGGGCGACGATGTGCCGGTGGATCCCATGACCTTCCCGGGCAAGCGCGGCGTCGTGGAGAGGATCCCCCGCGGCGTCGTGGGCGCGATCAGCCCGTGGAACTTCCCGCTGATGCTCCCGCTGCGCACCGTGGTCCCCGCGCTCCTCGCAGGCAACGCCGTGATCCTCAAGCCCTCGGAGCATGGCGCCCGGGTCGGCGCTTTCCTGGCCGGCCTCTTCGACGGCCTCCTCCCCGACGACGTCCTGGCGGTGGTGCAGGGCGGCGGCGAGGTGGCCCAGGCGATCCTCGAGGTCGGGGTCGACACGCTGGTCTTCATCGGCTCGCCCCGCACGGGCCGGGCGGTGGCCCGGGCGTGTGCCGAGACCCTCACCCCGCTGACGCTGGAGCTCGGCGGCAAGGACGCGGCCATCGTGCTGGAGGACGCGGACCTCGAGCGCACCGCCAACGGCGTGATCTGGGGCGCCTTCGCCAACGCGGGCCAGAACTGCGCGGCCATCGAGCGCTGCTACGTGGTGGAGGCGGTGGCAGAGCCGTTCATCGCCGCGCTGCGCCAGCGCCTCGCGAGCCTGCGGTCGGGACCGGGGGGCGAAGGCGAGGTCGACGTCGGGCCACTGTCCACGCCGGCGCAGAGGCGGATCGTCGACGCTCAGCTCGCAGAGGCACATAGCCGAGGTGTCGAGTGCGTCGGCGCAGGGGATGGAGGGCAGGCCTTTGGCGTCGGAGGCCAAAGCTCGAAGGTTCGAAGTCTCGAATCCGACGGCGGGCTCCATGTCCCGCCGATCCTGGTCATCGATCCGCCCGAAGACCTGGAGCTCCTCACCCACGAGACCTTCGGCCCGGTCCTCCCCATCATCCGGGTGAAGGACGAGGAGGAGGCCGCCCGCCGCGCGAACGCCTCTCCGTACGGCCTTACCCTGAGTGTCTGGTCCAGAAACATAACCCGGGCCGAGCGCCTGGGCCGCCGGATCCACACCGGGGTGATCACCATCAACAACCACGCCTTCACCGGCGGCCTGGCCCAGGCACCCTGGGGCGGCGTCCGCGGCAGCGGCTTCGGCGTCACCAACAGCCCCCAGGCCCTCAAGGAGCTCACCCGGACGAGGTTCATCTTAGTCGACAGCAGCCGGTCGAAGAGAGAGCTGTGGTGGTACCCCTACGACGCTGGCGTGCTCCGCCTGGCCCGCGGCCTCACGCGGCTGCGCTCCGGCACCAAGGGAAAGCTCGGCGCCCTGGCCGACTTGGCCGGGGGCTTCACGGCCCGAAGGCGGAGGAGGCCGAAGTGAGCCGAAGCCAAGCCTCGGCGCTCTCGCCGGCGCTGGAGGAGGAGGCCTTGCAGCTCTTCGGGGAGCTGCTGCGCATCGACACCACCAACCCCCCGGGCAACGAGCGGCCGGCGGCGGAGCGATGTGCGGCGGCGCTGCGGGAGGACGGCCTCGAGCCCGTGCTCCTGGAGGGCGCGCCGGATCGGACCAATCTGGTCTGCCGCTGGGAGGGGAGCGGAGCCGAGGCGCCGCTCCTCCTCACGGCACATCTGGACGTGGTCCCGGCGGGGGAGGGCTGGAGTCATCCGCCCTTCGCCGGCGCGATCCACGACGGCTTTCTCTGGGGGCGTGGGGCCATCGACATGAAGCACCACGCCGCCATGTGCGTCATGGTTCTGCGAGCGCTGGCTCGATCGGGGCGGCGGCTGCGCCGCGACGTGATCCTGGCGCTGGTGGCGGACGAGGAGGCGGGCTGCGATTGGGGATCTACCTGGCTCGTGGAGCATCATCCGGAGCTGGTGCGCGCAGAGTATGCGCTGGGTGAGATCGGGGGCTTCACCCTCCACTTGGACGGAAGGCGCTTCTATCCGATCCAGGTGGCGCAAAAAGGCGTGCTCCGGCTTCGGGCCCGGACACGGGGCGAGGCAGGTCATGCATCGATGCCACGGGAGCGCACGGCGGTGGGCGCGCTCTCCGCGGCGCTGGCCCGGCTCTCGTCCCGGCCGCTGCGCGTCCACGCCACGCCTGCCACCCGATCCTTCCTCGAGGGGATCGCCGGGGCGCTGGGCCCGCCCCAGGGGCTGGCGCTCCGGGGGCTGCTCTCGCCTCGCCTCGCGCCTGCGATCCTGCGCATGCTCCCGGATCGCGCCCTGGCCCGGAGCCTGCGGGCGGTGCTCTCCAACACGGCGACGCCCACGATCGTCCGCGCAGGAGAGTCGATCAACGTGATCCCCGCGATGGCCGAGGCCGAATTGGACGGCCGCACCCTCCCCGGCGTCCCTGGCGCCAGGATCCTGGACGAGCTCCGCGCGATCCTGGGCCCGGAGGTGGAGCTGACGGTGATGCGGGAGACGGAGGCCCTGGAGTTCTCGGAGCGGACCCCGCTCTACGAGGCGTTGGCGGCCGCGATCCGCCGGGCCGACCCCGAGGGGATCCCCCTCCCCTACATGATCCCGGGCTTCACGGATGCGCTTGCGTTCTCCAGGCTCGGGATGATCTGGTATGGCTTTGCGCCGGTGGGCCTGCCGCCGGGCCTCGCCTTCGCCGAGCTCTTCCACGGCCCGGACGAGCGGATCCCGGTGGAAGGCTTCCGCTTCGGCCTCCACCTGCTGCACGACGCCGTGCTGCAATTCTGTGAAGGTGACTCTCACTGATCGCGGGGACCTCCCGCGAAAAGGATCTCTCGATGGCATCCCTCTTCACCCGGATCATCTCGGGCGAGCTCCCCGGCCGCTTCATCTGGAGCGACGATCGCTGCGTCGCCTTCCTCACCATCGCGCCGCTGGCGGCGGGCCACACGCTGGTGGTGCCCCGGGACGAGATCGATCATTGGCTCGATCTCCCCTCCGACCTGGCGACCCATCTGATGGTCGTCTCCCAATCGATCGGCAAGGGGCTGCAGAAGGCGTTCGATCCCGTGAAGGTCGGGATGATGATCGCGGGCCTCGAGGTGCCTCACGTCCACCTGCACCTGGTGCCGATCCATAGATTGCAGGACATGAACTTCGCCAACCAGGATCCCAACCCGGACCCTGCAGCTCTGGACGACGCGGCGGCGCGGCTGCGAGAGGCCTTGCGCGATCTGGGCTTCGAGCACGTGGCCGAGGGCTGAGCCAATGCCCGAGCTTCCCGAGGTCGAGCACGCTGCGCGCTCGCTGCGCCGTTGGTTCTCCGGCCGGATCATCGAGCGGGCGGCGGCGCCGGAGAGCCGGATCTTCCGCGGCTCCGATCGCCTCGCCTTCCAGCGCAAGCTGCGCGGCCGCACGCTGGAGTGGGTCGAGCGCCGGGGCAAGTACCTCCTCATCGCCTTCGACGACGACGTCGGTCTCCTCAGCCACCTGGGCATGACCGGCAAATGGGTGAAGCGGGCCCGCGACGCGCCAGCGCCTCTGCACGGCAGGGCCCGGCTGGCCCTGGAAGACGACGACGTCGTCTTCTACGACGATCCGCGCCTCTTCGGCAGGCTGGCCATCCATCCCGCCAGCGAGCTCCTGGAGCTGCCGGAGATCCGCGCACTGGGGCCGGATCCGCTTGTCGACGGCATCGATCGGGGGCAGCTCCACGCCAGCCTGCGGAAGACTTCACGCTCGGTGAAGGTCGCGCTGATGGATCAGGGCGTCATCGCGGGCCTCGGAAACATCCAGACAACGGAGGCGCTCTTTCGCGCGAAGATCCATCCGGCGCGGGTTGCCCACACCCTCTCCTCGAAGGAGGTCGACGCGTTGGTCGAGGCGATCGCCAAGACGATCGAGATCACCCTCGCCGAGGCGGGCATCGAGGAGATCACCTACATAGAGGAGCGGGGGAGCCACAATCCCTTCCTGGTCTACCGCAGGGGCGGCGAGCCCTGCCCCCGCTGTGGCACAACTCTCGAGTCGATCGTCCTCGGTGGGCGATCGACGGTCTTCTGCCCCAAGTGTCAGAAGCTCTGACCATCGCCGGGGCCGTCTCGGTTCGATCGCCCTCGGCGACTTTATGCTCTCAGAGTGCTGTCTGGTTTAACTCGAATTAGAGCTCGGTGGTCGCCGCTCGTGCCCGCCGGCGCTGAGTGGACCGCTTCAGCGAGTGTAGCCAGATCTCACTTTTCGCTCCACAGACCTTCGAGGAGTCTGGGGAGGAGGCCGCCGAAGGCGCCGTTGGACATGACCAGCACCACGTCGCCGGGGCGCAGCTCGGCGAGGAGGGTCTCGACGATCGCCTCCGGTCCGTCGAAGGCCCGGGCCGGCGTGCCGTTGGCGGTGATGTCGGCGCAGAGCCTCTCGACGTCGAGGCGATCGTCCTCTGGTACCTTGTCGTGTTTGAGGGGCGTGGAGAGCAGCGCCATCGCCGCGCCACCGAAGCTGGCGGCGTAGGCGGTGTGATGCAGGGAGCGCCGGCTGGTGTTGGAGCGGGGCTCGAAGACCGCCACCAGGCGGCGGCCCGGGTTGTGTCCGGCGACCGCGGCGATGGTCTCGGCGACGGCGGTGGGGTGGTGCGCGAAGTCGTCGATCACCTTCACGCCGCCTACCTCGGCCCGCACCTCCTGGCGCCGCCGTACCCCCTGGTACGTGGCGAGGCCGCGAACCAGCGCCTCGGGGCGGACGCCGCGATCCACGGCGGCGGCGATGGCGCCCAGGGCGTTCTCCACGTTATGCCTGCCGCCCAAGGGAAGCAGCGCTTCGAAGAGGCGCTCGCCGCGATGCTTCACCTCGAAGCGCGAGCCATCCGGTCCGGTGCGGATCGACTCCGCCTTCCACTCGGCGTCGACACCTTCCGCGGCGGAGTAGCTCTCCACGCGACCCTTGCAGCGGGCCCGCGCGATCCGCAGCGGCGCCTCGGTGGACGCGCAGGCCAGCACCAGCCCGTCCTCAGGGAGCAGCTCCATCAGCCTCTCGAAGGAGGACTCGTAGTGGGGCGTGTCGCGATAGATGTCGGCGTGATCGAATTCACAGGAGGTGAAGATCACCGTCCGGGGGCGGTAGTGCCAGAACTTCGGGCCCTTGTCGAAGTACGCGGTGTCGTACTCGTCTCCCTCCACCACGAAGTCCTCGCCCTTGCCGAGGTGGAAGTTTCCGCCGAAGTTTCCGGCGACGCCGCCCACGAGCACCGACGGATCGCGCGCCGCCGCCGCCAGGAGCTGGGCTGCCAACGAGGTGGTGGTCGTCTTCCCGTGCGTCCCTGCCACCACGATCGAGTGTCGATCCTCCAGAAATAGCTGCCCCAGCGCCTGGGGGAAGGAGACGTGGGGCAGCCCGCGCTCGCGCATGGCGGTCGCCTCCGGGTTCACCTTCCGGATCACGTTCCCCACCACCACCAGCTCGGGGCGGGCCTCGTCCAGGTTCTGTGGCGCGTACGGGGTGAAGGTGCGGATCCCCCACTTCGGCAGCATCTCGCTCATGGGCGGGTAGAGGTTCTCGTCCGAGCCGCTGACCTCGTAGCCCGCGGCCTGCAGCAGCGCGGCGAACGCCCCCATCCCCGTCCCGCCCACGCCCAGCAGATGGATGCGTCCCAGGCCCTCCGGGATCCGCTCGAGGGGGCCGCCTTCGTCTCCGCCGGTCGTCCGCTGTATTCCTTCCTTCATCTACCGATCTCCTGCGATGGAATGTCGTTGTCGAATGAGTTCGTGGACGACTCGCTCCCGGGCGATTCCCCCTTCGAGGGAGATGGACCGTTCTGCGTATGCCGTCCCCGGTCCCGTGACGTCCGTGAGCACTTCATGACGAGCACGCGTCGATCACCGCGTCATGGAAGGCGGGGCGCAGGGCCTGGATGCCCCTCGGATCGGCGCGGGAAGGGTAGACCCGGTTGGTGAGGAGCGCCACCGAGAGGCGGCGGTCGAAGTCGATCCAGATCGAGCAGCCGGTGAAACCCAGGTGGCCGGCGGCACCCAGCGGGCCTGCCCGGCCGAGGCGGGAGCCGGCGCTCGAGCCCTCCCCGCCGGGGAGATCGAAGCCGAGGGCGCGGACGGGGCCGCGATGGGGATCAGGTCGGAGCAGCTCCGCCAGCAGGCCTGGCGGGCCCAGCCGCCTCGCGCCCTGGCGCTCCAGGAGGATGGCGGCGCCCCATCGCGCCACGTCCTCCGCTGTCGAGAAGAGGCCGGCGTGGCCGGCGACCCCGCCCATGGCCCAGGCGTTGTCATCGTCTACTTCACCTGGAGCTTCAGGTGAAGCGGGCTCTCGCCAGCCGGGAAAGTATCGCTCCTGCCCAGGGGCCGGCGGCCTCGGGCGGCAGGTCCCAGTGGGGGCGATCGGGGCGCGAGGCTCGGCGGGCGAGAGGGGGAGTGGCCGGTACGAGGTCGAGGAGAGCCCGAAGGGGCCTGCGATCTCCCGGGAGAAGAGGAGGTCGAGCGGCGCGCCGGCGGCCCGGGCCAGGAGCTCCCCCAGCAGGATGAAGCCCAGATCGCTGTAGATGCAGCGCTCGCCGGGCCGCTGCTCGAGGGGGGCCGCCGCCGCTCGATCGATGATCTGCCGGCGCCTTTGGCGGCGCTCGGCATCCGATCTTGCCGAGTCCACTTCTGCCCGGGCCTCGGCGAAGAGGGGCAGCCAGGCCGGGAGCCCGCTGGTGTGGGCGAGGAGATGGCGGATCCGAATCTCGGCCTTGTGAGAGCCCGCCAGCTCGGGGAGCCATCGCAGCGCCCGATCCTCGAGCTCGATGATCTGTCGGGAGAGGAGCGCGAAGGCGAGGGAGGTGGTCGCCATCACCTTGGTGACGCTGGCGATGTCGAAGAGGGTCTCGTCGCTGGTCGGCGCGCCGGGGATCGCACCGTGGGACGAGCGGTGGATCACCTCGCCCTCCGCGATCGCACAGGCCTGGGCCGCAGGAGCGACCTCGCGCCGAATGGCGTCGTCGAGCAGCGCCGAGAGGCTGGCGATCAAGCTTTCTCCTCGAGGAAGCAGAGCGAGCCTCCGCGGATCGCGGCGGGGGATCCCAGGGGCACGGCCAGGTTCAAGGCGCCGTGGCCGATGGGCAGCCCGGCGAGGACCGGTTTGCCCAGGGTCGAGGCCAGCTCCTCGAGCACCAGCGCCCCTGAGAGCCCCGTCGACGTGTTGATACATTCTGTGAAGTCACCGAGTACGATGCCTGCCACGCCCCGGAGCACCCCGGTGAGGACGAGCTGCGTCCACATCCGATCGAGGCGGTAGGGCTTCTCCCCGACATCCTCCAGCAGGAGGATGGCGCCGTCCAATGAAGGGAGGTAGGGCGTGCCCGCCAGGCGCGAGACCAGGCTGAGGCAGCCGCCCACCAGCGGGCCCGTCGCGTCGCCTGCCACCACCTGCCGCCCGGGGATCGGCGCCGGCGGCGCCCCGGACTCGAGCAGCGAGAAGAGGCGCTCGACCGACTCGGGAGGCTGCTCGCCGAGTTGGGTGAGGACCGGCCCGTGGATCGCCCTGCCTCCACGGGAGAGCATGGCGAGGTGGAGGGCGGTGGCGTCCGAGAAGCCGACGAAGGCCTTGCCGCTCGAGACCACCGCGTCCCAATCGATGGCGGGGAGGATCCGCATCGCGCCGTAGCCGCCCCGGACCGCGACCACCGCGTCGACCTCGGGATCCGAGAAGGCCGCCTCGAAGGCCCGTGTTCGCGCCTCGTCCGTCGCCGCTAGATACCTCCACGGCCCAGGCGGCAGGAACTCGCGCAGCTGATAGCCCCGCGTCCGCAGCACCTCGAGGCCCCGCGCATATCGCTCGGCGGAGAAGGGGCCGCTGGGGGCAACGATTCCGATCCGATCGCCGGGCCTGATCGGCGTCAGCAGTGGCATGGCGTGGCTCCAGCTGGCGGCGCACCGCCTTCCTGTCGATCGGCGGGCCGCCTCCCTGAACCGACCCTCGAGAGATTTGTCCATGCACCTGCAGCTGCGATCCCTCCCGGGCGGGAGAGGGCTCTCTTCGCAGCGCGGGCATGCGCTCGGAGATGTGGGCTCAATAGGCGCTCCTGGCGAGGAGGGAGTTGGCGACCTCGACGGGATCCTCGTTGGCGGCGATGGTGCGGACGAAGAGGAGGCGCATCGACTCGAGCGAGGGATAGCGCTCGCATGCGGCGGCGAGGCCTTCGAGCCTCTCGGCGGCGGCGCGGAAGAGGCGGTCGGCGAAGGGAGGCGAGATCAGGGCGCCGACGATCAGGCCGAGGGCGGCGTTCCACTGACCGAGCTCGCTGCTCTCGGGATCGGGCGGCGCGAGGAGCTCGTCTGCGGCGGCGGGATCTCCTTCACGCAGGCGGAGGTGGCGGGCGAGCAGCTCGAGCCGCCACCTGGCGGCGGAGCGGGAGGGGAGGGCGGCGCGGAGCGAGTCGAGCTCCTCGAGGCTGGGGCGGGCCTCCCACGTGTCGAGGGCCAGCCGCCCTTGGTAGAAGGCGACGAAGGCGGCGGTCTGCGCGCGGTAGGTCTCCAGGGGGATCTGCGGGAGCGCGTGGCCCGCCTGGGCCAGGGCGACGGCGGCCTCGTCTCTCCTCCCATCCCGCCGCAGACATTCGCCGAGATCCGCGAGGCTGCGGGCGCGCTCCGACGCCGGGCTCCACGAGAGGAGCTCCCGCTGGATCTCCACCGCCCGATCGGCCTCGCCCCGCAGCAGATGCAGCCGGCGCATGCCGCCGAGGCAGGAGAGGAGGAGCTCCCGGCGTTCGGGGCCCTCGTCGTCCGCCGCCAGGCGCCTGCGCCAGTCGGCGGTGAGGGGCGTGAGGATCGAGGCGGCCTCGTCGGGGCGGAAGCGATCGAGGTTGGCGCTGGCCACCTGGAGCTGGACGTCGTCGACGACGAGCCGCGAGAGGCCGGGGCTGCGCTGGGCCAGATCGCTCGCCTGGCGAAAGAGACCAGCGGCGGCCTCGGGCTGGCCGGCGTGGAGCTCGATGGCGCCGAGTCGCGCCAGGGCGGTGAGCCTCCAGCGCAGGGCCTCGCCGGTCTCGCGGCCATCGGGCTCCGGGAGCCGAGGCAGGATCCGCTCCCAGCACGCCTGTGCCACGGGATATTGCTGGCTGTCGAAGTGGACCTCAGCCTCCTGGACATCTCGGAAGAGCGCCTCCATCGATGCCTCGGCTTGAGGGAGGAGGGCCGCTACGAGCTGTTCGAAGCGGCTCGCCTCCAGCGGGATCAGCTCGATGGACGCCGATGGCTCCACCCGCTCCCCGGGGGCGGCGAGGTAGAAGAAGCGGCAGCCCGGCCTCTCGCGCTCCAGGATCCGCCGCTTGCGATCACAGCCCGAGACCGGGCGGAGCTCGAGGCCGTCTGGCCCGTCTTCGATGGCGGCGGAGATCACGACATCTCTGGGGACGGCGAGGCCGCGGCGGGAGGCCTCGACGGCCAGCGCGAAGGCGGCGCCGCAGGAGTCGCCCACCAGCTCGCAGATCGGCGACGTCGAACGCAGGGGGCTGGGGAAGACCATGGCGCCTGACGAGGGGTCCAGCAGGGAGAGCATCCGCCGCTCGCCCGGAAAGGCGAGCTCCACCGGGCAGCCTCCCGCGCGGGAGCCGGGCTTCGCTACCGCGTGGAGCAAGGCGCCATCGATCGAGCTCCCCTCCCGGCCCAATACCGGGAACGAGCAGGAGGCGGCCTCGTCTGGCGCCACGGCCTCGAGGCGCACCACCCGCTCCAGGAGCCGGAGGATCGCCCGGCGCTCCGGCACCAGCAGGCGGGGCCTGTCGGCGATCCGCAAAAGCTCCGCCTCCACCGCGCGGGGCGCGAAGGGCGCGAGATCGTCGAGCCAGGGGATCCACTCGTGGAGCGGACGCCTCTCGCCGTAGCGATCGCCTGCAAGCACAGGCGGATTCGCAGCAGAGGTCGGAAGTGTGTTGCTCGTCCTCACGATGGGAGAGCCATCCGGATCCGATGCGGGCCGCTCCGCGCGTCGATTCGCAGCTCGCCCTCTGTCGTCGGGAGCCTCCACCTCGTGCCGCCTTCGATCGCCTCATCCGCCGCGTCGACGCGCAGGCCGTTCACTTCGAGGGAGGCGGAGGCGGCGCCGTACCAGTCGAGGTAGAGCGTGTCGTCCAGCCGGGTGAGGACGAGCTCTCCCTCGTCCAGGCGGCGGAGCAGGACGTGCTCGCCTGGCTGCGATCGCCTCGCCGCCAGCCGGATCGGCCCGCTCTCCTCGGTGGCGGCGCGGGCCTTGCGGCGTAGCGCGACCACGTTGGTGCCCCAGCTCCGTGCGTCCCGAAGGGCTTGGGCGGCCTCCTCCACTTGCTCGAGCGGCAGCTTCTCCAGCGCCGCCTCGAGCCAGCGGGGGCTCGACTTCGAGTCGGCAGGGACTGACGCTAGATGAGAAAAGCTTGCGCCCGACTCTTCAGGCACCTGCGGCAACGATCGACAGTATCGGGCACGGAGACGTGGACGGGGCTCCACCCGTGCCCGCTCCGGCACCTCGGTCCATGCGAGGAGAAGTTCGTTGTCGGTGCCGGCGTCCAGCCGCTCTGGTCCCAGCTCATCGGTCGAGAGGTAGAGAGAGCCGTCGTCGAGACCTGCGTCCACCCGCGCCAGCTCCGGCGCCGCTGCCAGCGCGTGAAGAAGGTCGATGCCCAAGGTGTCGGCGATCGCCTCGGGATGTTCGTGGCGCAGCCGATCCTCGGCGAGCGAAGCCGCCGAGACGAAGGCGGCAGGGCTGCTCTCGATGATTCCGATTCCATCCTCCACCACCGAGGCGCCCCGAGCCTGCAGGGGCTCGCTGAGCCATGGTGTGACGTTCGCCACCAAGAGGATCTCTCGCGCCCAGGCTTCGACCGCTCCCGCCTCGGAGTCGCCTCCGGCCAGCCGGTAGCCGCGCTCGAGGAGGGCCTGGCCGTCGATGCCGTGGGCGGCCTTCTCGGCGAGGGAGGTAGCCTCTGCCTCCCTGGTGGAGGTGGCCGTCTCCAGGATCGCGGCGACGCCCGCTCCTTCGATCTCGTGGATTGGGTAAACCTCGCAGCGCGCCAGCCTGTCGAGGAGGCGCAGCGCCGCATCGGCAGCCGCAGGTTCATCTTCTTCGATCGGGTGGCGGCGCAATGCGTCGACCAGCTCGTCAGCGAGCTGCCGGAGCCGATCCACCCGAGGGCTCATGGCGGAGCCTGTAGTCCGCGTGCTCATGTCGACCTTCTCTTTTCGCGGCTCCTCGACCCTGGAGGCAGACCGGCCTCGTCGCCTGTCGGGGTGGGAGGTCGACGACCCTCGGTCCCGTCCAGCGCCGCCGAGGTCGTCGCCTCGAGGGCGAGGATCGCCCTCGAGCTCTGGACGTCGAGGTTGTTGACCGCCTTTTCGATCTCCCTGGTGCTGCCGGAGCCGAAGGGGGACTCGAGCCTGAGGATCTCCGCCACGATCCGCTTCCATCGGGCAGAGTCCAGGACCAGCTCGGACCTGGCGCGCTGCGCCTTCAGCAGCTCGAAGGTATCATCCACGCTACGGCAGACCGCTCTGGAGCCGCCCACTCGATAGGCCTTGGCTGCCTCGATGTCTGCCAGCTTCACGTCCATCGGAAAGTAGAGGGCCAGGACGATCAGCCGCCTCGCAGGGTTCGTGTCGTGCTGGAGTGAGGCGAGGACGGCGCGCTTGCGCTGGGCCTCGTTGATCGCGTCGTCGGGATCCTCCGGGCTGGTCGAGGCCCCTGGCCAGCCGGCACTCCGAGGGGCAGCGGAGGCCGTCAGCTTCTCGGCGAGGCTGAGGGCTCGCAGCTTGTCCGTGGTCACGTGCCGGAGGCATTGCATGAGCAGATGCCGCACCCGGGCCTCGATGCTCTCCGTCGGCTCCTTGTCGAACCATCCCTGGCTGGCGCGCTCCACGAAGCGGACCAGGACCTCCTGACAGCAATCCTCGACGTCAGCCGTGAGGGCGCCGCCGTCGAAGCGCGAGAGCGCGTGGCGCACGCGCCTCTCCAGCCAGCCCGCTTGATCGATGATCAGCTCCCAGACTTCGTCCATTCTCCCTCTCGAGATCGTCTTCGCCCAAGAGGCCGATGGTAGCCGATCGCGGCAGCGAAGTTTGGACGAAGAGCATCCCGTGGAGCGTCGGGGGCGTCGCAGAAGCGCTGCGTGCAGGCGTGGCGACTCGGAGCGAAAGTTCGGCACATATGAAAGTCGTGCGGTCTCCACGCTATTTTCGCGATAGCTGGCGCGAAAGCGCATTGGCTGCACTTGAAGCCGGCGCCGTAGGGGCCGAAATGAACCCCAATGCATGCCTGGTATATGAGATAGCCGCAGTCACCACATGTGTACTAGGTCCAGGTCTCGGGGGGCTGCTGCTCGCAGCATTGGCAGGGGATGAAGCTCATGGACTGCTCCCTTCGTGGCTCTCCTCCATGATGACGCGGCGGCGGCGACCTGGCTGACAGGTGGTTTGCTTTACTCCCTCGAGAGGATATCCGACCATCGCCTGAGAGACACCCGCCCCAGCGCAAGGCTGGGGCGGGTGTCTCTCAGAGGACGTACATGTCGCGGCAGAAGCAGCTCCTGACGGTCTGGAATCCCTACTACGAACCCCACGTGATCCAGGCCCACGCCGAGATCCTGCGGCGGCAGACCGCCGGCCATCGGGTGTGGTGGGCCAGGCTCTACATGGGCAAGGGTCGCTTCGACGAGGCGGGCGCCAGGGAGAAGTACCCCCACGTGGCCACCCTCGCCGACGAGGCCGCCGCCGAAGCCAGGGATCTGGTGCTCTACGTCACCAACTACCAGGTCCTCCATGCGCTGCGGGTGGAGCGGATCGTCTTCGGCGCCGAGCTCGATCCCGCCGAGACCGCCTTCGCGCCGTCCTACTACCGCCAGCGGGAGATCCCCTTCCCCGCGATCTGGTTCCTGGTCCGGGACATCCGCGCCCTGGCCTTCAACCAGATGGACACCCTGCGCTACTTCCACGAGAGCGGCGAGCTCAGCTCCGGCGTCAGCGGCTACGATCCTTACGCGGCCTTCTACCACCCCTATCCGATCGTGGTCGAGGCGCCGTCGGTGGAGGAGATCTTCGATCCCAAGGGGCTCCGCGGGAAGGCGCGTCTCTATGCGGACCACCCCGAGACCATCTTCGCGCCGGAGATCGCGGTGGCGCGCAAGGAGTTGGAGAAGGTCCTCGACGGGGTCTGGGATCGGCTCGAAGACAAGAGCCAGGCCTTCCTCGCCACGTCCTGGGTGATCTACGGCCAGCACCAGCACACCCGCGACTTCGATCTCTCCGCGGCGTTCTCCGGGATCGCCCGGGCCGTCGAGACGGAGATCTGCGAGGGGGTGGTGGAGCCCTACGTGCAGATCGTCAAGGCGGAGTTGGGGGAGGCCGGGTGGCGGAGGCGCTTCGAGAGGGAGCCGAAGCTGACGTTGGGGAGCGTGCGGCCGATCCTGAAGGAGACCGCCGAGGTCGCGCTCAAGCTGCGCCTGCCGGAGATCTGGAGGCTCAACGGCGATCACTCGTGGAGCAAATGGCTCCGGGACTTCGTGTCGATCCGCAACGACGCATCCCACGTGAAGCCGCTGAGCAAAAGCCGCGTGCGCCAGCGCCTCGAGGAGATCCTCGCGCCCCGGGGCGAGACCCGCTTGGAGCCGGTGGTCGCCGCCAAGGAGCGGATCCGCGCCCACCTCCGCGCACAGGCCGCCGAGCAGCCCATCGATCTGGGGCCGCTGCTGGAGCGCTTCGGCAAGGCCCGCTGATCGAAGGCCTGCTCCGAACGAAGACGGCCCGCCGTGCATGGATGCACGCGGGCCGTCGGAAGATCGAGATCCGGACCGGGATCAGCTCTTCTTCAGCAGCTCCAGCCGACTCATCAGCATCTCACGCTGTAGCTTGAGGCGCTTGGGCATGGTCCGCTCGTGCTTGGCGAAGAGCTCCGCTTGCAGCTCGAACTCGGCGGACCACTCGTCGTCCTTGATCGCCAGGGCCTTCTCGAACTGCTCGTCGGTGATGTCGGCCTCCTCGAGGTCGATGTCGCCCTTCCTTGGGACGAAGCCGAAGGCCGTCTCCTGGGCGTCCACCCTGCCGTGGGCGCGATCGAGCATCCACTTGAGGATCCGCATGTTGTCCCCGAAGCCCGGCCAGAGGAACTTGCCGTTCTCGTCCTGGCGGAACCAGTTCACCTGGAAGATCTTGGGAGGGGTGCCGATCTTCTGCTGCATGGCGAGCCAATGCGCGAAGTAGTCGCCCATGTCGTAGCCGCAGAAGGGCAGCATGGCCATCGGGTCGCGGCGGACCACGCCGACCTTGCCGGTGGCGGCGGCGGTCGTCTCCGAGCCCATGGTCGCGCCGAGGTAGACGCCATGGGTCCAGTTGAACGACTGAAGCACCAGCGGCACCGTCGTGCTGCGGCGGCCGCCGAAGATGATCGCCGAGATCGGGACGCCCTGGGGATCGTCGGCCTTCGCCGAGAGCACGGGGTTGTTCGCCATCGGCGCGGTGAAGCGGCTGTTGGGATGCGCCGCCTTCTCGCCGGACGCAGGCGTCCAGGGGTTGCCCTTCCAATCGATGAGGTTGGCGGGGGGCTCCTTGGTCATGCCCTCCCACCAGACGTCGCCGTCCGGGGTCAGCGCCACGTTGGTGAAGATCGTGTCCTTGGCCACCGACGCCATGGCGTTCGGGTTGCTCTTCTCGTTGGTCCCTGGCGCCACGCCGAAGTAGCCCGACTCCGGGTTGATCGCCCACAGCCTGCCGTCGGGACCCACCCGCATCCAGGCGATGTCGTCGCCGACGGTGGTGACCTTCCAGCCCTTGAAGTGGGGCGGCGGGACCAACATGGCGAAGTTCGTCTTGCCGCAGGCGCTGGGGAACGCGGCCGCGACGTAGTTCTTCTCGCCCTCTGGGCTCTCCACGCCGAGGATCAGCATATGCTCCGCCAGCCAACCCTCGCTCTTGCCGAGGTAGGAGCCGATCCGCAGGGCGAGGCACTTCTTGCCCAGCAGCACGTTGCCGCCGTAGCCCGAGCCCACCGACCAGATCGTGTTGTCCTGGGGGAAGTGGCAGATGAAGCGGCGGTCCGGATCGATGTCGAGCATCGAGTGGACGCCACGGTTGAAGTCGTTGGAGTCGCCGAGCTGCTCGAGGGCGATCGTCCCCATGCGCGTCATGATCCGCATGTTGAGGACGACGTAGATGCTGTCGGTGATCTCCACGCCGACCTTGGAGAAGGGCGAGCCCGCGGGGCCCATGATGTACGGGATCACGTACATCGTCCGGCCCGTCATGGAGCCGTCGAAGAGCTTGCCCAACTTGTCGTAGGCGTCCTTCGGAGCCATCCAATGGTTGTTGGCGCCGGCCTCTTCCTTCGTGTCCGTGCAGATGAAGGTGAGGTGTTCCACCCGCGCGACGTCGTTGGGGTTCGAGCGGTGCAGGTAGCAGCCCGGGCGCTTCTCCTGGTTCAGCTCGATGAGGACGCCGGTGTCCACGGCCTCCTTGGTCAGGCGATCCTTCTCCTCCACCGAGCCGTCACACCAGACCACGCGGTCCGGCTTGGTCATCGACGCGACCTCACTGACCCACGAGAGAACATGCTGGTTGCGCGTCAACGCATCCCCGATTGCCACCTTCGTGCTCATCACGCTTCCCTTCGTCGTTGTTTCGTTTCGAGGCTCACCTCGTCCCAATGGGGCGCGGAGCCTATAGCATAGGCGCCTGGCGTCAGCGGATGGGGCGCCGGCTCCCATCCGGCCACCGCATGCGCGCGCGGTGGCGTCGATCGTGAGGCTTCCTCTAGGCCACCGGAGCTTTTTCCACAAGACCCCCTAGACTTGCTAATGCTCAGAACAAGCGCCGGCTGCGATCGTCCGCTTGCGTCAATTGCTCGCGATTCCGATCATCTGGTTGGCCATGACCGCTCCCGCACGACCGCTCCCGATCCACACCGCTCGCCTGCGGCTGATCCCTTGTACGGCGGCGGTGGCGCGCGCCGCCGACGCTGGTGGCGCCGCCGCTGTTTCGTCGTGGCTGGGCGTCGTGGTCGATCCCTCCTGGCCCTCGGCCGATCTGCGCGAGGTGCTCCCCGGCTACGCCGACGCCCTCGAGCGCGACCCCGGTCTCCTCGGCTGGGGCGTGTGGCTGATCCTGGACGGCCGCGGCGCGAACCTCGTCGGAGACGTCGGCTTCAAGGGACCGCCCGACAGCGCCGGAGAGATCGAGATCGGCTACGGGGTCGTGGTCCCCCATCGGCGCAGGGGTCTGGCCACCGAGGCCGCCGCCGCGCTGATCGAGTGGGCGTGGAGGCAGCCCGGCGTACAGCGGATCACGGCCCGCTGCTTCGAGTTCAACGAGGCCTCCATCGCCGTCCTCCGCCGCCTGGGCTTCCACCTCCGTGGCAGCGAGGAGGGGATCCTCGAGTGGGAGTTGGAGCGGCCCGAGGACTTGAGCTCTTGAGGCTCCACGAATGTACGCTGGTTGAAGCTCACGAATTCGCCCTTGGACTTCAGGGCGAGAGGGCTGCCGTACGCCCGCCGGTTGAAGCGAGCAGTCGCGGGTAGCCGGAGATCCGGCCTGAGCGCGCCGACGAAATCCTCTTCCGTGTGAGGCCGTTGTAGCTTGCGCCCATGGAGCCTATCCCCCGAGACCTGGAAGAGAAGTGGATGCCCGCCCTCGTCGCAACCTGGCGGCAGGCGCGACGGCGCGAGGGCCCCGAGGACGCGCTGCTCCCGGCGGAGCTGCGGGAGGTGGGCGCCGCCGTTCGCCGGCTCTCGCTGGGCCTCACCCGCGAGCGTGAGCTGGCCGGCGCCCGCTACATGGACGATCCAGAGCTGCTGGGGGCCTACCTTCTCTTCTACTGGCCGATCTCCTACGCCCAAGGACGGCAGGTCCTGGGCGAGCTCGTGGGAGAGCCCCACAGGGCCCTCGACCTGGGCGCCGGGCCCGCGCCTCTGGCGATGGCGGCCCTCGATCACGGCGCCGCCGAGGCGACCGCTGCCGATCGATCCGATCGCGCCCTCGATGTGGCGCGCGTCATCGCGGCGAAGGCGGGGCGCAGCCTCCACACCGCGCGCTGGGATGGCCTGGCAGGGGGCGAGCTTCCCGAGGGGAGCTACGACCTGATCACCCTCGGGCACGTGGTGAACGAGCTCTGGACCGGCAAGGACGACGCTTCGTCGAGGCGTGCCGCGCTCCTCGAGGGGCTCCTGGATCTGCTGCGGCCCGGGGGCTCGCTGGTGGTGGTGGAGCCCGCGCTGCGCGAGACCTCGCGGGGGCTGCTGGAGGTCCGCGACCGCCTGGTGTCCCGGGGCATTGCCGTACGGGCGCCCTGCCTCTTCCGTGGCGCCTGCCCCGCCCTGGAGAAGCCCACCGATTGGTGCCACGCCGAGCGCGGCTGGAGCCCGCCGCCGCTGGTCCAGGCCATCGCCGACGAGGCGGGGATCCACAAGCAGGCGCTGAAGATGAGCTATCTGATCCTCTCACCCAAGGGTGAGGCGTGGCCCGAGCTCGAGGGGCGGCAGGGAATCTTCCGGATCGTCTCCGAGCCGCTCCACGTCAAGGGGCGCCTGCGCTACATCGGCTGCGGCCCCGAGGGACGGATCGGCCTCGCGCTGCAGGCCAAGCATCTGGGCGACGCCACCGCGGCCTTTCGCGACCTCGTCCGCGGCGACGTGATCGCCGTGGAGCAGACCGAGGAGAAGGGCGACGGCCTCGCCCTGGGCCCATCCAGCGTCGTGCGACGGCTCGCGTCGGCGGGGGCGCCGCTGCCTCATCTGCGGAGACAACCCGAGTAGCCGGCGCAAAACGCCCGACTGGTGTGACGCTCGCATCGCCCAGCCAGGCGGGCCAGCGATCGGCGAGGCAATGCGATCCCGTTGGGCCTGGATCTCCATTGCAGAGCGTCTACCAACGAACGTCGCCGGAAGCCTTGGCTTGCGCCGGCCACTCGGCCCTGCCGACAATGATGCCGTTCGATCATCGTATGCGGCCGGGTCGGGACAGCGTCGTCCGGTCGCCTTGCACAAGGGAGCTGGGACCCGATGGACATCCACTTCACGAGGCCAGACGGGAAGGAGACGAGGGGCTTTCTCGCCATGCCCAAGGCGGGTGAGAACACGCCTGGGGTGGTAGTCGTACCGGAGTGGTGGGGCGTCAACCCCCAGATCCGCACCGTCGCCGAGCGCCTCGCCGCCGCCGGCTACCGCGCGCTGGTCGTCGACGTCTTCCACGGCCAGGTCGCCACCGACGCGACGGAGGCGGCCCGGATGATGGAGAGTCTCCATGGCGAGACCGCGGTGGATCAAGACATCCGCGGTGCGGTGAAGCACCTCGAGGAGCGCGCACCCGGAACCCGCGTCGCCGCCCTTGGCTTCTGCATGGGCGGTGGCCTGGCACTCGCCGCCGCAGCGCGGGTGCGCGAGCTCAACGCCGCGGTCGCCTACTACGGTATCCCCCGCCCCACGCTGGCCGATCCGCGGATGGTCCGGATCCCCATCCTCGGCCACTACGCGAAGAAGGATCGCTGGGTTACTCCAGAGAAGGTCGGCGACCTCGAAAAAGCCCTCGAAGCCGGCGGCGTGAACCACGAGCTCCATCGCTACGATGCCGACCACGCCTTCGCCAACGACACGCGCCCCGAGGTCTACGACAGCAAGGCCACCGATCTGGCCTGGGATCGCACCCTCGCCTTCCTCCAGCGCACCATCGGCGGCACCCCGGTCTAAACCGCCCGTCCCACTCCGCCTGGCCCATGCGGAAGGACGTTGACACGCCTGCGGCGTCCCGCTAGATCCGCCCCACCCGTCGGCATCCCGATCGCCGCGGGCGGAATGCCGGGGAGTGGCTCAGCCTGGTAGAGCACCTCGTTCGGGACGAGGGGGTCGCAGGTTCAAATCCTGTCTCCCCGACCACAACAGAGCCTCGTAGGGAGCGATCCCTACGAGGTTTTTTTGTCTCGGCTCGGGTTGAAGAATCCGCACCGAAGCTTCCCAAGAGAGGGCGCTGCCTAGATCGGCAATTCTTGCCCGGTCGGCGACATCCAGTTCGGGGGCATGTCTAAGTATCTTGGCAGGCCGATCCCCCAAGAAGGTCCCAAACTGCGGCATTCAATGCCGGCCCGAGCACTTGATCGTTCTGCGCGACGTGTCCAAGCTGCTGCCGCAGTCTCGTTCCTTCACCCGTGTAGTACTTCAACTCGGGGATAGCGGCTGCTGAGAGGAGGTGCTCATGGTCAATCGTAGCTTTGAGGTAGTCGCTCGGTTTCGCTCGCGGACGTGGTACGTAATTCCCGTTCCCGAGCTGGTCTTGATACTGTTCGGGTACACGCTTGGATCCTTCCGCTGCTGACGAATCATCAGCTCGTCGTTCCTTACGATGGTGGGGATGAACCGTCCTAAACGGGCGAAGGTGAGCCCGGATGGAGTGCCGCCTTTCCCCACCGAGTGGGGATGAGTCATTTCGTTTCGTGGATGGGCCACGGGGCCCGAGGCGCCAAGGGGACACGTCGTCCTGCATCTATCCACAGTCTCAGCCCCTCGGAACTGTAGGGGATCGTGACGCTCGCGCGTCTCCTCAGTGTGAACGGCTGCAGCCTTTGGCTTTCAGGGAGAAGCCGAGGTGAGCGAGGCGGCAGCGCTGCAGAGGAAATCGTCATGCAGGGATGGCATCGCTACTGGGGGAAGTCGGATAAGGACGGCGGCTTCCATCTTCTCCCGTACCACTCGTTGGACGTCGCCGCGGTGGGCCACGTCCTCCTCCGTATGCGCCCCGCGTGGAAGGCGGCATTGGCCAGGGTCGCGGGTGCCAGCGAACGGGGACTTGCCGGCAGCGTCGTATTCTTCCTCGCCTTGCACGATCTCGGGAAGTTCGCTGAGGGATTTCAGGGCCTTCGTAGCGATTTGGTCGAACGTCTGGGGCGAACGTCGAAGGGCCTCGCGAATCGCCCGCGGCACGACGCCATGGGAAACCTTCTCTGGAGGGAACTCTGGTCGCCGAAGCGGGCACGACCAGACGCGGTGCTCGCCCTCCGTGGAGTAGATGGAGCGGAGGTCTCATCCACCAGAGCCGCGAAGCGGTGGTACCCGTGGATCTCCGCCGTCACGGGCCACCACGGCCGCCCGCCTGAACTGGCCAACCATTCGCTACTCGGGGACCATTTTTCTTTAAGTTCGCCTTCCGGTTCCTGGAAGGACGCGGCGGAATTCGTCGGAGGTGTTCATTCAATCCTCCGTCCGGACGGCCTCGACCTGTTCTGCGAGGCTGCGGATATCGAAGAGTATCACCTCGCACGGTCCTCGTGGTGGATGGCCGGCTTCGCCATTCTATGCGATTGGGTTGGCTCGAACCGGGCTTGGTTCCAGTACGAGCACAGGGCCTTGGCCCTGGACGACTATTGGGAGCGGGCGCTCGGACTTGCCGAGAAGGCTGTCGCCTCAGCAGGCCTGGCGCCGAGGAGGGTCCGATCGTTCGGTGGCTTTGGACAGATGTTTCCGCATATCGACGAGCCGAGCCCTCTTCAGGCTGCGGCCGCCGAGATTCCTCTCGAGGCGGGACCCCAACTCTTCCTCATCGAGGATCTGACTGGTAGCGGTAAGACCGAGGCCGCGCTCACACTTGCCGGGCGTCTGTTTGACGCCGGCTTGGCGGACGGCCTGTATTTCGCGCTTCCCACCATGGCGACGGCCAACGCGATGCACGCGCGGGTCGCGGCCGTCCTGGGCGAGCTCTTCGAGCCCGAACCGGCACCGGAACTCGTGCTCGCCCATTCGGGACCCCGCCTGGAGCCCGGGCCGGATCATCGTGGGGACGGCACTCTCGAGCCTCCGGATGACGGAGGTTACGACCGCGGCGAGGAGTCGGCTTCGCAATTCGCCCGCAGTTGGTTCGCGGATAATCGCAAGAAGGCCCTGCTTGCAGACGCTGGCGTTGGGACCATCGATCAGGCGCTCGCGGGGGTGTTACGCTCGAAGCACTCCTCACTCCGTCTCCTTGGCCTCCACCAGCACGTCCTCATCGTGGACGAGGTTCACGCATGTGACCACTACATGAACGGACTCCTGGAGGGGCTCCTCCAAGTGCAGGCCGCCCATGGAGGATCCGCGATTCTCCTCAGCGCAACGCTTCCTCTTGCGGCGCGGGAGCGCCTGGTGTCTGCATTCCATGGCGGGCTCGGAACCGGAACCGGAAGGGGGCTGGGCAACTCCTATCCAGCGCTGATCCGGGCAGGGGCGAGCGCCACCGAAGAGAAAGGGCTCTCCGCGCGCCCCTCTTCGGTCCGACGGTTGCCGGTGGAGTTTCTCGACTCGTTCGAGAGTGTAGCCAGCTGGTGTGAGGATCGCGCGAGGGGCGGCAGTTGCGTCGCTTGGATTCGGAATACCGTAAGAGATGCCCTTGTCGCCTATGACCTGTTGGTTTCCCGGCTCGGAGCAGATCGAGTCCAGCTGTTCCATGCTCGATTCCCGATGGGCGATCGGCTGGGGATCGAGCAAGACGTCGTCGCACGCTTCGGGAAAGGAGCTGCGCGAGCCGATCGCGAGGGACGGATCGTCGTCGCGACTCAGGTGCTGGAGCAATCCCTCGACGTCGACTTCGACGAGATGGTCACGGATATCGCGCCGATCGATCGAATCATTCAGCGCGCAGGGAGGCTGCAGCGACACAATCGAGGCGAGCGTGCCGTCGCGGCCCTCCACGTCTTCGCGCCACCGTGGGAGGAATCACCGTCATCCTCGTGGCCTGGGAACGACTTCGCAGGGACCCTCGCCGTCTACGCGCGTCCATCCGATCTCTGGCTGACGCAGCGGGTGTTGCGCAGCGAGGGCGGTCTCGACCTGCCCGCTCGCGCCCGCTTCCTCGTCGAATCGGTGTTCGGCGAGATCGTCGATCGACCGACGGCGTTCGACGACCTCCGGAAGGAACTCGAAGCAGATGGCGCCGATCTCCAGCGGCGCACGATGTCCAGGCATAATCGAATCCCGTATGAGTTGGGGTACACGCGAGAGGGCGCCGAGTGGCGGGACGAAGAGCTCGTCCCAACGCGCCTCGGTGATCCGTCGGTGGTCATCAGGCTGGTTCGTTTACAGGAGGGCGAACTAGTGCCATGGTCTCGATCCGAAGAAATGACGCGGCCGACTCGTTGGCAGTTGGGGGAGCTCTCGGTGCGAGCGAATCAGATCTCCAGCGGGGGGATGAAGGAGGAGAAGTTGCGAAAAGACTTGATCGCCCTTGATGCTGAGCCCCCGACGCACGTGATTCCTGTTGCGATGGAGCAAGCAGGGGAATCATGGATGGGAGAGGCGGAAGTGGTGGACCCCAGAGGCGGTCAACCCGCTTCGGTGGAGATCGTCTTCACTGAGGGTAGAGGAGTCGATTTTCGAAGGGCTGGGAGGACCTGACTATGGGTTTCGATCTCATCGAGGAGCCTTGGATTCCCGTTCGCCGTAAATCGGGTAAGGCGGCTCGAATCGCGCCATGGCAGATCGCGGAGTCCGCCGATCCGCCTGTGCGGGTCGAAAGCGCGCGGCCCGATTTCGACGCGGCGTTGACCGAGATGCTCATCGCTCTCGTGCAGACGGCGTTCACGCCCAAGGACGACGAAGAGTGGGAGGAAGTTTATAAAGGGGGGATCGAGCCTACGGTACTATTGAGGCGGTTCGAGTCCATACGGGACGCTTTTCGACTCGTCGGGGAGGGGCCGCGGTTCATGCAGGACTTGACCGTTCACGAGAACCACCAGGACAAAAAACCAGTGGTCGCCCTCTTGATGGACGAGGGGCAGTCGGGGGACTCGTCGCTCTTCGCAAAGGCGGGCAGATTCGAGTCGTTCTGCCTCCCAGACGCTGCGGCGGCGCTGATGACGATCCAGGCCTTCGCGCCTTCGGGAGGCGTCGGGCACCGGACTTCGTTGCGCGGAGGTGGCCCGCTCTCCGTCGTGATTCAGGACGAGACCCTTTGGCGGACAGTTTGGTGCAACGTCCTCACTCGTATGCAAGTTCGCTTTCTGCCGGGCGACTCGAACTTGAAGGAGATGAAGGACATCTTCCCATGGCTCGCGGAGACGCGGACGAGCGAAAAGAAGGGAGACGCCGGGATCGGACCTCCGATGATTCACCCCATGCAACACTATTGGGCGATGCCCCGACGGATACGCTTGGTCGTCGATGGCCTCCGAGGAACCTGCGATCTCTGCGGCGAGGCAGCCGTCGAGGTCGTTCAGTCCTACTTCAGCCGGAACTACGGCGCCAACTACAAGGGGGCGTACCTGCATCCGCTTACCCCGTACAAGGAGGGGAAGCGAGGAGAACCGCCGAATCCGAAAAAGGGTGATGCTTCCGGTATCTCGTATCGCGATTGGCCGCTGGCCTTCCTGGGCGGTGATGGGCTTCTGCCACCGAAGGTCGTGGAGGTCCTCCTGCGGGATCGCATGCGGTTCCTTGAGCAGGAGCGTGAGGAGGAGGATCGCTCGGAGGTCTCTCGGTACCCAGGACTGATCGCCCGCGGCTACGCTATGGCCAACATGAAACCCTTGCGGTTTGTCGAGGCGGAGCTCCCAGCGATCCACGTCGGCCCCGATGCGCTGGAAGCAGTCCGAAACGACGTGGCGGGGCTCGTGGCCGCGAGCGAAGAGGTGTGTCGCACGATCGGCAGCCAGGTGAGAGCCGCGTGGAAGGATCGCCCGAAGGACCAATCCGGTGACGTGCAGGCTCGCATCGAGACCGCCTTCTGGGGGAGGACGGAGTCGGCGTTCTACGAGGCCGTTCGGCTGGTTGACTCGGCTAGGCAGGCTCATCCAGAGGATCCTCCGAGGGCGGCCAAGCATCACTTCCTGGAGAGCCTGCAGGTTGCAGCGCTCATTGTCTTCGACGAACTCTGCCCCCTGGATGTGGATATTGCGCCCGACGGTTTAGCGCGTACGGCGAAGGCGAGGCGTTCGCTTCGAGCGTTCACCAGCCCGGGAAATTCTCGGTTGCTGGGGGTGGTCGGCCTCGCGGTGGAGCCAACGAAGGATTCGAAACGATTGAAGGGTAAGCACCGGAAGAGTGTCGCCGAGCCGGTGAAGGAGGAGGCATGAGTCTGGAAGAGGTCACGGAGAACACGAAGAAGGAGTCTGCCTGGGTGAGGTGGTGGAAGGAGCTTCAGGACGATCGCGGCGCTCGTGCCGAGTTGCGGCGGTGCGCCACCGTCTCCGAGGCGGTCTTCTGCAAAGGTTTTCACGGGCTGAGGAGGTTGCTGAAGGGCGAGGACGCCAGGACCGACGTCAGACGTATCGCCTTGCTGGCCGCGATCCTTTCCCACATTGAGGTCGACTCGAAAGAGAGCTCACGGATGGCTATGGGAGCGGCGATGGCTGCCCCCGTAGGAGACCGTCCGCTGGTCAGCGACGTGAGGTTCCGGCACTTGTTGCGAACGCCCGGGAGCGACTTCGACGAGCGCCTACCGGACCTCGTACGCGTCCTGAGGCAGATGGGAAGGCGCGCGCCGGTGCATCGGCTCGCGGAGGACCTTTGGTGGTGGAGTGATGGGACTCGCCGCGACTGGGCGCTCGGCTACTACGAACAAGTCTCTAAGCTGAAGTAGCAGGACGAACGCAACAAATTGGCTCCAGGCGGGGCAAAGGATTGAGAGACATGAATCGCTTCGTACAGCTGCATTTCCTAACGTCGTATGCACCTTCCAACCTCAATCGCGACGACCTTGGTCGACCGAAGACCGCGATGTTCGGGGGAACGCTTCGGTTGCGGGTCTCGTCCCAGAGCCTGAAGCGGGCTTGGCGTACCTCCGATGTCTTCAGCCGGGAGCTCGAGGGAAAGATCGGCACCCGGACCAAGGAGTTCGGAAACATCGTGTATCGAGAGCTGAGCAAGGCACTCTCCAAGGAAAAGGCCCACGAGATCGCGAGGAAAGTTGCCGGGGCCTTCGGCAAGGTCGCGGACGACTCCGGAGAGTCGTTTGACAAGAGGCGGCGCATCGAGCAGCTCGCCCATCTGACTCCCGGAGAGATGAAGGAGCTCGAGAAGTTGGCGAGGCGACTCACCGTGGAAGAACGCGGCCCCAGCTCGGATGAGCTGGATGCGTTGGTGTCGACAGCGGCCGGCGCCGTGGACATCGCCCTCTTTGGACGGATGCTCGCGGCTAAACCGCGTTTCAACGTGGAGGCGGCAGCGCAGGTCGCCCATGCGCTGTCGGTGCACAAGGTCGCGATCGAGGACGACTACTTCACAGCTGTCGACGATCTGAACCGAGGCGAGGAGGATATGGGCGCCGGGCACGTCGGAACGCAGGAGTTCGCGGCGGCTCTGCTATACCACTACGTTTGCGTGGACCGCGAGAAGCTGGCGAGGAACCTGGGCGGCGATCAGGCGCTGGCAGGGAAGACACTGGGCGCCCTGGTAAAGGCTTGCCTGACGGTCGCGCCGATTGGGAAGCAGGCCAGCTTTGGATCAACCGCCCGGGCGAGCTTCGCGCTCGTCGAGAAGGGAGACCACCAACCTCGCTCCCTCTCGGTCGCGTTCCTCGAACACGCACGTGTGGCCAAACACGACGAGACCCTCCTCTCGACGGCGATCAGCTGTCTGCGATCGACCCGATCGAAGTTGGAGAAGGTCTACGAGGAGCCGACCCACAGTGCCGAACTCGATGCTACGGCTGGCGAAGGTTCCATCACTGAGCTGGTGCGTTTCGTTTCGGAGGCGTAGCAATGCGCTTTCTTTGTTTCCGACTATACGCACCTCTCGCTTCGTTCGGGGACGTCACCGCTGGCGAGCGTCGACCATCTCTCTCCGCGCCAACCCGTTCCATGGTGTTGGGTCTCGTCGGTGCCTGCCTTGGTGTCCGGCGAGACGACCACGACGGACAGGCAGCGCTCGAGCGAGACATCGGGGTAGCGACGCGCACCGACGCGGAGGGCGTGCTGCTGGTCGATTACCACACGGCCCAGGCACCCGATGGACCCCGGATCACGGCATTCCAACGCCGGTTCGGGCGCTCCCCCGCCACACGAAGAGAGGAGCTCTCCTGCACAGTGGACACCAAGGGCATCCCGACCGCGCTCGATACCCAGCTCTCTCAGCGCCAGTACCGCTGCGATGCTGCCTTCGCGATCGCCATCTGGCTCCGACGAGAGCCTGCGGAGTGGACGCTCTCGCAGATCTCGGAGGCCCTCCAATCTCCGAGATTCGTTCCCTTCGCTGGGCGGCGCTCGGCGGCGATCGCCATGCCGTTCCAGCCTTTGATCCTAGACGACGAGAATCCTGTCGCCGCCCTGCGGACCGCCAAGTTCCCTCTGGACAACTCGATCGCGATCATCCTGGAGCCGGACTCGAAGAACCGCAGGAATCCGCCACAACGGACCTTTCGTTGGGAGGGAAATTGGGAGGGGCTGGCGCCAGAGCGGACCGAAGTCCGACGTGATCAGGTGGTGAGCCGGACCAGGTGGCAGTTCATTCAGCGCGACGAGCACGTCCTCGTCGAACGCCTCGAAACGGAGGGAACCCATGTGGCTGAGCCGGCTTGAGTTGAGGGCAGATGCGCCCGAGAGAGCGGCGTTCTGGCGCGAGATCGCAAGCCCGGGCGGTGCGCATCGTGCCCTCTGGAAGGTCTTCACGCGCTCCCCCGAGCAGTCCCGCGACTTCCTGTTCCGGCACGATGAGGGAAGGGCGGGAGGCGTCGGGAGGGTGCGGTTCTTGGTGCTCTCGAAGGAACCACCGGCCAGCGACGGTGGCGGGCTTTGGTCGATCGAGACAAGGCCTTTCACGCTGGAGCTCAAGCCAGGAGATCGTCTTGGGTTCTCCCTGCGGGCGAGTCCCACCGTGAAGCGCTCGGCTGAACGCGTCGAAGGTGTGGCAAAGATTCAGGGCAAACGTCACGACGTTGTCCAGAACCTTCGGCTTCGATCGAAGGATGATGGGAGTCCCCTCGAGCTGGCTGAGGCGGTCCGGATAGCGGGCTTGCATTGGCTCTCCACCAGGGGCGCGCAGGCGGGATTCGAGCTGGCGGACCAGGATGAGAGCGAGGTGGACGACGGCATGTCCTTCGAGAAACGCTCTCTCATCCGAGTCGATGGCTACAGGCGCCACCGTGTCGCCCGGGCCGGCGCAGGGCCCATTCGCTTCAGCACTCTCGACTTCGAAGGCGTACTCGTCGTGCGCGATCCTCCTCGTTTCGTCGAGCAGGTGGCGAACGGATTCGGCCCCCAGAAGGCCTTCGGGTGCGGGCTGATGCTGCTTCGGCGCGCATGATGCCCATCGAGCCCCCTCGCCCGATCGCGATCAAGGAGCGGGTGTCGCTCGTGTTCGTGGAGCGGGGAAACCTCGATGTCCTGGATGGCGCGTTCGTCCTGGTCGACAAGACTGGTGTTCGCACGCACATCCCGGTGGGAGGTGTCGCGTGCCTCCTCCTCGAGCCAGGGATCCGGGTCAGCCATGCGGCGGTTGCGCTCGCTTCCAGGGTAGGCTGCCTCTTGGTGTGGATTGGGGAGGGTGGGGTGCGATTCTACTCCGCCGGACAGCCAGGCGGCGCCCGAAGCGATCGCTTGCTTCATCAAGCGAAGCTCGCGCTCGACGACAACGCGCGGCTCAAGGTCGTCAGAAAAATGTACGAACTTCGGTTCGGAGAACCTCCTCCTCTGCGTCGCAGCGTCGAGCAACTCCGTGGGATCGAAGGCGTCCGTGTTCGGCGAACCTACCAGGTGCTCGCACAACAGCACCGCGTAAGCTGGTCCCGCCGAAGCTACGATCCGGACGATTGGGATGTCTCGGACGTGCCCAACCGATGCCTGAGCGCGGCGACCTCGTGTTTGTACGGAATCACCGAGGCCGCCATCCTGGCCGCCGGATACGCGCCCGCAGTCGGTTTCATTCATACGGGGAAGCCGCTTTCATTCGTCTATGATATCGCAGATATCGTGAAGTTCGACACCGTGGTCCCGGTCGCATTTGAGGTCGCATCGAAACCCGGTGCGGATCACGAGCGGAGGGTACGTCTGGGATGCCGCGATGTATTTCGGCGCACTCGGATCCTCGAGCGTCTCATCCCTCTCATCAAGGAGGTCCTCGAGGCAGGGGAACTCGAGCCGCCGAAGCCGACCGAAGAGCAGGTGTTGCCCGCGATTCCAGACAAGCCGACCCTCGCCGACGGCGGGCATCGGGGCTGACAGCATGGCGATGGTCGTAATCGTGCTGGAAAATGTTCCGCCTCGACTCCGGGGGCGGATGGCCATTTGGCTCGTCGAGGTGCGTGCCGGGGTCTATGTGGGTGACTATTCTTCGCGGGTGCGGAAGTACCTCTGGGAGCAGGTCGAGGCTGAGGTTGGGCAGGGCAGTGGGGTCATGGCTTTCGCCTCGCCGAACGATTCGGGCTTTGACTTCCTGACGTGCGGCCCAAATCGAAGGGAGCCTGTCGATTTCGACGGTTTGCGCCTAGTTCGCTTTCTCCCTCCCGAAGGCAAAGCCGATCCCGCGGAGTAGGGCGCCAGCCACCACGCGTACTACGCCACCATGCAGTCCTCAAGAGGTCTCTCAGCGGCCGGCGAATGCTCTTTCGCAAGAGAATAAGGAATGCCTTGAATCGAACGGAACCGCTCGGTAGATTAGTGGCCGCCTGAAAATCCTCATGAAAACCGATGGTTGGTGGAAGAGTGTTCCCCACGTGCGTGGGGATGAACCGTGGCGAGGTGAGGACCGCTTGGTAGTATTTCCGTGTTCCCCACGTGCGTGGGGATGAACCGTGCAGTCGTCACCCTCACGTGTAGGCAGTACCGTGTTCCCCACGTGCGTGGGGATGAACCGATGATGGGCCGGAGGACTGGGCTCCGGGGCCCGTGTTCCCCACGTGCGTGGGGATGAACCGCCGCTATGGGGATGCCCTCGACTCGCACGGGAGTGTTCCCCACGTGCGTGGGGATGAACCGTCACTGTGGTTTTGAACGGGACGCTGGTGGATGTGTTCCCCACGTGCGTGGGGATGAACCGGGTGTTCGACTCGGCCGGCCGCCTGCGACCGAGTGTTCCCCACGTGCGTGGGGATGAACCGATCGCGCGGATCGTGGACCTCCTCCCGCAGGAGTGTTCCCCACGTGCGTGGGGATGAACCGTACGGGCCCTGGGTCGATCACTACCCGGAGATGTGTTCCCCACGTGCGTGGGGATGAACCGGGTGCCGTCCTGCCCGGGCGCCTGGCGCTGCGCGTGTTCCCCACGTGCGTGGGGATGAACCGAGTCGGAGCGGCCTGGAGCCGGGGCGTGCGGCGTGTTCCCCACGTGCGTGGGGATGAACCGGTGGACCGCTCTGGGGGGACGTTCTGGATCCAGTGTTCCCCACGTGCGTGGGGATGAACCGTCGGAGAGCCGCCCCAACCTCCTGGGAGTCCGGTGTTCCCCACGTGCGTGGGGATGAACCGTGCATGAGAAAGATCCGGATCGACGGGATCGAGTGTTCCCCACGTGCGTGGGGAGGAACCCGCGTCCCGGGCGCTTCCGTGTATGGCGTCGCGGTGTTCCCCACGTGCGTGGGGATGAACCGTCGCTGCCGTCATGTATGAGACCTGGACACGCGTGTTCCCCACGTGCGTGGGGATGAACCGGAGAGCGATGCGGTGGATCGTGCTGAAGCTCGGTGTTCCCCACGTGCGTGGGGATGAACCGGAGAGACGCCGTGAGCCGGACATGCAATGCAACGTGTTCCCCACGTGCGTGGGGATGAACCGGGTCCTCGCCACGTCGCACCAATCGGCCCAGCGTGTTCCCCACGTGCGTGGGGATGAACCGTACATCGACGGCGGGTAGACCTGCCACAGCCCGTGTTCCCCACGTGCGTGGGGATGAACCGGTGGCTCCATATACGTCGCGGACGGGACCACCGTGTTCCCCACGTGCGTGGGGATGAACCGTACTTCTGGATGATGCGCGCTTCGATCATGGCGTGTTCCCCACGTGCGTGGGGATGAACCGACGCCCTCAACGCCGCCGGCGCGGTGGCGTCCGTGTTCCCCACGTGCGTGGGGATGAACCGGATCTCAAGCCATTCCCGATCGGAGGCCCCGAGTGTTCCCCACGTGCGTGGGGATGAACCGGCACCTTCCGCTGCGAGCTCCGTGACTCCTTCGTGTTCCCCACGTGCGTGGGGATGAACCGGTGACGCCGGCCTGATGCCAGCGAAGCTCCTCGTGTTCCCCACGTGCGTGGGGATGAACCGCTGGGTGCCCTTCCCGCGCGCGCCCGCTTCGAGTGTTCCCCACGTGCGTGGGGATGAACCGGCGACCCGGAGCGAATTTCAGAGCCACGCGGGGTGTTCCCCACGTGCGTGGGGATGAACCGCGTGCGGCGCTCGTCGGCTCGCTCTTCGTCGCGTGTTCCCCACGTGCGTGGGGATGAACCGACGCCGAGCGTGGCGTCCTGGCGTCGATCCTCGTGTTCCCCACGTGCGTGGGGATGAACCGGAGCTCGGCGCCGGTCTCGGCGTCCCGATGCGGTGTTCCCCACGTGCGTGGGGATGAACCGAGCTTTGATGATGTGTGGGATCGCGAAGCGGAGTGTTCCCCACGTGCGTGGGGATGAACCGAGTTTCTGCCCGGCGGTCTGCTCTCCGAGTGTGTGTTCCCCACGTGCGTGGGGATGAACCGCGGCGGGTGCCGTCCGACCTGCGAAGCCACCCGTGTTCCCCACGTGCGTGGGGATGAACCGCCCATCAGGATGGACTCGCTCCACTGCGCCTTGTGTTCCCCACGTGCGTGGGGATGAACCGCGGTCAAGACGAACGAGAACGCATGGTCATCGGTGTTCCCCACGTGCGTGGGGATGAACCGTTGACGAGAGCTTACGACGTCCAGCCGTTTATGTGTTCCCCACCTGCGTGGGGATGAACCGCGTTGGGGACTCCCGTTGTAACTCAACCTGAAGTGTTCCCCACGTGCGTGGGGATGAACCGTTTTGATTTCGATGGCGAAGGATGAAGACGAAGTGTTCCCCACGTGCGTGGGGATGAACCGGATGACGCGCCGGAGGCGTATCGGGTTGATTGGTGTTCCCCACGTGCGTGGGGATGAACCCGGATGCAGAGTTGGACCGAGGCGCTCTGGTCCGTGTTCCCCACGTGCGTGGGGATGAACCGGCGAGGACGATCATCGCGCCCTCCGGTCCAGCGTGTTCCCCACGTGCGTGGGGATGAACCGCAGGAGTGCCAGCTCATCATCGGGTATCGCGGGTGTTCCCCACGTGCGTGGGGATGAACCGGCCCGCGCGCTGATCCCGGTCAGCCACGAGGCGTGTTCCCCACGTGCGTGGGGATGAACCGAGGCAGCCGCCGCCTACGCCGCCTATGACCGGGTGTTCCCCACGTGCGTGGGGATGAACCGTAGGTCCAGCCAGCGAGCTCCCGCTCGACGAGGTGTTCCCCACGTGCGTGGGGATGAACCGTTCCCGACGTCAGCCGCCTCCCGGAGTACGGCGTGTTCCCCACGTGCGTGGGGATGAACCGGCGCGCCGAGCTGCACTGGCCTTGCGCTGGTCGTGTTCCCCACGTGCGTGGGGATGAACCGTCCGAGTAGTGGTAGACCTCCTCCTCCCAGATGTGTTCCCCACGTGCGTGGGGATGAACCGGGCGCCCGGCCACGGCGCCCGCACTCTCGCATGTGTTCCCCACGTGCGTGGGGATGAACCGGACACCGACGAGTGGGATAGCGACATCGCCTAGTGTTCCCCACGTGCGTGGGGATGAACCGTGATCCCCTCTCACTTGCTCTCGGTCCCCGCTGTGTTCCCCACGTGCGTGGGGATGAACCGAGAAAACTGCTTGACCACATCGACTCCCAGCTGTGTTCCCCACGTGCGTAGGGATGAACCGACTCGAAGAAAGGACTTGACATGGCAGCTCCCGTGTTCCCCACGTGCGTGGGGATGAACCGGCGGCCGAGGCAGCGACGAAAGCGGCGGCCGAGTTGACCTGCCCCCCGGAAACTGGTCCATGGGAAGCGTGAGCCCAACCGTGTA
>JBEBXK010000033.1:0-36618 GCA_040391605.1 Vulgatibacter incomptus
ACGCGATGATCGTCTATGTCACGGCCAAGCAGTGGATGTGGAAGTTCTCGTATCCGGAGGGCAGGAGCTCCATCGCCTCCCTGGTGGTACCCGCGAGGCGCAAGGTGAAGCTGATCATGACCTCGCGGGACGTGATCCACAGCTTCTTCGTCCCGGCGTTCCGCCTCAAACAAGACGTGCTCCCAGGCCACTACATCACCATGTGGTTCGAAGCCAAGGACGCCGGGCTCTACAAGATCTTCTGTGCCGAATATTGCGGTCTTAACCACTCCCAGATGTGGGGGGACGTCCTGGTCCTCGAGCCCGAAGACTACAATCGATGGCTGGAGGGCGTCGGCACCGAGGACCTGGTCAACTTTCCCCAAGACGGCCCGCGACGCGCCGTGGCCGACTTCGACCATCCGGAGGTGAACCCCGCTCCATTCGGCGGGGTGGTGCTGGCGTCGATGCCCAGGAGCATGGCCGACTACGGTCGCGAGGTCGCCGAGCGGCGAGGCTGTCTCTCTTGCCACACCCTCGACGGCCAGCCCCATATCGGCCCGAGCTGGCGCGGCCTCTACAACAAGGTGGTCCACCTCGAGGGCGATGTCACCGTCGTCGCGGACGAGGGCTATCTCACGCGCTCGATGATGGATCCGATGTTCCAGATCGTGGCCGGCTACGCGGCGGTGATGCCCACCTACCAGGGCATGCTCGAACCCGCCGAGGTGGGCGCGCTCATCGAGCTGATCCGCTCGTTGCAGGAGCCGCTGAGCGCGAAGGCCCAATATCCGGTGCCCCTGATCGAGCCACCCGACCGGCCGCCCCTCGGACACGTCGATCCCGCGCGAGCCGAGAAGGTGCGCGATATGCCAGCCGAAGGACTCCTCCCTTGAGAAACTACCTCACCGAAGAGACCACGATCTGGTCCTGGCTCGCGACCACCGATCACAAGCGGATCGGCCTGATGTTCTTTGTGCTGACCTCGCTCTCCCTGATGGTCGGCGGCGCCCTTGCCATGGTCCTGCGCCTCGAGCACCTCACACCCAACTACACGATCATGGGGCCCCAGGCGTACAACCAGGTGTTCACCCTCCACGGGGTGATCATGGTCTGGTTCTTCCTGATCCCCTCGATCCCGGCGGCCTTCGGCAACTTCTTTGTCCCCATCATGCTCGGCGCGAGGGACGTCGCCTTCCCTCGCCTCAATCTGGCCACGGTATACATATACATCGTCGGCGCGCTGATCGTCTTCATCGGCATGGTCGCTGGCGGCACCGACACGGGCTGGACCTTCTATCCGCCCTACTCCTCTCAGACCTACACGATGCTGCTCCCCGTGCTCCTCGGGGTCTTCATCCTGGGCTTCTCCACGATCCTCACGGGCCTCAACCTCATCGTCACCATCCACACCCTGCGAACCAAAGGCATGGGCTTCATGCAGATGCCTCTGTTCGTATGGGCGATGTATGGGGTCTCCGTGATACAGGTGATCGCCACCCCGGTCCTCGGGATGGTCCTCCTCCTCACCACCCTGGACCACGGCTTGGATTGGGGCTTCTTCGACCCCGCCCGAGGCGGCGACGTCGTCCTGTTCCAGCACCTCTTCTGGTTCTACTCCCATCCGGCCGTCTATATCATGGTGCTGCCGGCCATGGGCGTGATCAGCGACGTGATCCCCACCTTCGCCCATAAGAATCCTCTCTCCTACAAAGCCATCGCCTATTCGACCTTCGGCATCGCCTTCGTCGGCTTCCTCACCTGGGGGCATCATATGTTCGTCTCCGGGATGTCTACCTTCAGCGCCGGGATCTTCGGGGTCCTCTCGATGTTTGTGGGGATCTTCTCCGCGATCAAGGTCTTCACCTGGGTGGGCACCCTCTACAAGGGCTCGGTTTCGTTGAAGACACCTCTCTTCTATGTCTTCGCCTTCCTCTTCCTCTTCGTCTTCGGGGGGATGACGGGGATCGCGGTGGCCACCGTCAGCCTCGACGTACATTGGACCGACACCTACTTCGTCGTCGCCCACTTCCACTTCATCATGGTCGGCGCCTCCCTCACGGCTTGGCTCGCGGGCCTCCACTATTGGTGGCCGAAGATGACCGGCCGGATGTACTCCGAGCCCTGGGGCATCGCGGCAGCCGTGCTGGTCTTCCTCGGCTTCATCGCGACCTTCTTCCCTCAATTCCTCCTGGGCAACGGCGGCATGCCCAGGCGCTACTACTACTACCCCGAAAAGTTCTGGCCGCTCCACGTGATGTCCACCGCCGGCTCGTGGGTCCTGGGCCTGGGCCTCGTGATCGCGCTGATCTACCTCAGCTGGTCGATCTTCTACGGCCCCAAGGCGCCCCCCAACCCCTGGGGGGGCCGGACCCTGGAGTGGACGACGGCCTCCCCGCCTCCAACGCATAACTTCGAAGTCTCACCCACCCTCGGGCAAGGTCCCTACGACTACTCGCGGCCGATCGGAGGCTGAGCATGTATGAGGCACGCCTCCTCGAACACTTCGAGGACATGGAGAAGCAGCGGCACGCCGCCAAGCTCGGGATGTGGATCTTCCTGGGGAGCGAGCTCCTCTTCTTCAACGGTCTCTTCACGATCTACGCCTTCTACCGGGTGGCGTACCCCGTCCACTTCCGGGGGGCGATCGAGCACAACATCAAGTGGCTCGGCACCATCAACACCGCGGTCCTCGTCGCGGGGAGCCTCTGCGTGGCCCTGGCAGCCAACTTCCTTCGGATGGGCCGACGGCTCATCGCCGTCGTGCTCACGCTCTGCACGGCGCTGGCCGGCGTCACCTACGTGGTGATCAAGTCAATCGAATACGGCATACACTTCAGCGAGGGGATCTATCCCGGAGGCGTCGGGCGCTTCTATCAGGAGCATCCGGAGCCGGGCTTCAAGGTCTTCTTCACCTCCTACTTTGCCACCACGGGGCTCCATGTGATCCACGTCGCCGGCGGCGTGATCCTCCTCACCTGGATGGCCTGGTGGATTCACCGCGATCGGGTGGGCCCCGCCGGCGCCTACCGCCTGGGCATCGCGGGCCTCTACTGGCACTTCGTAGACATCATCTGGCTCTTCCTGTGGCCGATGTACTATCTATTGGGAGCACACACCAAATGAGCACAGAAGAACCTGTTTCCAGCTGGCTCTTCCTCAAGGTCGGCCTGGTGATCTACGCGCTCCTGATCCTGAGCTTCGTGCTCTCCTATATCGAGATGGGCCGGTGGGCCACGCCGATCGCCCTCGTGATCGCGGGGGTCCAGACGGTGCTGGTGGCCTACTTCTCGATGGAGCTCTTCCTCAGCCGCTTCTCGGTGCGGATGCTCGCGATCATCGCGCCGCTCTTCGTCATCCTCCTGGTGTGCATCGCCGCCTCCGACATCGCTACCCGCGATCCGGAGCCGATGCTCGTCCCCCTGCCCACGGTGGAGGGCAGCGGTGGGCCCCCGGAGCGGATCCGTGGGACCCACGGCGTCCCCATGCTCGGCCCGACAGAGCCCGCTCGGCCAGCGATCGAGGGCACCCTCCCTCCGCCATAGGGTTACGCCCTCGGGAGGTCCCTACGAACGACCATAGGTCCCTTCGTAGCGAGGCGTACGCTCGATCCGGGGCGAGAAGATCAGGAAGAACCACCCCAGCGCCAGGCCGAAGACGATGTGCGCGGCCCAATCCCAGATCCTGGGGATGTGCAGCCACCAGAAGTCCTGGTCGTGGAGCACCACCATCCCCGGCGGCACGATGAAGTAGACGTCGAACCACATCGCCGCCAGCCCCACCCCGAAGCCCAGGGTCATACAGGTGGAGACCCGCAGAGGAAAACGCGGGCTCATCACGATCCACGCATAGAACATCGACCAGCCGAAGGCGGGCAGGAGCTGGTTCACCAGGATCCCGAGGACATAGGTGAGCCCATTTGGATCCAGCAGCGCCCGCTCTCCGAGGAGGAAGGCGGCCACGACCCGCACCGGCCAGTCGAAGGGCCGATCGTGCATGAAGGCCGTCTGCACGAAGATCAGGAAGCCCAGGAACGTCAGGCCCGCGAGCTGCCCCGCCACCGCACAGGCCAGGACCCTGCGAGGCTGCTCCCTCGCCCGCCCCAGAAGATGCGTCCACGCCATCTCGGGCCGGCGATCCTCGACCTCCACCGTCTCCATCGTCACTCCTCCTTCGAGTCGTCCAATGATTCGTCTCGGGGAGGGTGTGCATCCCCCCATCCCCTTTGCGAGGAGGTGGGGGAAGATCCGCGTCATCCTACGTCCGCGATGAGACGTTCGACGAGTTGCCCATGCATCACGGAGCCTCGGCCGACTGGGTCCAGGCGAACGAAACGACGCGCTCCTCGAGCTGCTCGAAGCGTGGCGGCGTGCCGCTCGGATCGCTGGCGAAGGGGATCACCACCGAGCGCCGCATCTGCAGGCGATGGGGGCGCAGATCATCGGGCTCGGTGATCAACGTGATCCGATCCTCGATCTCCACGGCGGTCGCGGCGTGCTCGGGGAAGAGGGTCGCGACGAAGGCGAGGAGGCGCCGGCGCTGATCGGGCTCCGGGCGGGCGACGAGCTCCAGGCGGACGCAGCGCGCTGTGACGTCGCCGTCCACACAGGGGACCCGGCCTACCAGGGTGGCCTCGAAGATCATCTCGAGGCCGATGCCGCCCAGGCCGTCGATCGTGACGCGATCGCGGGCCTCGTACGTGCGGCCGACCTCGAGATCGCCGCCGCTCCAATAGCCCACCAGATCATCCCAGGACGAGGCGGCGCGCTCGCGCATGGCCTCGTCGCCGAAGAGCTCGAGGAATCGCCCCTCAAACGAGGCCGAGACGGATCCGGACTTGGCGAGGCGCCCCAGCAACGACGCCGCGGTGGCGTGGGCCCGCGCCTGCTGCTCGATCCCGCTGAGGTTCCCATGAGGGCCGATCCGCAGATCGGGCTGGGCCAGCTCCATGGCCACCATCTCCACCGATTGCGGATCCCAGATCGTGGGCATCGCGTCGATCTTCACTTCCTTGCGGTTCACATCCAGGGAGCCGTCGGCGCCCTCCTCGGCGGCGAGCTCGTAGCGGAGCGCCACCCGCTGGGTCTCCACCCCACGGGCCGTCCAGCCCGTGATCGAGCGGGTCGCGTGGACCCTCGCCGTCGATCCCGGTTCCCAATCGAAGCGCAGGGCGACGGTCTCGTCGGGTGGGGTCACGGTCGGGAGCGGGCCGACCGTCGCGCAGCCGGCGAGGAGGGGCGCGAGGCAGAGCCAGCGAGGACACGCTGCGAGCCGGAGGCGAGCGAACGCTAGAAAGAGCCGTAGCGCGCAGCGCGCGTGAAAAAATCGCCCCCACGTTGTGCGATGGCGATTTTTTTCACAGGCTCGGAACAGCCGACGAAGAAAATCCATCCTCCGTGGTCCCCCGGACCAAGGGCCGCAGTCAAGTTTCAGGTGTTCGACCGCCAGCCTGCTGCGGACCATTCCAGCGAATGGATAGGGTTCTGACGGGCACGAAGCCGCGAGCTGCCGAGGGGGTAGGTCGTGAAGGATCCTGATACGAATGCCGTGGCCAGCCGACCCGCGATGCAAGGCGGGGGCGGACGGGTCCACTCGAGGTAGACAATGAAGACACGCTCGATCGTCACGCTCCTCTTCCTGGCAGCCCCGCTCCTGCTCCTGCTCCGCTCCTCTGCCTCCCCTGCCCAGGAGGAGGCAGCCGCCGCCGCCACCGTCCAGGCCACCGACGAGATGGTCTTCGATCCACCGCTGGTCCACGTCAAGGTGGGCGACGTGGTGCTCTGGAAGAACTCCTCCTCGGTGGAACATACCGTGACCGATGATCCCGGCGTCGCCCAGCGCCCGCAGGACGCGCAACTCCCCCAGGGCGCCAAGCCCTTCGACTCCGGCAACCTCCAGCCCGGGCAGGTCTTCACCCATAAGTTCACGGTGCCGGGCACCTACAAGTACTTCTGCAAGCCCCACGAGATGAACGGGATGGTCGGGACCGTGGTGGTGAAGTAGGCGCCCGCCTGCAGGCAGGATAGTGATTATTTTGACTTAGCCCCAGCGCCCGCTACAAGATCGATCCCCTTTGGTTTGGCGGATCGAACCTGGCGTCGTCAGCGGAGCGCAGGCCTCCCTCCGAAAGAGCCGCGGCGTCGCCGTGGCCTCGCGGCGGAGGCCCCCTCTGGCAGACGATCATGCAGAAGGGGCGCCCTTTGCCTTCTCCTTCGTCTGACGGAGCGCTCGACCGCGAGGCCGCGCTGCCCAAAGTTGGCGCGCGCCACGGATGGCGCCTCCTCCCCCTCATCGCCTGCCTCATGCCCTCGATCGCTGCGGCGGCCAACGAGCCCTTCGCCCGTGGGATCGACCCCATCGGCGCCAAGCTCGGCGTGGGCTGGGAGAGCTTCCTCACGGTGGAGGGCGGTCGCACACCGCCGGCAGGATCGTTCCAACTCGCCCTCGCCGCCGACTACGCCGCCGGCCTCATGTCCTTGCGGCAGGGCGACGAGAAGCTCGGCGATCTGATCCAGCGCCGCCTCGACCTCCACCTGCTGGGCAGCGTCGCGCTCACCGACTGGGCGGAGCTGGGCCTAGACGTCCCCCTCACCGTCTACCAGGCCCACGGCTTCGACCTCCTCCAGCGGCACGCGGACTTCGCCGATCGGCATCCGGACTCCGTCGGCTCCGGCGATGCCCGGCTGCTGGCCAAGGTGCGCCTCCTCGCCGCGGAGCGCGCCCCGGTGGGGATCGCCCTCCTCGCCGAGGTGCGGCTCCCCACCGGCGCCGACCAGAGCTTCCTGGGAGAGCGCGGCGTCCTCATCGCGCCCCGCGCCGTGATCGAGCGGAGCTTCGGCGACGCCTTCCGCCTGGGGCTGGAGGGCGGCTACCGCTTCCGCCAGGACGCCGGCCAGTACCTGAACCTCTACGTGGGCGACGAGCTCACCCTCGCCCTCGCCGGATCCTACGCGCTGCCCGCGTCGCTGCCCTGGACCCGCTGGACCGCCTACGCCGAAGTCCTCACCGCGACGCCGTCGCGAGCGCCCTTCACCAGCGCCGGCGCCGATTCGCTGAAGACCCCCCTCGAGGCGCTGCTGGGCCTGCGCGCCGGCCTCGGGGACGGGCTCCACGCCCTCATCGGCGGCGGCACCGGCATCGCCGGCGAGTCTGGCTTCGGCAGGGAGTCCCTGCGCCTCTTCGCCTCCGTCGGCTACCGCCAGGTGGGTGTGCCCTACGTCCCCCGCGACAGCGACGGCGACGGCGTCGAAGATCGGGAGGATCGCTGTCCCCTGGAGCCCGGCCCCGCCGAGCTCGACGGCTGCCCGGACACCGACGGCGACGGCATCCCCGACATCGAGGACGACTGCCCCGACGAGCCTGGCCCCGCCCTGAAGAACGGCTGCCCCGCCGAGGATCCGCTGGTGGTCTTCGAAGACGGCGCGATCAGCCTGCGCGGCGCGATCAACTTCGACACGGCCAAGGCCGACATCCACCCCGACTCCTTCCACGTCCTCGATCAGGTGGCGGCGATGCTCCTATCCCACCCCGAGGTCGGCAAGGTGCGGGTCGAGGGCCATACCGACAGCCTCGGCAGCGCCCAGCTCAACCGCACCCTGAGCCAGCGCCGCGCGGTCTCGGTGGTCCAATACCTCATCCGCAAGGGCGTCCCTCGCGAACGCCTGGAGGCCGCGGGCTACGGCCCCGAGCGGCCCGTCGCCAGCAACCTCACACCGCTGGGCCGCGCCAAGAATCGCCGGGTAGAGTTCACCATCCTCCCTCAGGAGGAGTGAAGCCTCCATCTTCCCGGTGCGGGCGTAGCCGCAGTGACCTCCACCGGCAGCGTGCGGCGTAGACCAACCGCCTCGAGTGGCGTGGGCGCGAGCCAGTCCAGCCGACTCAGCCAACGCACGCATCGGGCGATTCAGCCAACGCACCCATCCGCCGCTTCAGCCAGCGCACGCATCAGCGGACTCAGCCAGCGCACCCACCAGCGAATTCAGCCGGCGGAAGCAGGCGATTCAGCCGGCGCAGAGGAGCTGGATCTCGATCTTGTCGCCGTGGCGGAGGCGGCAGGCGCCTTCGAGGGTGACGCGAGCGGCGCTCTTCGACGTGGCGGCCTCGAAGCTGAAGCCCTCGCCGTGGCGGCAGCGCTCCTTCTCCCCGTTGGCCCGGGTGAGGTCCACCAAAAGCAGCCTGCCATCGGCCGGGCTCCTGGTGAGCTCGATCACCTGAGGTGCGCTGACCAGGGAGGCGATCTGGCGGAGGGCGGTGCCATAGCTCTCGCTGCAGATCGAGTCGACATACGCGCTCTCACCCATCCGCTCGACCGCCTCGCGGTAGCGTACGGCGATCCCCTGGGCCTCGGCGTCTCCCTCCATGCAGCGCGCGGGCTCGTGGGGCGCGTCGACGCCCACGGATCCGATCACCGCGAGGAAGGTCTCGCGGAGCCTGCCGCGGCCGGTGCCGTCGTCCAAGCCCTGCAGGAAATCGACGTATCGCTCCACCGGCTCCAGCAGGGCGCGGCCCTCGTCCGTCTCACAGAAGTTCGGGGCGCAGAGGCGCGCCGTTCCCTCTCCGTCGGAGAGGCAATAGATCCCCTGGGCGCCACAGGCCTCGTCGGAGTCACAGGGCACGTCCTCACAGGCGGGCCCCAGAGCGAGGGCCCGGCCGGTGGGGTCGGAGCAGTCGTCCTCGTCCGAGACGATCACGACGAGGAGGCGGGAGCCCGGACGCAGAAAACCTGCGTTGCCGTCGGGAGCGGAGGCCAGCGGCTCCGAGAGCGCCAGGCGCATCGCCTCGAGACCCATCTCCTGGCCGGAGCCCTGGACCCCCTGGCTGATCAGCATGCGGAACTCCGAGAAGAACGCGGGATCGTCCCAGGCGAGGATCGTCGGACCCGGCGGATCCAGGGGCCGGCCCCTCTCGTCCTTTCCGGTCTGCAGCCTGCCGCTCTCCGCCTCGTAGCGCAGGAGCTCGGGTGGGGCGTCGGCCTCGCAGAGCTGCACGTTGCGGGAGACGCCGGTGGTGACCACGCCCACCTGGAAGTCGTTGGCGATCGGCCCCTCCAGGAGCACCGAGACGAAGGTCTCGAGCTCGGCCACCACCTTGGCCTGGGCCCCGGCCATCGATCCCGAGTTGTCGATCACGAAGAGGATGTCGGTGGAGACGCCCGGCGGGAGGGCCAGCTCCTCCTTACAGGAGTCGATCACGCCCTCCGGCGCGCCACCGACGCCACACGCCGAGAGGAGGAGCGAGGCGGAGAGGAGCCTGCCGACTGCACGTAGAGGGAGCGCCATCGGGCGAGCCTATCGGAGGCTCCCCTGAGGTCAAGAAAACGCCGGAGCGCCGCTTCACCGCTCCCTCATCGCTCCTGCGAGGCCAAGGCATGCGAACGAGAACGAGCTCTCTCGCGGGTGGAGCTCGCGCTGACAAAAATCGCTCTCGCCTCTCGCAGGGGGCGAGCGCCCAGCTCTGTCCGCCGCGCGACGCGTCCACCCCAAAGCGCCTCGGCGGCGGCGGGCCGGATCCCGCCGGACTCGCTACCGTGATCTTCCGCACGAGCCGGGTCCCGGCAAATTTCCCGATGCAGAGGAGACCGTATATGGACAAATCGAAGACGATCGAGCGCCTCAATGATCTGATCAAGCTGGACCTCGATGCGGTGGGTTCGTACCAGGAGGCCATCGACGAGATCAATATCGAGGCCGTTCGCACGAAGCTGCGTGAGTTCCAGACCGACCATCGCAACCACGTCGTGCAGCTCTCCGGCGCCGTGAAGGCGCTGGGCGGAAAGCCCCACGAGCGCGGCTCCGCCAAGGGCTTCTTCCTCAAGCAGATCACCGCGATCCGCTCGAAGATGGGCAACGAGGCCTCCATCCGCGCCATGCAGGCCAACGAGACGGTGATGAACTCCGTCTACGCCAAGGCGGCCAAGGAGGATTGGACCCCCGATCTCCGCACCATGATAGAGCACAACTACCGCGACGAGCAGAAGCACCTCACCTACCTGCAGCAGTGCATCACCCAGCGGATCTGGGAGCAGGCCGCCGCCCACCCCTGAGACTTCGCAAACTCGAAGAAGGTCCTCAGCCCCCGGCCCCCCGGGGGCTTTCTTCTACCCTCGCGACGACCAGGTCGAAGGGCCTCCAGAAATCGCAGCGAGCCCTCCGAACACAAGGCCGATCGAACACCGCAGTGCAGTTGGCGACAACCGAGTCGGGCGACAACCGAGTCGGGCGACAACCGAGTCGAAGGGCCTTCAGAAATCGTAGCGAGCGCCCCGGATACTAGGCGGATCGAGCACCGAAGCGGAGCGCACGTCGGTGCGTGAGCATCGGAGCGCAGATCCAACGACGTAGGCGGGGTGCGCAGTAGATTTCTGAAGGCCCTTTCAGGGACCTCGCTTGCCGCCTACCCAGTCTCGGGCCACCTGCCCCAGCATATGCGCTTGGTCTGGATCGCCCTTCCAGAGCGTGCGGGCGAAGGTCCGGGCCTGCTCCAGGGTGATGTGGGGCGGCAGCGGCGGCACCTCTGGATCGACGATCGCCTCGAGGACCACCGGCCGGTCGGAAGAGAGCGCGGTGGTCCAGGCCGACGCGACCTCCTCCGGCTTGTCCACCCGGATCCCGCGGAGGCCGATGGACTCGGCGTAGGCGGCGTAGCCGAAGTCGGGGATCTCCTGGGTCTCGGGGATCTTCGGATTGCCCGACATGGCGCGGAGCTCCCACGTCACCTGGTTGAGATCGCGGTTGTTCAGCACCAGTGTGATGAAGGCCGGGTTTTTCCACCTACGCCAATACTTGGAGACGGTGAGGAGCTCGTTCATGCCGTTCATCTGCATGGCGCCGTCACCGACCATGGCGATCACCGGGCGATCCGGATACGCCATCTTGGCCGCGATGGCGTAGGGCATCCCCGGCCCCATGGTCGCCAGATTCCCGGAGAGCGACGACATCATCCCGGTGCGCAGCACCAGATCCCGGGCGAACCAATTGGCCGACGAGCCGGAGTCGCTGGTGAGGATCGCGCCCTTGGGCAGCCGGGGCGAGAGCTCCCAGAAGACCCGCTGGGGATTCAGCGGCTTCGCCGGCTCCATGGCCCGCCCCTCCAGGGCCTTGTACCAATCGGCCAGGCTGCGCTGCAGCCCGTCGCGCCACGATCGATCCTCCTGGCGCCGCAGCAGGGGCAGGAGCAGCCGCAGGGTCTCCCGGCTATCGCCCTGCAGCGCCATCTCCATCGGGTAGCGGATGCTCAGCATCTTGCCGTCGATGTCGATCTGGACGCCGCGGGCCTGGCCCTCCTTGGGCAGAAACTCAGAGTAGGGAAAGCTGGTACCTACCATCAACAGGGTGTCGCAGCCTTGCATCAGATCCCAGCTCGGCTTGGTGCCGAGCAGGCCGATCGCGCCGGTGACACCAGGCGCATCATCGGGGACCACATCCTTTCCCAGCAGCGCCTTGGCGACGCCGGCCCCCAGGGTGTCTGCGACCTCCAGCACCTCTTGTGCTGCGCCCCGGGCGCCGGCGCCGATCAGCATCGCCACCCGATTGCCGGCGTTGAGGATCTCGGCTGCCTGCCGGATGTCGCCGTGGCTGGGCACCACCACCGGCCGGGAGAAGGCGACGCCGGAGTGGACGGTCGAGTGTGCGTGCGGCTGCCTCGGCTCCGCCGGCATGTCCTGGAGATCGTGGGGGACGATGAGGCAGGTCACCGTGCGCTCGGCCTTGGCCACCCGGACCGCGCGATCGACCAGGTGGCGGACCTGGCTCGGGATCATGGCGGTCTGCACATAGTCACCGGCCACGTCCTTGAAGAGGCTCTGCAGATCCACCTCCTGCTGGTAGCTCCCCCCCATGGCGGCGCGGGCGGTCTGGCCCACGATGGCGACCACGGGCTGGTGATCGAGCTTCGCGTCGTAGAGGCCGTTGAGCAGGTGGATGGCGCCGGGGCCCGATGTGGCCATGCACACGCCCACCTCGCCGGTGAACTTCGCGTGCCCACAGGCCATGAAGGCGGCCATCTCCTCGTGGCGCACCTGGATGAAGTCGAGGCGATCCTTCGCGCGCTCCATCGCGATCAAGAGCCCGTTGATCCCGTCTCCGGGGAAGCCGTAGATGCGGCGGACGCCCCACTCCGAGAGGCGGCTGAGGAGAAAATCGGCGGCAGTTTCGGACATGACGGGACCTCTCTCCTGGTCCAGCGCGGCGCGCGCCCGTGGCCGAAGGAGATGGAAGCTGACGCGTGAAGGTGAGCATCGCCGCCTGCCTTGCCACGCCCCCCGAGCAGGCTGCGTCGGCTCGGGAGCGCTCCTGGCTCGCCTCGCAGGCCTCAGGCGATCCGAAACTCCTCCAACTCGCGATACCTGGGGCGCAAGCCCAAGCCCGGCGCGCGCTCGTCCGGCTCGAGCCTCCCTCGACGCGGGATCGGGGCGCCTTCGAAGAAGCGGCTCTCGATTCGGACGTGATCGTGGAAGTACTCCAGCGGCGCGACGACTCCTGGCGCGGCGCAGCAGGCGTGGACGTGGATCGACGGCGCGGTATGCGCCGAGATCGGCAGCTGCCAGGCCTCGCTGAGCGCCGCTGCCCGCAGAAAGCCCGAGAGGCCGCCGCAGCGGGTGGCGTCGGCCTGGAGCACGTCTACCGCGCCGGCCTCCAGGAGCCGGAGGTGATCCTGTGGTGTATTCGAATACTCTCCCGCCACGATCTGCACCCCGGCCGGCGCGGACTCCCTGACGAAACGCAGCCCCTCCGGATCCCAGGACGGCACCGGCTCCTCGAACCAGGTCACCCCCTCCGCCGAGAGGAGCGCCGCGAGGTCCAGCGCCTGCCTCGGGTGGAAGGCGCCGTTGGCGTCCACGAAGAGTTGGGTGTCGGGACCTATGGCCTCTCGCGCAGCGCGGATCCGCCGGGGGTCCTCCGCGGGATCCCTGCCGATCTTCATCTTCACCGCTGGCATCCCCTCCTCCGCCCAGCCGCCGAGCTGCGCCTGCAGACGCTCGATGGAGTAGGAGGTGAAGCCGCCGCTCCCATAGATCGGCACCGAGGCCCGGGCCCGCCCGAGCAGCGTGATCAGGGGGAGGCCCAGGAGGCGCGCCTTCAGATCCCAGAGCGCGACGTCGACCGCCGAGATGGCGTGGGCGGCCATCCCCACCTGGCCGACGTTGCGCACCGCCCGAAAGAGCGACGCCACGATCCGCGGGATCTCCATGGCGTCGCCGCCGACCACCAGCGGCTCGAGCATGTCGCGGATCACGGCGGCGGCGGCGGCGGCGGTATAGGAGAAGCCGAGGCCGCGTCGACCGCCGGCCTCGACCTCCACGAGCACCATGGTGGTGGAGCTCCAGGCGAGGGTGCCGTCGGACTCGGGTGCGTCGGTGGGGAACCGATACACCGAGGTCTCCATCCGTTCGATGGCGACGGTGTCGTTGAACGAACGCGAGTCCATCACGGCACGAACCCCCTCTTCGGGCAATCAGCGCCGCGCTCGCCCGCTCGGCCGCGGCGCGGAAGAGCTTGCCATGCAGGCGGCCCGACGCAACCCGCGGGCGGCCGCTCCAGCGCCCCGACGCGCTTGCCGCTCCGCAGCGGCGTGCGGACGATCATCCTCTCGTCAGCCAGGGAGCCCGCGACGAGAGGAGGAGCGAGCGATGCCCAAGAAGAAGGCGATGGAGCGTGCGAAGCGAGATGCGAAGGAAGGGAAGTCCGCCTCCACCCAGGCGGGGGAGTTCGTGAAGGAGGAGATGCGCCGCTACAAGGAGGGATCCGGTCCCGCCAAGTCGCAGGGGCAGGCCGTCGCGATCGGCCTCTCGGAGGCCCGGCGATCGGGCGTGAAGCTGCAGCCTCCCTCCTCCGATCACGCGAGCGATGAGACGCGGAGAAGGGCTGAGCGGGATCTCCAGAAGGGCCGCCACCCCTCGAAGAAATAGAGGGACTCTCCCGCAAAGATGCAGCGGTCGACAGTCGTGCGCACGCTTTCCAACAGGGAGGTGTGCGTATGAAGAGATGGATGATTCTCCACATCATTGCGATCGCAGCGGTCTTCTCTGCCTGCAGCCACGCCAACACGCAGTCCGCCAACATCAACGAGCAGTGGCTGGCCCGGGTTCCGCAGGCAGATCTGGCGCCGGTCAACCAGGCCCGGGCCGTCGAGCGCCAGGCCGAGGACGAGGCGAACCGCGCCAAGGCCGGCGTCACCGACGCCAACAATCAGTTGGATATCGCCAAGGCCGATCAGGACACCGCCAAGTCGCAGGTCGCCGCCGCCGAGGCACAATTCGAAGCGGCGAAGGACTCCGGTGACCAGGCGCGCGTCCAGGAGGACCAGGCCGCCCTCGATCACTCGAAGGCAGCCAAGGAGGCGGCCGACGCCAAGGTCGACTATGCCGAGGCCAACCTGAAGGCGGCCAACACCAACTACGATCTCGCGAAGGCGCGGGTCCAAACACAGAAGTCCAAGGTCGAGTACTCTGAGTATCAGGTCCTCCAGCAAAATGGAGACACCCGGGTCCGCGACATGCAACCGGAGGAGTTCCAATCCAGGATCCAGAGCCACCAGGCGGAGGAGTCCCGGCTGAAGGCGGACCTCACCAGGGAGCAGCAGGCCACCACCGCGGCCCGGCAGAAGTGGACCGAGGCCCGCTCCAACCTCCAGGCGTCGCAGCCCACCCCGCCCACCGGTTGAGGAGTTTGTGAGGGCCTCACGAACTCTCCGCGCCGCTGGAAGAGCTCCTTCCCGCGTAGCGCGAGATCGCCTCCGGCGTCGTGCCCGGGGGCGATCTTTTCTAAGCGCTCCCTGCCGCCGGGACCTCCCGGATCCGACGGGAGCATCCGGGTGGTGGCTGGCTTCGGGGCTATCCCTCCGCCTCTCGAGTCGGTAGCTTCATCCGGCGACCAGCAGAAGGAGAGCTCGCCATGGACCTTCGACAGAAGCGTTGTATCCCTTGTGAAGGTGGGACCCCGAAGCTCGGGCCGGACGAACAGTCCAGGCTCCTGCCACAGGTGCCAGGCTGGAAGGCGGAGCGGGACAAGCTGCTGCGGCGCTTCGACTTCAAGGACTTCCGGGAGGCCATGGGCTTCGTCAACCGCATGGCGGAGGTGGCCGAGTCCGAGCAGCACCACCCGGACTTCAGCGTCCACTACAACCAGGTGGACGTGACCCTCTGGACCCACAAGATCGGCGGCCTCTCGGAGAACGACTTCATCCTCGCGGCCAAGCTCAGCGACGTCATCTCGCCCAAGGGCTGATCGCCGAAGGCACGAGCGGGCTCGGACCGGCTCGCTCTCGCACAGCCGGGGCCTTGCAGTCTCGCATGACGCTGAGATCCGCGTCCCTTTCGCGCACAGCCTGCGTCGAGTCGAAGAGATCCCGCGCGCTCCCAGCATCGACGATGCACCGCGCGTCCTCCGCGCCGCCTGGCGTAGACTGGCGCCATGCAGACCTTCTTCGAAAAGCGGGTTCGGGCCAACGGCCTCCTCCACCACGTGATGATCTGGGAGCCCGTGGGCGCTGTGCCAGAGGCGACCGTCCTCTGTGCCCACGGTTTCCTGGACGTAGGCTTCAGCTTCCGCCAGGTGGCCGAGAGGCTCGCCCGCTCGGGCCATCGCGTCATCGCCTTCGACTGGCGCGGCCACGGCGAGACCGAGTGGATCGGCGCCGGCGGCTACTACCACTTCATGGACTACGTCGCCGACCTCGCCGACCTGGTGGACGAGCTGGTCCCGGGGCCGCTCCACCTCGTCGGACACAGCATGGGGGGCACCGCGGCGGCGCTCTTCGCCGGCTCCTTCCCGGAGAGGGTCGACCGACTCGTCCTCCTCGAGGGGCTGGGGCCCGAAGAGAGCCTGCCGCCGACGCCTTCGCCCGCGCGGTCGGCCAAGTGGGTGCAGTCGATGCGCGCCGTCCGCGCCAGGCCCCTCCGCGTGATCCCCTCCCTGGAAGAAGCGCTGACGCGGATGCGGGTGCAGAACCCCGAGCTCCCCGACGGTCTCGGCCTGGAGCTCGCCAGGCGCTCCACCCGCGCGGTGCCGGGCGGTTTCACCTGGAGCTTTGACCCTCTACACCGAACTCGGGGCCCCTACCCCTTCCGCACCGAGGTCTTCGTCGAGTTCCTGGAGGCGATCAGGGCGCCGACCCTCCTCGCCGACGGGCAGAGCGGCTATCGGGCGAGGGATCACGTCCAGCGCCGCGACGCCCTCTCCGGCGCCAAACTCGTCGAGCTCCCCGGGGTCGGTCATATGATGCATTGGTTCGCCCCCGACGCCGTCGCCGATGCGATCCACGCCTTCCTCGGGCCGCCGCTCGATCCTTAAGTCGCGATCGTCGCGGTCATCGAGCCCGTGCCGACGAGGCGGGAGACCGCGCCGTGGAGCACCGTGACCTGTCGCTCCAGCTTCAGCGCCATGCCCCGGGCGTAGGGCTCGTCGACCACCGGCCACGCCTCCTCCGACGGGAGCTCCCGAGGCGCGCGGGATCGCTCCAACGAGTCGACGAGATCGGAGACGATCCCGTGGGCCAGGGCGCCGGTTGGATCCAGCGCCAGCCAGCCTGCATGTGGCGCGGCCGCCCCGCCCTGCCGCTGGAGGGCGATCGATCGGGCGGTGGAGATCGAGGTGATCGTCGCGTCGAAGCGTCGGGCGTAGGTCACCAGAGCCAGGAGCGCCTCCATCTGGACCTCGCTGGCGTGTCCCTCCGTGAGGAGCCGTTGGAACGAGGCCTCGGCAGCGGCGGCGGTGATCCCCGCGTGTCGACGGCGATGCCGCAGCGTTCCCGGCGACGCCCCCTCCAGCACCGCGGCCAGATGCCGGTCGTCCGCTCGCAGGGCTGCCGCGATCTGCGCCGGGATCCGCTGCCACTCCGGGATCGGCCAGAGCAGCCACATCCCGAAGAGCGCGAGGGCCGCTCCCACCGCTGCGCTCTCCATTCGAAGGCCGACCAGGTTCCAATCCGCGGCGCCGGGCTCCGCCAGGATGAGGAAGACCGGCGTCAGGAAGATGTAATAGAGGGCGAAGTTCAGCGGGAGCAGCGAGACCGCCACCACCGTGAGGACGAAGACGAGGATCGGGATCCCGATGGAGCCGTGGACCCAGCCCGCCGCGACGGCAGCGACCGCCCCGCCCAGGAGCGTCCCGCCCACCCGCTGCAGGCCCCGCAGGAAGGTAGCGCCATAGAAGGGCTCCAGGGTCGCGATGGCGGAGAGCACGACCCACTGCCCCTTCTCGATGTGCGCGGCCAGCACCACCGCGGTGGAGACAGCAGCGATCAGCGCCACCCGCAGCGAGTGTCGCAGGATGATCGAGTCGAAGGAGAGGTGGTCGCGGATTGGCTCGAGGATCGAGGTGCGCGGCACGACGCCGAGCTCGATCCTCGCGAGCGTCTCGTTCTGCGTGTCGCCTATCGCCACCTCCTCGGAGGCCCCCAGGTAGTCCGCCAGCCTCTCGAAGACCCGGACCAGCGCCCCGCTCAGCGCCCGGCTCCCGGGCGGGCTGGCGCCCACCGCCCGACGCAGCACCTCCAGATCCAAGGCCCGTCCTTCCGCTGCACCAAGGCCTGCCGACCCAGGGTGGTGGAGAGCCGCGGCCTGGACCGCCGAGGCTCGCCGAGAGAACGCCTCCAACGAAGCGGCGGAGGCCTCCAGGATCGGCCGCGCCGCACGATCGTCGGCGAGCACCTCCAGGCTGGCCGCGATGGCATCGAGGTTCGCAGCGAGGCGGTACGCGCCCTCCAGGAGCACCACCAGCCGCTCGCCCCGCCTCGTCTCCGCTGCGCTCCCCCGGCGGGTGGTGAGGATCAGCGAGCGAGCGGACTCCAACGCCTCACGCACCAGAGGATCGTGCCGTTCGAGGTGGTCCTCGAAGGCCGCGTCGCCGGCGTGGGATCGAGCCAGCGCCGCCAGGCCCGCCGCGCTCTCGGCGAGGGCGCCCCAGCAGCCGCCTACGCCTTGGCGCGCGGGCTGATAGGGCCGAAAGGGCCAGAGCGCCAGGGCCAATCCCATCGACCAGACCGAACCCGCCAGAAAGAGCGCGCCACGGCTCAGCGCGTCCACGGGCCAGACCGCCGGAGTGAACAACGAGGCAGCGAAGACGATCGCCGACATCCGGCCGACCACGCCGGCGCGGGTTCCCCACACCCAGCTCATGCTCGCCGCAAAGGACCAGACGAAGATCGCTGGCAACGCCACCCAACCGTAGTTGCCCAGGATCGAGGCCAGGGCCGCCGCGAGGGCGCAGCTCGAGCCCACCGCGCCCATGGTCTTCGCCCGGGCACCGTAGCTCCCGCCCCGCTCCGCCACCGTGGTGAGCAAGCCGGCGAACCCCACCCAGGACAGCGCGGGCATGCCGAGCAGCCGCCCCGCCGCCAGCGGGATCGCCGTGGCCATGGCGGCGCGCAGCCCCCTGCCGATCGCGGGGCTGGCCGGCTGCACCTCCACCGAGGAACGCAGCGGCGCGATCACCCGGCGCTTCCACCCCATCCCCTAAGAGTGGCCATCGCGGCCACTCCCGTCGTCGCGCGAGAGCGTCTACGGCCTGGCGCAGAACCCCTGCTCGAGCCCCGCGCCAAACCACACGCACTCGAAGCCCGGGTTGCAGGTGTTGCTGCTGGTACAGAAGCCCGCCGTGCTCCAACTCCCCCCTGGGCACTCACACAAGGCGTGACAGATGGCGCTCCCCTCGGATCCCGCGCATACGGAACCCTGTTCGCACAACATACCGGCCTGGCTATCGCAGGTCTGCCCAACCGCCCTCGGCTGGGCCGGAGCGACCCGGCACCAGCCCATCATCGGGTAGTCCTTGAAGACCCCAGCGTAACTACACATCGCCGGCGCTCCTCCGATAGGCGGGCACTCGCCGGGACCTCCGAGGAGATCGCAGCCGGGAGGATCGCAGATCCCGAGAGCGGTCTCGGCGATCCCTGACCAAGTCGACAGGCCCAAGCAGACCTTCGACGGAGACGAGCAGGCGCCGTACGGCGACCAGTTGGCGCCGACTCCACTGTTGCAAGTCTGCTCGCAGAAGGTCGACTCGTCGCATGTGCCCGTCCCCGAATTGCAGTAGCCCGGCGAGCACTGACTGTCCAAGGAGCAGCCTTTGGCCTCGCAGAATCCATCGATGCAGATCCCATTCGAGTCGCAGTCCGCGTGGGAGTCACAGCGACTCAAGAACCTCCTCTGTCCGACACAGAGGGAGCCGGCTGCACAATCCTGGCTGGAGCCACGGACGGCGTCACTTCGACAGCTCGCACCCACGCTGGCCTGCCCGGGGGTGACACAGACCCAGATCGGCTCCTCATCTTCCCCCTCGAAGGGAGTGCAGGCTCCCCTCGCCGATGTGGATTGCGGGTTTGCTGGATATTGAGTGTCCGGATCGCAGCGCCCCCAGTTGGTGCCGTTCACCGATCGGAAGTCGCCTCCTCCGAAGTCGGCGAATGCGGAGTCACCGCAATAGTTCGTGAAACAGAGCCCGATCTGCACTGCCGCGTCGAATTCACAGTAGGCATATGAGCTCCTGCATTCACTCGACGAGACACAGGTCTGATACCAACCACGACTGCCGTCCGTGCGCTCGAGGCAGACGAGCGCGCCGTCGGGGCTGAGTTGATTCGTGACAGCACAGGTCCCGCCCGCGACCGGCTGCTGGGGGCGCGGGACGCAGCTCCGATTCGCGCCGCAGACCATCCGGAAGCGCTCGCAGGAGTCCGGGCTCGAGGTGCACTCGCAGCGGGCGGGGCTCCTCGCGGAATTGCAGGTCATCCCGTCTTCGCAGACCACCCCATCGCAAGGTGCGCCTCCGGTGCCGCCCGTTCCTCCGGTGCCACCCGTTCCTCCGCCGGTGCCGCCCGTTCCCCCGCCGGTGCCGCCCGTTCCCCCGCCGGTGCCGCCCGTTCCTCCGCCGGTGCCGCCCGCCCCTCCGCCACTGCCGCCCGCACCACCCTCACCTCCGGCGCCACCGTCCCCGCCTGCACCGCCCTCGCCTCCACCACTGCCCCCCGTTCCTCCCTGGCCCCCACTGCCAAGCGTGCCCCCTGTTCCGGTGGCGATCTCCGCGCCGCAGAGCGGCTTGGCGGCCTTCGTCCAGCAGCGCGTATGCGCATCAGTGGCGGCATCGCACGCGACCTGATCACAGCCCGGCCCTGACGAGGAGCAGCCCGCGCATGCGACCACTGCTGACTCGTGGGCAGCCTCGCAAATCTCGACCTTTGCCTGGAGCAGACATGAGGAGCATGCCTGCGAGGTCGCGCTCACCTCACATGGGAGCGTGGACGACTTCTTTCCATCGCCTTCGTCATCCCCGCCACAAGCGAGGGCGAGGAGTGAGATTGCGAACGCGGCTGCGAGACGGACTGCGAGACCGGACATGGTGACCTCCCTAGGCAACGTCCTATCAGATCCGGTGATGAAGGGAATAGTCGCGAACGTTGCCCGTAAGGCGCCGAGCGCATCCCGATACCCACGGCGGCATCTGCTGCGCCGGCGTCATAGTTCGGTGACTGCGGGGCGGATGTCAGGGCACCAGACGAAAAACCCCCGTAAATCTCGCGACTTACGGGGGCAGGTGTTGGCGGGGTGTACGGGACTCGAACCCGTGGCCTCCGGCGTGACAGGCCGGCGTTATAACCGACTTAACTAACACCCCAACATCGGTGCTTCTGGTGGGCGCAGCAGGCTTCGAACCTGCGACCCTCGCCGTGTAAAGACGATGCTCTGACCAGCTGAGCTATGCGCCCTGCGAAGTTGGGCGGGTTCTACCCCAGCCCGATCCCGGGGTCAACGAAGAAAGCGTCATCGTTCGCTCGGGCCGATCGAAGGCCCGAATCAAGGGAGCGGGGGCGGAACACCGATGGGCCACCGGCGTCGGGTCCGCCTCGAGCGGGAGCGCATCAGCTCCCCCGCTCGACGTCCCACGCGACTCAGGCCCCGGCGCCTGCGGGCTCCTCGCTGGCGGCGATCTCTTCGGCCGGCACCAGCGCGCCGCCCTCCTCCTTCGGGAGCGGACGGAAGAACTCGTCCGGGTTCTCCAGGGCGAGGGCGTGGCGGAGCACCTGATCCATATGCTCGACCGGGACGATCTCCACGTGCTGGCGGACCACCGCGGGGATCTCCTTTACGTCCTTCTCGTTCTCTGCCGGGATCAGGATCTTCTTGATGCCGCCCCGGTAGGCGGCCATCGCCTTCTCCTTCAGCCCGCCGATGGGCAGCACCCTGCCGCGCAGGGTGATCTCGCCGGTCATCGCGATGTCGCGGCGAACCGGCACCTTGGTGCAGGCCGAGATCAGCGCGGTGGCCATGGTGACGCCTGCCGACGGGCCGTCCTTGGGCGTGGCGCCCTCCGGCACGTGGATGTGCAGGTCGTGGGTCTCGAAGTACTTGGGTTCGATGCCAAAGATCGGCGCCCGCGAGCGGACGTAGGTCATCGCGGCCTGGGCGGACTCCTGCATCACCTCACCGAGCTTGCCCGTGATGATCAGCTTGCCCTTCCCCGGCACGGACGAGACCTCGGTCACCAGCATCTCGCCGCCGACCTCGGTCCAGGCGAGGCCGGTGACCAGGCCTACCTGATCGTGGGTCTCGGCGACCCCGTACTTGAAGCGAGGCACCCCCAGGTACCTGGGGATGTTCTTCGAGGTGACCACGAACTTCTTGTCCTTGCCCTGCTTGAGCACCTTGCGGGCGATCTTGCGGCAGACCGCGTTGATCTCCTGCTCGAGCTTCCGGACGCCGGCCTCCCGCGTGTAGCGGTGGATCGTGGTGAGCAGCGCCTTGTTTGTGAACTTCACGTCCACTTCACCGAGGCCGTTCTGCTCCAGCGCCTTCGGCACCAGGTAGCGGATGGCGATGGAGAGCTTCTCTCGATCGGTGTAGCCCGCCAGGCGGATGATCTCCATGCGGTCCATCAGCGGGCCGGGGATCCCGTAGAGGGTGTTGGCCGTGCAGATGAACATGATCTTCGAGAGATCGTAGTCCAGGTCCAGGTAGTGGTCGTTGAAGGTCGCGTTCTGCTCTGGGTCCAGGACCTCGAGGAGGGCCGACGAGGGGTCGCCCCGGAAGTCGGTCGACATCTTGTCGACCTCGTCCAGGAGGAAGACCGGATTGGCGGAGCCCGCCTTCTTCAGCGATTGGATCAGCTTGCCGGGCATCGCGCCGATGTACGTCCGGCGGTGGCCGCGGATCTCCGCCTCGTCCCGGACGCCGCCCAGGCTGAGGCGTACGAATTTACGGCCTGTCGCGTGGGCGATCGACTTGGCCAGCGACGTCTTGCCGACGCCGGGAGGGCCGACCAGGCAGAGCACGGGGCCGCGGATCTTGCCCACCAGCGATTGCACCGCCAGGTACTCGAGGATCCGCTCCTTGGGCTTCTTCAGCCCGTAGTGATCGTCGTCCAGGACCTTCTTCGCGTCGGTGATGTCGAGCTTGTCCTTGGTCGTCTCGCTCCAGGGGAGGGAGAGGATCCAGTCCACGTAGTTGCGGACCACCGTGGCCTCGGCGCTCATCGGGCTCATCATCTTGAGCTTCTTGAGCTCCCTCTTCACCTTGAGGGTGGCCTCCTTGGACATCTTCTTGTTCTTGACCTTCTCCTCTAGCTCCTGGACCTCGTTCTTGAACTCGTCCCGCTCCCCGAGCTCCTTCTGAATGGCCTGCATCTGCTCATTCAGGTAGTACTCCTTCTGCGTCTTCTCCATCTGCTTCTTGACGCGGGTGCGGATCTTCTTCTCGACCTGGAGGATCTCGATCTCGCCCTGCATCAGCTCGTAGAGCTTCTCGAGCCTGCGGGCAGGCGACGGCGTCTCCAGGAGCTGCTGCTTGTCGTTCAGCTTCAGCGAGAGGTGCGCGACGATCGTGTCCGAGAGACGGCCCGGATCGTCGATGGACGCCACCGAGACCAGCATCTCCGGCGGGATCCTCTTGTTGAGCTTCACGTAGGCTTCGAAGGTCGACTGCACGCTGCGCATCAGCGCCTCGAGCTCGACCGTGCGATCGAGTTCCTCGCCGATCTCGGAGGCCTCCACCAGGAAGTAGGGATCCGACGCCGCGAAGCGATGGATCCTCGCCCGACGCTTGCCCTCCACCAGGACCTTCACCGTTCCGTCGGGCAGCCGGAGGAGTTGCACGATGGTCCCCAGGGTGCCCACGTCGAAGATGTCCTCCTCGGTGGGCTCGTTGGTCTTCGCCTTCTTCTGCGCGGCGAGGATCAGCTCCTTCTCCTGGGCCATGGCCTCCTCGAGGGCGTTGATCGACTTCTCGCGGCCAACGAAGAGGGGAACGACCATGTGGGGGAAGACGATGATGTCGCGCAAAGGAAGCAGCGGCAACAGCTGCGTGGTCACGTTCTCACCCTTCTTGTCGTCTTTGCCGAAGAACATATCCGCTAGAACCTCGCGGCCGGCGTCGTGCCGACCCCTCTAAATCTGTCATCCCAACCGGGGGATGTCCCGTCCCATGGGGCCACATGCCTCGAAGCCCGAGGCTGGAGGGCAAACACCCGGTGGAGTCGTCTAACTTCCCGCCCCGCGCAGCGCCCCCGTGGCGCGCGCCTCGAGCCGGAAAAAGCAGGCGGCCGGCGATGCTGCTGCCCATCATCGGACAACGGCGCGCCGGCCGGGAAATAAAAGGCGGCGAAGGGATGCTCGCCTGTGGGTCGTTCCGAAGAAGGAGCGCCCGGAGCCTCGCTCGATGGGCGATCGCCTAAGCGGACTCCGCCTTCTGCTGCTCGTAGACGATCAGCGGCTTCTCCTTCTTGGTGATCGACTCCTCGTTGATCACCACCTCGCGCGCGTTCTTCTTCGACGGGATCTCGTACATCACGTCGAGCATCGCGCTCTCGACCACCGAGCGGAGCCCTCGGGCCCCTGCCTTGTTGCGCAGCGCCTCCCTGGCAATCGCGCCCAGGGCACCATCGGTGAACTCGAGGTTCACTCCATCCATCTCTAGGAGCTTGCGGTACTGCTTCACCAGGGCGTTCTTGGGCTCGGTGAGGATCTGCACCAACGCCTTCTCGTCGAGCTCCTCGAGGGTCGCCACCACCGGCAGGCGGCCGATGAACTCGGGGATCAGCCCGAACTTCAGAAGATCCTGGGGCTCACACTCGCGGAAGAGCTCGGTCTGGTTCTTCTCCTCCTTCGACTTGATCTCCGCGCCGAAGCCCATCTGCTTGCCGCCGATGCGACGCTCGATGATCTGGTCGAGGCCGTGGAAGGCGCCACCGCAGATGAAGAGGACGTTGGAGGTGTCGATCTGGAGGAACTCCTGCTGCGGATGCTTGCGCCCCCCCTTGGGCGGCACGTTGGCGACGCTGCCCTCGATCAGCTTGAGGAGGGCCTGCTGCACCCCTTCGCCAGAGACGTCCCGGGTGATCGACGGGTTCTCGCTCTTGCGGGCGATCTTGTCGATCTCGTCGATGTAGACGATGCCCTTCTGCGCCCGCTCGATGTCGTGATCGGCGGCCTGCAGCAGGTTGACGATGATGTTCTCGACGTCCTCGCCCACGTAGCCCGCCTCGGTGAGGGTGGTGGCGTCGGCGATGGTGAAGGGGACGTTGAGGAGCCGCGCGAGGGTCTGCGCGAGCAGCGTCTTCCCAGAGCCCGTGGGGCCCAGGAGGAGGATGTTCGACTTCTGCAGCTCCACGTCGTCGGAGGTGGCCGTGCTCCTCTGCTCGATCCGCTTGTAGTGGTTGTGCACCGCAACCGAGAGGATCTTCTTGGCCCGATCCTGGCCGATCACATACTCGTCGAGGACCGCCTTGATCTCGCTGGGCCGCGGGATCCGGATCTTCTTGTCCTTGCGCTCCTCGTGCTCGATCTCCTCCGCGATGATGTCGTTGCAGAGGCCGATGCACTCGTCGCAGATGTAGACCGTCGGCCCCGCGATCAGCTTCTTCACTTCCTTCTGCGACTTGCCGCAGAAGGAGCAGCAGAGCGTGTGGTTTTCCCGCCTGTCCAAGACCACTCTCCCGGTCGCCGGGGGAGATCCCCGACATACGTCTTTGAAGGGTAACAACCGGGGGAAGGCCAGTCCATTCGAAGTCCCGGACGGCGCAGCTTCCCCCTTCCCAGGCCTATTTGCTCGGCGTCTGGGCCTTGCGCTGATGGACGAAGACGTCGTCGATCAGGCCGTACTCCTTGGCTTCGGGGGGGCCCATGAAATAGTCGCGATCGGTGTCCATCTCGATCCGCTCCAGCGACTGCCCCGTATGCTGGACCAGGATCTCGTTGAGCTTCTGCTTGAAGCGCAGGATCTCCTTGGCGTGGATCTCGATGTCCGTGGCCTGCCCCTGGAAGCCCCCGAGGGGCTGGTGGATCATGATCCTCGAGTTGGGCAGCGCGAAACGCTTGCCTGGCGCGCCGGCGGCCAACAGCAGGGCGCCCATGGAGGAGGCCTGGCCCATGCAGATCGTGGAGACCTGAGGCTTCACGTATTGCATGGTGTCGTAAATCGCCATCCCCGAAGTGACCGAACCTCCAGGGGAGTTGATGTAGATGTTGATGTCCTTGTCGGGATCCTCGGACTCCAGGAAGAGGAGCTGGGCGATGATCACGTTGGCCACGTCGTCGTCGACCGGCGTGCCCAGGAAGATGATGCGATCCTTGAGGAGCCGGGAATAGATGTCGTAGGAGCGCTCCCCGCGGTGGGTCTGCTCGACGACGAACGGCATCGGAATGTAGCTCACGTCTCGTTCTCCTTGGCCGCCTTTGCGTCGGAAGCCACTTGGCGATCCCATCTGTCTAATGCCCGGCCCGGCCGGGAGGCCAGCCGGAAGGCTACTCGGAAACCTTCGCCTCCCGCTCCAGCAAAGCAACGGTTTTCTCTTCGACGAGGCGCTGGCTCAGCGCGTCGCGCTCGGAGCGGCTGCCCGAGAAGTGGGCGCGCACCTTCGCCACCGGCATCTGCAGCTCGGCGGCCATGCGCTCCTGCTCCGCCTCGATCTCCTCGTCGGTGACGGAGATCTTCTCCTGCTTGCCGAGGGCCTCCAGGAGGAGCGCGGACTTCACTCGGCTGGTGGCGTCCTCTCGCAGATCCTCGCGGAGCTTGGGCACGTCGAGACCGAGCTGCCGGATGTCCATCCCCTGCCGCTGGAAGCGCTCGGCGGCCCCGGCGATCATCGAGTCCACGGCGCGGTCGATCATAGCCTTGGGCACCTCGATCGGGTTGGCCGCCACCAGCGCCGTGAGGAGCTTCTCGCGGTTCTCGCGCTCGACCCGCTGGGCCTCGCCCTTCTCGATGCCCTCACGGATGGAGGTCTTCAGCTCCTCGAGGGTCTGGGCCTCGCCGCCGAGATCCTTCGCGAGCTCGTCGTCCAGCGCCGGCACCTCCCGGGTCTTCAGCGACCGCAGGGTGACAAAGAACTGGCCGGTGGTCCCGCGAAGGGACTCCACCTGGTAGTCGGGCGGAAACTCGACCTGCGTCTCGATGGTCTCCCCCACCGGGACCCCCGCGAGCATGGGCGCGTTGCCCTCCAGCAGCGTGCCGGGCTCCACCTTCACGGTGATGTCCTCCCCCTTCGCCCCGGGGATCTCCTCGCCGTTCTGGCTGCCGGCGTAATCGATCACCGCGTAGTCGCCGGTGACGGCGGTCTCCCGATCCTCGACAGGGGCGAATTGGGCGAGGCGCTGGCGGATCCTCTCCAATTCGTCGTCGACCATCGACTCCTTCACCTCTGGCGTCGAGCGCTCGAAGTCGAGGCCCTTGAAGCTCTTCACCTCCACCTCCGGCTTCACCTCGACCCGGGCCTCGAAGCGGAAGACCTTCCCCTGCTCCAGCTTGTCGGAGGAGACCACGGGGCTGGCCACCGGGAAGAGATCGTGGGTGTCCACCGCCTCGCGGTAGGTCGAGTCGATCAGGAGGCGGGCGACGTCCTGCTCCACCTGATCCCGGTAGCGGGTCTCGAGGATCCGGCGGGGCGCCTTGCCCTGGCGGAAGCCCGGGATCCGGACCTGCCTGGCGAGGCCCCGATAGGCGCGCTCGATCTCGGCTGCGACACGATCCGCCTCGACCTCGATCGAGACCTTCTTTTCGATCGGGGAGACCGACTCGACATTGACCTTCATGGACCGTCCTCTCGCTCGCTGGGGATACGAAGAATTTCGCGAGATAGACTCACGCCCCTGCGATGTCAAGGAGGAGAAGCCGGCGGCTTCGAGTGAAGGAGGGCCCACAGGCAGCGCCGAAATTCACCAGCGTTCGACGGGCTACGAAAGCCCGGATCCCCGCTCGATGCAGGCGCGAACCGCAGCCCGGCAGTGAGTTGGAGAGCGCCTCGGATCGCGGCGCTCCGTGCCTCCATGCGGAGGAGAGCTCTCGCGATGCCACGCCTCGCTGCTGTGGCCCTGGCGATGCTCAGGCCGCCTTCACAGCCGCCTTTCGCTTGGGAGCCGGGAGCACGAAGGCCTCCTTCCCGCGGGCCCGGAGCAGGAGCCAGGTCCCGATGCAGAGCAGGATCATCGCGACATATTGCGCGGGGGTCAGCCCCAGGATCCGTCCGTCGACGAAGGTGAGCGACGGATCGTCGGCCCCGGCCCGCAGAAAGTCGAGGAAGAAGCGGGGCACGGCATAGCCGATGGCCAGCACGCCCATGAGCTGCCCTTCGGGCCGCGGCTTGCGCGCGAGCAGGTAGAGGAGCAGCGTGAGGGCACCGAGGACCAGGGCATCGTAGAGCCCCAGATCATGGCGGGCGCCGCCGGGGAAGGCCACCGCCAGGGGGAAGTCCGTGAGGACCCCCGGATGGTCGTGGGCCGCGAAGCAGCCCAGCCGCGCGATGGCCCAGCCCGGCGCGAGGCCCAGGGCGAAGGCGTTGAGGTTGGGCAGGATCTTCCAATTCTTCACGCGGAAGAGGATCAGCAGCGTGATCATCGCCCCCAGCAGGCCGCCCATCGACGACTGCCCCTCCCAGATCCGCAGGATCGAGGTCCAACCGTCGCGCTGCAGGATCTCGGGGTGGTAGCCGAAGAGATGGACGAAGTGCCCGCCGATCACGCCGCCCACCACCAGCCACGGGGCCGACTCCACCAGCGCCCGCTCGTTCCCCGGCGCGTAGAGCCGCGCCGCCCTGGCAGCGAGCCTGGCACCCATGTAGATGCCGAGGGCGGAGAGCGCGCCGAAGGCGTGGAGCTCCAAAGGACCAAGCTTGAGCGGTGGGATCTCGAAATAGGGGATCATTGGCGTGCCAACCGGAGGGCCTGGGGCCCCATTCCGCCCAAGACACCGGACGGAACGAGCCTCGGCCCATGACTATGCGAGAATGCCCGGAGGCATGCTCGAATGGTGGGCAAGGAGGGGGTCGAACCCTCACGCTTTGCAGCACTGGATCCTAAGTCCAGCGCGTCTACCAGTTCCGCCACCTGCCCTTGAGGCGTCTGCAATAGAACGCTCGACGCCCAACGTCAAAGGAACAAATGAGGCGGAGATTCTGCTCCGCTCGCCCATCTGACCGATCGTCCCGGGGGAGCAGTCCAAGGGCGCCTCGTCGTGTGAAGGAGGAGGACGATCCCGAGGAGCCAGCACCGCTCGCTCCAACTGCTGTCCAGGTGCTGTTCATGGGCCACCCCCGACCCCTTAAAACGAACAATCCCTCCTGGCCAAGTGACCGGAGGGATTGAGGTTTTCGTGGTGAGCGCGGAAGGAATCGAACCTTCAACCTATGGATTAAGAGTCCATTGCTCTGCCAATTGAGCTACGCGCCCGCAACCGCGGGATGCTGCGTTCTTCGACTCGCCGCAGCGAAGTGAGCGGCGTTCTAGTCGATGCCGCGTTGGGCTGTCAAACCTTCTTTCCAACCCGTGCGACGTGCTGCGTGGAGCAGGAGACTGCCGCCCCCGGCGAGGAGGGCGGCGGTCAAAGAATGGGGTGAGAGATGGGGCTCGAACCCACAACCCCCGGAGTCACAGTCCAGTGCTCTACCAATTGAGCTACTCCCACCACAAACCACTGCTGGTGCTACTACTTACTACTTCGGTCTGGCGCGCCAGGAAGGAATCGAACCCTCGACCTACGGCTTAGAAGGCCGCCGCTCTGTCCAACTGAGCTACTGGCGCTCGAGCTTCCCAACTAATAGCTGGTCGGGGCGAGAGGATTCGAACCTCCGACTCCCTGCGCCCAAGGCAGGTGCGCTACCAGGCTGCGCTACGCCCCGCAAAACGGCGCAGGGTGTAACCCATGCCGGGACGCATGGCAAGCGCCGTGTGGGCTATTTCGCCAAGGCCTCCAAGGCGGGGCGCAGCCGCCGCATCGCCTGGCCCCGATGGCTCAGCGCCTGCTTCTCGTCGGCGGAGAGCTCCGCGGAGGTCCTGCCGAAGCGAGGGACGAGGAAGAGGGGGTCGTAGCCGAAGCCGCTGTGGCCCCTGGGAGCGAAGGTGATCTGCCCGGACCAGCGCCCTTCGGCCTGCTCCATCTGCCCGTCGGGCCACGCCAGGCAGACGGCGCAGACGAAGGCGGCGCCGCGTAGGGACGGCTGGAGGCCGGCCAGGGCCCGGAGCAGCTTCTCGTTGTTCCGTTGGTCGCGATCGGGAGCCGCCTCCTCTCCCGAATAGCGGGCGCTGAAGACCCCGGGGGCACCGCCCAGCGCGTCGACGCAGATCCCTGAGTCGTCGGCGACGGTGGGGAGGCCGCTGGCCCTGGCGTAGGCCATGGCCTTCTTGGCGGCGTTTCCCTTGAAGGTGGGCGCGTCCTCGACCACCTCCGGCAAGGCCACCTCGAGGTCTCGGGGGGAGACGATCTCCAGATCCAATCCCTCGACGAGCCGGCGGAGCTCGCCGAGCTTCTTCTCATTGGTCGACGCGACCAGCAGCTTCTTCATCAAGGTCTCCAAAGGCGACCCACCGTCGCAGGCGGCAGTTCACGGGATCGGGTGTCCGTCGCGCAGTGCCGTTGAGCGGAAGGGGGCGGGTGATCGTTGCGGCGCTCCAGCGGGGGCTCAGGCCAGCGCCCGGCGCTGGGCCTCTGCCAGGCTCGCGATCCCCTCGATGCCGAGATCGACGAGCTGGTCCAGCGAGGACCTCGCAAAGGGCCGCTTCTCGGCGGTGCCCTGCACTTCGATCAGCTCGCCCTCCGCGGTGGCGACGATGTTCATGTCCACGTCCGCGCCGGAGTCCTCCTCGTAGTCGAGGTCGAGGAGCGGGACGCCGCCCACCATCCCCACGGAGATCGCCGCCACCTGGGCGACCAGCGGCTCCTTCTTGATCCGGCCGGCCTCCCGGAGCTTGCGGATCGCCAGGGCCAGGGCCACGTAGGCGCCGGTGATCGACGCCGTGCGGGTGCCGCCGTCGGCCTGGATCACGTCGCAGTCAATGGCCAGGGTGACGGGCCCCAGGCGATCCAATTTCACGCAGGCCCGCAGGGCCCTGCCGATCAGCCGCTGGATCTCCAGGGTGCGTCCCTGCTGCTTGCCCCGCGCCGCCTCGCGGCCGCTGCGGGTATGTGTCGCCCGCGGCAACATACCGTACTCGGCGGTGACCCAGCCCGAGCCCTTGCCGATCAGATGGGGGGGCACCCGCTCCTCCAGGGAAGCGGTGACGATCACCCGGGTGTCGCCGAAGGCGACCAGGGCGGAGCCCTCCGGATGCCGCAGGTAGTTCGGGATGATCTCCACGGGCCGCAGCTCCGCGGCGCCTCTCTCGTTCTTGCGCATGGCCTGTCCTCTCGCGCCGCAACCTACCCAATCGAGGGCGGGTGGGGAACGCGCATCTTCGTGCTTCGAGGTCGTGGACGAGGCTTGGGGTTTTCGGCGGCGCGCGCAGGCCCCATCGCTGGAGTCGCCCGAGAGCTCGCCGATGCCGGGGCGCGGCGTGGCTCGGTGCAGTCGGGCCGGCCGCGATCACCGCCGGGCAATAGAGCAGGGCGACGCGACGACGGGGCGCGACGTGGTTCGAGCACGCGCCCGCAGACATCAATCGGTGGCGTGGACCCGGTAGCCCCTCTCCAGGATCTCGTGGCGAAAGGCCTCGACGCCCCGGGCGATGGAGCGCCCGATCCGCTGCTGATCGGCTTCGCGCGCCAGCCGCTTCGACTCGTCGGGATGGGAGAGGTAGCCCACCTCCACCAGCACCGCCGGCATCTCGGCGCCGCGGAGGACGGCGAAGGGGGCCTGCCGCACGCCGCGGTCGCGGGCCTCGGTCCCCTGCACCAGGTGGGAGTGGATGAAATACGCCAGCCGCGACGAGCCGGCGTGTGCCTCCGTGTGGGCGAGGTCGGCGAGGATCGCGCCGATGGAGCTCGCCTCTCCTCCGCCCTGCTCTGCCACATCGTCGTCGGCGTTCTCGGCATGGGCGAGGGCGGCGGCGTCGGCGTCTGAGGCGTCCGCGGAGAGGAAGTAGGTCTCCACCCCCGTGACCCGCAGCCGCTGCCGTCCCAGCGGCAAGGAGTTGAGGTGGACACTCACGAAGAGGTCGGCACCCCACTCGTTGGCGAGGCCGATCCTCGCGGCGAGCCCGATCGATCGATCGCCGTCTCTGGTGAGGATCACGCGATGACCCAGGGCCTCGAGCTCCTCGCGGAGGCGGAGGCAGATGGCCAGGGCCGCGTCCTTCTCCTTGAGCTGATTGGGGCCGATGGCGCCGTCCTTCTCGCCGCCGTGTCCCGGATCGATCACCACCAGCAGCGCTCGCCCGGTGGATGTGCCGACGTGAGGAGTGGAGGCCGCCCCGTCCCCGGCGCGGCGCGTCGGCCGCTCCGACTCGCCGTCGGACAGCGGCGGACTCGAAGCGATCTCCCTTGGAGAGACCATCGACGCCCGATCGCCGTCGGGCTGCGACGGACTCGAAGCGATCTCCAATGGAGGGACCGCCGACTCGCCGTCGACGTGCGCTTCCTCGATCGCGCCGCCGCGCTGTGTCTGGAAGCCATCGGCCCGATGGGGCGCACTCGCCTGTCCGCCAGAGGACGCGCAGGCGCTCGAACTCAAGAGAAGAAGGAAGGCAGCGAGGGTCCCTGAGGCTCGCGGGCCTGGGCGCCTCGATGCCAGCCGGAGGCGAGCGAGGGCCAGCGCGAGCCCTTCGCCCGCAGCAGCGGAACGAGGATCGCCTCCACCTCGCGCGGGGCCGATCATCCCGCGGCTGATCCCCAGAGCGCCTCCGCCTCTCGCGGGGACGATCATCCCTCGGCTGATCGCCGCCGCCCGGCTCCGAGCGCCTTCTCCTCGCGCTGGGACGATTGTCCCGCTCGCCCCGGGAGCCGAAGGGCGTTCACCTCCTTCCGACGCGCACATAGCCCTTCGACATCAGCTCGTCGACCATGGTGGCGGTGTCGAGATCGCCCGAGGGCGACTGATCGAGGACGAGGTTGAGCTCACCGAGGTTGATCACGAGCTGCAGGAGATCGAGCGCCTCGGCTTCGAGCTCGCGCAGGGGCGGCCCGAGTGGGGCCGCCAGCTCCAGCCGCTCTCCCTTGCGGGGGAGGGTGGCCTCCAGGCGCCGGAGCTCGTCGAGCTGGCGGGATCCCTCCATCAAGATCGAGGCGGTGCTCTCCTCGAGCTCCACCGGGAAGGATTGATCGTCTGCAGCCATGAGCTCGAAGGTCCCCACCTCCCAGCCGATCAGCCGGTAGATCGACTTCAGCGGACCGATGTCGTGATCGTCGTCGATCACCGCGTAGACGATCATCCCCTTGCGCAGGTAGATCTTCGCCTCGCGAGCGCCGTCGATCAGCACGAGGATCCCGCTCTTCTTCGACGCATGGAAGAGCTGGAGGAGATCGGGGATCGAGACCTCGTCGATCCGCCCGCTCATGGCGCCGCCGCTCTTTGGCTTCGCGGCGGCGACCTCCTCGAGTCGATCCTTGATCTCCTTGTCGTCCAGAGGTGCCCCGCCTGCCTCCACGGTGATCACCTTGAAGATCGAGGTCCCGATCAGGAAGCGATCGCCCTCCTTGAGCTTCATCTCCCGGATCTTCTCGCCGTTGACGAAGGTGCCGTTGGTCGAGCCCAGATCGGTGATCACGAGGCCATCCTCGCCCTGGAGGAGGCGCGCGTGCTTGCGGCTCACCATCTCCTCGATGAGCACCAGCTCCAGCTCGGAGGAGCGGCCGATCAGCACCTCCTTACCAGGAGTGAGAGGGAACTCTCCTCCCTGATACTTACCCGAGATGAACTTGAGCGCGTACGCCTTACCACCGGTGTTCAAGTTGAGCCCTCGCTCGCGAAGATCTTCGCCGGTTGCGAAAGTCTGAACACTACCCGCTGCCCGACCCAGTCGCAACGCTTTGGCCGGAACAAAGGAGCTTTCGCCCGGCGCCCGCGGCCTCCGCCTCGACCGTTCGAATCGCGGGAGCTCTACCGATGGTTCGCCTTCGGCTCGGAGCCTGTGAAAAAATCGCCCTCTCTCGCGGCGGGGGCGATTTTTTCACGCGCGCTGCGCGCTACGGCTCCCTCTTTCGGTGGTTCGCCTTTGGCTCAGGGCAGGCCCGCGGCGAAGCGCCAGGCTCCGTCTGCGCCGACGAGGGTCAGGCGCTTCTGGCCACCGTCGGGGCCGGCCTCGCCGACGATGGCCTCGTTGCCTTCCACCCGGATGAACCAGGCCGCCACCGCGCGCTCTGCCGCTGTGGATATCTCGTCCGGGGAAGATCCCCGCAGCCCATCGGCGGCGAGGGCCGCGACCGCCGCCGGATCCCTCGCATCGAGGGCGGCGCGCCTGGCGAGGAGCGCCTCGATGACGGCGACCAACCGTGGCGCCAGCGCCCCATCGACTTTGCAGCTGGTGGTGCAGACCACCTGGAACCGCTCGTTGCCCACGTAGGAGAAGGGGATCTCCCCCACCCTCCCCGCGATCGAGAGCTGGCCGAAGGCCTCGAAGGAGCTCCGCTCCCTGGCCCCGGTGTCTACCGCCGTGGCCTCGATCCTCCCGATTGGGATCTGGATGGAGCGCCCGCCGGAGAGGGGCAGCTCGACCCCTTCTCGAGAGAGCGCCTCCAACGCCGCCCGGGCTCGATCCGCGGGGCTCGCCAGGGTCGGGCAGCCGGCGACGAGGATCGGGAGCGAGAGGAGGAGCAGCAGCCGCGCGATCAACGTGGAGACACCGGCAAGCTGGCGCGGAGCTTTCGAGCCTTCTCCCCTTCCTTTCCACCGGGGTTCCCGGCGAGGAAGCGATCGAGGAGCGCCGCGGCCCGCTCGCCCTCGTCCTGCTGGAGGAGGGCCTCGGCGAGGCCGACGGTGGCCTGGCCGTCGAAGCCCGATCCCGGGTAGTTCTGGAGGACGAATTCGTAGCGCCCTGCTGCGCCGGCCCAACGCTCGCGGCTGGCGTAGAACTCCGCCGTGTAGAGCTCGTGCTTTACAAGGAGCTCCATCACCCTCGCCAGCTCCGTCTTCGCCTGTGAGAGGTGGCTGCTCTCTGGGTAACGGGAGATGAAATCCTGCAGGCTGGTCCTGGCGGCCCGCACCTCCGTCTGATCCCGTTCGCTCGCAGGCGGGAAGAGGAAGAAGCTCGAAGGGATCGCGTTGAAATGCGACGCGCCGATCCGGTAGGCGGCCCAATCGACGTCCGGATGTGCCGGATGGAATTTGAGGAAGGCCTGGTAGCCGTCGATGGCCTCCAGCCAGCGGCTCCGCCCAAAGTCCGCGTCCGCGATCCTCAGCTCGGCCAGGGCGGCATAGGACGAATAGGGATAGCGCGCCCGCACCTGCTGGAAGGCCATGATCGCCTGCTCATAGTTCTTGTCTTCGAGCTGGACCACCGCCTCCTCGTAGGAGGCCTGGGCCCCCTCCGCATAGGTGATCTCCCCCATCTGCCGGAAGCTGCAGGCCCCCAGGGCCAGCGCCGCGGCCAGGAGCACGACGCCCATGGCGCCGCTAAGCCATGAGGCCTTCGCACGCCGCACGGGCGGGATGATCGTCTCCACCTGGCAGACCACAGCGCGTTGTGCCGTGGTCGCCGGCGTCCGCGTGGCGTCGCCTGTGGCAGGTCGGATTCGCGCAGCCGGACGACGATGCGAGGGAGGGAGGGCCATGAGGCTCCCTACACCGCCCCCGGATCGGGGTCAATTGCACCTGCGCCGTAGATCGCGCGAGCGGAGAAGCCCCTGCTCGCCAGCCAGCGCAACAGGCGATCCCGCTCCTTCGGCTCCAGGCTCCTGAAGCTGCGGCCCCGCAGCCTCCGCTCCAACGCCGCTCGAGCCAGGCTGACCTCGGTGTCTCCGTAGGCCTCCTCGATGCTGCCGGCTGCCACCTCTTTGCCCACCCCGGCGCCGGCGAGCTTGAACGCCACCGCCCGCGGCCCGAAGCCCCGGCTGGCCAGGCCCCGGGCCCGAGCGCGGGCGAAGGACGCGTCGTCGAGGTAGCGGAGCTCCATCAACCTCGCGATCACCCGATCGATCACCTCCAGGTCGGAGCCGGCGCGGATCAGCCGTCGCCGCACCTCCGCTTCGCTGCGCGCGCGCCTGGCGATCTGATCGTAGGCGAGCTGCAGGGCGGGCTCGAAGGCCGCGCCCAGGGGCGCCTTCCCTCTCCTCCTCGCCGCGGGATCTCCCCCTCTTCCGGGATCATCGGAGACGAAGGGGGCCTCGGCCCCAGGCAGCGCGGCGCCCATCCCTTCCACTTGCGCTCCACGCGAGATGGCCCGTTTGCGCCTACCCGCCTTCGGCCCGAGAGAGTTGGGGAGCTTCTTCACGGCGTCTCACAGATCCAATCAGAAGCGCTCGATCTGGAAGTCATCCGACCCAGGCGCAGGGGCCTTCTCTGTCGGCGGCGCCGCGGCCTGCTTCAGCGGAGAGATCGCCCCCAGCCGCCCAGCGCCTGCGGGAGGGGGCCCCCTCGGCGCGCGAGGGACAGCGGGAGGTGGCGCCGCGGCGACGGCCGACGCGGCCCCCGGGCGGAGCTCGGCGGTCTCGTGCCCATCCTCGAAGGAGTCCCATTTGGAGTCGGAGGTCGACGCGATGCCGGAGTACCGCAGCGCAAAGTCGTCCGGATTGGTCGCCTGCCGCATGGCCTCCTCGTAGGTGATCAATCCCTCCTTCAGCAGCGACATCAGGGACTGATCGAAGGACTGCATCCCATAGGAGAGGTGGCCCTGGGCTATGGCGTCGGCGATCTCCTTGGTCCGATCCTTGTCTTCGATCAGCTCCCGGATGCGGGAGGTGCAGACCATCACCTCCACTGCGGCGACCCGCCCCTTGCCGTCGGCTCTGGGCACCAGGCGCTGAGAGACCACCGCCCGGAGCACCGAGCCGAGTTGGAGCCGCACCTGCTTCTGCTGATGGGGCGGGAAGGCCGAGATGATCCGGTTGATAGTCTCGGTGGCATCCACGGTGTGGAGGGTCGACATCACCAGATGGCCGGTCTCCGCCGCCGTGAGGGAGGTCTCGATGGTCTCGAGATCGCGCATCTCTCCGACGAGGACCACGTCCGGATCCTGGCGGAGCGCGCTCTTCAGCGCCTGGCTGAAGGAGATGGTGTCGACCCCTACCTCCCGCTGGTTGATGATCGAGTTCTTGTCTCGAAGCAGAAACTCGATCGGATCCTCGATCGTCATGATGTGATCGGACTCGACCGTGTTGATGTGATCGATCATCGCGGCCAGGGTCGTCGACTTGCCGGAGCCGGTGGTGCCGGTGACCAGGATCAGCCCGCGCGGCTCCAACGAGATCTTCTCGAGGATCTTGGGCAGCATGAGCTGTTCGATGGATTGGATCCGGAAGGGGATCACCCGGAAGACCACGCCCACCGTGCCCCGCTGCTGGAAGACGTTGACCCG
>JBEBXK010000034.1:0-36382 GCA_040391605.1 Vulgatibacter incomptus
TCTGGACCCTGGCGAAGCGCAACGAGAAGAACCTCTACGTCGCCCTCTGGTTCTACATCGCCACCATCGTCACGGTGGCCGTGCTCCACATCGTCAACAACCTCGTGATCCCGGTGGGGCTCTTCAAGAGCTACTCCGTCTTCGGCGGCGTGCAGGACGCGTTGGTGCAATGGTGGTACGGGCATAACGCGGTGGCGTTCTTCCTCACCACGCCGATCCTGGGGATCATGTATTACTTTCTCCCCAAGGCAGCCGATCGGCCGGTGTATTCATACCGCCTCTCGATCGTACACTTCTGGGCGCTGGTCTTCGTCTACATCTGGGCCGGCCCCCACCACCTGCTCTACACCTCGCTCCCGGATTGGGCCCAATCGCTGGGCATGGTCTTCAGCCTGATGCTCTGGGCGCCGTCCTGGGGCGGCATGCTCAACGGCCTCCTCACCCTGCGCGGCGCCTGGGACAAGCTGCGCACCGATCCGGTGATCAAATTCCTCATCGCCGGCGTCACCTTCTACGGCATGGCCACCTTCGAGGGACCGCTGCTCTCGATCAAGAGCGTCTCTGCCCTGGGCCACTACACCGATTGGATCGTCGGCCATGTCCACGGCGGCGCCCTCGGCTGGAACGGCTTCATGGCGGCGGGCATGTTCTACTGGCTGGTGCCCAGGCTCTACGGCAGCAAGCTCCACTCCGTCAAATGGGCCGACGCGCACTTTTGGACCGGCACCGTCGGCATCCTCCTCTACATGGGCGCCATGTGGGTCTCGGGGATCAGCCAGGGCCTGATGTGGAGGGCGATGACGCCGGAGGGCACCTTGCTCTACCCGGACTTCGTCGAGACCCTCCTCGCGATCCGCCCCCTCTACATCGTCCGCCTGATCGGCGGCCTCCTCTACCTCTCCGGCTTCGTGGTGATGGCCTGGAACTTGTGGAAGACGGCCCGCGCCGGCGCGGCGGTGAACGGTGAGACCACGGTGGTCGTGCGCCCAAGGGAGGCGCCGGCGGTGGGCTCCTGGGGGCTGGTGGCGAGCCGCCCGGTGGCCTACGCCACGGCGATCTTCGGCTTCTCCGTGCTCTTCGCGGTGACCGACCTCTTCGTCGCGGTGGTCTCGCTCTCTGCCATCGTCCTCATCGGTCTCTTCGCGGTCCTCACCACCAGGAAGAAGGACGGGCGGCCGGGTTGGCACAACCTCCTCGAGGGGAACTCGCTGGTCTTCACCGTCCTCACCCTGGTGGCGATCCTCATCGGTGGCGTGGCGGAGATCCTCCCCACGGTCCTGATCAAGGACGCGGTCCCCCGCACCGGCACGGCGCAGCCGTACAGTCCCTTGGAACTCGTCGGCCGAGACATCTACGTGCAAGAGGGTTGTTATAATTGTCACTCACAGCAGATTCGTCCGTTCGTCTCGGAGAAGCTGCGCTACGGCGATCCCTCCACCATCGACGACTCCCTCTACGATCGACCCTTCCAATGGGGTAGCAAGCGCACGGGGCCGGATCTCGCCAGGGTCGGCGGAAAGTATCCGAACCTCTGGCATTACACCCACACCCTGGATCCGAGGTCCACGAGCCCGGGATCGAATATGCCCAACTACCCCTGGCTCGCGGTGCGTCCGCTCAACGTCCGGGAGGCCACCGACAAGCTCCGGGTGATGCAGCGCCTCGGCGTGCCCTACTCCGACGCAGAGGTGGACGGCGCAGAGGCTGCGCTGCAGGCCCAGGCGGAGGAGATCTCCGCGGACCTCGCGAAGTCCGGCGTGGAGCTCGCCTGGGATCGGGAACTCACCGCGGTGATCGCCTACCTCCAGCGCTTGGGGAAGACGCCGCCGGCGCCGCCCCAGGGCACTGATCTCAGCGCGAGCCGGGGAGGGGAGGGCTGATGTACCAGGATTTCTATCGAGACAGCGTGCTCTTGCACCTCCCCCTCTTCGCGCTCTTCCTCTTTCTGGCGGTCTTCGTAGGCACCGTCGTGTGGCTCTTCCTCTTCCAGCGCAAGAGCCCGCGCTTCCGCCAGCTCGCCCACCTCCCGCTGGACGATCGGGGCGACGGCCCCCTCGAGCACCGCCATGAGTGAACTCGCACGAACCGTACAGGAGCCGGCGGTCGAGCCGACCATCGATGTGTCGACCGTCAAGGAGCCGACCGACACCGGTCACGACTACGATGGGATCCGGGAATACGACCATCCGCTCCCCAACTGGTGGCTCGCGACCCTCTACGGCGCGATCATCTTCTCCTTCGGCTATTGGATGTATTACCACGTGGTCTCCGCCGGCCCCCTGCAGACGGAGGCCTATGAGCTGGAGATGGCCTCCCTCGAGGCGCAGCGGGCCGAGCGGGCCCAGGCCCGGGGCGCGATGAACGACGAGGCCCTCCTGGCCATGGCCGCCGATCCCGCGCAGACCGCAGCGGGGCAGACCACCTACGCGACCTATTGCGTCGCCTGCCACGGCCTGAACGGGGAGGGGGGCATCGGCCCCAACCTCACCGACGATCGCTTCCTCCACGGCGGCAAGCCCACCGAGATCCTCGAGGTGATCACCACCGGCGTGCCGGCCAAGGGGATGGCGGCCTGGGGCCCGGTCCTCGGCGCCGAGAAGGTCTCGGAGCTCGCGGCCTTCGTGGTCACGCTCAAGGGGAAGAACCTCCCGGGCAAGGCGCCCGAGGGCGAGATCGAGAGCGAGTGAAGATGGCCGCCAGGGAGAAGCCCAGCCTAGGCAGGCTCTCGTCGATCAAGCGGGATGGATCGCGAAACTACATCCATCCCGCCGACCTGAAGGGTCGCTTCCTCCGTGGCAGGACCATCGTCTACCTCGCCCTCATCGCCATCTACGTCTCGCTCCCCTTCGTCCGGGTCGGTGGACAGCCGGCGATCTTCCTGGACGTCAGTGGCCGCCGCTTCTTCCTCTTCGGCGCCACCTTCAACGCCCAGGACTTCTGGTTGGTGGTCTTCCTGCTGGCGGCCCTGGGCTTCGCCCTCCTCTTCCTCACCGCCTGGCTGGGGAGGGTCTGGTGCGGCTGGGCCTGTCCGCAGACTGTCTTCCTCGAGGGTGTCTATCGCCGGATCGAGCGCTGGATCGAAGGGCCGAGGGAGCAGCGCATCCGCCTGCAGACCGCGCCCTGGTCCCTGGCCAAGGTGGGGAAGAAGGTGGCCAAGCACGCCGCCTTCATCGCCGTCTCGCTCTTCCTCTCCCACGTGCTGCTGAGCTTCTTCGTCTCCATCGGCTCCCTCGCCGAGATCGTTCGGCACGATCCGAGGGAGAATTGGGTGGCCTTCGCCTGGACCATGCTGGTGGCCGGGGCGATCTACTTCAACTTCGCGTGGTTCCGGGAGCAGCTCTGCATCGTGGTCTGCCCCTACGGCAGGCTCCAATCGGCGATGCAGGACGAGCACAGCCTGATCATCGGCTACGACGTGAGACGCGGCGAGCCCCGGGGCAAGATCCGCCGGCAGGATCGGATCCCGCTCCCGGTGGTGGCGGGTGAGCCCATCGCGCCGCCCGCCGCGATCGCCGCCAAGGGCGACTGCATCGATTGCAACCGCTGCGTGGTGGTCTGCCCCACGGGCATCGACATCCGCCATGGCCTCCAGCTCGAATGCATCGGCTGCGCCCAATGCATCGACGCCTGCGACGAGGTGATGATCAAGGTGGGGCGGCCCACGGGCCTGATCCGCTACGACTCCCACGCCGGCCTCGAGGGCGAGCCCAAGCGCACCTTGCGTCCGCGGCTCCTGGGCTATGGCGCGCTGCTGGCGGTGGCCAGCGTCGGCCTGTTCCTGGGCCTCGGCACCCGAACGCCCTTCGAGGCGAACCTCCTGCGGATGCGGGGCGCTCCCTTCATCCTGGGCGCCGACACCATCCGCAATCAATTCGAGCTCCACCTGGTCAACAAGAACCCAGGCCCCACCGAGCTGGTGGTGAAGGTCAGCGGCCCCGACGGCACCCGCTTCACCATCCCCCACGAGAGCGTCCACCTGGAGTCGCTGCAGGACTACCGCCTGCCGATCTTCGTGGAGGTGCCGCGCCAGGGCTTCGACGGTGCCTTCGAGGTGGAGGCTGAGATCCGCGACAGCGCGTCGTCGAAGCAGAAGACGGTGGTGGGGCGCTTCTTGGGGCCGACCCATGGCGCCGGCTTATGACGGCGCTCATCTCCCCTCAGGGAAGCGGGCCGCCGGGCTCGAGGAAGGACGTTAGACAATGAGGGATTATCTGGCCCAGCGACCGTGGCTCTTCATCGTGGCCCTCCTCGCGCTCTTCGTGACCGCCAACCTCGCGGTCCTCATCATCGCCCAGACAACGGGCGAAGCGGATCGAGCTCATGTCTCCTCTCCGAAATGATCCATCTCCCGCTGGCCTGCATCCAAAGCATCGCGATGACGAGGAAGAGCTGGCGGCGCTGATCGCCAAATACGATCGGCCGGGCCCCCGCTACACCAGCTACCCCACCGTGCCCGCGTGGACGGACTCCTTCGGCTCGGAGGATCTGGGGCGCAAGCTGGACGAGGCGGCCGCCGCCGGTAACGACCTCCCGCTCTCCCTCTACGCACACCTGCCCTTCTGCAAGGAGATGTGCACCTACTGCGGCTGCAACGTGGTGATCTCATCCAACCGCGAGAAGCACGCAGAGTACGTGGAGGCCGTCCGCGCCGAGCTGGATCGGGTGGCCGATCGGCTCGGGCGCCGCAATCAGATCCTCCAGCTCCACTACGGGGGCGGCACCCCCACCAGCCTCGACGAGCCCCTGCTGATCCGCCTCTGGGAGAAGATCACGGAGCGCTTCGAGATCCTGCGGGACGCGGAGGTGGCCATCGAGGTGGATCCCGTGGTCACCAGCCGCGAGCAGCTCGCGCTCCTGCGGGGGATGGGCTTCAACCGCCTCTCCCTCGGTGTCCAGGACTTCACCCCGGAGGTGCAGCGGGCGGTGAACCGGGTCCAGAGCGTCGAAGAGACCGAGGCCATCGTCGGCTACGCCCGCAAGCTGGGCTACCGCGGGATCAACTTCGACCTGATCTATGGCCTGCCCCACCAACGCCTGGAGACCTTCGCCCGCACCATCGACGAGGTGATCCGCCTGGCGCCCGATCGGGTGGCGATCTTCTCCTACGCCCACGTGCCCCATCTGCGAGCCCATCAGCGCAAGATCGACGAGCGGACCTTGCCGGCAGGGCAGGCGAAGTACGAACTCTTCCAACACGCCCGCCAGCGCCTCCTGGACGAGGGCTACGTGGCCATCGGGATGGATCACTTCTCGCGGAGGGACGACGAGCTGGCCATCGCCCGTGCCGAGCGGCGGCTCTCGCGAAGCTTTCAGGGCTATACGGTCCGGCCCGCCGCCGACATCGTGGCGGTGGGGGCCACGGCCATCTCCGATCTGCGGGGCGCCTACGCCCAGAACGTGCGGCCGTTGGGCGATTATTACGCTGCCATCCGCGCCGGTCGCTTCGCCACCGAGAAGGGCGTCGTCCTCAGCGACGACGATCGGCTCCGGCGCGATGCGATCACCCAGCTGATGTGCAACTTTCACCTGGACCTCAGGGCCTTGGGCGAGAGGCATGGGGTCGACGCCGCCGACTACCTCGTCTCCTCCCTGGAGCAGCTCGCGGCGCTCGAGGCCGACGGGTTGGTGCGCGTCCTTCCCGACTCGGTGGAGGTGACCGAGAAGGGCCAGCCCTTCATCCGTCCGGTGGCGATGGCCTTCGACGCCTGGCTCGATCGAATGCCGCTCTCGCCCAAGGGGAAGCTGCCGATCTTCTCCCGCGCCATCTGAGGTGCTGATGACGTTGGTCGCCATGCAGAAGTAGCGCAAGCGAGGATATGGCGACCCCTCGCGGCGTCCCCTCTCCTGGGTGGAGCGCCGCTCCCATGGGGCGGTAGCGGCAGCGATCCATCCCGCTTCCTGCCCGTCTCCTTCTTCATACGATCTGGTTGATATCGGACGCTTCCCATGAGAACGACTGGAGCACACTCGAAGCCGGCGATTAGAGTTGCTAATATGATATAGCTCATATTGCGAGAAATCCTAATGTCACTATCTCTAGCTTCGAAGCGAGCCCTCTCTCGATTGACCAACGTAGGAGCCTGAAAATGACAGTTCTTCGTTCGCTAGGCCTGCTCACCCTCGCCGCCCTGGTCGGAGTCGCCAGCGGCTGCGACGCGTCTTCGGCCAAGGCCCCACCAGCCCCTGCAGGCACCCAGGCCGGCCTGAACCCCGCGCCCCTCGATCTCGGCGCTCCCCAGGGCGAGCCGATCAAGCATGAGATGTTCAAGCCGCCCCTCCTGCCCCCGCCCATCACCCGCACGACCCCGGCGAAGGTCGTGATCGAGCTCGAGGTCCAGGAGCTGGAGATGCCGATCTCGGAGGGTGTGAACTACACCTTCTGGACCTTCGGCGGCACGGTCCCCGGCAACTTCCTCCGGGTGCGCGAGGGGGACACCGTCGAGTTCCACCTGATGAACCACCCCGACAGCAAGATGCCCCACAACATCGACCTTCACGCCGTCACCGGCCCTGGCGGCGGCTCGACCAGCAGCTTCACGGCCCCCGGCCATCGGACCCAATTCACCTTCAAGACGCTGAACCCGGGCCTCTACGTCTACCACTGCGCCACGGCGCCGGTGGGCATGCACGTGGCCAACGGCATGTACGGCCTCATCCTGGTAGAGCCCGCCGAAGGTATGCCCGAGGTCGACCGCGAGTACTACGTGATGCAGGGCGACTTCTACACCGTGGGCAAGTATCGCGAGAAGGGGCTCCAGCCCTTCGACATGCAGAAGGCCATCGACGAGAACGCCACCTACGTCCTCTTCAACGGCTCGGAGGACGCTCTCCTCGGAGACAACGCCCTCACCGCCAACGTCGGTGAGCGCGTCCGGCTCTTCGTCGGCAACGGCGGCCCCAACCTGGTCTCCAGCTTCCACGTCATCGGCGAGATCTTCGACAACGTCTGGGCCGAGGGCGGCAGCACGATCAGCCACAACATCCAGACGACCCTCATCCCCGCGGGCGGCGCCTCCACCGTCGACTTCCATGTCGAGGTCCCCGGCACCTACCTCCTGGTGGATCACTCGCTCTTCCGCGCCTTCAACAAGGGCGCCCTGGGCATGCTGAAGGTGAGCGGCCCCGACAACATGGAGGTCTACACAGGCAAGGAGGTCGACGAGGTCTACATCGGCGACAAGGCCGCCCCCGGCGGCAAGGCGGTGATCGCCCGGGCCGCGGCCTCCATGGAGGCGGGCACCCTCACCAAGGACGAGCAGATCGCCTCAGGCAAGGCGCTCTATCAAGGCACCTGCTCGGTCTGCCACGGCGTCGAAGGCAAGGGCATGGAGGGCGTCTTCCCGCCGCTGGAGAAGGCGGACTACCTCATGGCCGACAAGCGGCGCTCCATCGAGATCGTCCTCAACGGACTCGCAGGTCCCGTGACGGTGAACGGCAAGGAGTACAACTCGGTGATGCCGCCAATGAGCCAGCTCAGCGACGACGGCATCGCCAACATCCTCACCTATGTGCGCAACGCCTTCGGCAACTCGGGTGACGCGGTCTCCACCGCCGAGGTCACCCAGGTGCGCAGCACCACCAGCCGGCCGGCGGGAGCGGCCCACTGATGCGAAAGGCCTCCCTCGCCGGCGCGATCTTCGTCCTGATGGCGACCTCCCCCGCCTTCGCGACCACGCCGGCGGGGGAGGCCTCCGACTCCTCCACGCAGAGCTTCCGCGTCGACTGCATGCCCTCCAAGGCCTCCAGAGAGGCGCGGGCATTCGGGATGGCGAAGCTCCCAGCCGGCAGCTACGCACCGCTCTATCCCCCCACGCCGGAGGAGAAGGTGATCCCGCTCCAAACCTTCGAACTCGATCGAGCGCCGGTGACCAACCAGGACTTCCTCGCCTTCGTCCGCGAGCATCCCAACTGGCGCAAGGGGAGGGCGCCGCAGCTCTTCGCCGGCCCTGGCTACCTCTCCCGCTGGGCAGGTCCGCTGGAGCTCGGGGCCGAGGTGCTCCCGGACGCGCCCGTCACCCACGTGAGCTGGTTCGCGGCCAAGGCCTACTGCGAAGCGCAAGGCAAGCGGCTGCCCACCGAGGACGAGTGGGAGTACGCCGCCTCCGCCAGCAGCTGCCACGCGGATGGAAAGCGCGACCCCGACTTCGTCGCCCTTTTGCTGAAGTGGTATTCGAAGACGACACCCAAGGTGACCCCTGCCGTGGGACAGGGGCAGGCCAACTACTGGGGGCTCCACGACCTCCACGGCCTGGTCTGGGAGTGGGTCTTCGACTACGGCAGCACGATGGTCAGCGCCGACAGCCGCGAGGACGGCGACACCGAGACCATGCGCTTCTGCGGCGCCGGCGCCATCAACGCCGGAGACAAGGAGGACTACGCAGGCTTCATGCGCTACGCCTTCCGCAGCTCGCTCCAGGGATCCTACGCCGTGGGAAACCTGGGCTTCCGATGTGCCCGATGAACTCGATTTCAGGAGGAAAACTGCCATGAGATGGACCTGTCTGCTCCTCGCCGCCACCCTGATCCCGATGGCGGCCGCCGCCGAGAAGGGCCACGCCGACCTCCCGGCAGCCGCGGTCGCCAAGACCGGCGACTCCGTCTACCTGCTGGGCGGCAGCTTCACCGATCAGGATGGCAAGCAGGTGGTGCTGCCACAGCTCGCCGGCAAGCCCGTGCTGATCACCATGTTCTACGCGACCTGCCCCCACGCCTGCCCGCTGCTGATCAGCGACATCAAGGCCATCGAGAAGGCGCTCGATCCCGCGGTGCGTGAGCAGGTGCAGGTGGTCCTGGTCACCTTCGATCCGGAGCGCGACACCCCGGAAGCGCTGCGCAAGCTGCGGGACGCCCATGGCGTTGACACCAGCCGCTGGACCTTCCTCCGTACCGACGCCGACAAGGCCCGGGAGATGGCCGAGGTCCTGGGGATCCGCTACCGCTTCGCCAAGGACGGCTCCATCGGCCACTCCTCCGTGATCACCCTCCTCGACTCGAAGGGCGCCATCGCCGGCAGGGTCGAGGGCGTGCGCCAGAACAGCGACCAGCTCGTGAGGACCCTGAAGTCCTTCGCGAAGTAGACCTGGACGCGCGCGCCATGCCTGGAAGCCGCGCTCCATTCGCGTGACGACGACGAGACCGACGGGTGCATGGCGCCTGCCTCCCGGGCGACGCCCCTCCCGCATGTCGAGAGGGAAAGGGGGGCGCGTCCCATGAGGGACTGCCAGGGGACGTTCCGCGCCGATCGATTGCATCGGCCCGCCCCGTCGGTCTTAAGATGTCCGGTATGGACGCACTCCCCCAGCCTTTGGCCGCCTTCGAGGCGCCCGACTCCCTGCTCCGGGTGCTGCGTGGCCTCCGCTCCGGCGGCTTTGATGCCTGGGTCGTGGGCGGCGCCGTCCGGGATCTGCTCCTGGGCCATATGCCCCATGAGTTCGATCTGGCCACCGACGCCAGGCCCGAGGCGGTGGCCGCCATCTTCGCCAGGGTAGTCGCCACCGGCATCGCCCACGGCACCGTCACCGTGGTGGAGGACGGCGCGCCCTTCGAGGTCACGACCTACCGCGGCGGCGCGGGCTGGGCAGAGGGCGCGGCTCCGTCCTTCGTCGGCACCATCGAAGAAGATCTGGCCAAGCGCGACCTGACCATCAACGCCATGGCCTTCGATCCCCTGGGCGGCCGCTTCCTGGATCCGACCGGTGGCCGCCGGGATCTGGAGGCACACGTGATCCGCTCGGTGGGCGATCCCGACGATCGCTTCTCCGACGATCCACTGAGGATCATGCGGGTCTGCCGCTTTGCCGCCCGCTTTGGCTTTCGCATCGAGAGGCGGAGCCGTCGCGCGATCCCTTCGCATCTCCCCGCTTTCGAGGGAGTCGCCGTCGAGCGCGTCCAGAGCGAGCTCTCCAAGATCCTGGTCAGCGACCATCCCCGCTACGGCGTCGAGCTACTACGGCGCACCGGGATCCTCGCCCTCGTGATCCCCGAGCTCCTGGAGGGCTTGGGGATGCGCCAGAACCGCTGGCACCGCTACGACGTCTATCACCACGTGCTCCACGCTCTGAACGCCGCCGCGCCCCCCCTCGCGGTCCGGCTGGCGACCCTGCTCCACGACATCGACAAGCCGACCACCGCAGCCCCTTCGCCGAAGGGCCCCGGTGAACATAGCTTCTACAACCACGAGGTCAGCGGCGCCTCCCGCGCCAAGGCGATCTGCGAGCGCCTCCGCTTCCCCAACAAGCTCTGCGCCCAGGTCGCGCTCCTGGTCCGCGAGCATCAATTCGTCTACACCGATGGGTGGTCCGACGGCGCCGTCCGCCGGATGCTGGCCAGGGTCGGGGAGGAGAACTTCGACGCCCTCGTCGCCGTACGAGAGGCGGACATCCGCGGCAGAGGCGTCGCCGTGGAGGAGGGGCTCGAGAACATCCAGGCCCTGGAAGCGAGGGTCCGCCTCCTCCTCGCCTCGAGGCCGCCCCTCAGCCCCGGAGACCTCGCCGTCGGGGGCCGAGACGTGATGGAGGCCCTCGGCATCCCGCCATCGGCCCTCGTAGGCGAGGCCTTGGGCCACCTCCTCGCCATCGTGATCGAGGATCCCGACCTCAATCAAAGAGACGAACTGCTGAGGCGCCTCCACGCCTGGTGGCTGATGCGCAGCCGAGGCTGAGTCGTGTGTAGCGGGAGCTTGGCCGATTACCGGAGGCGGCGCCAGCGCGATGGGATCATCGAAAGGAGAGCGAAAGCCCACCGACCGGTGCATAGGCTACAAGCTTGGAGGCGGCGAGGCCTAGGGCCTAAGAGATCGGCATTGGGCCTAGGGCGGACCGGACACCCAACTTCCGATAGTGTCATCTAGGCGACTATAACTACCCTGAGTAACGCCCTCGATTCCGAAAAGACTTGACGGCCCTTCGGTACAGCCTGTTACCGTCTGCGAACTACTCAAACGCACGACGAAAGACGGGGTTGGGTCATGCATGGGCGACATCAGCAGAAATTGGATCAAATCTGTCGAGGGGGCAGGACGGAGAAGTTTCCGCTTTTTTCTAGTCATCGCCTCCTGCACCGTTGGGGGGTGTGACCGGGCAGACTCCGGAATGATGGCTCCATCGGGCCAGTCGTCCACATCAGGTCAGGAGATGTACGGGCCAGAGTGGGCGATTTCGGTGGATAACACCTCGACCGGATCCACCATTGCGACTCGCGAAGGAGCAGTTGGAGCGGTCGGTCGAATGTTCGGGCCGGACGGATCGTGCTCTGGGACAACTCCATAGGGTTCCTACGCGTGCGTCATCCGTGCTTTGGGAGGTTCTGACCTGCCCCCCGGTCGTTGGCGGGAGCCGGAATCGTGAAATATTGGTCGCGGTCCGAATTCGACGACGATCGGAATCCGTTCACGGAGATCCGTAGGTGGACGAGAGCGAACCTTACAACCGTGGCTCGGGTAGAGGGGCTCGCCTGTGCGCTCGGTCGAGCCGAGGGGTTGTTCGGAGGTGCGACGGGTATTTCGAAGACCCTGTCCTGCGGAGGGTGGCTACAGGGCATCCGTCTTTGGGTGTTGGCCGATGGAGATCACCAATCCGAGGCTTCCGTCGCGCTGGGACCGAAGCTTGCGATAGGCGGGCGGAGTGTCAGAAAGCAGCTGTCAACGGGGATTTCGTCGCGGTGGCAGGTGGTATGGATGTGGAGGGCGGCGGCAGCTACGTCATGCTCAGCCGATTCAGCGATTGGGCGACGAGGGAGATCGTTGTCCTGGGAGGAGAATCTCGCTTCGTCCCCGATTCGCTCGTAATGGACTCCAGCTATCTGTACGTCGTATTGCTCGCGCCCGAGAGGTCCACCGAGGCGGACCGAGTTTTTCGTTACGACCTTGCTCATTTCGAGAGTTGGGGCGATGGCGTGGGATTTGCCGAGTGAGTGCTTCCGAATGGCTCACATAAGGGCAGGGCAATCACAATAGACCGGAGCTGATCGATCACTGCGGAAGCTAGCTAGCGGGGCATTTCGATGGACGCGATAATAGGTGGTCGGGTAATTGGATCGAGTTGGCTGGTCGGCGTAGCGGTGATGATGCTGCTATCGTTCGTTTCCGGGTGCGGGGAGTCGAATTGCGCAGTTCACCCCATCCTTTGTGAGGAAGCAACTAAGCTGAATTTCGAACCGGGCCTCGGCGCGAGGGGGAACTACGAGATGGTCCTCGAGATGGATGGCGAGCGGATCACCTGCCGTGCCTCCATCCCACGCGACCCGGAGAACGAGGGTTGTGAATCCGACCGCTCCTCTTCTTGGAGGTTGCCCGGGCAGCTCGTATGGGTCGAGCCACCCAGCGCTCTGGTCGCGCTGACCATCGAGCGGCGACCGGCATCGTTCGACTTCCGGGTGAATCGAGACGGAACTGAGATGATGCGGACCGCCATCAAGCCCATCCGGCCCCCGGCACCTCCTGTCGATGAATGCGGCGTCTCTTGCTCCCCCGCTGGACAGGCCACCGTCCTCATCGGCGGGAGGGGTGGTTGAACGAAGCGCGCGGGTACACGGCCCATTTGACCTGTCCCGCGGCGGCCCACCTTTCGGTCGGCAGAGAAGACCCAGCAGACCTCCGGATCGCGGGAGCCCCTGCATCGCTCCACGTGCGGTCCGCCCCAACCGCCAAGCCGACTCCTCCTCGCCGGCACCAGCGTCACGGGAGTCCTCGGCTCGAGCGCCACGGATGCCCCCGCGATGGCCGTCACAACATGAGTGGGAGCTCTTACGGCACATGATGGTCGAAGGACCCAGAATCCGCCCGGTCAAGGGCCAATTCTTCGCGGCTTGGAAACCCACAGCTTAACCACAATGCGACACCGCCCCACTTGGGACTAAGCCCTTGTTCCACGGCGTTTCCCGCCTTTGGAGCCCATTCCTCAAAATCGATCCCTGTGAATAGTCTGTGTGCTTCCCTCAGCCCCCCAGCGATTCTGTCGTCAGGTGGACGGGGGATTGCAGGTTCGAAGTTGGGTTCTCCGACCCAAAATGAACCTCTCAAGCTCTGAACCTCGCGGGATTTTTGACTTTTCCCGCCGTACCTATGCAAGTTGGATAGGATGATCTTCCGAGGCCCCAGGTCCTCGAGTTCGCCCCACCTCTGGACTTCGCTCCTCGTCGAGGCATCGCCATGGACCCATCCTTACCCGACGGAGAACCCATCACGACGACAGCTCGGGTGTCTCTCCTGATCGTCATGGCTGCCGCACGGCAAGGAATCGATCGCTCGGAGCTTCTCCGGGCCGCAGAGCTCGATCACGAAGCGCTTGTTGGAGAAGAAGCCAGGATCCCGACGCGAGTGGAGCGGAGGCTCTGGCAAGAAGCAGCCGAACGGACGGGGGATCCTCTCCTTGGACTCCATGTGCTCCAGGGTGCTCCCCCGGGCTTCCTCGGTCCCTACGAGCTCCTCTGCACGAGCGCGAATACCTACCGTGAAGCCGTCGTCCTGGGGGACCGCTATGCCGGGCTTCTGCAAGATCGCGCTTCGCTCATGCTCGAGGAGGGCGGAGATCAGGCGAAGCTCGTTCAGGTCTTTTCGAAAGCGGATCCGAGCCCTTATGCGTCTCAATACTATCTTAGCGCCTTGATCCCGATGGCGATCGCCTGCACGGGACGCCTGCCTCGCATCGAGAGAGTTGCGTTCCCGTTCTCCAGGCCAAAAACGAACGAGCAGGTGTCTGCGCTGGTACGACACTTCGGCACCGAGGTGCTGGAGTTCAATGCTCAAGAGAGCTCCATCGTCTTGGGGCGTGAGGCCCTCGCCTGGTCTCTGCCTTGCGCAGCCCCACGGCTGAACCGAATCCTACGAGAACATGCAGACCTAATTTTGGCGCGACCCTCGGGGCAATCGACGTTCCTCCTCGGGGTCCGACGCCACCTCCTCTCGGCCCTCGAGAATGGAACGGCGACGTTGGCCAACCTTGCCGAGCGCCTGATCTTGGCCCCCCGCACCCTACAACGACGTTTCGCCGCGGAGGGTACCTCGTTTGCTGAAGTGCTCGAAGCGCTGCGGAGGGAGCTCGTTTCGATCTATCTCGAGGACGAGACGATGAGTCTCGCCGAGATCTCCTTTCGACTTGGCTATTCCTCACCGCAAGCGTTTCATCGCGCCTTTCGCGCATGGGTTGGGAAATCGCCGGGACGATGGCGCCGCGACCATACCCAGGACAAGTAGATGATGTCGCCCTCTCGCTCTCGCCCGGGACCGGTCGAATGTAGCCGGGTCATTTTATGGCGGTCCTGGCTTGGTGCAGCAGGCCGAGCGGATGTGGAGCGGTGGGTTCGGATCGCCGTAGGTCGAGCGATTCGCAGGCCAGTGGAGGCCAAGGTAGCTGGCGCGCGGCTTCCGAGCGATCGAGCCTGAGCCTTTGGCCGAAGTCGACTACCTCCCAGCGATTCTGTCGTCAGGCGACCCTGGCCCCTCGCTTTCAGGCCCGATTCGCTCGCCTGCCGGCCGTCGCGTGATCCACGGCCCTTCCGTGGTAGAAGGGCGGCGATGCGCGTCGTAGTCGCCATGTCCGGTGGGGTGGATTCCTCCGCCGCCGCCGCCCTGCTGCACGAGCAGGGGCATGAGGTGATCGGGGTCGCCCTCCGGCTCTCGCGGTCGGATCGGCCCAGCGCCCCGGGGCGTTGCTGCTCCCCCGACGATCTCGACGACGCTCGGGCGGTGGCCGACACCCTGGGGATCCCCTTCTACGTCTTCGAGACCACCGAGCTCTTCGAGGAGAAGGTGATTCGGCCCTTCGTCTCCTCGTACCTCGACGGCGAGACCCCGATCCCCTGTACCGCCTGCAACCGCGAGGTGAAGTTCGGCCACCTCCTCGCCCGGGCCCGGGCCCTGGGCGGGAAGCTCGCCACGGGCCACTACGCCAGGATCGACGAGCGAGGCGGCACCTACCGCCTCCTCCGCGGCGTCGACCACGCCCGCGACCAGGGCTACTTCCTCTACGACCTCGGTCAGGAGGAGCTCGCCGATCTCGTCTTTCCGGTCGGAGGCCTGAGCAAGGCCGAGGCCCGGGATGTCGCGCGACGGGCAGGGCTGGGTACCGCCGACAAGCCCGAGTCCCAGGACATCTGCTTCATCCCCGACGGCCGCACCGCCGCCTTCGTGGAGCGCGTCGCAGCCAAGGAGGGCAGGGCGCCTCTGCCGGGGCAGGTGGTCTCGACCCAGGGTGAGGTCCTCGGTACGCACGCCGGCCTCCACGCCTACACCGTCGGCCAGCGCAAGGGCCTCCCCCCCGCCGCAAGCGTCGCCAGCCCGCGCCCCGGCCTGCGCCTCCCGCTCTATGTCACCGAGCTGCGCCCTGCCGAGAATCAGGTGGTCGTGGGAGACGCCGGCGCCCTCGATCGCGCGCGCTTCGCCGTCTCCTGCGCCGCCTGGGTCGCGGGCCATCCGCCGCCGGAGGATGAGACTTTGATCGTGCGGGTGCGCCATCGCCACGAAGGCGCGCCCTGTACTATCCGCGCCACGGACGACGGCTTCATCGTCCACGCCCTCGCGCCCATCCGCTCGCCGGCCCCGGGGCAGTCCGCCGTCCTCTACCGCGGCGACGAGATCGTTGGCGGCGGTATCATCGCGAGGGGTTGAAGCCAGGCAGCGTCGTCATCTGAAATGGCGGCTTTCGCGCATCGACCTTAGAAGTGGGGCCTGCAGCCTCGCGGAGCCCCTTGACCGCTTCGGCAGCGGCTGGGTATGTGAACCCACATTTTCCGGTCCGGACTTGGACCGCTCGGAGACTCGGCATGTCGGAGAAGCGCGAAGTTGTGATCGTCGGGGCGGCGCGGACGCCGACCGGGGCCTTCCTGGGCTCGTTGGCCTCCATCCCGGCCCCCAGGCTCGGCGCGGTGGCGATCGGCGCGGCGTTGGAGCGCTCGGGCGTCTCGAAGGACGCCGTCGATCTGGTGGTGATGGGCAACGTCCTCCAGGCAGGAGTGGGCCAGGCGCCCGCACGGCAGGCGATGATCTTCGCGGGGATCAGGGAGACCACCCCCGCCGTCACCCTGAACAAGGTCTGCGGCTCGGGGCTGGAGGCGGTGGTGCAGGGCGCACGTGCCATCGCCCTCGGCGACGCGGAGGTGGTGGTGGCCGGCGGCATGGAGTCGATGTCCAACGCCCCGTACCTCTCGTATACGGAGCGGACGGGCGCGCGGATGGGCGACGTGAAGCTCGTGGACGCGATGATCAAGGACGGCCTCTGGGACGTCTACAACGACTTCCACATGGGCTCGGCAGCCGAGCTCTGCGCCTCGAGCCAGAAGATCTCCCGGGCGGCCCAGGACGAGTTCGCCATCGAGTCGACCCGCCGCGCCGTCGAGGCGCAGAAGTCGGGGGCCTTCGCCGCGGAGATCGTCCCGGTGGAGGTGAAGGGCCGCAGGGGCGACGTCACCGTGGTCTCGGAGGACGAGGGTCCGAAGAACGCCCGCCCCGAGAAGATCCCCACCCTCAAGCCGGTCTTCCAGAAGGACGGCACCGTCACCGCCGCCAACGCCTCGTCGCTGAACGACGGCGCCGCCGCCGTGGTGCTGATGTCGAAGGAGCGGGCCGAGAAGGAGGGGCGCACCATCCTCGGCAGGATCGTCTCGTACGGCCACGCCGCCCGCAAGCCGGAGGAGTTCACCATCGCGCCGGCCGACTCGATCCGGCAGGCCTTGCAGCGGGCCGAGCTCGAGACCAAGGACATCGATCTCTACGAGATCAACGAGGCCTTCGCGGTGGTGGCCATCGCCAACAACACGCTGCTCGGCCTGGACTCAGGCAACGTGAACGTCCGCGGCGGCGCCGTGGCGCTGGGGCATCCCATCGGCTCTTCGGGGACCCGCATCCTGGTCACCTTGCTCTATGCGATGAAGGATCTCGGCAAGAAGCGCGGCCTCGCGAGCCTGTGCATCGGCGGCGGCGAGGGCATCGCCATGGTCGTGGAGCGCTGATCCGAAGATAGCAGGACTCTCCCAGGAGGCTACGTCTCATGAACAAGATCTACGAGAGCGCCGACGCCGCCGTCGCCGACATGAAGGACGGCATCACGCTGATGTCGGGTGGCTTCGGCCTCAGCGGCAACCCCGAGAACCTGATCGAGGCCGTGCACCGTAAGGGCGTCAAGGAGATCTCGCTGATCTCCAACAACTGCGGCACCACCGACCTCGGCCTGGGGATCCTGCTGCAGGCCAAGCAGATCCGGAAGATGACAGCGTCGTACGTCGGCGAGAACAAGGAGTTCGAGCGACAGTTCCTCTCGGGGGAGCTGGAGGTGGAGCTCAACCCCCAGGGCACCCTCGCGGAGCGGATCCGTGCGGGGGGCGCAGGCATCGGTGGCTTCTACACGCCCACCGGCGTCGGCACGAAGATCGCCGAGGGCAAGGAGACCCGCACCATCGATGGGAGGGAGTATTTGCTGGAGATGCCGCTGCAGGCGGACTACGCCATCGTCCGAGCCTGGAAGGCCGATAAGTGGGGCAACCTGGTCTTCCGCAAGACCGCCAGGAACTTCAGCCCGATGATGTGCAAGGCCGCCAAGGTCACCATCGTCGAGGCGGAGCATCTGGTGGAGGTGGGCGAGATCCTGCCGGACGAGGTCCACGTCCCGTCGATCTATGTGCATCGGATCGTGCAGGGGAAGAACTACCAGAAGTGGATCGAGCGGCATACCACGCGCCCCCGCGCCTGACGTTCACTCATTTTTCGGCGCGCGCCACGGCGGGCGCCTCGAGGTAGCACATGCCCCTCACTCGAGAAGAGATCGCGCAGCGGGTGGCCCGAGAGCTGGAGGATGGCTTCTACGTCAACCTCGGCATCGGCATGCCGACCCTGGTGGCCAACTTCGTCCCCGACGGCGTGGAGGTGATCCTCCAATCCGAGAACGGGATGCTGGGCATCGGCCCGTACCCCTACGCAGGCGAGGAAGATCCCGATCTGATCAACGCCGGCAAGGAGACAATCACCGAGATCCCCGGCACCGCCTACTTCGACTCCGCGGAGTCCTTCGCCATGATCCGCGGCGGCCACATCGATCTGGCCATCCTCGGCGCCATGGAGGTCTCCGAGCGCGGCGATCTCGCCAACTGGATGATCCCCGGCAAGATGATCAAGGGGATGGGCGGCGCCATGGATCTGGTCTCCGGCGCCAAGCGGGTGATCGTGACCATGGAGCACGTGTCCCGGGACGGGAAGTCGAAGGTGCTCAAGGACTGCGGCCTGCCGATCACGGGGAAGCGCTGTGTACACACCATCGTCACAGACTACGCGCTCTTCGACGTGGTCCCCGAGGGCCTGCTCCTCCGGGAGCTGGCGCCTGGGGTCAGCGTGGACGACGTGAAGAAGATCACGGAGGCCAAGATGCTGGTGGCCCCCGAGATCATGCCGATGATGCGGTAGTCGGAGTCGTTCGACAGCCCGGGGTGTCTTTAGCGATCCATGATCGTCCGCATCGATTCGATCGCCCACGGCGGAGACGGCGTGGGCACCCTCCCTTCCGGCATGAAGGTCTTCGTCCCGCTGGTCGCCGTCGGCGATCGGGTGGAGGTGGAGCTGGTGGAGGAGCGGGCGCAGCACGCCAGGGCCCGGGTGCTTCAGCTGATCGAGGCGGGCGCCGATCGCGTCGAGACGCGCTGCCGGCACGCCGCCACCTGTGGCGGCTGTCAGCTCCAGCAGCTCGGGATCGACGCCCAGCGCCGCGCGAAGGAGGAGGCGTTCTACGAGGCGTTGGCCCGGCTCGGTGGCTGTCCGAGGGAGGCGATCCCCGACGCCCGCCCGATCCTGGCCTCGCCGGACGACTTCCACTATCGGATCCGCTGCAGGCTCCATGTGCGGGGGATGGAGATCGGCTACCTGCGCCGGGGATCTCATGACCTCGAGCGCCTGGAGGAGTGCGGGCTCCTCGCGCCCGCGTTGGAGACCCTGGCGTTCCGGCTGATCGACCGCCTGCGGCAGCGGCCCATCGCGCACCTTTCTGCGATCGACCTCTGTGTGGGGGACGACGGCGGCGGCGCGGCTTCGTTGGAGCCCGGCGCCGGCGCGGGCCACGGCTGGGCGCGCCGGGCCCATGAGCTACTCTCGGTCGAGGGAATGCGGGGCCTGGTGGTACGAGAGCCCCCAGCGGCGGTGTCGCCAGGGCGCAGGGCCGCACCGCCCGGCGTCGGGCGGTCCGCCCACAGGATCTTCGGAGATCCGGTGGTCGTCCGGGCGGCGCCCGCTACGACTGCGATGCGCCTCTTCGGCAGGCCCGACGTCTTCGCCCAGGCGAACGGTGGCGCAAACGATCGCCTGGTCTCCGCAGCGGTGGACGGCCTCGGCCTCTTGCCGGGGGACGAGGTCCTCGAGCTCTTCTGTGGCGCGGGAAACTTCAGCTTCGCTCTGGCCGCCCGCGGCGCCAGCGTCACCGCCGTCGAGTCGGAGGGTGAGGCCCTCGACCTGGCCCGCAGCGCCGAGGTGCCCAACGCCACCGCCCGGAGGCGCGCCGCTGCCGGGGCCGCTCGTGGCGCTGGGGGGCCTCAGCTCACCGAAACATCTTCCTGGGGCCAGGGCTCGGCGGCCGCCGCAGCCGCGGTCGACTCGCTCCCGGGAGCCGGCGTCGCGGAGGCGAGCCCGGGGCGGATCCGCTTCATCGCCGGCGACGCGGCGCAGGTGGTGGCCGGCTTCGCGGCGGAGGGTCGCCGCTTCGATCACATTCTCCTCGACCCACCGCGGATAGGCGCCAAGGGGCTCGCTGCCGATCTCGCACGGCTCGCGCCACGGCGGATCGCGTACGTGAGCTGCGATCCCGCGACCTTGGCGCGGGACGTCGGGGCGCTCCGTCGGCACGGCTACGCACCCAGGTCGGCACAGCCCGTCGACATGTTCCCCCAGACGTTCCACGTCGAGGGGATCGTGATCCTCGAGCGCGAGCGGTAGCGCCCACGCAGACGCCGCCGGGACGATGGCCTCGACGGCTCGCAGACCGCCGTCGCGCACGCAGCCTCCGGATCGTTCGTCGCAGTAGAGACGAGTTTGACACCAGCCACCTGGGAGGCGCGCTCGCCACGCGGGAGCGCTGGCGATCTCGCACGCAGGGTGACGAGAAAGTTGACAGCGGCAACCAATGCCAATAAGCGCTCATCACGACGCTTCACGGCCAATCTCGACCGGGAACGTCGACGGGGTGATTCCATGATTCGAACTCGAAATTTCGTGCTCCTGGTCGCGATCGCGGCCCTCTCCGCCTGCGGTGGTGGTGGCGGCGGCGGCGGGGCCGGTACCGGCGGCACCGGGGCAGGGGCGACTGGCGGCAGCGGTGGGCATGGCGGCAGCGGTGGTTACGGAGGGAGCGGTGGGGACGGCGGAAGTGGTGGTGACGGGGGCACCGGCGGCATGGGTGGCGCTGGGGGCTCAGGCGCGACGGGAGGCGATGGAGGCACAGGTGGAGTCGGTGGCATCGGAGGCGCCGGCGGGTCGCTTCCCACCGTGATCCAGGTCAGAGGCTCAATCGATCAGATTGCAGGTGGCCTCAAGGTCTTTCTGAACGGCGATCCGTCCACCGCCGTCTCCATCGACGCCTCTCGCGAGTTCAGCTTCGACGACGTCGAGGTGCCATACGATCTCACGGCGGTCGGAAACGACTACGAGACGGACTTCATCGTCGAGCTTCGCGGCCTGACCCGCGCAGACCCGATGCTGAGCCTTCAGGGGCGCTTCGACTTCGCACGACGTGCCCAGGTCGAGGGGACCGTGTCGGGGGACGTCTTCCCCCTCGCCGCAGGGCAATCCGTGGTCGTCGCCCTCGAAGGCGCCCCTCCCCGATCGGGTACCACGATGCCCAGGGATAGCGGAGCATTCACCCAAGGCTTGTCCTGGAGCTATGAACCCTCCTATTCGGGCCGGCTGGTCGGGGTAGTCGTAGCGGGCGAGTCCACCGGACACTTCGAATACCTGGTCGCGGGCTGGTCCTCCGAGTTCACCTTGGAGCACGGCGGCACCAAGCCCGGGGTTTCGCTCTCCCTGAACATCCCCGCGGCCTCGAAGCCGACGACCCTCGAGGCGTCGAAGGGCGCCTTTCCAAATAATTTCTGGATGGGCATTCACTCCTACGAGATCCTCGGCGCTAATTTTCCGGGCCGCGTGATCAACATTCCCGACACGGCCGACGCCAGCGCGTCGGAGACCCTCAATCTCCCGATCGACGGGGGAATCTTCAAAGTCGAGGGATGGAGCGCGGAGAGGTCCGGCGCCGCTGTCTTCGCGACAGGCGAGCCGGGCGAAACGAATACGATCGCGCTCCCCGATTCGGTGCAGCTGACGACCATGAGCCCGACCCATGACGCCATCAACGTCACGTCCCGGCCTACGCTCCAGTGGACCGCCGTTCCGGAGGCTACCAGCTACCACGTCTGGATCGGGCTCGAGGAAGACGTAATATTCAACTTCGTGGTCCCTGCCACCACGACGAGCCTGGAGCTGCCCGACTACTCCGAGCTCGACGTGGGCCTCCGTGGCAAGACGATGTACGAGTGGGGCGTCAGCACGTACGTCGGGCAGGATCTTGGCGCCGACGCGCTCTCCGATAGGCTCGGACGAGGGTTCAGGAAGATCGAGGAAGGCGGGCTGCATCTCAGGACCTACTCGAGCTTCGAGACCAAGGTGCAGGAATAGACGTCATCCGCGGCACCTAGCGAGGAGGGGCGGTGTCGCCCTGTCGACACCGCCAAAGCCGCCTGACCTGTGGGAAGGAGGGAGGCAGCGTCTCCCTCCTTCCGTCGACCTCCAGCTTCAGGAACCGGGGTATTTGACGTTGCAGCCGTAGGCGCGGGTGAGGGGAGCGGTCACCGGCTTGCCGGCGAGGACCTCCGCCAGCGCCGCCTCGACGTAGTTCTTGGCGCCCTCCACGTCCTTGACGTCGACGGTGGGTTTGTCGTCGATGGCGCCCATGTAGCGCAGCGTCCCCTTGGCGTCGATCACGTACATATGTGGCGTGGCGAGGGCGCCGTATCGCATCCCCACCTTCCCGTCGGGATCGAGGAGCGCCGCAGCGGGGGCGGCATTCTGGGAAGCGAGGATCGTCCGGGCCTGGTCCGGGGTGACGTGGCCCTGCTTGCCGGGGGCGGACGAGTTCACCGTCAGCCAGACGACGCCCTTCTCCGCTGCGCTCCGCTGGAGCGACTGCATCTTTCCGCTTCGATAGAGCTTCTGCACGAAGGGGCAGCCGTCGTTGGTCCACTCGAGGACGACGACCTTGCCCTTGAACTCATCGAGGCTGCGGCTCTTGCCGTCGAGGTCGGGGAGGGTGAAGGCCGGCGCCGCTGCCCCTACCTTGGGGGCAGCCGACGAGATGGCAGGCAGGAGCAGCGCGGCGACCAGGGTGACGGCGCAGCTCAGCCGCCTGAGCGAGGAGACGCACATGGAGGGATGGTCCTTTCTGGGGATGGAGGGCGTCCCCGAGCTCCTAGAGAACCGTACGTCGGCTCCTCGGGGAGCAGCGGGGGTCTGGATCACAAAGCGCCGAACTTCTCGAGCATCGTGGCCTCGGTGAGGATCTGCGGGAGGATGACCGGCTCCTTCGACCGGCCGTCGTAGAAAAGGTATAGGGGTACGCCGCTTCGGCCGTACCGCTCGAGCACCCTGGTGATCTCGGGATCCTCGTTGGTCCAATCGCCCTTGAGGTAGACGATCTCCTTGGAGGCGATGGCGTCCTGTACCGCTGGCCTCGAGATCGTGGTCCGCTCGTTCATCAGGCAGGTCACACACCAGGCAGCCGTGAAGTTGATGAAGACCGGCTTGCCCGATCCGAGGACCTCATCCAGGCGCGCCTGGCTGAAGGACTCCGGCTGCACCTTGGCGCCACCTGCCGCGGTGGTGCTGGGAAGACTCGGCGAGGAGCCGGCGCCTCCGACGCTGGCCACAGGCACGCTGGCCAACATCAGCACCGCCACGGTGCTGATGGCGCCGACGCCCAGGCCGACCCGCCGTCCCAGTGGACGAGACGTCCGGGTCGACCCATAGGCCCACGCCCCGAGGCCCACCAGCACCAAGCCGGCGAGGACCGCAGCCAGGCCCGTCGAACCGGATTGGAGCTGCACCACCCAGACCAGCCACGCCACCGTGGCGTAGAGGGGGAAGGCCAGGGCCTTCTGCAGGGTCTCCATCCAGGCGCCCGGCCTGGGGAGGAGCCGATGCAGGGCGGGCACGAAGCTGATCAGCAGGAAGGGGAGGGCGAGGCCGAAGCCCAGGGCCAGGAAGACGGAGAGGGCGACGATCGCGCTCTGCGTGAGGGCGAAGCCGACCGCGGCGCCCATGAAGGGGGCCGTGCAGGGAGTGGCGACCACCGTGGCGAGGACGCCGGTGAAGAACGAGCCGGAGAGCCCCGGGCGCGAGGCGAGGGAGCTGCCCACGCCCATGATCGAGCCGCCGATCTGAATCACGCCGGAGAGGCTCAAGGCCAGGGCGAAGAGGATGAAGGCCAGCAGGGCGACGAAGCCCGGCGATTGGAGCTGGAAGCCCCAGCCGATCTGCGCGCCCCCTGCCCGCAAAGCCAGGAGAGCGCCGGCGAGGATCGCGAAGCTCACGAGGATCCCCGCGGTGTAGGCGACGCCGTGGTGGCGAACGCGGCGGGCGTCCTCGCCCGCCTGCTGCGCGACCCCCAGGACCTTGAGCGAGAGCACCGGGAAGACGCACGGCATCAGGTTCAGGATGATCCCGCCCAGCAGGGCGAGGAGCAGCACCTGGAGGAGGCCGGGACCGTCGCCAGGCGTCGCGGCGGCGACGACGCCTGCCCGCAGGAGCTCGCCGCCCTTGGCGTCGACGCCCAACGCTCCAGCGGTGTCGGACTTCTCGCCGGCCCCTGCCCCGGCGAGGAGGCGCCCGTTCGATTGGAGCGCGTGGATCTCGTAGGCATGGGTGAGGATCCCGTCGCCCACCGCCTCACGGACGAGCAGGACGCCGTCCAATGCCTTCGGCGTACCGGAGGAGAGGGGGCTCGCCTCCAGGCTCAGCCGCAAGCCGAGGTCGTCCCGGCGCAGGCGCTGATCGGCGCCGTGCTCGATCACGGTATCCGATGCGGGAAAGAAGGTGACCGAATCGAGTCGAGCGGCGGCGAGCGAGGCGTCACCGAAGCGCAGGCGGAGGCGATCGTCCTCCACGTCGAAGGAGGTCTTCCAGGGGCTCGGCCCGGGGAGCGCCGCCCTCGCGTCCGCCACGATCTCTCCCGAGCGCTGGTCGAAGACGCTCTCTCCTGCCGAAGCGCGCAGGCCCAGCTCGAGCTCCGCCTCGCCGGGGACGCACTCCCCCTCACAGACCAGCCAATTCGCCCGGGCCCGGATGGGGAGGGAGGCGCCCGCCTCGAGAGAGTCGGGCGGGGTGATCTGGACGAGGAGGACCACCTCGCCCTGGTAGCCGAAGTTCACCACCGGCCCTGCCATGAGGCGCTCCGGCGCCGGCCAGTGGATCGGCCCGGCCTCGAAGCCCTGGGGCAGCTCCCACTCGATCTGGGTGGCGCGCCCCGAGTCGCCGGGGTTCTGCCAGTAGGTATGCCAGCCGTCCTTCATCCGGAGGTGCAATCCCACCCAGAAGGGCTCGCCCGCCTCCACCTCGGAGACCTCCGAGACGAGATGGGCCCGGACCCGTTCATCGGAGGCGACGCTCGCTCCGGCGCCTGGGGCCCAGGCCGCGCAGACGAGGAGGAGGAGCACGAAGAGGTGAGAGCGGGTGGGCTGGGACACGAAGATCTCCGACGGCAGATGTTTGGGTGCCTGGGAGGCACGGCGATTATATCCGAGAGAACCGAGAACCGCCCGGCAGGTTCCGGCTCCGTGATTTGCTCGCCCATGTGCGCGAGGCGGAGCGAGAGGGGAGGCCCCAATGGATCCTGAGGGCGCCCGTCGGCTGGTCGAGAGGCCCGTCCAGGTGGACCCAGGAGCGCGCGAGCGACCGCCCTCATCCTCCGCTCGTCGCGTGGTATGGAGGGTTGCCGCGAGGCGCATCGCATCAGGAGCGTGAGTGGAAGCACGGATCGTAGAGCTGGCCGAGCTGCTGCGGCAGAACGGCATCCGCGTCTCGCCGGTCGAGGTCGGCGACGCGGTGGAGGCCCTGGCCCTCATTGGCCTGGGCGAGCGGGAGATCGTCCGCGGGGCGCTCAAGGCCACGATGCTCAAGCGGGCGGCCGACCACCTCCTCTTCGATCAGCTCTTCGACCTCTACTTCTCTGGCCTCAAGGGGGTCCTGGACGGGTTGGAGACCAGCATCCTGCGGCGCATCGAGGAGGAGGGGGTCCTCGAGGGCGACGAGCTCGAGATGCTGCTCTACACCCTGCGTGACATGAGCCAGCGCCTCTCGCCGATGACCCAGGCGGCGCTGGAGGGCGACGTGGGGCAGATCGCCAAGCTGCTCCGCGGGGCCGCGCTCCAGCTCGACTTCCAGGGGATGACCAGCTCCCTGCAGTCGGGCTTCTTCGCCAGGCGCCTCGCCACCGGGGCCGGGGTCGCCGACGCCAAGGGGGATCTGGACGAGCTGGCGGCGCGGCTGTTGGCGGAGGGGATCGATCCCTCGAAGGTGGAGCTGGTGGGCCGGAGGCTCTCCGAGAAGCTGCGGGAGGTCGAGGCCGCCGCCAGGCGCTACGTCGAGCAGGAGTCGAGGGCCCGGGCCACCCGAGCGAAGAGCCAGGGGAGCTCGCTGGCCAGCCGATCGTTCTCCGATCTCTCGCAGGAGGAGGTCGAGCGGACCCAGGTCGCGGTGCGCCGGCTGGCGGAGAGGCTGAAGAGCCGCCTGGTGCGGCGGCAGCGGCAGAAGCGTCGGGGCGCCCTCAACGTCCAGCGAACCCTGCGCAAGAACATGGGCTTGGGCGGGATCCCGGCGCAGCTCGTCTTTCGGAGCCGAAGGCCGCAGCGGCCCGACGTCGTCGTGCTCTGCGACGTCTCCGACTCGGTGCGCAACGTGTCGCGGCTGATGCTCCTCTTCGTCCACACCCTCCAGGCCCGCTTCGCCAAGGTGCGATCCTTCGCCTTCGTCTCGGACATCGGCGAGATCACCGAGGCCTTCAAGGAGGTGGACGCCTCCCGCGCCGTCGATCTCGCCGTGGCCGGTAGGGCGATCAACGTCTACGGCAACTCCAACTACGGAAGGGCGTTCACGCTCTTCGCCGGCGCGCATCTGGGCGCCGTCACCCGGCGGACCACGGTGATGATCATCGGAGACGGGCGAAACAACTTCAACACACCCAACGTCTGGGCCCTCGAGGAGATCCGCCGCCGCGCCCGCCGCGTGATCTGGATCAGCCCGGAAGACCGGCCGTCCTGGCGCCTCGGCGACTCCGAGATGCCCCTCTACGAGGGCGCGGTGGATCAAGTCCTCGTGGTCCAGAACCTCGACGATCTCGAGGCGGCCGCGTCCGCCATCGTCGCGGACTGACGCGGGCTGCGTAGAGCCCGGCGGGTCATGTAGGTTCAACACCCTCAGTTGATGAAAAATTGACCGCTGCGAGCCGCCGAAATAAACCCGGGCTGAGCCGTCGCAGGTCAATGTCGACCGCCGATCGGCCAGCGGGGAAAGAGTTCATGAGTCGTTCAGGATATTTCGTGCTTCTGGTCGCGGTGGCTGCGCTCGCGGGTTGCGGGGACTCCGGCGGGGGTGGGAAGGGTGGCATCGGCGGTTCGGGGGGGAGCGGCGGCATCGGGGGCGGCCCCGGGAGCGGGGGCGCAGGCGGCAGCGGCGCCACGGGTGGCTCGGGCGGAGGGGGCGCCGGCGGCGACATCTCGACGGGGGGCGCCGGCGGCGATACCTCGACGGGGGGCAGCGGTGGTGACATCTCGACAGGGGGCAGCGGTGGTGACATCTCGAGAGGGGGCAGCGGTGGCGAAGGCGGGGCAGGCGGCTCCGGAGGGGGCGAGGGTGGTAGTGGTGGCGAGGTGTCGACGCTCATCGATGTCCGGGGAACCGTCCTGGAAGGATTCTCGAGGCCCGTCGTCGATGCGCTCGTCTTCTTGAACGGCGACAGGTCGACCGCGGTCTCGACGGACGACATGGGCCGATTTGCGTTGGATGGGGTACAGCCTCCCTACGTCCTCACGGTCGCCACCGGCACCCGACTCGGCGAGTATCACGGGCTGACCCGGGCCGATCCGGTCATTCCGCTCAGCAACAGCTTTGGATACCCGCGCGAGTCGATCATCCGGGGTGACGTCTTGGGACCTGCCTATCCCATCTCCACCGGGCAGAGCGTGAAGATCGGAATGCGCGGCGCCCCGACGGAGAACCTTAGCGGGCCAAGGACCTCCAGCGCATTCAGTCGTCAGCTCATCTGGACCGGCCCCTCGAGTTATTCCGGCGCCTTCGTCGCCCTGCTCACCCATGATCACGGGGAGGGGGTGGTCGATTACCTCTCCGTGGGGGAGATCGATCCCTTCCAGATCGAGGCTGGAGAGACCCTGACCGACATCGAGGTCACGATGGATCAGGAGGTGGAGACAGCCACCACCTCCGTCTCCTTTTCGTTGGGTGCATACACCGAGGTCCCGAGGGGCGCCGTCAACACCGTCCAGGTGCTGGGCGCTCCCTTCTGGATCCACTCGAACGTCGACGTGACGACGACTCCCACCTTGGTGTTCCCGGCAGAGGGAGGGACGCTCCTCCTCAACGGGAACACACCCACGGGAGAGGCTGCCACCGTGATCCAACCCGCGGTGCTGGGCGGCGAGACCGAGCTCGCGCTCCCCTCGAGTGTCCTCCTCCGCCCGACGCTCCCCCTCAACGAGGCGACCGATGTCGGCAAGCGTCCTACCCTGAGCTGGACCCAGGTGCCGGGGGCCAGCTTCTATTGGGTCACGATGATGAGCGCCGGCGACAATATTGAGTTTGTCTTCGTCTTCACCGGCGACACGACGACATTCAGCATCCCGGACTTCGGCGACATCGGGATGGGGATGCAGGGGAGGACCTGGTACTGGTCCGTCAAGACCATTCTGGACGCGGACTACGGCGCCGACGTCGTCACCGATGGGACCGGCCTCGGCTCCACTGGGTTCCGTTCCGGCCTCGGCGGGAGCATCCACCTCTCGACTTGGAGAGAGTTCGCGACGGCGCCCTGATCACGCGTGAAGTACGGGCTGAGAGTTCGCCGCCAGCCCCGCCCCGGCGGGGCGCGGCGAACCCTCCCCGGACGGGATTCGCCGGCTGGACGCCGGGCCCACGCGCTCCGTATCCAAGCGTTCCGTTGACCCGCAGGGCGCGCGGCCTTAGGGTGCGCGGCGCATGAATCGCAAGGTCTACGTACATACCTTTGGCTGCCAGATGAACGAGGCCGACTCGGCGCGGATGCTGGAGTCCCTCGCCAAGACCGGCTACGAGCAGACGCAGCAGGCGGACGAGGCGGATCTGATCCTCTTGAACACCTGCGCCATCCGGGAGAAGAGCGAGCAGAAGCTCCTCTCGGCCCTGGGGCGCTATCGGCCGATCAAGGTGGCGCGAGGCGCGCGCATCGGCGTCGGCGGCTGCGTGGCCCAGCAGGAGAAGGACCGTCTCCTGAAGAAGGTGCCCTACCTCGACTTCGTCTTCGGCCCCGATCAGGTGGGTAACCTGCCGGCGATCCTGCAGCGGGTGGAGGACGAGAACGTCCGCCTGGTGGAGACCGCCTGGCTCGACTCGTCCACCTATGTCTTCCCGAGGGCCGACCCCGCCTTCGCGCAAGGCAAGACCACCGCCTTCGTCTCCGCCATGAAGGGCTGCAACAACGTCTGCTCCTTCTGCGTGGTCCCCTATACCAGGGGCCGCGAGGTCTCCCGTGGGGTGGAGGATCTCCTCGCCGAGGTCCGTGACCTGGCCGCGGTCGGCGTCCGCGAGATCACCCTCATTGGCCAGAACGTGAACTCCTACGCCGGTGGCGTGAGCTTCGCCGAGCTGCTGCGTCGCACCGCCGCGGTCGAGGGCGTGGAGAGGGTGCGCTTCACCACCAGCCATCCCCACGATCTCTCGGACGAGCTGATCGCGCTCTTCGCCGAGGAGCCCAAGGTGATGCCGCACTTCCACCTCCCCGTGCAGAGCGGCTCGGAGCCGGTGCTCAAGCGGATGCGGCGTCACTACACCATCGCCTGGTACCAGGATCGCCTCGCGCGGCTGCGGCAGGCGCGGCCCGGCCTGGCCATCACCACCGACATCATCGTGGGCTTCCCCGGCGAAACCGACGAGGACTTCGAGAAGACCATGGAGCTGGTGGAGGAGGTCCGCTACGAGACCGCCTTCTCCTTCATCTTCAGCCCCCGGCCCCACACCGCCGCCATCCGCCACATGGGCACCTGGGGCGAGGTCCCCAAGGCCATCGCCCAGGCGCGGCTCGAGCGGCTGCAATCCATGCTCCGTGAGCACTCCTCGTCCTACTACCAGGCCTGTGTCGGCAAGGAGGTCGAGGTGCTGGTGGAGGGGCCGAGCCGCTACGATCCCGACAAGCGCTTCGGCCGCACGCCACACAACCGGGTGGTGAACTTCGATGGCGACGCCGAGGCGGGAGCCCGGGTGAGGGTGCAGATCGAGAGCGCCAGCCTCACAGCGCTGGCCGGCGTACAGGCGGGCTTCACACGCCCAATCGCCGCAGCGCCCCTGCGCCTCGCCGTGGTGAGCTAAACGTCCATGGAACACGAGGACCCGCCGCAGACCCCGGCCACCGCCCTGGATCGCAATCCCGCCCGCCCGTCGGGGAAACACCGCCTGCGCCGCTGGTTCTGGGCGCTGGCCCCCGTGGCGCTCTATGCTTTGCTGATCTTCCTGCTGTCGGCGCAATCCGAGCTGCCGGACTCCGGCTTCTTGAGCGCGATCCGCAAGCTCTTCCACCGCAGCCCCGCCGGCAGGCTCTTCGGCTTCGACAAGATCCAGCATTTCCTCGAGTATGCCGCCTTCGGCTTCCTTATCGCCCGAGCGCTCCAGGTCCTGGCCCGAGCCGGTAGCTCACCATGGCGGCGAATCCTCATCGCCACCATGCTCGGCGCCGCCTTCGGCGCCACCGACGAGATCCACCAATACTTCGTCCCCAACCGTGACTCCTCCGTCTTCGATCTGATCGCCGACACCCTGGGCACCGCCGTCGGCGCGCTCAGCTGGCACGTCCTCGCCACCACCCTGCGGCGCACCCTTCGATCGGGTGCCGAAGTGGCTGCCTCCGGTCGAGCGTCGTCATGAGTGACGCTGGCTGAAGGAGAACGCGCCCGCGCGAAGCGCGCGCCATCGCTCCGTGGCTCGCTGATGGAAGTCGCCTCCGAGCGAGGTGGAGGCCCTCGGCCCATGGCTCGTTTGGGGAGATCGACTTCGGCAGGCGGGAGCGAGCTCCTCATTCACGCGGGGTGTGGGGGAGCTCGTCAGCGAAGCAGTGCGCTCACCGTCTCCACGAAGATCCGCTCGTCTATCGGCTTGGTGACTAGGCCCGCGCAGCCCAGCGCCTCGCCGTGGGCGAGGGTCCCCACCGGGAGCTCCGGGCTCATCAGGACCACCGGGAGCGCGGCTCCTTGGGCGGAGAGCCGCAGCTCCGCCACCAGGCTCAGGCCGTCGCCGCCGGGGAGGACGGAGTCGATTACCGCGAGATCGAATTGGTTGAGGTCGGAGCGGAGCAGGACCTCTTCTGCCGAGCGGAGGCAGGTGATCTCCCAGCCCTTGGAGCCGAGGAGCGCGGCGAGGCTCTCGAGGAAGCTCCGGTCGTCATCGACCACGAGGATCCGCCGCGGCCTCGCCTCGAGGCTGCGGCGAATTCGTCCCGCACGCAGTCTTCCCAGGATCCCCACGGCCATCGTCTCCGAGGGCGAGGGATCGACGGATCCCATCGCCGGCCACCAGGATAGCGGGAGTCGCCATGGGATTCCACGGCTCGCTTGGCTTTGTGGCTTCTTGACCCCTCCGGATCGCGGCGCTACAACCCGCCCCATTCCCGACGTACACGGAGGAAGCAGATGGAGATCAAGTCCCTTGCCGTGATCGGCGCCGGCCAGATGGGCGGCGGGATCGCCCAGGTCGCGGCGCAGGCAGGCATCCAGGTGGCGCTCATCGACGTCAGCCTCGAGGCTGCGCAGAAGGGCCACGCGAAGATCGGCGCCGGCCTCGCCAAGCTCGTGGAGAAGGGGAGGATCGCAGCCGCCGATCGGGAGTCGATCCTGGCGCGGATCACCCCGGCAGGCGACGTCTCCGCGGCGCAAGGCTTCGACTTCGCCGTCGAGGCCGCCACCGAGCAGGAGGAGCTGAAGAAGAAGCTCTTTCGCGGCCTGGATGAGGTGATCGCGCCCCACGGGATCCTCGCCTCGAACACCAGCTCGATCTCGATCACCCGGATGGCCGCCGCCACGTCGCGACCGACGCAGGTGATCGGCATGCACTTCATGAACCCCGTGCCGGTGATGAAGCTGGTGGAGATCATCCGGGGCGCCCAGAGCTCCGACGAGACCTACGCCGCCACCAAGGCCCTCGCTGAGCGGCTGGGCAAGACCACCGTCCTCTCCACCGACTTCCCGGGTTTCATCGTCAACCGGATCCTGATTCCCATGCTCAACGAGGCATGTCAGGCGCTGCAGGAGGGGGTCGCCTCGGCGGAAGACATCGACACCGCGATGAAGCTCGGCACCAATCAGCCGATGGGGCCGCTGGAGCTCGCCGACTTCATCGGCTTGGACACCGTCTATTACATCGCCAAGGTCCTCCACGAAGGCCTGGGCGATCCCAAGTACCGGCCCAATCCGCTGCTGAAGCAAAAGGTGGACGCGGGCTGGCTCGGCCGCAAGACGGGCCGGGGCTTCCACACCTACCCCGCAAAGTAGCGCTTGGCATCCGGCGGCGGCTGAGTCGAGGACGGCCTTCCAGACCTTACCCCGCAAAGTAGCGCTTCACACCCGGCGCCGACCGAGTCGAGAGCGGGCCTCCACACCCGCCCCCGCCGGAAATACGTCACCCCGACGCCGGGCCTGGACCAGACGAGATCGGCGCCCCCGGACGCCGCCACCAAGGAGAGCTGACGAGATGAGCTTCGCCAACCTCGGGGTCACGACCCGCGACGGGATCTGCTGGATCGAGTTCAACCGCCCCAAGGCGCTGAACGCCTTCAACACCGAGACTCTCCTGGAGTTGGAGAAGGCGCTGGATCAGGCCGCCCTCGATCCGAGCCTGCGGGTGCTGATCCTCACGGGCGGCGGTGAGAAGGCCTTCGTCGCCGGCGCCGACATCGCCGAGATGGCCGAGATGGGCGCCACCCGGGCGCGGGTCTTCTCCTCGGTGGGTCATCGGGTCTTCGACAAGCTCGAGAAGCTCCCCATCCCCACCATCGCCGCGGTCAACGGCTTCGCCCTCGGCGGCGGCATGGAGGTGGCCCTGGCCTGCGATCTCCTCTACGCCGCCGACAAGGCCCGCTTCGGCCAGCCCGAGGTGAACCTCGGCGTGATCCCCGGCTTCGGCGCGACCCAGCGGCTCCCGCGGAAGATCGGCGCCATGCGCGCGTTGGAGCTCTGCTTCACCGGCGACATCATCTCCGCCGAGAAGGCCAAGGAGATCGGGTTGGCGCTCGAAGTCTTTCCAGCCGCCGAGCTGCGGGAGCGGGTGGGCGAGATCGCCACGAAGATCGCCGCCAAGGGCCCCCTCGCCATCGCGGCGTTGAAGCGGGTGGTGATCGAGGCGTCGGCCTGTGATCCGCGCACCGCCAACGCACTGGAGCAGGAGACCTTCGGCGTGCTCTTCGGCTCCGAGGATCAGAAGGAGGGCATGCGTGCCTTCCTGGAGAAGAGGACCGCCACGTTCCACGGCAGGTGACGCCCTTCCATCGGTGGAGCGGCTGCGCGCCTTCGTCGACCGAGGTGGGAGCTCCCCTGCCGATGGCGCTGCGCCGTCAGGGGAACGGCAGGCACGCAGCTTCGGGCGTCACGTCGGTCGACAACGAGAATCCGCGATGAAAGCAAGGCTTTCGAAAGCTTGTCAGCGTGTATGCGAACGGGGGATGATGCGCGCCTTCGAGACGGGTGACGGACACCCGGGAGACCCTAGATGCACTTCGATTTGACCGAGACGCAGCGCATGCTCCGAGACACCTGCCGGGGGTTCGCCTTGAAGGAGCTCACCCCCAACGCCAGGGCGTGGGATGAGGAGCATCGCTTTCCCAAGGAGGCCGTGCAGAAGCTCGGGGAGCTCGGGCTGATGAGCGTCGCCATCCCCGAGGAGTGGGGCGGGGCCGGCGCCGACAACGTTTCGTACGCCCTGGCCATGGAGGAGATCAGCCGGGGCTGCGCCTCCACCGGCGTGATCATGAGCGTGAACAACTCGCTCTACTGCGATCCGGTGATGAAGTACGGCACCGACGAGCAAAAGCGCCGCTGGCTCGAGCCCTTCGCCACCGGGGAGAAGCTCGGCTGCTTCGGACTCACCGAGCCCGAGGCCGGCTCCGACGCCGCCGCCCAGAAGACCGTCGCCGTCCGCGACGGAGACGGCTACCGCATCACCGGCTCCAAGAACTGGATCACCAACGGCCCACAGGCCGACGCGATCGTCCTCTTCGCCATGACCGACAAGGCCCTGGGCAATCGGGGGATCTCTGCCTTCGTGGTGGATCTGAATACGCCCGGTGTGAGCCGCGCCCCCGCCGATCGCAAGCTGGGGATCACGGCCTCCGGCTCCTGCTCCCTCTTCTTCGAGGACGTGAAGGTGGGCGCGGATCAGCTCCTGGGCAAGGAAGGGGAGGGCTTCAAGGTCGCCTTGAGCACGTTGGACGGCGGCAGGATCGGCATCGCCGCCCAGGCCGTGGGCATCGCCCGCGCTGCCTACGAGGAGGCGCTGGCCTACTCCAAGGAGCGCAAGAGCTTCGACAAGCCCATCGCCAACCATCAGGCGATCGCGTTCATGCTCGCCGACATGGCCACCGAGCTCGACGCGGCGCGGATGCTGGTGCTGCGGGCCGCGGCGCTCAAGGATAGGGGCGTGCGACATAGCGCCGAGTCTGCCATGGCCAAGCTCTACGCCTCCGAGATGAGCCATCGGGTGACCCATAAGGCCATCCAGATCCACGGCGGCTACGGCTACTCCAAGGAGTTCGACGTGGAGCGCCACTACCGCGACGCGCGGATCACCGAGATCTACGAGGGGACCAGCGAGATCCAGCGGGTCGTGATCTCGGCTTCCGTCCTCAAGGGGTAGTCCATGGATGAGAACCTCACGGATCGGAGCTGCCGGCATCGCCAGCTGGGCATAGATCTCCGCTGCTGGGCCTTCGTACTGGGGCTGCTCGTCTCGTTGCCCGCGTCGGCGCAGGCCCCGCGATCGGCGGAGAGGGCGGCAGCTCCTGCGCCGACCAAGGGCGCGTCGTCACGGACGGCCAGTGGCAGCGAGGCGGCCCCTGTCTCCGGGCCGGAGGTCGCCGCTTCGACGCAGGCGCCCCGTCCTGGCGACCTCCCCTTCAACAAGACGAACATCCTCGCCGTGGTCACCTCGCACGCCGACGAGATCCAGACCTGCTACGAAGACGCCATGGCCAGGCGGGGCTCAACGTCGAAGGATGCGCCTGCCGGGCGAGTGCTGATGAGCTGGATGGTGACCGTCGAGGGGCTGGCCAGCGAGGTGAAGGTGAAGCAGAGCGAGATCAAGGACACCCTGGTCACGGAGTGCATGGTGCAGGCCGTCCGATTCTGGGAGTTTCCCAAGCCCGAGGTAGCGACACCGATCGAGTTCCCCTTCGAGCTCAAGGCCCGCAGCGGCAAGAAGGTGGGTTCAAAACGAGAGGCCGAGCGATAGATGGACTTCGAGCTGAACGAGATCCAGACGGCGATCCGCGACGCCTCGCGCAAGTTCGCCAGGGAGCGGCTGGCCCCAGGCGCCCGCGATCGCGATCGCGGAGAGATCTTCCCCAAGGCCGAGGTCGCCGAGATGGCGTCCATGGGGCTGATGGGGGTGAACATCCCGGAGATCTACGGCGGGTCCGCTGCCGGCGCCGTGGCCTACTCCCTGGCCATGACCGAGATCGCCGCAGGCGACGCCTCGGCGGCGGTGACCATGGGTGTCACCAACATGTGTGCGGAGCTGATCGTCAAGGCGGGCAACGAGGAGCAGCGCCAGCGCTACGTGCCTCGGCTCACCTCGGGGGAATACGTGGCGGGCGCCTTCGCGCTCTCGGAGCCCCAGGCGGGATCCGATCCGGCCGCCATGGCCACCTTCGCCACCAAGGACGGGGAGCGCTGGGTGCTCAACGGCGCCAAGCAGTGGATCACCAGCGGCGACACGGCCGGGGTGATGGTGGTCTGGGCCCGGACCTCGAAGGATCCGGGCACCAAGGGCATCTCCTGCTTCCTGGTGGAGGGGGGCACGCCGGGTTTGTTGGTGGGCAAGGCCGAAGATAAGATGGGGCTGCGGGCGTCCAGTACCGTCCCCCTTACCTTCGAGGATTGCGCGATCCCGTCGGAGAACCTCCTGGGCCAGGTGGGCGAGGGCTTCAAGTGGGCCATGATCGCCCTGGACGGCGGCAGGATCGGCATCGGCTCCCAGGCCCTGGGCATCGGCAGGGCCGCCATGGAGGCCTCCATCGACTACGCCACGGATCGTCAGGCCTTCGGCGGCCCCATCTCCGACTTCCAGGCCATCCGCTTTAAGATCGCGGATATGAAGACCGAGCTCGATGCGGCGCGCCTGCTCACCCTGCGGGCCGCGTGGCGTAAGGAGCACGGGCTGCCCTTCACCCGCGAGGCCTCCATGGCCAAGCTCTTCGCTTCGGAGGCCGCCAATCGAGTGGTCGACCAGGCGGTTCAGATCCATGGCGGCTATGGATACGTGGACGAGTTCCCGGTCGAGCGGAACATGCGCGACGCGCGGGTGACGACCATCTATGAAGGAACGAGCGAGATCCAGCGCGTGGTCATCGCGCGAGAGATCCTGCGCGGCTAGCGGCTCACGGAACTGCGGGTCCGGAGCTTGTGGCGGAGCGAGGCGATGATGAAGAACTCGAAGCAGAAGAAGGTGGCAGCCAAGGGCGTCGCGGCACTGAAGACGGCCGTGGAGAAGGATCCCGAGGTGCGCCGCGCCGAGGCCGAGAAGAAGGCGGTGAGCCGTCGCGCCGACTCCGCCAAGCGGAAGGTAGGCCAGCGGGCTGCCGCCGCGAAGGGCAGGGCGGGCAAGCGCCCCGAGGCCACGGAGGTGAAGGGTGCGAAGCGGGCCGCCGCCGCCAAGAAGACGGTGACGAAGCGGGCCGCCGCCGCGAAGAAGGCGGCGACCGAGCGCGCCGCCACCGCGCGCCAGCGGGCAGTGAAGCGGGTCGAGGCCGCTGCGAAGAAGGCTGCCGCAGGGGAGAAGGCTGCCGCTGCGAAGAAGACTGCCGCAGGGGGGAAGGCTGTCGCGGCGAAGAAGACTGTCGCGGCGAAGAAGCCCGTCGCGGCGAAGAAGCCCGTCGCGGCGAAGAAGCCCGTCGCGGCGAAGAAG